>NZ_SMDQ01000015.1 GCF_012911975.1 Nodosilinea sp. P-1105 | reverse complement strand
GTTTTGAATCCCAAAACAGGCGACACAGAAGTAGCATGAAAAGTAGCCGCGACTACCCCAGCATAATCAACACCCTAGGTTTAACCCCTCCGCCAAAATCAAGCTCATAACATTGTTGAACAGCAGGGTGTAGCCAAAACTCAACAATGAATTGATCGGGTCCTTGGGTGGGCGACGGTTGCGTTTCATAAAGACCAGATCTGGATTGATCATTAACTGCCCCAGGGCCGGGAAGTAGCGCGCCGCCGTCATCCCTTCATAGCCCCGCAGTTGATCTAGGGTTTCGGCCCGCTCTAGGGCGGCAACATCTCGCTGAATGCCCTCAATCACCTGAGCCACTGGCTCCAAGGTACGCTTACGGTTCAGGCGTAGCAAAAGCTGTCTAGAGTTGGTCAACTTACCCCGGATCATGCTACGGGCCGTTTCTAGCTGAAAAGTGACGTCAGCATACTGGCCGAACTGGCGGCGCTCGGCCTCCAGATCACCTCGCTCAACCCCCCAAAGATGGCCCTTGTATTGGCCAGTCTGGCTCAAAAACACCACTGGAATTTGCCGCCCCAGACAGATCGCGATCGCGGCGGTGCTGAGGTGGATATTGCCAAAGAGCAAAATCCGCTCGACTTCACGAATCGGAATTTCTAGATCCTCGTCACGGCGTGACTGCAGCACAAAGCGCCCCTGATCCTTGCGCAGATAGGTACCCTGCTCGACCAGATAAAGATCACACATAGCGTATTCTCCATAGGATGGTAGAACTCGCCTTTAGCAAAAGACAGCAGATTGGCCCCAGGAAAACTCTGGGGTATCGAACTCGATGGTGGGGGTAGTTAGTTCGCTGAAAAAGGCGAGATGAACTGTGGTTGCGATCGCCTGATGGTCATCCCAAAGTGCCCTATGGCTGGGAAAAGGCCCAAAAGATCAACGGCCATCATAAAGACTTTGCATTTTGCCAGCCTGTAGGATAGTTTCAGCTGCGATCGCCAGCTCTGGAAACAACACCGATTGGATCACCTCGGGTCCGCGAAATTGGTTGACCTGGTACTCATCATCAACCAGGGTATAGATCGACAAGGTAGGACGCTTAGGATTGCCAATGTAGCGGCGTCCCCCCAATCCTAGATAATCCACAATCCAATATTCGACAATGCCCAGGGCCTCATAATCAACCAACTTTTTGCCATAGTCTACCCGCCAGTTGGTGCTCACCACTTCTATGACTAGCGGCACTGAACTGCCCTGGGTAATGGTCGATGCCTTTTTCCAAAGGGGTTCTTGGGATAGGGCTGGACGATTGACCAAGGCAATATCAGGCAAGTAGGCGGTGTCTTCCTCCGGCAGCTTGATTAACGCTTGCTTGGGCAAGATCAGCGGCTGCTGTCGCCGCTGCACTTCGACCAGCAGTACAGCATTTAGAAAAGCAATAACTTCTTCATGATCGCTGGTGGGCTGCATAGCAATGGGAATACCGTGGTGCAGTTCGTAGGGGAAATTCTCGGGTTTCCAGGCCAGAAACTCGGTGAAGCTGATGGGATGGGCGTCGGGGAGAGGGACGGTTACCATAGGAATTTCCATGGATGGGGCGATCGCCAGTATGGAGCCAGCATAGCGCAACCCTGTTTTGCTCTCCATCCCCCAGCCCCTTCCTCCCAGAACGGGAGGTAGCGCTTTGCGCTTCTCGAAGAGTAGGGGGGACAGACGCATGATAAATCGCTTGATTGAGGACTTGCGTGTCAAAGCTTAAACAGATTAAGTTACTTTCCCGATCCGGAATTACCGTAGGGGAACGTGAAAGAACCTATGACGGCCATTATCTTGTACCTTGCCAAGATTAACGGCCTTGCTCCAGCCATTGCCCCATCCTATGACTTATCTCAATGCAATTCCCCAGGCCCAAAACGAACCACAACAGCTTGAACGGCTGGGGGCCTATAGTCAGCTTTATCTAGAGGCCAAACGGCTGATGGGAATCCATATGCTGCTGAGTGTGCCCCTGGTGCTGGTCTGGGTGCTGGTGGTCGCGGCATTTCCCACCTTGCAGATTTATGCAGCCCTGTGGGGGATTTTGGTTACCTTGCTGGGGCTGTTTTATTTGACCCCAACCCAGAAAAAACTGCAAAAGCAAGCGGCTAAAGTACAGCAGCTTTTCGACTGCGATCTCTTTCAGCTGAACTGGCAAGATTTTCATAATATTGGCCAACCCCCTGACCCTGAAGTCATTTACCGGGCAGATCGGCGCTATCGCAAAACTAACCCGACCTATGAGCGACTCAGGGATTGGTACCCCAACGTAAGCCAGCTATCGTTGCCCCTGGCGCGACTCGTGTGTCAGCGCACCAACTGCTGGTGGGATGCTGATTTGCGGCGGCGATACGCGAGTTGGGTGATTATGCTCCTATCCATTTTCGCGGTGGTGGTGCTGCTGGTGGGAGTGGCTGGCGGACTGACGTTGGAAAGCTTCTTTCTGGTGGTGGCAGCCCCTTTAATTCCGGCCCTGGTGCTGGGCATCACCCAGTACCGAGACAACATGGAGGCCGCCAACCGGCTCGATCAGCTGAGGGATAGGGTCAACGATATTTGGCAAAGGGCGCTGAATAATCGGGAAACCCCGGATACGCTCTATCAGTATTCAGTTGGGCTACAGGACGCCATTTTTAAGAATCGTGCCGCTAGTCCATTGATTTTTAATTGGTTTTACCGCCGTCTGCGGGATGAGAATCAAGATTTGATGAATAAAGCAGCTGAAGACCTGGTTCAAGAGGCTAAAGCCGCCCAAGATCAAGTTAGCTAGGTCCGGCTAGCGCCCGAGTCGCTTTCTATATTGTTCGTTTTATTGATGAATGACCATGGCAGAACCGGTGTTTACCGCAATTACCTTTTCCCCGGTCACAGAATTTATCGAAAAAACCCGCAAGCTGCGGGACTTATATGGCAGTTCTTTTATTCTGTCTTACCTGGCTGATTCGGTCTGTGGCGCAGCCCGCCAAGCCTTAGGCGAAGATGCGGTCATCTCTCCGGCCCGGATAAATATTCGCATGGGCACCCCCGATCAGATTGTGATTCAGGGCGACTTTACGGAGGCCCAGGCCAGGGCTGCTTTTTTGCAAGCCTGGGGGCAAATTATGGATGCCTGCCGGGCCTGGGTTTGCACCGAACGTCAGGAGTGGATTGATAACCATTACAAGCAGTGGGTTCAAGCAAGGTCATGGCCTGACAGTCCGGCCCACACTCTCCCCTGGGATCGGGATTGGCAGCAGTGGAAAACCCATGCTTGGGAATTTTTCTGGGTGCAGAGACCCAGTATTTCAGAGGCGTTGGCGGCGATTGTTGAGGAAGAGAGCGATCGCGACTGGGTGGGCATCAACTGGGTGGGGGAAAGCTCGACCCTATCGGGGGCAGATGCCATTGCCTGGCCAGGGCTAGGGCTGAATATTGCGCCGAAGCGGCGATCGATGGCCGAGGCTGATCAGCAGATTCGCAGTTTCTTCGAGGTACTGAACCAGAAAATTGGGGCCGCGATTTTAGAAGACGACTTAGCTAATTTCCGCCAAGACCCCGCTGCTCGCTTACGCACGTTGGCAACGCGCTATGAGGTCGGGCTACCGGGGGCCGAAGCCGCTGATCATCCAGAGCATTCAACCTTAAGAAAGAAGCTGGCTGAGGCATTAGGGGAAGCTATTGTCACCCATCGAGAGCAGCTCAGCATTCCGGAACTGACCAAGCGGCTGTTTACCCTGCGGACTGTGGCTAGGACCATTCCTGATTTAGCCCGACAGCGTGGCGACGACTCCTTGCTAGAGGAATTGCCAAAGAGCTTTAAGGAGGTCAACCTGTGGAAGACCGACTTACCCATGGGTTGGTTTCGCGGTGATGGCGATCGCGCCGGGCACCATATTCGAGACATTACTCAAAATCCGGCCACCGCAGCCCAAAACCTGAGTGGCTTCAGCCATCAAATGCGACGGTGGGGCAAAGGGCTGAAAGACAGCTTCGACCAGAATCAGGGGCGGATTGTCTTTGCCGGGGGGGACGACTTCCTGGGGGTGTTTCACCCGGCGGAAAATCCTGGCCAGGCGATCGCATGGCTATGCCGCTTTAAAGAAAATGTCTGGCATCGGGGTGACGGAGGGATCGAAGACATCAAGCCAGTGACGCCCAGTGTGGGGTTTGTCTGGGCGTCGTCCCAGGTGCCCCAGCGAGATATTTTGCAGCACTGCGAACTGGCGGAACAAACTGCCAAGCACAGTGGGCGCGATCGCTTGTGCCTGCGGGTGCTCTTCAGCAGCGGTACCTATCTGGAATGGACCTGTCCCTGGTGGCTATTGCCCAAAATTGTGGGGGGATATTGCGATCGCCATGCTCGTTCTCCCCATCGCCCCCATCCCAAACACCAAAACTGGACCCACCTGTATAACGATGTGGCCACCCTCAAAGCTCGCCATGGGTTTCGGGGTAATCACCAGGTGGCCCTGGCCCTGTTCAACCTCTATTTTGTCGATCCAGATACCGGGGAAGCCCTGTTGGAGGGCAATCCTGAGGCGCTGTTTGGCGCACATAGCCTCCTCTGGACCCAGGACAGCCAAAGCGGCATTCTCAGCGACGACCTGAAAGACGCTGGCCTAGACCAACAACAAGCCGCCTTCAATGCCTGGGTCATTGCCCTGGCCGAGGTGGGTTTCCACCTCTTTAACCCTACCGACCAAACCCAAGCTGATCACCGTACTGCCGCCTGACCATGGTTAATGCCTCGAATAACCCTCGTTTTACCCAGTTCACCCACCGGATTTTGATCCATCCCCTGGGGTTGCTCTACGGCAGCAAGGGGCGATTTTTGTCTCCCGAAAACCTGGTGGGGCGATCGGGTGCCCACTTTCCCCCCGACACCCCCACCCTGTCGGGGATCTATGCCGCCCAATATCGAGACCAGCCCGACATTCTGGGGGCGCTGCTACTAGCCGGGCCGTTCTGGGCCAAGACCACCGAGCCAGAGAATATCTATGTGCCCACTCCCTTTCATGCCTGGGTGCGAGACCATCACATTCGGCATCGGCTGGTCTGGCGGGATGGCCGCTGGCAGCCTGAATCCTTTGTCAACGATCAGGACAAGGACTACAAGCACCGTCAAGCAGACACCTGGATAGGGTTGAAAGATTGGGCGACGTTGCGATCGCCCCAGCCCTTTGACCCAATTCCCGTGCGAGACGCGCCCTGGAAGCCAGTGCCCCACCTGCACCCTCGCCTGCGGGAGGAGGAACGGCGCAGCGTGGGCTCAAATGGCGATCTTGGCAGCTTATTTCTGGAATACGGCATCCAGCTCGACCCAGAGGTTTGCCTGGTGTACCTGAGCAATGCCCCCCTGCCAGAGAACTCGGTCTATCGGTTTGGGGGGGAGGGTCACCTGGTGCAAATCACATCCCACAAAATTCAACCTGGTGAGTACGTGCGATCGCTGCTGGATCAGCCAGTGGGCGATCATTTCTCGCTGGTCTGCCCTGGGGTGTGGGGGTCAAATCGTCTGTCCTACCGGGCTCCCTGCCGCCATAAAGACACGGGTTCTCTCTCCTGGCCAGATGGCAACGCGGTTCAGGCTTTGCTGACCCAGCGCCCTCGGCCATTTCGGTTTCGTATGGGCAATCAACAAGATGAGGCCGGTAACGATATACACCAAGAAAAACAACCGAAACTTCTGTCCCGAGGTCGTTATGCTGTTCCCTCTGGGAGTGTCTATGTGATGGAGCGATCGCTTCCCCCCTGGTTGCAATGGCCCGCAGAGCAGTTCCCAAAGGAGGGCTATTCCTTCAAGCGCTGGGGCTGTGGGCTGGCCTTGCCCCTGTCGGCTGCCTGACCAACGACGTTCTTTTTTTCGTTATTCTTTATTTCCCTATGTATCAGAAAGCCTACGGCATCATCGAAACCCTGGCCCCGCTCCATGTGGGGGCCAGCGCCGGAGAAGAAACCGGCAACCTGAACTTGATCTTTCGAGACCAGTTCACCCAGACCGGCATTATCCCCGGCAGCTCCATTCGCGGTCGCTTTCGCGCCGATATGCGAGGTCAGCGCCAGGCATGGCTAGAGCAACAGTTGGCCGATCAGGGCATCGAGATTCCTGACCCGTACCAACAGGACATTGAAGTCGAGAAAGACGGCAAGACAACCCTTGTTCCTCGGCTGAAATGGCTAGAAAGCCAGGCTAAACCTCACAATTGGCAGGCACCCAATGCCTTTAATGAACACCTGTGGTACGGCCATGAAGCTGTAGAGGGTCAGAACGATGGCGGCACCACTGAGGCGCTGGTGAAGTTTGAATATGCTTCATTGCTGTGGTTGCCGGTATTTTGCCCAGGGCAACCCGTGGTGTGGGTTAGCTCTCCCCGATTGCTGGCTCGCTACAAGTTGATGAATCCCAGCATTACAGCCACCGTGCCCGATGCTTACACCGCAGCTAAAACTCTGGAGGGAAAAACGATTCCAGGGGAGGCAGACAAGCCCGATCGCAAGCTGCTGTTTTTTAACCTGGGCTATTTGGAGATTCCTAACCTGGTAGAGGAGGATGAGATCACGCCCTGGATTCAGCACTGCCAGGGGCTAAACGCCAAAGATGTGGTGATTGTGGATGACAATGACATCGCCATGATCCACGACATGGCCCTATTTCGGCAGACCCGAGTGAAGCTGGCGGATACTGAAAAAAAGGTGGCGGGGGGAGCATTTTTCAACGTGGAAGCGTTGCCAGAGGGCAGCTATCTGGCGTTTCCGGTGGCGCTCAAGCTGCCGGATTGGCAACCCTTTGGGATGGAAGCTGAAAATAAACGCCAGCCAACCCAGGATTTGTACTTTGGTGGGCTGGAGTCCATTGGCTTCGGCCATTGTCGTGTGACCTTAGGAGGGGTTTAAGATGACCTGGCATACCTACAAGCTAGATGAAATTGCCCAGGAGCTGGTGCTGGATGCTTTGGCGCGATCGCAGGATTCCCTCAACCAGTCCTACAAAATGAGAACGACGGTAGCCTTTGGCCTAGAGCGGTTCTGGGGCGAGCATGTACGGCTGCTGTCAAAAAACAAAAAGGACGAGCGGGATAAGGGGCTCTACTGGCACGATACCTGGAAAGTCTTTCGTAAGACCATGGGTGAGGCGCAGATCCATCTGCCGAAACCGCTAAAGAAAGGCGGGAAACCTGAAGAACTGAAGCAGATTGCCGGGCAGTTTTGGGGATCTGTACCGATAAAAGTGGGTGAAACAGAGGTGATATTGACCTTGGAAGATCGGCGGGTAGCCCAAGCCGTCCTCACGCAGCTCTGCGATTGCCTGGTTTGGTGGACCCAGCGGTACAAATCATAATAGACCTAGTGAAGAAAGGCAGAAGTCCCGTAGGGTGGGCACTGCCCACCAGCCCCGAATCAGCGCCACCCATGTCCTAGAGCAGGCAGCGAAAGTCGCCATGACCACCACCACCCCACTATTGAGCTTTGAAGACTATGTTGCCTACGACGACGGCACCGCCGCCCGCTACGAACTCGTGGATGGAGAACTGGTCGAAATGACCCCGCCAACCTTTCGGCATTTCCTCATCGCCAAGTGTCTAGAACAGGCCCTAGATGCCGCCATTCAACAGCTAGGGCAGCCGTGGCTCTGTTTTAGAGCAGCCGGAGTAAGAACCGGCATTCGCAAATCTCGACTGACCGATGTTTGCGTCGTCACCCTAGAGCAAGCCCGAGAGCGACAGGGAAACGCCTTAATTTTCTCGACCCCACCGCTACTGGTTGTCGAAGTCGTCAGCCCAGAGTCGGTGACCCGCGATTATCGCTATAAACGCACTGAATATGCCGCCCTGGGCGTACCAGAATACTGGATTGTCGATCCCTTACAGGCCAAGGTGACTGTGCTGCAATGGCAGGAAGGCATGTACGAGGAGACCGTTTTCGTCAGCTCCCAGCCGCTGATATCGCCCACGTTCCCAGGGCTAGACCTGACGGTGGCCACCATCCTGGCGGCTGGGGACCTTGCAGAAGATGAGGAAACACTATGACCACAGACATCGCTGACAGCATTCCCCAAATGTTTCGTGCTCAAACTGAGCATCGCTGTCAGTTGCAACGGCTAAAGAAACGCCAAGAGCCTCACATCATCAAATGGACCGACGAATGGCGAAATTTTGTAGATTCAGAGATTCCGAATTTTGACGAATCAGTAGCTACAAGAACCTATCGTATTCAATGGCGTTTAGTCAGCAACAGCGGCCAAGATGAAGACCTAATTCGACCCGTAATGGGTGCTGGTGGTTGGCCTTTAATACCTGGTAGTTCTATGAAAGGGGCGTTTCGGCGAGTCTTTTCGGCCGCCCAGACAGAACAAAGGGATCGCTACTGTGGTAAGGAACTGGAAAATGGTGACTTTCGCCCAGGGATATTGCGCTTTCATGGGGGCTATCCAGCTGATCAAAGCTGGAAGAACGACCTAATCGACTTAACCCATCCTCAGCAAGACTGGCAGGTTAGAGGCAAATCCAAATCAGGGGGCGCATTTTCTGTCATTTCCCTGAAACAAACAGCCTTAAGGTTCGGAATCTCCAGTACTCAGCCCCTAAATGCAACAGAATGGGACACGATCTGGCAGCTTTGGGAGCAAGCCCTGGCCCAGGGGTTAGGCTGCCGGGTTTCCAGTGGCTATGGTCAGTTTGCAGAGGAGGCTGTAGCATCACTGGCAAAGGATGTTTTGCATGAAACGGGCCTCATAGGACAGGGGGTAGCGCCAATACTGCTAGGCAATGGCACTCCAGAAATTCGGCCTAATATCTTCAAAGCTGCCTTAAGGGGCCATGCACTGCGGCTGTTTGGTGGGTTTGTCGCCTGGGATGATAGTGCTGAAGCGTTAGTAGAAACTCTCTTTGGCGGTGTCCGGGGCAACGGCACCCAAGGACTAGTCGCCCTGGATGTGCAGTGGCAACGCCAGGACTTGCGGGAGGTGGATCATTACACAGGCAGTCCTGACTTAGTGACGTTCTACGACGTAGCCTGTACCGTACAGTGGCGCTTAGCTCGTCAACCGCAAGATGCCAGACAGAAGCAGGTACTGGCCCGACTGATGCAAAAGCTGACTGAATTTGCCGTAGTTCTAGGGGGCTTTGGCAAGTCTTGGCGACGGGCAGACCACAGCATTTTTCGGCCAGGGTATACCAAACATCCCATTGGCTGTCATTGGCAGTGGGGTAATGAAGCAGCTCAACCGATCCAGAGTTTAGCTGATGTGACGACCCTAATTGATGAGACCCGACAAGCTATCTGGGAATGGATTGATAGTCAACCTAAGGGATTCCATGCCCGCCATGAAGCTCGATTGATGCAGCATATCAATCCACCCATTATCCTCAAATCAGCAAAATATAGAGATGCTAAAACATCAGCTTGGCGGGAAGTTTGGCAACCAGGCAGGGTGGAAGTGTGGGGACGCCTGAGTAATGGAGATAGTAAGGTCTTAGACTGGCTGCATGATAAAAGCAGCTATCAGCGTCAATCAGCATCTTCACGCAATGGTCGTTCTGGCCCTAGACGCCGTGAGCAGAGAAGCATAGGTGCTGCCACTCAGCGATATCAAGCCCCAAAAGCTAATATTTATCGCACCACTGTTTCAGGTTATGTGGGTGAAGAAGTAACTCCAGGTTCCAAAGAAACTCGTGTGGGTCGTATTTGGCACCGCATGTATCCCCTAGGGGGTGAACAAGCTGGGAAATATTTAGAGTTGCTTACTTTTTTCCCAAGTTCTGAGGCCAATGATTCAGCTTCGCGAGATTTTCAAACTTTTTTGGCAAATCAACAGGAATTTCAACGACTTTGGAGGGCGTAATAGCTACAATACAGGGGTGCTTTCGTCGGGTACGGCCAACGGCTGAAACCCGCATTCTTTCGTCGAACCCAGCGGACGCCTTGCCACATAAGGGATACAGCGATTTTTTCACGACCTTGTTGAGAACGCACCCCCCTTTGTTGACAGCAGTCTGGGACCCCGAGAATTTTGGGGGTCTGGACCTGGCTCCTCGCAAGGGTTTCAGAGAGGCACCCTTACCGATTAGGCAAAATCGGACTTGTTGGAAACTCCCAGAGAGCTTGCATTGCTGCTCGGGTAAAACCTTACCGATTAGGCAAAATCGGACTTGTTGGAAACGCGATAAAGTTATCTCTACGATTCGGAACGTTTACCAAAGCTTACCGATTAGGCAAAATCGGACTTGTTGGAAACTTTTGCGATGGTGCAGGCGCTTGGGGTCCAGAGTGCTTACCGATTAGGCAAAATCGGACTTGTTGGAAACCAGGAGTTTACAACTGCAATAATGAGTATTACAGCTTACCGATTAGGCAAAATCGGACTTGTTGGAAACATCCATCTCGAGGGTTAGGCCCTGGAGAAGGCGGAAGCTCTTACCGATTAGGCAAAATCGGACTTGTTGGAAACGAGCTCCTAACTCTATTAATGCTTTTGCCTCTTCTTACCGATTAGGCAAAATCGGACTTGTTGGAAACTCTTGGGCCCCATCATGACCTTGGACTAGGGAGATACTTACCGATTAGGCAAAATCGGACTTGTTGGAAACTAGTGAGGCGGCGGATCACCACCTCACGTTTTGGAGCCTTACCGATTAGGCAAAATCGGACTTGTTGGAAACTCGCAGCGGCGCAAACATGCCTCCAGCGATCCAGCCTTACCGATTAGGCAAAATCGGACTTGTTGGAAACGTCGTATTTGCAGGCAAGGGCTCTGAAAAGGTAACGGCTTACCGATTAGGCAAAATCGGACTTGTTGGAAACATGTCGAATTACACACTGCGTATCATCATCTATAACTTACCGATTAGGCAAAATCGGACTTGTTGGAAACCTTGAGAATTCGCAGAACGGTAGAACTGCAAATAACCTTACCGATTAGGCAAAATCGGACTTGTTGGAAACACGAAGGTTGGGAGGGAGATTGTGGGGTCAAAGGAAACTTACCGATTAGGCAAAATCGGACTTGTTGGAAACACCCCCCAACCAATGCTCTGATGAGGTTGGTCCAGCTTACCGATTAGGCAAAATCGGACTTGTTGGAAACTCAAACCCGCCAGCGTTAAACCGACGAGCTGACCCTTACCGATTAGGCAAAATCGGACTTGTTGGAAACTTTGCCAGCGCACACGACTTGATGCATATCTACCCACTCTTACCGATTAGGCAAAATCGGACTTGTTGGAAACTCAAGCGGCTGGGTCATAGTTACACCCCAAATGCAGACTTACCGATTAGGCAAAATCGGACTTGTTGGAAACGCCCAGGCAGCAATGAACACCGAACTGATGACCAAGGACTTACCGATTAGGCAAAATCGGACTCGGCAAAAAGATCCCTGGGTTTTTGAAAAACCCAGGGATCTGAATCTCTTGGGTACCTATCCAGGGTGGCTCTGCCGCCTATAGCCTGAGGCAGAGCCTCGGGGGGGCATTCCCACGCAGAGCATGGGAACGAGCGGAAAGAACTCTGGGGGGTCTCTGGTGCCCAGGCTCCGCCTGGGTGCCTATCCGGGGTGGCTCTGCCGCCCATAGCCTGAGGCAGAGCCTCGGGGGGGCATTCCCACGCAGAGCATGGGAACGAGCGGACCCCAGGGATTCCCACGCAGAGCATGGGAACGAGGGGAAAGAACTCTGGGGGTTAACAGTGGGATTTCTGGTAACGGTAACAATTCTTACTTGCAACCAGGGCGCGATTGGGCTACCTTACTGAGCTAAGACTGTGTGCGTGCAGTCTTAGCTTCCCAAAAATTTGGTCAAGCGCCACTGGAAGGAGATTAGGCCCTCCAACCAGTGGCTGACCCCTTCGACAGATCTAGGCTGTCTCGGAGGCTGAGTAGCATTTTACTCGTGGCCGCTCCGAACTGCACATTGTCTGGGAGTGGCCAAGTTTTTGGGATTCCTACCCATCGTTTCTTGGAGGAATCCCGATTATGTTGTGTTTTACCCGTCAAGATCTCCGAGGTCTTCAAGACCTCGGAGATCTGAGTCCGCTGCACCTGACCACCCCCAGTCCCCAACCGGGCCGAGAGCGGTTGCGCCACCTGGTGATTGGCTCCCCCGCCGGGGTGCAATCCACCCTGCACACCCTGCATGTGCTCAACTACGCCGAGCAAGCCACCTGGAGCCAGTTGATTACCATTCCAGCCTCAGGCATTTTGCTGACCCCAGACCAGGGGGAGGTGTTTAGTTATCTGTTGCGGTGGCGACAGGGGTAGGGAAGAACGAAAAAAGAATAGGGGGGGAGGGATAAAGGGCAGGAGGATGAAAGGGAAATCCAGGCTAGGCAAATGTTTGCGCTAACAGCAGTAGGTGGGACATCTTTGCAGCAGAGCACTGGTACAAAGAAAGCCCCTAAAGCCAGCACAATGGTGTTCAGGTAACTCGTTACGGGCCAAGCCTATGAACCCACTGACCCTGAAGCTGTACCAGGCCTGGGCCGATGCTGTCGCCGCTGGAGATGTGACCAACCAGTTTGTCGCCCCCCAGGATGACAGCGCCGGTCGCTGGCAAGCGGGCGATCGCATCCTCTATGGCATTCGCCTTGATGACAGTGGCTTTGCCTTCTACGCCAAAAACCTGGACCAGGCCCAGGCCATCGATGGCGCCGTAGAAGAACGGACCATTGGCGAGGCCGGTTACATCTGCCAATACAACGGCTACCGGGCCTTGCGGCCAGGGTTAAAACGCAGCCCCCCCGGACCGCAGCCCCCCCTATCCGCCCAGGTGAGCGACTGTCGGTTTTTCTGCACCGACCCGCAGCAGCCCCTGAGCTTGCTCAGGCGACGGCCCTTGATGCAGTTGCGCCTCGACCATTACCTCTGGCAGGCCTACTACAACGCGGCCCCGATCGAAAAAGCGGGTCACTTTCTCTGGCTGCCGGTCCACCCAACCAGGCCAGCGGTGTTGCCCCACTTCCCCCAAATGTTGACCCTGGGGTTTTTGCAGGATGCGATCGCCCTATTTCGTCAGCTCGATCGCACCATCGTCTTTTTCAATGGCTTAGGGGCTGGGGCATCGGTCAACCACATCCACCTGCAATCGGCCTTCCATGCCCACCCCGTCGCCCTAGAGCAAGCGGCCCTGCGGCCCCTGGCCCAGGTGACCGTGCTGGCCGACTACCTGACCCCAGGCATGGTCTTCACCGCCGAGGCCACCGCCGAAGAGGTGTTCGCCTGGGTACAGCGGCTCCAACACCAGGGCATTCCCCACAGTCTGGTGATGGTGGGCGATCGCATCGTCCTATTCCCCCGCGACATCAACCATGAGGTGGTGGCAGAGTTCCCCAGCGATCGCCCTGGGGCACCGGCGTTTTGGGGGAAGCTGCTCACCGCCAACCACACCACCTTTACGTCGGTCACTCCAGCCCGCCTACGGCAGGCCTTTAACAAAATGGGCCTGGACGAAGACCGATTTATCGCCCTGGTAACTAGCCCGTGAGGGAAAGCGGAGGTGAGGAGGTGGGATACATTTCGCGCCGCTTTTCACCGTCATCAGAAAATTCAATCACCCCACAGATAGATCTTTAAATCAAAGGTGCTATCGTTCTTTTATAGACTTAAGTCGATACAAGAGTCTTTACCATTTACTAAAATCAATCAAAGGATGTAGGTGCTGCCATGGGCATCACGAATCGTGTACATTTCCGTAATCTGCGGGGCGATATATTTGGTGGCGTCACAGCGGCGGTGATTGCCTTGCCCATGGCCCTTGCCTTTGGTGTCGCCTCTGGGGCTGGGGCCGCCTCCGGGCTGTACGGCGCGGTGATCGTCGGCTTTTTTGCGGCGTTGTTTGGGGGGACGCCCACTCTGATTTCAGAACCCACTGGTCCCATGACGGTGGTGTTCACAGCCGTTATTGTCCAGATGATGGCCGCCAACCCTGACAACGGCATGGCCATGGCCTTTACTGTGGTGATGCTAGCAGGGCTGTTTCAGGTGGTGTTTGGTTTGCTCAAACTGGGGCGTTATGTCACCCTGATGCCCTACCCAGTCATTTCAGGGTTTATGTCAGGTATTGGCATTATTTTAATTATCCTGCAATTGGGGCCTTTTTTAGGCCATGCTGCCCCTCCAGGGGGTGTGATCGGCACCCTGACTCGTTTACCAGAGTTGGTCAGTACCCTAGACCTAGCGGAAGTAGCCCTGGGTGGGCTGTCCCTGGCAGTATTGTTTTTGATGCCCAAGTCGTTAAAGCGCTGGGTGCCGCCGCAATTGTTGGTGCTGGTGGCGGGTACCTTGCTGGCCTTGACTGTCTTCGCCGGGGCTGACCTACGGTTGATTGGCGAAATTCCCACCGGCTTGCCAAACCTGCAGTGGCCACACTTCCAACCCGCTCAATTGAAGACAATGCTGATTGACGGTCTGGTGCTAGGTATGCTGGGCTGCATCGACGCGTTGCTGACGGCGATGATTGCCGACAGCATCACCCGCACCCAAAGTGATGCCAACAAAGAATTGGTTGGTCAGGGTATCGGCAACCTGATGTCAGGGTTATTTGGTGGTATGCCAGGGGCAGGGGCCACTATGGGCACCGTAGTCAATATTCAGGCCGGGGGTAGAACGGCCTTATCAGGGCTGGTGCGGGCAGGCATTTTATTAGTAGTGATGCTGTGGGCCGCTCCGCTGACCAAGGTGATTCCCCTGGCTGTGCTGGCGGGCATTGCCGTTAAAGTTGGCTTTGACATTTTGGACTGGAGTTTTTTACGACGGGCCCATCATGTCTCTTGGAAAGGTACCGCCATCATGTACGGGGTAATGTTTCTGACGGTATTTGTGGATTTGATTGTGGCCGTGGGCGTAGGGGTGTTTATCGCCAACATTCTCACAATCGATCGCCTTAGCAGCCTCCAGGCTGAGCAGGTAAAAACCCTGACTGACTTTGACAGCGACCTACCCCTGACCTCTGAAGAAGAGGCGCTGCTAGATCGAGCCAAGGGACGAATTCTGGTCTTTCATCTGAATGGACCGATGATCTTTGGGGTGGCCAGGGCGATCGCCCAGGAGCACACCGCCATGGCTGACCATGATGTATTGATTATGGACCTACAGGATGTGCCCCACCTTGGGGTAACCGCAGCCCTGGCATTGGAAAATGCCATTCAAGACGCCATCGAGGCTCGACGTCAGGTGTTTTTGGTGGGGGCTCGGGGTAAAACCCTAAAACGTTTAGAGAAGCTAGGCGTGCTGCGGTTTGTGCCATCTGATCAGTTGATGGCTACCCGCACTGACGCCCTAAAAGCTGCCCTGCGCCAACTAGCAGCGATTGACGGCCAGGGCAGCCTCAGTCGGTCGGGGGAACCGGAAAGAACGCCTCTGTAGTAGGGTAAGGCTAAGGACAAACATGTCCTTAAGTGCTTTATCCGATCAATTACTCCATGTCTACGCTCTACACCCAGATTTTTCGCCTTAGCGGCGAGCATCCGGCCCTGTTTTGGTTAGGTCTGCTGGGTTTGACGGCACTAGTGGCCTGGGTGGTGGGTAGCTTGGGGTCCCGGGGGGTGACCTGGTTGCTGCGCCGTCTCACCTCCAATCGTACCGATGAATTTTACGATCGCGTGATCTACCCCCAGCGGCGGTTACTGGGGGTAGTCCTTGGCATAGGGCTCCTAGATGCGGGTCTGTGGCTGGTGCTCCACCAAGACTTGCAGGTGCGCTGGTACTCCAGGGTAGAGGTGCCGATTACCCTGGCCTTTACCCTAGCCCTGGGTTGGTTTTTAATCCGTAGCTTTCGGGCTTATTTCGACTCATATCTGCTCGATGCCGCGCTCAAAACTGGGCGCAAAACCAATAGTGAGTTGCTGGTGCTGGGGCGGGTGGCGGCCTACATCACGATTGTGGTGGTGCTCACCTTGATCTTTGGCCAAGCCCACAATCTAAACATTGTTGGCATTGTGGCCAGTCTGGGGGTAGGGGGGATCGCGGTCGCCTTTGCGGCCCAAAAGGTGCTGGAGCAATTACTCGGCGGCATTGTGATTTATGTGGATCGCCCCTTTGGGGTCGACGACTACATTGGGTTGTCCGACGGCACCTTTGGCCGGGTGGAAGCAATCGGGCTGCGCTCTACCAAAATCCGCAACTCTGGTAAGGGCACTGTGGCCATTGTGCCCAACAACGTGATTATTCAATCTACTGTAGAAAACTTCTCGGGGGCCAAAAAAGTGATGGCCCTAGTTTATTTAAATGTGTACCGCCGAGTCACTGACGAAGAACAGGCTCTAATTCGGCAGGTAATTTTAGAAAGTACCCAGGATATTTTCGGTATTGACCCCCGCAGTACCGATATCACCTTTCGTGATCTGGACGGCGGCCGCTTAACCCAGGTGCAAGTTACGTTCTTTATTCTGGGTTCAGGAGAGGTGTCTATGGATATCCGCCGCCAACTGCTGGACATCGCCAGTCAAAAGTTGACGGTGCAGCTCAAGGCCTATGGCATATCCTTTGAGCTGGAAGAGCCCACTATCTATGTCGATTCCCCGATTACCGTTTAAGCCATAGCCTTGTTTCTTCGTGATTCTTCAAGACCTGCTAAATCTAGTTCAAATCGAGCTACCTGATATCCCCAACTTCATCATGTTTTTGGTGGCTCTGCTGTTGTCCATCCTGGTGGGCCGCTACACCCCCAGCATTGTGAGGATTTTTCTGAATCGCTTCTCTCCGGGCCAATCGAGCCCCATTGCCAACAACTTTATTAAGCCGGTTCAGGGGCCTTTTCGGATGGCTGGCACCTTTTTACTAATCTCCCTGTCCATGGTGTGGTTACAGCCGGAATACCCAGGGCTATATAACTTTTTTCGGCCTTTTGTGGATTTTGCCACCATTTTCAGTGTGGCCTGGTTGGTCTCTCGCCTGTTTCGGCAGGGGGTGCGCATTTATGGCATCGACTTGCTGCGTCGCCTGGGGCGAGAAGTCGACGAGTTGTTGCTGGTGTTTGAGACCCTGGTGAATGTGGTGATTGGCTTTATCGCCATGCTGGCCTTTGCCCAAAGTCAAAACTTCAACATTGTCGGTTTGATTGCCAGCCTGGGGATTGGGGGGGTGGCCCTGGGGCTGGCCGCCCAAACCATTTTGGAACAGTTGCTCAGCACCATTGTGATTTATTTGGATCGGCCGTTTATTCCCGGCGAATACATTCGGTTGAATAATGGGCAACTCTGTCGGGTCGAGTCGGTGGGGTTGCGCTCCACCAAAATTCGCACAGCGGCCAAAAGTACGCTGATTATTGTGCCCAACTCAAAGCTAATTAAAGAAGAAATTGAAAATGTTAGTCGGGCCAAAAAGGTGATGGTGCTGCTTTATCTGGACTTTGTGCGTCTGCTGTCTGAAGAAGATGCGGCCTTGGTCAAGCAGGTGGTGACCAAGTGCACTAACTCGCTCTTTGGCATTGATCCAGGTAGCACCAGTATTCATTTTTCGGGCGGGGCGGTGGACGACAATGGGCGATCGCAGCGGTTCAGCGCTAATCGGGCCCGGGTGACGTTTTTTATTCTGGGGTCTAACGACAACTCGATTCAGCTGCGCAAGCGGCTGCTAGAGCTAGCCAATGATAGTGTTGCCGAGCAACTCCAGGCCTACGGCATTGAATTTACGGTGCAGGATCCCACCATTTATGTCGAGTCTCCTGTCACCCTGTAGCGATGAACGCCGTTACAGATCCCAGGGCAGAACCCTGGGATGCCCCGAAACTCATGGCTAACCAGCCTAAGGCAATCTCTGGATAACAAAATACCCCCGTAGGATGGGCAAAGCTTGCTTGCCCATCAGGTATCGAGCTACATCAAGGGAAAATCTTTCCTAGAGATCGCCTAAGAACCCTGGGATCTTGACATACTGTACCAATGCTCTAGCACCTGACACCCTCAGCAATGGGAGTCATATTTCTGCCTTCCTGTACAAAGCTGTCACAGGTTTTCCTGACTGGGGAAGTGTAGATTCAGATAAATCCGCAAATTTACGTATAAAGATTTTCCTGACTGGGGTGGTTTGCTTCCGTAACAAGGAGTAGAAGCGCTAAGAAACTCACTCCTATGGAAACGTCTTTAAACCGTTCAGTGATTGGTCGCTTAGCCTATACCACCAGTTTGGGCTTGCTAATCACCTTGCCAACCTTGACCTTTGTCCACAGAGTTGAGGTAGGTATACCAACCAACACCCATATCGTTGACCCCAATGACGATGATCGGGGTAGTGGCCGGGTGGCTGCTGTAACCCCGTTGCTGCTGAGTTGGCGGGGTAGTGGCCGGGTTGGTACCGACCCGACTCATCAAACCTCCCAGAACAGGCCCATGGTGACCCCCTTGGCTTATCGGGGTACGGGTCGGCTAGGGGGTAACGCCTCAGAGCAAACGGCCTACCGTGGCACCGGTCGGCTAGGGGGTAACGCCTCAGAGCAAACGGCCTACCGTGGCCGTTCAGTCAGTTAAGGAGCCGCTGAAATGCCACTGTTTTTAGGTCAGCCGCGGAATTTAGCGCGACCAAGGTACCGGCAAAGCGGTATAACTGGTAAGAGTGCATCTGCGTATATTGATTCTTAACCCCAAAGCTCGCCTGAGGTATCCGATCTCAGGGTTCCCTGGGCAAAGTTGTGACTGGGGTGTAAGTAGAGCTTCCTGACGTTCAGGACTGACTCAAACCAATATTTATAGTTTCCCTAAACAACTTATTTTCATCTTTACCTGAATAAGGCTAAAGTTATGGCCTGTTTCGGGTAGTTCTCTGGTGGTGTGGCGCTAGTCAGTCATTGTGCTAGCCAGCCATTGATGTTGTACTCAACCGTGTGTCTGATGGCAGATTCTTTTTTCCCAGCGGCCCAAGCCTTGCCTACGGTTCAAGACGAGGAGTTAATTCGCCGCCTTAGCCCCAGCGCCATCGATCAAATTCTGCTTTACATTGCCTTCAGTGCCATGCGCACGGGGGGGCATCGCCACGGCGCATTCTTGGATGCGGCCGCAACCGCAGCCAAGTGTGCCATCTATATGACCTATGTCGAGCAGGGGGAAAACCTGCGGATGACGGGGCACCTGCACCACATCGAACCCAAGCGGGTAAAAGCCATTGTCGAAGAAATGCGTCAGGCGCTGACTGAGGGCAAGTTGCTGAAAATGCTGGGCTCTCAAGAGCCACGCTATCTGATTCAGTTTCCTTACATGTGGCTGAACCGGTACCCCTGGCAGCCCGGGCGATCGCGGGTATCCGGCACCTCCCTATCCCCAGCCGAGCGGTCCCATTTAGAGAACAAGCTGGGGGCCGACTGCCCAGATGCCCAAATTATTAATTCGTTTCAGTTTCTAGAGCTGATTGAAATTCTACATGAAAAGTCCCAGGATGACCTACCGGCTGAGCGCTGTGTGCCCCTCAGCGATGCCTTAGCTGAGCACATCCGGCGACGGCTGATTTATTCTGGCACCGTAACCCGTATCGACGCCCACTGGGGAACCTCTTACTATGGTTTGGCGCGCTCGTCCTATGCCCCAGAAGATGACCAGGAACGGCTCTATTCCATGGTTGATGACACGGCTCAGTATTTTCGGATGATGCGGGAATGGGCCAACCGGGCATCGGGAACCATGCGGGTTTTGGAGGAATTAGATATTCCTGAGCAAGACCGGCAGGCGGCGCTGAAGGAGTTGGATCAGGTGATTCGGGCCTGGGCCGACAAATACCACCAGCCAGGGGGGGAACCCACCCTGTTGCAGATGGTGGTCGGGCATCAGTAAAGCATCACCTGATTAGAGTGGTCTGACCAGCCAGAAGTGACGGGTCAACCGGGTCTACGGTGCAAGGTTTGCGGTTCCCGGTTTAAGGTAGACGGGTCACCGTGAGCCGCGGGCCGTCAGCCGTAAACCCCAGCTCACAGAACCCGCCATTATTCAGATTGCCTGAGCATTAACGGTGGCGAGGGTTGCGACCAAAGCTGGGTAACTCAACAGCCGCAATGGATTTGATTTTTTTCTGCGATCGCAGCGGGTAGACCAGCGGCGACGGCGATCGCGAGGCACCAGGGCTGGGGCGGTGAGCAGCTGAGGCCATGGCTGGTATGGGGCTGGGGGCCGTCTCTAGCGGGGTGGCTGGAGCTGGCGTAGCCGACGGCGACGCAGCGAAGGGTGGGGTGGGGGCGACTTCAGCCACTGGTGGCACTGGCTCTGGGGCGGGGGTGGCTAAAGGCTCTCCCCAGGGGGAAGGCTCGGTAAATTCAGGGCTTGAGGCCTCAGTCGATGCGGCTGCCGGTGTCTGGGGAGCCGCATCGGAGCCACTGGTGGGGGCCTCAAACCAAGGATCGGTCTGAGGCGTGGAGGGCCGAGCCGCTGACTCTGCTGATGGGTCTGGGGACGACCAGAACGACACCTCTGGGGCAGGGGGGTCGGTGTGACTGGGGCTGGGCAAAGGCTCCGGGGCTGGTGCCTGAGCTGTTTCTGCCGCCTGGGGCTGGGCACCTTTAAGACCACGCAATAGATCCGTCAACGCAGGGGCATCAGCTGCCACCGTCTGGTTGGCTGACCAAGGGCGAATTTGCTGAATTTTTGGCATGGCTACGGGTTGAGCCTCAGCGGCATCATGCTCAGGGGATGGACTGGGAGCCACTCCCCCTTCCCGATCGCCCGTCATACTTAAGCACTTTTCTAAAGCAGCCTTAAATTGCAAGGTGTAGTGCTGTTGGCGATGCAGGCGAGATTTCAGATCACGACAGGAGGTTTCCGCCTGCTGCAGGGCATTGGCTTTGTCGTTAAATCGTTGCTGTAGCAGGGTGCAGTCCCGTTCCAGTTGCGCCACCCGCTGCTGGTTTACCTCTAGCTCGGCTTGCAGAGCCTCGTTGTGGATGGTGGTACGGCGTAAACCGTCGTTAGCAATGTCTAATTCACTTAAGAGCTGGGCAATTTGCTGGGCCACAGGCCCTGCCTGGCTAGGGGCAGGGGGGACCGCTGGCGCGGCCTGGGACTGGTTGCGTTCAATTTCGGCTTGCAGGGCTACCTGCGATCGCTCTAATGCTTCCTCTAGATCCGAAACTCGCAGAAGCAAGGCATCGTTGCACTGGTTTAAATCTTGAATTAATTGAACTAGTTCATTTGTATCATCAGAAAGAAACTGATTCCCTTGGGAATCAGTTTCTTCGGAGCCTGCTTCAGGACAAGAATTCGCTGGGCTTAATCCAGCTGATGTCACCTCAGAACTCTCGTCAGGGCTCTGATCGTCAAGGGTGATTTGCCCGGGCAATATCACTGGTTCCCAGTCGTTAGCAGGGGGCGTATTCCCCGCCTCAGGGGACATGCGGGCTTTAGTCTCGGGAACAGTTTGAGCCTCAGAAAGGTTCTGGTCTTGGGGATCTGGGCCGGGATTAGCAGCAATAGTGTCAGTCATGATCTTGCCTGAGCCTGGTCGCGTTATCTCTCATCAACACCCGAATTGTTAGCGGGGCTATTAGCCCATAAGAATAGCTAATTTTACTAATTTAATCACCCTTATTTGTTACCACGAAAATTCGAAGTTGGGGCAATCAAAATCGAATGGGATCAAGAATTGGGATCAAAGTTTTGTAAATGACACTGGCCAAGGCGGTTGACCGATCGGGGATGAATGGCGCAAACCTGGGCAGATTTTCCGGAAACGTACCCTGGCTTGCTGTTAGACATAAAGGGCGCTATCTCAAGGCTGTAGCCAAGGCCACAAAATGGCCCAAGAATGTCTACCATTAAAAGCGCGATCCTCATTCAGGATGTCGTTTCAGGGTTGAATACCGTCAAACCATGATCAAATTTGGGCTTCGTCACACTGTGTTGCTCGCGATCGCCGGGTTGGTAGTGGTAGCGACTACCAACTGTAGCCAATCGGCCAATGTTACCGATAGTCATCCAGATACAGATGCCTCCACCCAGATCGCCCCGGCCCGCGATCCCGACACCTTACGGTTGCTGTACAGTCGCGCCGCTGTGACCCTCAATCCTCACCTGGCCACGGGTTACCAAGATTTTGAAGCCGCCCGCATCACCTATGAGCCCCTCGCCAGCTTTGACCAAGAGGGCGAGTTAGTGCCGTTTTTGGCGGCGGACATTCCGACGGTTGAGAATGGTGGGGTGGCCGAAGACGGTACCACCGTCACCTGGGAGCTGCGCCCTGATGTCACCTGGACTGACGGAGAACCCTTCACCGCTGACGATGTAGTCTTTACCTACGAATTCATCAGTAACCCAGAGGTGGCGGCGGCCACGGCCCAGTACTACGAAGCGGTTGAGTCAGTGGAAGCCCTGGATGACTATACCGTTCAAATCACCTTTAACGCCCCTAACCCAGCCTGGGCGGTACCGTTTACAGGTCAAACGGGTGGCATTCTACCGCGCCATATTTTTGCAGAGTACAACAGCTTAACGGCCCGAGAGGCGATCGCCAATGTGCAGCCCGTGGGCACAGGTCCCTATCAGGTGGTGGGGTTTGAGTCAGGCAACATTATTTTTGAGCCTAACCGTCACTATTGGGGCGGCCAACCCGGCTTTAAGCGGCTGGAATTGCTGGGCGGCATTGCCCCCTATGCGGCGGCCCGAGAGGTACTGCAAGCCGGCAATGCCGATTTCGCCCACAACCTACAAATTGAATCCGAGGCCTGGGACGATTTAAAGGTGGATGCCCAAGGCCAAGTCACTAACCTGTTTGGCTCTAAAGTAGAGCGGCTTATGCTCAACTTCGCGAATCCCTTTGTGCGTACCGAGGAGGGAGAGCGCGCTAGTGCCACTGTACCCCACCCCTATTTCAGTGATTGGCGAGTGCGCCAAGCCATCAATCTAGCGATTGATCGAGAAACCATTGCCAAGGAGTTGTATGGGGCTGCTGGTAAGCCCGTGGCCCAGCTGTTAGTAGACCCCGATATTTACCAGGTGCCGGAGCTGACCTACACCTATGACTTAGACGCCGCCAAAGCCCTGTTGGATGACGCTGGCTGGGTAGACACCAACGGTGACGGCTTCCGTGAAAAGGATGGGATCACCCTAGAGGTACTGTTTCAGGCGGCAGTCAATCCTGTGCGGCAAAAAACTCAGGCCATCGTTAGCGATAGCCTTAAAGAATTAGGGGTTGATGTGCAAATTTCTCGGGTACGGGTGGATGAGTTCTTTTCCGCCGATCCCCAAGACACCAACAGCCTCAATCACTTTTATGCCGACATGCAAATTTACTCGATCGGCAACGAAAGCCCTGATCCCGCCACTTACATGGGCTGGTGGACCTGCGGTAAAATCGCCTCCCAGGAGAATCAGTGGCAAGAACCGAACAATGCTCGCTATTGCAACCCCGAGTACGATCGCCTCTGGGAGCAAGCCCGGCAGGAGCTAGACCCAGACCGGCGAGTGGCGCTGTTTCAACAAATGAATACCATTTTGGCCGAAGAGGTGGCGGTGATCCCAGTGGTGCATCGGGCCATGGCCAATGCGGTGAGCGATCGCCTCGCCCAGGTTCAGCTCACCCCATGGGATGCCAGCACCTGGGCCATTAAGGACTGGCAACTAGCTGACCCCGCCGACCAGTAGGGGATCAGGCCGGACGGACGGGCGGGCCTGGGATCAGGGGGTCGGGTGTCGGGTGTCAGGCAGGCTGGGCTGACTGATGCCCCAGACCGCTGGTGGTCTGTCAAGGCTAAACATTAGGGTAAGTGCTTTGCAAAAGCCTTTTAATCGTCAGGGAGGTTGCTTCAACACATCAGGACCTTTCATCCCCTCCCACGGAGGGGTGCCCGTTCGCGTTCGCGAAGCGTTCCGAGGAAAAGCGTTCCGCAGGAAAGGGCGGGGTAGTCCCCTCCTGGGAGGGGTGCCCGGAGGGCGGGGTGCCCGGAGGGCGGGGTGCCCGGAGGGCGGGGTGCCCGGAGGTAGGGGTGGGTCTTCGGGCTTGCTTGACCCACCCCTACCTACTTCGACAGGCTCAGCACAGGCCTCCAAAGGAGGGGATTTCGGACCTTGATGCCACCAAATCTCTACATCTGGAAACCCTAAATTCAAGACTGGACTTGGGTCTGGGATATTTTCAGAAATTTGTTTCCTATTTTCTCCCAACAAAAGTTAACATAGAGATTAATAAATCTTATTTGAATCCGGCTAAGTCTCGTTGCCCTGCGTTGATGGGAACTGGCCTGGCTTGGCGGATTCCCATTGATTTGCATCCATTGTGTTAACGCAGGAGAGGTCCATGACCGGATTCATTCGCGGATTGTTTGGTGGCAAGGCTAAAAACCCAGGGGAGTCAGATCGCCCTGTTCAGCCTACCCAACCGACCATTGAGCGGGCTGGGGAAGCCTTTTACCTAGATCCCGACGACGCTAAGAGCTACGGCGATATTGAGTTTATGCGATCGGCCAAAACCGTACGGCGCACGTTCGCCAAAAAGCGGGGTGAGACCGAAGAGAAGGAAAGCATCCGGCAAATTTCTTCGATGCAAGCGCTGCGGGTAGAACTGCAGGAAAATGGCTTGACCGCACAAAAGTTTGACAATATTCAGGGTTCATCTGCGTCCATGGTGAAAAAGGACAACAACTCTGACCGCCGCCGTACAGACACCAACCTTGACATGTTTCGCCAGATGGCTAAAGACATTAAAAAATAGCTTAGGGGATGGCGAGCTGAGCAGTTGACGAAAAGGGGGATGGGGCTAGACAACCCTACCCCCTTTTTCGCTAACCTTTGTTAAGGAACTTAACTAAGCACAAAGCACACCCCTCTGGAGACCCCCATGCTGCGTTTAGAGCACATCAGCAAAATCTATCCCACTGGGGAAGTCCTGAAGGATGTGAACTGGGAGGTGAAGCCTGGGGATCGCATTGGCTTGGTGGGGGTCAACGGGGCCGGGAAGTCTACCCAATTGAATATTATTACGGGTAAGACTGAGCCCACGGCCGGGGCGGTCATTCGCCCCGCAGATCTAAAGATTGCCTATCTGTCCCAAGAGTTTGAGGTCAACCCTGATCACACGGTGCGGGAAGAATTTTGGACCGTCTTCCACGAAGCCAACCAGGTGCAATCGAAGTTGCACCACATTCCCACCCTGATGGCCCAGGCTGAACCCGACGAGTTGGATCGCCTTATTCACCTGTTGGATGATCACCAGCGGCGGTTCGAAGCCATGGACGGCTACGGTCTTGAGGCCCGGATTGAAAAGATTCTGCCAGAAATGGGCTTTGCCTCTGGGGATGGCGATCGCCTGGTGAGCGAATTCAGCGGCGGCTGGCAAATGCGCATGGGGTTAGGCAAGATTTTGCTGCAAGCCCCCGATGTGCTCCTGCTGGACGAACCCACCAACCATCTGGATCTCGACACCATTGAATGGCTAGAGGACTACCTCAAAGGCCTCAATACTCCTATGGTGATTGTTTCCCACGACCGGGAGTTCTTAGACCGGCTCTGCACCCAGATTGTTGAAACCGAGCGGGGGGTATCCACCACATACCTGGGGAACTACACCGCTTACCTGACCCAAAAGGCCGAGAATCAGGCGGCTCAACTCAGCACCTTTGAGCGCCAGCAAAAGGAATTGGCCAAGCAGCAGGCCTTTGTCGAGCGCTTTCGGGCCAGCGCTACCCGCAGTACCCAGGCCAAAAGTCGCGAAAAGCAACTGGAAAAAGTGGAGCGGGTTGAAGCCCCAGAGGGCGGAACGAAAACCCTACACTTCCGCTTTCCTCCCGCCCCTCGCAGTGGGCGCGAGGTGGTGATGATCGAAGACTTAACCCACACCTATGACGACAAGATTTTGTTCTTGGGGGCCAATTTGCTGATCGAACGGGGCGATCGCATTGCCTTTTTAGGCCACAATGGTTCCGGCAAATCCACCCTGTTGCGCTTAATTATTGGCCTCGAACCCCCCAGCGATGGCCAGGTGCAACTGGGCCAGCACAACGTGATCCCCAGCTATTTTGAACAGAACCAAGCCGAAGCGCTGGACCTCAGCAAAACCGTGATCGACACCGTCCATGATGAAGTCCCCGACTGGACCAATGAAGAAGTGCGCACCCTGCTGGGGCGATTTTTGTTCAGCGGCGATATGGCGTTCAAATCGGTCAAGGCCCTCAGTGGTGGTGAAAAGGCCCGGCTAGCCCTAGCCAAAATGCTGCTGCGTCCGGCCAACCTGATGATCCTAGACGAGCCCACCAATCACCTGGATATTCCGGCCAAAGAAATGCTGGAAGAAGCCCTGCAACATTATGATGGCACTGTGTTGCTGGTCTCCCACGATCGCTACTTTATTTCCCAAGTTGCCACCAAGATTGTGGAAATTCGCGATGGCGAACTGCGCCTCTACCGGGGAGACTATCACTACTATCTGGATAAACTGGAAGAAGAAGCGGCGGCAGCTCGTCAAGCCGCCCTGGAGGCCGAACGGCAAGCCAAAGCTGAGGCTAAGCGGCAGCAGCAAAAACAAAAGAAAGCGGCTAAAGCTAAGCCTTAGCGTTCCCCAGAGACGAAGGGCCGCCCTCACCCAAGCCAGAGTCATACCAGTCTTATGGACAAATCGTTTAACTTGAGGCCGTTTCTAGAGTAAAATCCCTTTTATAAAATTTCTTGAATCTACCTTAAGTAGGTTCTCTGCGATAACAAACTTTGCTATACCAGGCCTAAGGGTGCTGTTTTGATTGTGCATCCTGTTTAGGATTGTCCCTTGGGTGGACGCCATAGGGCCGATGCGGCCTAGGCTAACCTAAAGTCGACAACCACTCATCAATCATTAGCATCGACCAACTGTAGAGCAAACTACTGCCATGGATTGGGCACTTTAGCCCCAAAAACCAGGTGGTATGATCGCTGAGATATTAGTCGAAATCACAAGGATTCTTACCCATGAATCAAGCATCTGTGCCGCCGATGGTGCTGGTTATCCTCGATGGTTGGGGATACCGGGACTCCGCTGACGGTAATGCTGTTGCCGCCGCCAAGACTCCTGTGATGGATAGTCTATGGACTGCTTATCCCCATACCCTGATTCGTACCTCTGGCAAAGATGTCGGACTGCCCGAGGGGCAAATGGGTAATTCTGAGGTCGGTCATCTCAACATTGGTGCTGGTCGGATTGTGCCCCAAGAGCTGGTGCGTATTTCCGATGCCGTCGAAGAGGGTACCATTCAGGAAAACGAAGCATTGCTAGGGGTTTGCCAGGCCGTACGCTATCGCCAAAGTAAGTTGCATCTGATCGGCCTGTGCTCCGAAGGCGGCGTACACTCTCACCTCAACCACCTATTTGGGTTGATTGAGATGGCCAAGGCCCAAGACATTGATGAGGTTTGCATCCATGTGATTACCGATGGCCGCGATACAAAGCCCACAGAAGGGCAGTATGCGGTGCAGAAAATTCAAGATTATGTGGCATCAGTGAGGCTTGGACGCCTGGTCACCCTGAGTGGTCGCTACTACGCCATGGACCGTGACAATCGCTGGGATCGGATTGAAAAAGCCTATCGGGTGCTGACCGATGCCGGGGAGGGCACCGGTCAATCTGCCCTAGAGGCTTTGCAGGCGTCCTATGCTGAGGGCATCCAGGATGAATTCATCGAACCCGTAAGACTAGCCCCAGGGGCCATTGCCCCTGGGGATGGTGTGGTCTTCTTCAACTTCCGTCCTGATCGGGCTCGCCAGTTAACCCAGGCCCTGGTTGACCCTAACTTTCAAGGGTTCGAGCGGCAGCTGGTTGATCCCCTCAGTTTTGTCACCCTGACCCAGTATGATGCAGAGTTGCCGGTTGGCGTCGCCTTCCATCCCCAAAACCTCAGTAATATTCTGGGAGAAGTGGTGGCTGACCACGGGCTCAAGCAGTTTCGCACGGCTGAAACTGAAAAGTATGCCCATGTCACCTACTTCTTTAACGGCGGTCTGGAAGAGCCACTCGCCGGAGAAGATCGAGAGCTGATCTCCAGTCCGATGGTGGCCACCTATGACAAAGCCCCGGCCATGTCTGCCCAGGCTGTGACCGATACGGCGATCGCAGCCATTGAGAAGGGAATTTATGCCATGGTGGTGATTAACTATGCTAATCCTGACATGGTGGGTCACACTGGCAAGATGGAGGCCACGATCACGGCCCTAGAGGCGGTCGATCGCAACCTGGGCCGTCTGATTGACAGCATTGGTAAAGCCGGGGGCACTGCGATTATCATTGCTGACCACGGCAATGCTGAGCTGATGCGGGATGAAAATGGCAAGCCCTGGACGGCCCATACCACTAATCCAGTTCCTTTTATTTTGGTAGAAGGGGAAAAGCTGAAGGTACCGGCCCACGGTGGTGACGTTAGACTCAGAGACGATGGTCGGCTGTCAGATATTGCCCCCACAATTCTGCAACTGCTGGACCTGCCCCAGCCGCCGGAAATGACTGGGCGTTCTATGTTCCTGCCAGCGGGGGTAGAAATGCGGCCTAACCGCACCCCGGTGAAGCTAACCCGTTAGGGCACCTAGGGCTCAGTCAATCTGATAAGGGTGGATTCTGCCAACTGGGGTTCACGGTTTACGGCCTGCGGTTCTGGGCCATCCGTAGACTTTAAACCGTGAGCCGTAAACCCTTTCAGCCCGTCATCTTTAACTTGATGGGATACCTAAGGCACAGCAATCTCTGATGCTCGTCTGGGATCTGCGGTACCATAGCAAATGGGTGATTTTGACCCACAGCGAAAGCGGGTGCCAAAGTCACTTCACTTTCCCCGGTTCGGGTTTAGACTTTGACACGTTAGGTGGTAAGCATATATGTCAGCGACGACTGTAATAACGGCGATTTGGGTAATCTCGGCAGTGGGCTTAACGGCGCTGGTGCTGTTACACAGTCCCAAGGGAGACGGTCTAGGGGGGCTGGGAGGTCAAGCCCAACTGTTTACCAGCACCAAAAGTGCAGAAACGACCCTAAACCGTGCCACCTGGATTTTGACTGTCCTGTTCATGGGGATGACAGTGATACTCAGCGGTGGTTGGCTGGATGCCCCTCCACCCACGCTATAGTTCACTGAGCGTCTATCCAAAGGGGATATTGAATTCCTGTTCTGGAAAAAATGTTTTTACCAGTCACCCGACAGAATCGGCAATCCCTGGCCATCGGTGGTAATCAGGGTTAGCGGTAGTTGAGTCGCTATGTCTTGACGCTGAAATTGCACAAGCTGGAGACCACCTTGGCTGGGCTCGACTGTTAACAAATAGTGATCTTCCTGCCACTGGAGATCCACCAGGCGATGATTTAGTAACCAGATCTCGGCCAGTTCCCCCGCATTAATTCGTTCTGGTTGGTCATCGCTATAGCAATCCCAAATCTGATCCATAGCCGTCCAAACCCCTGATAAATAGAGGGGATCAGTGCGGGCACTAAGGCCATAGGTGGTAAAGGAAAAAGCGTCGTGGTGCCACCAATCTTTGCTGTCCTCGGCAACGGTTTCAGGGATCAGTGTCGCTTCATAGCGCCCCATGGCCTCCAATTGCTTCACCTGATCGTCGGGGGAAGGGCGCTGCCAATGGGGCAAGTCGAGGCAAATGTCTGTGAGGATGCTGGCAGGAGCGTTAGCCAACTGCTCAAAAGAGCGATCGATGGTGGCTGCTGTTTCCCTGGTTGCTGCGCTGACACTGTAAAACCCATCAGCAGAATTGACGGTAGAGTCTACGGGCCTGATCCATAGACCCAAGGCGCTGGTGGTGAGGACAACTAAACTGGCAGTGGCGAGAAAATTGCTCATAGGGAATACAACGGCGAAATGATCAAAAGTGAGCAACTTGGCAGTGCCCCTGGGGGCGGCGCCTGGCGGCTAGGGCAATTCAGTCGTCGCAGTAATGGCGAGACCCACACCGAGTACTGAGTGCGGATTTACTGGCTAGCTTCGCTGCCTTGGGTTTAACTAGGGTCTATTCCCCGATTCCTAGGGTTTGTTAGGGGAGGTTCAGGGGCTCCGCGAGTCCTTACCATCGGGTTTGCAAACCCACGATGCCCAACTGTCACTGAAATCAGCTGAGGTCAACCCTTGCGAATCGCCGAAAGGCTTGACCTGCCCTAGGGTGGGCACTGCCGATCAGGCTTAGTTCAGTGCCATTTCACTATGCCCCAATCACACCGCTAAAGTAGTGAGAGTTAGCCTGTTTCCTAGCTGTCATAAACCAGATCGCGATCGCTAAAATTTTAGACGGCTAATTGTGGGCATAGAGCCATAGCTATAGACCACTGCACCGCCGGAGCCAAGGCTACCTTAAGGCTGAATTGACCCGTGATCTGGCGGCGGCTGTGTTGCTGCTCAATATACTACTTAGAATAGCGACTAGCGAATAAATTGACCTTGAAATGTAGCTGTTTATTGCGAGATTTTTCGCCAAAACTTTATTTATGGAAATCTAGCTCACCCTTGAGCGAGCGGACCCCAGCAGGGATCATGGCAGGGCAACCGTTAGCGCCATCTAAGGCGAGCCAATCATATCGGAGTCGCCTGGGGCAAGACCGCCTCTGGCAAGATCAACATGGCATCGCCAAAGGAATAAAATCGGTAGTGCTGCTGAATGGCCTGCTCATAGAGATCTAGTAGGCGATCGCGGCCAACCAGCGCACTGACCAGCATCAGTAGACTTGATCCCGGCAGGTGGAAGTTGGTGATTAAGCCATCGATCACCCGGAAGCGATAGCCTGGGTAGATATAGAGGTTGGTTTTACCCTGCCAGGGGTGCAACGGCCCCGCCTGGGCAGCCCCTTCTAAGGCCCGCACTACCGTCGTGCCCACGGCAATCACCCGTCCTCCCTGGGCTTTGGTAGCTTGAATTTTGGCCACGGTATCGGCGGGTACGTCGATCCATTCCCCATGCATCTTGTGCTCCAGAATATTGTTGGTTTCCACCGGACGAAAGGTGCCGACGCCCACATGTAGGGTCAGCTGCGATCGCCCGATTCCGGCCTGATCAAGCCGCTCAAAAAGCTCGGGGGTGAAGTGTAAACCCGCTGTCGGGGCGGCGACAGCCCCTGGTTGCTCGGCATAGATGGTTTGGTACTGGTCAGGGGAGGCGGTGGTGTCAGTGATGTAGGGAGGAAGGGGCACCTGGCCCAGGGCCTGGATTACCTCATAAAGGGTACCGTTGCCCCGGTGCTCAAACCGCAGGATGCGCCCCTTGGTGTCGGCATCGGTGCTCAAGACCTGAGCCGTGAGCAGCGGCGCTTGGGGATCAGGGCCAAACTGAATGGTGGCCCCGGGCTTAAGACGCCGCCCAGGCCGCACCAACCCAAGCCACTGATCGGGGGCCTGTTGCTCCAGCAAAAACACTTCCACCTGGGCACCACCGAGTTTGTACCCGAGTAACCGGGCTGGGATCACCTGGGTATTGTTGACCACCAGCAAATCCCCAGGCTGCAACAACTGGGGTAGATCGCGAAACTGGCGGTGTTGATGGCCAGTGGCCGACTCTACCACCAGTAAGCGGGATGCATCCCTCGGAATGACAGGGGTTTGGGCGATCGCCTCGGGGGGCAAGGTGTACTGGTAGGCGGCTAATGAGTAATCTACGGAAGAGCAGTCGGACATTGGGAACAACAGCTTTGGGGGGATACACCCAGGTCAGGACGGGGGGAATGCCCCTAACCAACCCGAACCCCAACCACGACAATAAGAACTGTAGCACCTGGCGGAATCTTCAAATGGAATACACTTACTACCTTGCCAATGCCAGTTTGACCTTACGAGTGGTTGAACATCTATTGGGCACCCCCAGGCTACCCTTTATGTTCATGACAGTGATTCACCAAATTGACGGCTGGGTGATTCGCATCAAGATGAATGATGCCATTACCCCCTCCGATGCCGAAGACTTTCGAGCCTACATGAATGAACTGGGGGTCGCTTACGACCCAGGCATTCGGGTGCGGATGGCCCTGTGGGGTCTAGAAAACGGGCAATCGCCGATTGATGTCATGCGCCGTTACCAGGTAGCCATTGTGTCCCACGGCACCCCCGATCGCGAAGAAATTGAGGCCTTTCGGCGTCAGTTTGTAATGGGGCTAGGTTACTGCCCGGAAACCCTAGCGTAAGCTATGGGGATCGCGCCCAGGAGCTTTCCCTAGGTAGATCGTTGGTGAGGGCTTAACTTTAGCTTTAGAGGCCGGGTAGCTGCTGTAGATAGCGGCGCTACCCGGCCTCTTTTAACGCTTGCGGCTATGCCTCTTGCGACTGTGGGATACCCACCGACCCCATACACCCGCTGGCACTATAGGATAAAGACATTGTCACTCAGTGCCATCGGCCAGACGCACCATCGTGGGGAACGGGAATGGGCCACCCAAAAAAAACATCATCACATCCGCCACAATCCAGCGAATCCAAGTCCAACCCGCTGGCGGGGCTGTGGCACCAGGTCACTCACCAAGTGGGCCAGTTACGACCGACCCGACAGATTAGCCGCTGGTTCAACGTCGACGACGAAAAAATAGCGGAGATTTTAGCGGCGGTGCGGCAACAACTGCCCACCACCGAAGCCCTGCTGATCGGCAAACCCCAAACCGGCAAAAGTTCGATTGTGCGCGGCCTGACAGGGGTCTCTGCTGACATTGTGGGCCAGGGGTTCAAGCCCCACACCCGCAACACCCAGCGCTATGCTTATCCATCCGAGGACTTACCCCTGCTGATTTTTACCGACACCGTCGGCCTGGGGGATGTTACCCAGTCCACCGACAGCATCGTGGCCGAACTGGTGCAGGACCTACAAGTCAGTAGTGGCAAAGCTCGCATTCTGATTCTAACGGTGAAAATTAGTGACTTTGCCCTCGATAGTCTGCGACACATCGCCCAGGATCTACGTCAGCAGTTTCCAGCGATCCCCTGTCTGCTAGCGGTTACCGCTGTGCACGAGGTTTACCCCCCTAGCCTCCATAACCATCCCCCCTATCCCCCCGACATTGAAACCGTCAGCCGTCCCTTTCAGGTCATCCAGGACAGCTTTAAAGACCTGGTAGATGGCACCGTGCTGATCGACTTTACCCTCGAAGAGGACGGCTTTGACCCGGTGTTTTACGGTCTAGAGAGCCTCCGGGATGCCCTGGCGGATTTATTACCCGAGGCGGAGGCTCAAGCCCTGTACCAACTCCTGGATGAACAGGATGACGCCTCTGAACAGTTGGGTAACCTCTATCGAGATGTGGGCCGCCACTATATCTCTGCGTTTGCAGTGATGGCCGCTACCCTGGCGGCGGTACCGCTGCCGTTTGCCACCATGCCCGTGCTGACTGCCCTGCAAGTGTCCATGGTGGGACTGTTGGGTAAACTCTATGGTCAAATCCTCACTCCGTCCCAGGCCGGAGGGGTGGCTAGCGCGATCGCAGGGGGCTTTTTTGCCCAAGCCATTGGTCGAGAACTGATCAAATTTATCCCTGGGTTGGGCAGTGTGATTGCCGCCTCCTGGGCTGCCGCCTACACCTGGGCCCTGGGGGAAGGGGCCTGTGTTTACTTTGGGGATTTGATGGGGGGCAAAAAGCCCGATCCCCAGAAGATTCAGGCGGCGATGAAAGACGCCTTTTCCACGGCCAAAGCCCGGTTTAAGGATGAAGGGCGACCGATCTAGATCGGTTATCGACATCTCCTCCTGGGAGGGGCAGCCAGATTTTGGATTTTGGATTTCTGGTATCGACATCCTCTCCTGGGAGGGGCAGGGGTGGGTTAGCCAGATTTTGAATGCGGCAAGTTACCAATTTGGTAACCAACGATTACCAATCGTTGTTCTATGGCAGATTGAATGGGCAATGCGAAAAAGGCGGTGTGAGGATGATTCAGCCTGTGAAACACTATGGAGTCAGACGGCTGGGAGCGGTGGTATTGACCTCTGTGGCCCTGGTCGGTAGCTGGGGATTTGCCCCTTTGATCACCCCAAGGGCGATGGCCCAGGAGATAATGATGCGTACGTTAACTGTAACGGGCCAGGGTGAGCAGTCAGTACAGACGACAAAAGCCCAGGTGGTTCTGGGGGTAGAAGCCCAGGGGCCTGATGCAGCCACGGTGCAGCAGGAGATCGCCCGGCGATCGACGGCGGTGGTGGACTTGCTGCGATCGCGCCAGGTGGAAAACCTGGAAACAACAGGCATTCAGCTCAGTCCCCGCTACCGCTATGAGGATGGTGAGTCTATCCTGGTGGGCTATAGCGGCAGCAACACCGTCAGCTTTCAAATGCCCACCGAAGCGGTCGGCCCTCTGCTAGACGCCGCCGTCGATGCCGGGGCCAACCAAATCCGTAGCGTCAGTTTTCTGGCCGACGACGACGCCCTAGACGCCGCCCGCCAGCAAGCCCTACGCGAGGCCGTAGCCGATGCCCAGGCCCAGGCTGACACCGTCCTAGCTAGCCTCAACCTTAGTGCCCAAGAGATTGTCAGCATTCAACTGGATGGGGCAGCTGTTCCCCCTCCCCAGCCCATGCCTCGGGCGATGAGTGCCGATAGTCTGGCCGAAGCCTCAACACCAGTCATCGGCGGCGAACAAACCGTAGAGGCGCGCGTCACCCTACAGATTCGCTACTAAACCAGATCCAAGTCCAGACCTGGAGTTCTGCCTGTGGGAAAACTCCAGATCCCGAGCTGGACTTGGTATAAAACGCCGGTTCATACCAAATCCTGCTGGACTACCCCCGATTTGATCGGGCGAACACTTGGGTTCGCCCCTACGGGTTGGCTGCTTGGGAATCGGGGTTATGCAGATCGGATTCGGTATCAGATCCCAGAGTTCTGCCCTGGGATACCCCAAAAATCCTGGTTAATTAGTCTAAGAGCCCTGGGATCTCGACATCCTGGACCGATGCCCTAGCCAGATCAGCTTCCCCGACAGGCACTGTCTCTCCTGCCCGTCGGGGTTTCTAGTCCAAGAAAGCAGAAAGATGAAAGGAATACCCTGAAAGGAATCCCTTGGCAAAAGGGGTTTTCACATTATGGTTAGCGACTGAGCATGCGAATGATTTCGTCATTCAGCTCCTTAAATACTCCCCGGGGGCTGACGTCGTCCAGCATAGCCACCATCCGCTGGATTTGAGCGTCTGTCAGCTCCTGGTTACCCGTTAGGGACTCTAGCTTGACCCGTACTACATGGTTGCGAATATCCTCTACCGGGGCACGGCTGGCTACCATATCGGCCACCACTTTGCTGGACTTGGCAAACTGAATAAAGTCTTTGTTGAGCAGGGCATAGGACAACTCGCCTTTTTTGTTGGTGTAGGCATCCACCACCGCTTGATATTCGGCACTGTCCACCGTCGCCAGTTCTTCCGGGGTCTCCGCTTCGGTGCCCGGTGCTTCCTCCTCGCTACTTAGCTTCACTGGCCCCCGCCGAGAGTAGGGCATCCCTGAAGTGAGCTCAATCGCCTCCTCAAAGGCCGCCAGGGGAAACACCTCAGGGTTGTTGTTGGAGGAAGGCTCAGGCTCGCCCGTGCGGCGGTCTACAGAGGCTAAGCCAGGCTGCTCCCTGTCGTAGCGCATGATCACAATCCCGGCTTTGCCCCCTTTCAGCTTCTGGCGATAGGCCGCTGCGTTCAAGGTGGATAGCTCAACCAGTTTAGTTCTAATCACTGTCGTACCTCATTCGTTTAATGTACTGAAGAATCATCTGTCACAACCGCCAAATCTAGCAGCGGCTGTCCATAGCGTCCATAGGATAAACGATCTTCTGCTCAGATCTGGCCAACTTCAGTCAGCCAGCTGAATAACGGCGGATCCTAAGAGCCGTTGCAATAGTGTGTAGCCTCTGCGTAAAAACGCTAATCTGTTGTATTAGGGAAGGTACAGATCCCAGAATTCTCAGGCTAGTTGGCCCTGAATTCTGGAATATCCCAGGGCAGAACCCTGGGACCTTGACAGACTGTACCGATGCCCTAGCCCTGCCCCCCGGGCGACCTTTGCCAGTAGCCTGCCCCCTCGTTAAGGTTCAGACCTATGCCCTCCGCCCTTCGCCTGTTTCGGGATGACAACAACGGTTATAAGTCCTTTGAAATGCCGGGAGCCAAGCCCCACTACAATCCTGATCGCCCTGGGCAGGTCGAGCACATCGCCCTGGACTTGAGTCTGGATTTGGAGGCCAAGATCTGCGAGGGCACCTGCAAGATCCGGATTAACCCAGTGCGGGATGGCATCGACAGCCTCACCCTGGACGCCGTCAACCAGCAGATCGAGTCGGTGAAGCTGGGCAGTGCCAAACAAACCTTTGACTACGACGGTGAGCAGCTACAGGTTCGACTGAAGAAACCCACCGTTGCCGGGCAGAGCTTTACCCTCACCATCGCCTATCGCCTGGAACAGCCGGAACGGGGCCTTTACTTCATCGGCCCAGACAAACACTATCCCGACAAACCGGTGCAGGTGTGGACCCAGGGGGAAGACGAAGACTCCCGCTTCTGGTTTCCCTGCTTCGACTATCCCGGCATGCTCTCTACCTCAGAAATTCGGGTGCGGGTACCGGCCCAATACCAGGTGGTCTCCAACGGTGAACTGGTGGACACCAGCGAAGACGGCGACCACAAAATCTATCACTGGCACCAGCAGCAGGTGCACCCCACCTACCTGATGGCCCTGGCTGTGGGCCAGTTCGATGTCATCCAAGACCAGTGGCAAGATATTCCCGTCACCTACTATGTGCAGCAAGACCGCAGCGATCAGGGCCAGCTCACCATGGGTAAGACCCCCCGCATGGTGGCCTTTCTCAGCGACAAGTACGGCTATAAATACGCCTTCCCCAAGTACGCCCAGGTGTGCGCCGCCGACTTTATCTTTGGCGGTATGGAAAATACCTCGGTGACCATCCTCACCGATCGCTGCCTGCTGGATGAACGGGCCGCCCTGGACAATCGTGGCTCTGAATCATTGGTAGTGCATGAGCTGGCCCACCAATGGTTTGGGGATCTGCTGGTGATCAACCATTGGAGCCACGCCTGGGTGAAGGAGGGCATGGCCACCTACTCCGAGATCATGTGGACCGAGCAGGAGTACGGCCCCGATGACGCGGCCTACTACCGACTGGGAGAAGCCCGCAGCTACCTCAGCGAAGACAAAAGCCGCTATCGCCGCCCCATGGTCACCCACATCTATCGGGAGGCGATTGAGCTGTATGACCGTCATATTTATGAAAAGGGGGCCTGCGTTTACCACATGATCCGGGCCGAACTGGGGGACCCCCTCTTCTGGCAGGCGATTCAGACTTTTGTGCAGGACAACGCCCACAGCACGGTGGAAACCATTGATCTGTTGCGGGCGATCGACAAAGCCACCGGGCGCAACCTGCGGCCGCTGTTTGACCAGTATGTGCTGCGGGGCGGCCATCCTGACTATAAGGTGGCCTATAACTGGGACGGCGACAGTAACCTAGCCAAGGTCACCGTCACCCAAACCCAAGCCAAGGATGGTGATACCAGCAGTACCAGCGGTCTGTTTGACCTGCGCATTCCCATGGGCTTTGGCTATGTCAGCAACGGCAAAACCCAAAAGGTGGAGGTGAAACCCTTCACTGTGCGGATCCACGAGCGAGAGCAGGCTCTGTTCTTTCCGCTAGATAAAAAGCCCGACTTCATTAGCTTTGATCTGGGCAACCACACTCTGAAGACGGTGGAGCTAGAGTATCCTATGGCTGAATTGAAGGCCCAGCTCCAGCATGATCCCGACCCCCTGGCGCGGATTGAAGCCGCGATCGCCCTGGCCAAGAAAGGTAACCTGGAAGCGGTCACCGCGCTGACGGCCGCTCTCACCGATGACCCTTTCTGGGGAGTGCGGGTAGAAGTTGCCGAGCAATTGGCCTCCGTGAAGCTGGACCAGGCAGTGGATGGGGTCTTGAAAGGACTTAAAGATCCAGAAGCCCGGGTGCGGCGGGCGGTGGTCGGTGCCCTGGGGGGGATTAAAGCCGCCGCTAGCTACAAGGCGCTCAAAACTGTAGCCGACAAGGGGGATCCCAGCTACTATGTCGAGGCGGAGGCGATTCGGTCTCTGGGCAAAGTGGGAGCCGCTGATTGGCAAGACAAACCCAAGCACAAAAAGACCCTGAAGTTGCTAGAGAGCATTCTCAAAGAACGCCAGGGCTGGAATGAGGTGGTGCGCTCCGGGGCGATCGCCGCCCTCAGCCAGTTTAAAACCTCAGAAGATGCTCTGGATCTAGTGCTGAAGTACACCGAGGCTGGCACCCCCCAAGCTCTGCGGCTGGCGGCTATTCGCGCCCTGGGTACTATTTCCACAGGCCAGAGCAAGCCTAATGTCGAGCGCATTCTAGACCGGCTCGACACCATTGCCAGCGAAACCTTCTTCCTCACCCAGGTGTCGGCGGTGTCAGCCCTCGGCACCATGGAGACCAGTCGGGCCATCAGTATTCTGCAAAGTCTGGCCGACCACACCCCGGATGGCCGCGTCCGTCGTCGCGCCCAGGAAGCCGCGCAGCAGGTGCAAAAGGCAATTGGCAAAGACAAAGCGGTGGAAAAGCTCTCCCAGGAGGTGGATGAGCTGAAAAAAACAAATCAGGCGTTGAAAAGTCGCCTGGAAGCCCTAGAAGCCAAAGCAAAGTGACCCGCAGGGCACTGGGGGCGGCCGAAAAAATCTGGTTGGTTGGAACGCAGGGTCATCCGATAGCCGTAGACCCAGCAGTAGACCTTGTCAGGTTTTACGATGGCTCACCCAGCTTTCAAAGCTAGGATAGATAGGTCCCTAGGGTGAGTTGCGATGACTAAGCCCAGTATTCTAGAGCCTGGGAAAGGCTATACTTTCCGCAACTATTTTGAAATGGCCTACGAGCCAGACGATATTCTGGCAGAATTTGGGATTGCCCTAGAGCGGCGATCGCTAACACTGCCAAACGCTAGCGGTAACGCTGAGCAAATTAAAGCGCTCAAAAGTAGTCTCCAGCGCCGATTACCCTATGTCAGCCTCACCAGTGAAGCCGCCCGCCGGGAAATTTTAATTTCGCCTATTGTGCTAGCACTGATCGACCAGACCCAAGCCCAGCTAAGGATTGAATACTCTGTTAACGTCTCCGAACAGCTCAGGGGTTCCCTAGACTACTATCTACACACGGATCGCAGTCTGCTGATTATTGAGGCTAAAAATGCTGATTTGGCCCGGGGGTTCACCCAGCTTGCCGTCGAGTTGATTGCCCTAGATCGCTGGACTACCTCAGAGGAACCGCTACTCTACGGTGCTGTGTCCACAGGGGACGTGTGGCAGTTCGGGCGGCTGCATCGCCAACAACGGCGGATCGAGCAAGACCTGAACCTGTACCGAGTGCCTGCCGACCTGGAAGAACTTTTTCAGTGCCTGACTGGAATTTTGGCCTCCAATTAGTACAGATTAGTACAGAAAGATAGCGGATTGGACTGGTTGGTCGGGTTGGGCAACTTGTCTGACTGTCACAGGGTGAGATAGGCAAGTCCTGAGATCTATTGTTAATGTTAGTAACAGGGGCTGATTTCCTGATCAAATCTTCCCTTCCCAACCCAGTGGTCTGTGCTAGATTGGGCGTAATTTGCTGCTAGAACTCTAAAGCCATATGACAATTGCAAAGCGGGGACTGATTTTAAGCGCAACTGCCCTAGCTGTAGCTGCGGTTTCGGTGACCGGGGCAGGGCTGCATTTGTCCCAGAGCAAAGCCTTCTTCCAAGAAAGTCCAAAGGAGCTGGTGGATGAAGTTTGGCAGCTGATTGATCGTAATTATGTGGATGCCACCTTCAATCAGGTGGACTGGGAAGCGGTCCGCACTGAATATTTAGAGCGCGACTATACCAATCAGGAAGAGGCCTACGTGGCCATCCGCGAGATGTTGGAGCAACTGGATGATCCTTATACCCGCTTCATGGATCCCCAAGAGTTCCGCAACATGCAAGTTGATACCTCCGGGGAGCTGACTGGTGTCGGCATCCAAATCTCTCAGGATGAAGATACTAAAGAGATTGTGGTGGTAGCCCCGATTGAAGATACCCCAGCGGCAGATGCTGGAATTCGCTCTAAGGATGTGATTCTGTCCATTGATGGCGAGTCCACCGAAGGCATGGAACTGAACGATGCTGTCAGTAAGATTCGGGGACCCGTTGGCTCTGAGGTGGTGCTGACCATTCGTCGGGACAACCGCGAAATGGATGTCCCCATTACCCGAGCTCGCATTGAGATTCATCCAGTGCGCTATGACGTGCAGACCGGTCCTGAAGGGCCAGTGGGTTACATTCGCCTCACCCAGTTCAGTGCCAATGCCGCCAGCGAAATGAGCGACGCCATTGAGGCTCTTGAAGAGCAGGGGGTAACGGGCTATATTCTTGATTTGCGCTCTAATCCGGGGGGGCTACTGTATTCCAGTATTGACATTGCTCGCATGTGGCTAAACGATGGCACGATTGTCTCCACTGTGAACCGCCAAGGTGTTGCTGATGAAGAAAGTGCTAATAACCGGGCCCTCACTGATAAGCCGCTGGTGGTGTTAGTGGATGGCGGCTCGGCCAGTGCCAGTGAAATTTTGTCTGGGGCACTGCAAGATAATGAACGGGCTGTCTTAGTGGGTACCCGCACCTTTGGAAAAGGGCTGGTGCAGTCAGTGCGTAGCCTGGGGGATGGCTCTGGGGTAGCTGTGACCGTGGCCAAGTATCTTACCCCCAGCGGCCGCGATATAGACAAGCACGGTATTGACCCTGACATCGCTGTCGAACTGAGCGATCAGGAACGGGAACTACTGGCCGAAGACCGCGATCGCATTGGCACCAGTGAAGACCCACAATTTGCCCGAGCTTTCGATACCCTGAACGATGTGATTCGGGCGGCCCAGTCCGGGGAAAACCTGACGGTTGCCCCCAGCAACTAGTACAGAAAGGCAGAAATCAGCCTACTGTTCAGGACGCTTAAAATCCTGGCGCAGCAGCAATTTTTCACCTTGAACTTTGCATTTTTAATTCCTCGTAGCGGTACTAGTGATCTATCAAGCCACAAGAGGCGGATCAACAGGGTCGCGGTTCACGGCCAGCCGGAGACCTGACTTATACCAAGTCCAGCTCGGGATCTGGAGTTTCCCCCAGGCAGAACTCCAGGTCCGGGCTTGGAACTAGTGGTCTGTCAAGACTAACTAGTGGTCTGTCAAGACTAAAAATTAGGGTAAGTGCTTTGCAAAAGCCTTTTAATCTTCAGGGAGGTTGCTTCAACACATCAGGACATTTCATCCCCTCCCACGGAGGGGTGCCCGGAGGGCGGGGTGGGTCTTTTCGGGCTTGCTTGACCCACCCCTACCCCTCCAAGGGAGGGGATTTCGGACCTCGACACCACAAATCTCTACATCTGGAAACCCTAAATTCAAGTCTTGACGCTGCACTAGTTTAGTTTCGCTTTCGGGCTGGACGCCTGAATCCTTTGCTGCTGAGGACGATAAGTACCAGGGCGGCGGCGATCATGCCCCCAGCGGCACTAAAGGCTAGCAGCACCCCAAACGGTATTTCAATGGACTGGAACGTCAGCCATTGAATCGACACTGGAGTGGCGTTTTGGACAGCAATAATGGCGATCGCCACCACCCACAACGCGGGTACTAGGGCAAGGACAAGTTTAGTCATAGCAGTCAAGATCTAGTAGTTGCCAATGCACATGTCTTTTGAGTAGTATAGTCAACTGGGCTATACGAGAAGAATCATGGCAAAACGGGTACAGGTAGTTCTCACAGAAGATATTCGCAAATTAGGGTATAACGGCGACCTGGTAGAGGTGGCCCCTGGTTATGCACGTAATTATCTCATTCCGAATGGTAAGGCTGTACGCACCACCCCCGGTGTGCTAAAGCAGGTGGAACGACGACGGGAAGCGCAGCGGCAGCGCCTGCTAGAGATTAAGCAAGAGGCCGAAGCCACCAAAACGGCCCTGTCTACCATCGGCATGTTTACCATTCAGAAACCGGTGGGTGAGAACGACGCTATTTTTGGTACGGTCACCTCCTCTGATGTGGCCGATGTGATTAAGTCTCTTTCTGGCAAAGAGGTCGATCGCCGCGACATCAGCGTTCCCGACATCAATAAGTTGGGCGAATATCAAGCAGAAATCAAGCTGCACCCTGAAGTAACCGCCACAGTAAATCTGCGGGTGATCGCTGAGTAGGTCGTCCCTTGCTCTTCGTGGGAATACTCCCCAGAGGTTCTGCTTCTTCTATTGCCCCCGTGGGTTTAGGCCAATTGCTAGAACCACCCAAGGTAGCCTCAGGCATGGAATGTCTGGGGCTATTTTAGCTCTATAATATAGTACAAAAGAACTTGTTTGCGGGTTCTTCTAGGGTATCGGTCAGTATGGCTAAAACCCCGGTTGCTTCGTCGCTGCTCAAGCGACATAATCGGCTGGCTGGCCAAGCAGCTAGGTTTCTGTACCGGCGTTCTCGGTGAATCGGTGCCCCAACCCCAAGATGAACTTGATATAGTGATGGCCTAGGCCAAACCCTGACCCCAGCCGCCATATCTAGAGTCCTATGGTTCAGAATCTCAAGTTTGATGCGGTCAGCGATCGCCTACCACCCCAGAACATTGAGGCCGAAGAGGCGATCTTGGGTGGCATTCTGCTAGATCCTGAAGCCATTGGCCGGGTGATGGAAATCCTCACCCCTGATGCCTTTTACATTGGGGCCCACAAAGATATTTATCGGGCGGCCCTGGACCTGCATGCCAAGGGCCAGCCCACGGATTTGATGACGATCACGGTCTGGTTAAAAGACCACGACAAGTTGGAGAAGGTGGGAGGGCAAACCCGCATTGCCCAACTGGTGGATCGCACCACCAGTGCTGCCAACATCGACCAGTACGCCACCCTGGTGATGGATAAGTACACCCGGCGGCTGCTGATTCAGACCGGGGGCGAGATTTCGCAGCTGGGCTATGACACCACCATTCCCCTGGAAAATGTCCTGGACCAGTCAGAGCAAAAGCTGTTTGGCATTACCCAGGTGCGGCCCCAGGGAGGCCTGACCGCCACCTCAGATATTTTGATCGATACCTTCTCAGAAATTGAGCAGCGCTCCCTGGGGGTGGTGCTGCCCGGTGTACCCTGTGGCTTCTATGACCTGGATGCCATGACCCAGGGGTTCCAGCGCTCTGATCTGATTATCGCGGCGGCCAGACCATCCATGGGTAAATGCCTCAGCGCTGATGCCCAGATTGTGCTGGCCGATGGCAGCCTCAAAACCATTGGCGAGATTTATCAGCAGCAGTCTGCTTCCCTGCTCACCCTGGGGGCTGACTGGCGCTTGCGGCTCACTCAGCCCAGTGCTTACGTAGACGACGGTCAAAAGCCGGTGTTTCGGGTGAAAACGCGATCGGGACGAGAGATCGAGACTACCCTGAGCCACCCCTACCTCACCATTCAGGGTTGGCGGCCCTTGGCAGAGCTGGCCGTGGGTCAAAAAATAGCGGTGCCCAGAATACTGCCGGTGTTTGGCACCGAAACCTTGCCTGACTATCAGGTTAAGCTGCTGGCCTACCTGATCGGCGATGGCTGTCTGACAAGTACCTCACCCCAATTCACCAACCAGGACCCGGCTATCCAGGCCGACTTTACTGCCGCCGCCCTTCAGTTCCCAGGGGTAAAGGTACGCCAAGAAACGTCTCAAGGCGGCCTTGCCACCATCCGTTGGATGAGTCAAAACAACCTGACACTTTGGCTGCAAGAGCTGGGGAGCTGGGGTAAGTCAGCCCACCAGAAAACTATTCCGGCGGCTGTCTTTCGGCTCAACAAATCGCTCCTCGCCCTCTTCCTGAATCGCCTATTTGCTACCGATGGCTGGGCTACCGTGCTGGCTTCGGGACAAGCCCAGTTGGGGTTTGCCACCGTTAGCGAAATCCTGGCCCGCCAAGTCCAGCATTTGCTGCTGCGGTTTGGCATCTTGTCTCAGCTCAAAGCCCGATCTGTTAAATATCTGGATAGCCACCGCCCCGCCTGGCAACTCGACATCACCGATGCTCCCTCGATCAAGACTTTCCTGAGTGACATCGGGATTTTTGGCAAAGAAGCCGCCCTGGCCAAGGTGGCAACGGCCCTGACCAGCCGTCGCTACCAGACCAACCGCGACCTGATCCCCCTTGAGGTGTGGGAGATGCTTCGTGCCGCCAAGGGCGATAAATCCTGGGCTTCCCTGGCCACCCGTGCCGGGTTCCAGAGCACCAGCAATATCCATGTTGGCAAACGGGCACCCAGCCGCCATCGCCTGTTTGCCCTGGCAACCGCCCTAGAGCATAGCGAACTTCAGCACATCGCTACCAGCGATGTCTACTGGGATGAGATTGTGGCGATCGAACCCCAGGGGACTAAGCAGGTCTACGATCTCACCGTTCCCGATACCCACAACTTTGTGGCCAACGATATCTGTGTCCACAACACCAGCTTTGTGTTGAATATTGCTCGCAACATTGCGGCCCTCCAGAAATTGCCGGTGGCGATCTACAGCCTGGAAATGTCCAAGGTACAGCTGGTCTATCGCCTGCTGTCGAGCGAAGTGGAAATGGAGAGCAGCCGCCTGCGCACCGGGCGCATTGCCCAACATGAATGGGAAAAGCTAGGCCATGCCATCAGCGTTCTGTCCCAGATGCCGGTGTTCATTGACGATACCCCCAATATTTCGGTGACCGAGATTCGCTCCCGCTGTCGGCGGTTGCAGGCGGAACAGGGAGGTGCCCTGGGGCTGATTTTGATCGACTACCTGCAGCTGATGGAAGGGGGCGGTGATAACCGGGTGCAGGAGCTGTCGAAGATGACGCGATCGCTCAAGGGCCTGGCCCGGGAACTGAACGTGCCGATCATTGCCCTCTCCCAGCTCAGCCGGGGGGTCGAATCTCGCACCAACAAACGCCCAATGATGAGCGATTTACGGGAGTGCGTCACTGGCGATACGCTGGTTGTCCTGGCCAACGGTCAACGAGTGCCGATTCAAGCGTTGGTGGGCAGTACCCCAGAGGTAATTAGCTTAGATGCCCATGGTAAGCTCACCCAGGCTAAGGCCGATTTGGTGTGGCAAGTTGGTACTCGTCCGGTTTATGAATTGACTACTGCTAGCGGGCGCAAAATTCGAGCCACCGAAAAGCACCGGCTCTACACCCTCGACGGCTGGCAGCCACTTGAGTATCTAAAGAAAGGAAGTCGAGTTGCGGTAGCCCAAGACCTTGAAGAGATTGCCTCAGCCGATATTTTTTGGGATGAGGTTGTTTCTATCGAGCCTGTAGGGGAAGAGCCAGTCTATGACCTGACTGTACCGGGGCCTGCTTCGTGGTTAGCAGACGGCATTGTTTCCCACAACTCAGGGGCAATTGAACAGGATGCTGACCTAATTATGATGCTGTATCGCGAAGAGTACTACGACCCAGATACCCCCGATCGCGGCATTGCTGAAATCATTGTCACCAAACACCGCAATGGGCCTACGGGGACCGTTAAGTTATTATTTGAACCCCAGTTCACCCGCTTCCGCAACCTGGCTACCCCAGGCATCTAGAGCATGGGTACAGGATGTCAAGATCCCAGGGGACTTGGGCTGATTGACTATGATTCTTGGGGTATCCTTGGATTCTGCCCTGGGATCTGTACCGGCGTTCTAGGGTTTTGCCATAGCTCGTTTTTGATCTCAGCCGTGGTGGCTAGACCGATGGGGCATCAGCGAATGGGGCTTCTCCAAACCATGGGCCTCCATTAAGGTCTGATCCCCCATCACCACCTGGGGGCAGCCATCGGCAACAATACGCCCGTCGTCAATCAGCACCACGCGATCGCAGACCTCCAGCACAAATTCCAGATCGTGGGAGGAAATCAGCAGGGTTTCCGAGGCGGTTTGTAAAAAGTGAATCAGCCGTCGCCGGGTACGCAGGTCTAGGTTGGCGGTCGGTTCGTCATAGAGCAAGATTTTAGGGGTCATGGCCAGCAACCCTGCGATCGCCACCATTTGTTTTTCCCCCCCTGATAGGTGGTGGGGTAAGCGATCTAGCAGGTGGGTTACCCCCGCCATCTCAGCCGCCTCAGCCACCCGCACGGCCACCTCCTCTGGGGAAAAACCCATGTTTTGAGGCCCAAAGGCAATGTCATCCCACACCGAGGCCGAAAATAGTTGGTCATCGGGGTCTTGAAACAGCAGGCCCACCTCTGGTCGAAACTGTCCGGGTTTTAGAGGTTCGCCAAATAGAATAATGTCCCCCGATGCTGGAGTCAGCACCCCACACAGCAGCATAAACAACGTCGTCTTGCCACAGCCATTGTGGCCAATGATGCCCACCCGCTCCCCCTGGCGAATCTCTAGGGAAATGTCGCACAACACGTCGGGCCGGTCGGGGTACGCAAAGGAGATAGAGCGAGTCGCGATCGCCTCTGTTTCTTGCCCTGCCCTGCCCTGGGAATTAGCTATGGCCGCACCAGAACTTAGCCTATCGATAACGCCACCTCTACTGCAACAATACAAACCGCCATGGCCAACACACCGACGGTTAACCCCCATCCCGCCCGGAACTGGCCATTGGCGTTGCCCCTTCCTAAGGTAGCCTGGTTACCCGGGCCATAGCCATACCCCCGTAACCGCATGGCTTTGTATACCCGTTCCGACTGTTCATAGCTGCGCAGCAGCAAGCTACCCACCAGCATGGCCAGCTGCTGTACCGTGCGACGACTCACTCCCCAACGTCGGGGCTGATGGCCAAAGCCCCTGAGCGCCATAGATTGCTGCATGGTGGCCAGATTTTCAGCAATTTCGTACAGATAGCGGTAGGCCAGCAGGGTCATATCCGCCAAAATCTTGGGCAGTCCCAGCCCCCGCATGGCCTGGATAATGGTCAAAAAAGGCGTGGTGCCCAACAGAATAAAGCCCAGGGTCAAAATTGAGACAAACCGCACCACAATCAAGCCGGCTGCCTCTAGCCCCTCCTGACGTAGCGCTAACCAACCCCACTGGGCGATCACCGTGTCCCCGGACGTGAAGGGCAGCAGCACCACTACGGCGGCAATAAACAACCCTGGGTAACGCAGTCGATGGCTTAAAAGGCTCAGGGGCAGCCCCGATAGACCATAGAGTCCAGCGGCGATCGCGGCGATCGGCAGCAGCAACACCATCTGCTGCACCATAGCAAAAGCAAACATCAGCGCCCCTAGCCCCACCAGCTTTAGCCGAGGGGGCCAGCGATGCACCATGGATGTGCCCTGCACATAGGCGTCTGAACTCACCAATGCCATGGGGTCAGCCCTCCAGCAGCTCAGGCTTCACCCGATGTAAAAACAACACCAGCATGGCGGTAAACGCCCCCTCGATCGCCATCAAAGGAACATGGGCCAGGCTGAGGGTAAGCACAACCTGGCGTTCCGTGTCCACATCAAACCCGGCGGGAATCGTGGTAATTACCAGCACCAAAAAAATTAACGTCGACAACCCCAGGCCCACCGCTCCGCCTAAGAAGGCAAACCCCCCCAGGGCAACCCGGTCAGGTAAAACCTGCCCCAAACCCTGCCTCAGGTTAAACAGGTGGTAAGCCACCAGGGCTGGGATTCCCATCATCGCCGCATTTACCCCCAGGGTAGTCAGCCCCCCGTGGCCAAGCATCAGTGCTTGAAAAAACAAGCCAATCAAAATCGCTGGAAAAGCAAAATACCCTAGCACCACTCCCAGCAGCCCATTCAAAATCAAATGGACACTCACTGGCGGCACCGGTACATAAATCGATGACGCCACGAAAAAAGCCGCCGTCAGTAAAGACGCCTTTGGGATTTCGGCGGTGGGATCAGGTTTACGGTTAATTTGCCGCAACGAATACCAGGTGGTTAGCCCGGTGATGGCGTATCCGGCGGCACAGACCTGAGCAGGAATCAGGCCATCTGGAATATGCACTACCGCTTACCCCTAACAAAAAACAACGCTGTGCCAATAAATCCCCAGATTACCGCACCAATGGCAATTCCCTGCTGCACAGACGACAGATTTTCTGACGAGGTTGTATCGGGTTGCCTTTGAACGACGGCGGTTCCATTGTCATCAGCCCCAGAGTCGTTACTAGCCACCGCTTCGCCATTAGCGGCAGCCACTGGCACGGTCACGATGCCACCGTGGCCCGCCTGACGAATCATCACCTCCCAGTTACCGGGCTGGGAGGTATCGGGGGTAAACGTAAACAGGCCATCCGCATCAGTGGTGCTCTGCATCCAGGGCTCAGTGGGATCGTCAGGGGCGTAGACCACCACTTGGGCTTCCGCCATCGGCTCGCCCGTGTCGTAATGGGCCTGAATCTCTACGCTATTGACTGGTTCGTAGCCCAAAACCACACCGTGGGCCAGAGTTGGCATTGCCCAACCCAGGGTGGCCCCTGTTGCTAAAGCAGCGATTAGTCGAGGTAATGTTCGATAGGTCATACCGTTTACTTAACCCGTCTGCCAGGAAAATTCAATCCCTGGGGGGGGGTTGGGGAGGTGGGGAGGTGGGGAGGTGGGGAAATGGGGAAGGTGGGGTGGTTTTGGATTTTGAATTTTGGATTTTGAATTGTTGAAAGCGTAGGGTGCATTAGCGGTCGGGGCCTGGGTATTGGCGGTCAACCTGGGCCCGCAATGCACCGCTTCCCGAGAGGAACTTTGAACTTTGAGTTCTCCCCTTTTCGTTTTTCTATTTTCGTTTTTCGTTTTTCATCTGCCGACCCGTGTGTCCGCCCTGGCAAGGATATGGAGTTGAGGCTGTAGCGTGGGTTAGGCGGTCAGGGTTGGGGCGATCGCCAGGCCAATCAAATGCCGCCGTAACCCACGGGTGGGGAAGGTGTGTGGGTGATGGGGTGTAGACGCGTTCACTTGGGTTCAGAACACTACCAGGCTGGTGCGTTATGGGCTTCCTTGCCGACCGAAAATGCGCCTTAGGGGGCAGGCAAAATCAGGTAGAAGCGGTGAGGTCAGGCTGTCAGCCCCCTGCAGGGTAACCACCAGGGTCAGCACAGCATAATCTCGACGATAAACCTGTACCTGTCGTAGAGTCTGATCAACAATCCAATACTCCTGCACCCCTTGCTGGGAATACAACTTGAGTTTAAGCTGACGATCGCGCTGTTCGTCTTTCTTCCCTGGAGACAACACTTCTACCACCAGCTCAGGAGCCCCGGTCAGGTGCTCAGCCTCATCCATTAGAACGTCTAGGCGCTCGTTGCTGGCCCACACCACGTCAGGAATGACGTTATCTTCATCGGTGAAAATAATGCCAGGATTAATGGCCGCTCGCCCCAGCCCTGTATCCTGGCACCAGTTATCCAGGGCAGCAAAGATTCGACCAGTCACTTCCTGATGGCTCCATCGCGGCGCTCTGGTCACGATCAGTTCTCCATCAATAATTTCGTAGCGCTTGCCATCATCAGAAAACAGCGCCAGATCTGCTGTGGTCCATCGAATGCGATTGGTTGCGGGTGTCATAACAGAAGCCTCAATGCTCAGGCTGCTCTTACCATAGCGAAGAACAACCACACTCATGCCATACCCCAGTCGATTGTTCGCGGCAGCCATCAGGATACGTCGCTGCGGTGGCTAGGGGGTTGGGGAGGTGGGTGGGAGACAGTCCAATGGTTTAAGCTAAGGGAAACTGACTTCATGGGCCGAAGCTCTATGGCAGCTACCCTGATCCAAAGTCCAGATCGGGTCATTTTGAGAAACATCAGCTGGCAAACCTACCAGCTGCTGATTCGAGATTTTGATTCAGATCCGAGGGTGCGTCTGACCTATGATCGCGGCACCCTCGAAATTCGCATGCCCCTAGACCCCCATGAAACCTACAAAAAATTGCTGGGGCGGCTGATTGAGGCTGCAACTGAGGAACTAGGCTTAGAAATTCGCAGTTTGGGATCACGCACCTGCGATCGCGCTGATTTGGAACGAGGTCTGGAGCCGGATCAGTGCTATTACATCCAACATGAAGCTTGGGTGCGGGATGTTGAACAGGTGGACCTGAGCCGGTTTCCACCCCCTGATTTAGCCGTGGAGATTGACATCACCCGTAGTTCTCTGGACCGATTTTCTATCTATGCTGACTTGGGTATTCCTGAAATTTGGCGTTATGACGGGCAAACCCTGACGATCTATGGGTTAAACGACGGTGGCTATGTACAACGCGATCGCAGCTTAGCGCTTTCCCCGATTACCGCCACCGATATCACCCACTTTGTCAGCCTCCGCTTCCCCGACCGTGATATTCAGCCTGGGTTAGGGGAAAACAGCTTAATCCGTCAGTTTCGCCAATGGCTAACCCACCCACCGAGGCCATAGGCAAGCGTCGATAGTGTGCCAAGATGCTAGAGGGAAAGCTGATTTCATTACCTTCATCTGCTAGCTATGTACGACTGTATTGTGGTTGGCGCTGGGCCAGCCGGGGCATCCACTGCCTATCACCTGGCTAAGCGTGGGCACTCTGTTTTAATCGTCGAAAAAGATTCCCTACCTCGCTATAAGCCTTGTAGCGGGGCAGTTTCCCCCAGTGTGGCCGCTTACTTTGACTTTGACTTTGCCCCCGCCATCGATCGCCAGATGCGCCGGGTCCGCTATACCTGGAAGCTGGGGGACCCGATTGAAGCCGCCCTAACCACCACCGACCCAATCTGGATGGTGCAGCGCCAGGTGTTTGACCAGTTTTTGGTGCAGCAGGCCCGGGGGCAAGGGGCCGTGCTGAAGCAAGGCACCGCCGTGACTGGCCTTGAATCAAAAGGAGATGTTTGGCAGGTGATCACCGATACCGGCTCCTTAGACGCGGCTTACGTGGTAGCGGCGGATGGGGCCCAGGGGCCGATGGCTGAGTGGTTGGGGTTTCCGGCGGTGCCCTTGCGATCGGCCAGCGTGCTGGAGGTGGCAATGGCAACCCCAGTCAGTGATGACTGCGCCATTAACTTTGAATTTGGCTTGCTGAAGCAGGGCTGTCTGTGGAACTTCCCCAAGCAGCAGGGCTACTCGATCGGGGCCGCCACTTTTTTGGGTAAATCCCCCAAAAACATCAGTTCAATCATCGACCAGTACAGTCAGTCCTTTGGGCTGTCCCAGGGGCAAGGCCACCTCCACAGCCACCCGCTCAAACTATGGGACGGCAACCATCCCCTCCATACCCATCGGGCGGTGCTGGTGGGGGAAGCCGCCGCCATTGTCGACCCCCTCAGTGCTGAGGGGATTCGTCCTGGGATGATCAGTGGGGTGAACGCTGCTGCCGCCATCCACGCCGCCCTGACGGGCCAGAGTGACACCTTGGCGGGCTATACGGCCACCATGCATGACTCCTGGGGAGCCGACATGCAATGGGCCAAGCGCATTTCGGGGCTGTTTTTTCGGGTGCCCGGCATTGGCTATCGAGTGGGCATCAAGCGGCCTACGGCGACTCAGCGCCTGGGGCAGATTCTGGCGGGGGAAGTACAGTACGTCGACATCGCCAATCGGGTGATGAAGCGTCTCAGCGGTGGCCTGTTGTCTTAAACGAATCTCTTAAAACGGATCAAAGATGTAGTTGTCAGCATACTTCTTGGCCCTGATTTGGTCAGTTTTGGTTCGGACCGTCCAGGCGAGTAGGGGGAGATGAAAGCTGTGACGGGCCAGGGTGGTGGGCAGATTGGGCAGGGCTTTGACGTTATAGGCAATAAAGTGGGGTTTGCTAGCCCAGGTGAGGAGCAGGTGGCTACGCAGAAACTGCTGGGGCTTGCTGGCCAGTTGCCCCCGCAGCACCGATGGCGCCTGGCGCTTAAACCACTGGAGCGATCGCGGGTTGAAAGACTGCACCGCAAAGTCACCTTGGTAGCCCGTCAGGGTTTTAAGCAAGGCCTGTTCGGCTGGGCCGACTTTTTTTTCATTTTTAATTTCAATCAGCAGGGGGACTTGACCATTCACTAGAGCCAGTACATCCGCTAAGGCCGGAATCGTTTGATCACTGCCTAAAAGGTGAAAGTGCTGGATACTGTGCAAGGTTTGCCCCGCCAGCCGCCCCCTTTTGCCCGTCAATCGCTTTAGATCGCGGTCGTGGAACACCGCTATGTGCCCGTCGGCCAGCAATTGCACATCTAGCTCGATGGGATGATTAGCCGCGATCGCCGCCCGAAACGCCGCCAAAGAATTCTCTGGCACCTGGCCCCCCCGGTGTAGACCCCGGTGGGCAATGGGTCGAGTTGAAATCCATTCCATGGATTGGCCTCATCAATGGCGCTGGCCAGATAGCTGGGATCATCAACCGTGGCCCCCTTTTACCCATGGGTAGAGTGGGTCAGTAGTCCTCAACCAACAAGCCATGCATGACATAGAGCCAAGGGTCAATCGTTTACCCCCTTGCCTTAGCAGAACTTAAAACCATAGACCCACTATCCGTCAAGGTACTGGGATACAAGCGGGTGGGCCGCTATGACAACAAGGGCGATCGCGACATCCTCTACAGCACCCGCAGCACACTAGGAACGCTATAGATCTCAGAGAACTCGCGAATTTCATCCAGGGCGGTTTGGAAGTTGGCTTCCGTCACTTCATGGCTGACAATCACAATCTCAGCTCGGTTATCCCGCATGCCAATTTGCACAATCGACTCCAGGCTGACATGGTGACGGCCAAAACACAGCCCCAGTTTGCCAATGACCCCGGGTTGGTCTTCGGCCAGCAGCCGTAGATAAAACCGACTGACCAGGTCGGCCATGGGGCTGATTTTGCAATAGTGTTGGTGGGTGCAGGCCAACAGCGGATTAGCGGTTTGGGGGGTAATTGTAGTGCCCTGACCGGAAATCAGGGTGGCGGCAATATTGATAATGTCTGATACCACGGCACTGGCCGTGGGGCCTTCCCCGGCCCCAGGACCAAAGAACATCACCTGGCCAATTGGGTCCCCTTCTACCAAAATCGCGTTGTATACGTCGTTAACCGTGGCCAGGGGGTGCGCCTCTGGTACCAGGGTAGGGTGCACCCGCAGTTGAAGCTCATCTACTGGTTCATCCCCCGACGCCGCCTCAGGATCGGGAGAACAGCGGCGGGCGATCGCCAACAGCTTAATTACAAAGCCGAGGCGGTTGGCATAGGTAATATCGGCAGCGGTGACATGGCGGATCCCCTCACTGTAGACCTCCGACAGCTTAATTCGGCCGCCAAAGGCCAGAGAGGCCAAAATCGCAATCTTGTCAGCCGCATCTAGGCCATCCACATCAGCGGAGGGGTCAGCTTCGGCATAGCCGAGGCGCTGGGCATCAGCCAAGATCGGCTCAAAATCCCCCCCCTCCCGCTGCATACGGGTGAGGATATAGTTGGTGGTGCCGTTGATAATGCCCGTCACCGCCTGGATGTGATTCACCCCCAGGGCTTGTTTCAGGGGTTGAACCACGGGAATACCGCCCCCCACTGCCGCCTCAAGTAGGACATAGACCCCAGCGGCGTTGGCCGCGGTAAAAATCTCATCCCCGTAGCGGGCAATTACCGCTTTGTTGGCGGTAACCACATGCTTGCCGTGGCTAATGGCTTTGAGAATCAGCGATCGGGCTGGTTCTAGCCCACCAATTAACTCCACCACAATGTCAATGGCGGGATCGCTGACGATGCTCTCTAAATCTGTGGTTAGGCAATCGGTCGGAATCTCCACTGGGCGGGGCTTATCTAAGCTGCGTACCCCCACCTTCGCCAAGGCCAATCGGCTAACCAAGGGATGACGGTGGGCCGGATCAAGCAAGATCTTGGCGGTCCCCGACCCTACCGTTCCTAAGCCCAGTAAACCAACGTTAATCACCAACGGTCTTAAGTCCTAATCGCATCATTTCTGACCCAATTGTAAAGGGATTCGTGGGCGGTGGTGCCATCGCTAGTATCAGCAATGGCACCAAACAAAACAGGAAGGACGACTCGCCCTTCCTGTAGCCTAGCGTTATTCACGTCAAGGTCCAGCCTAGGTCGTGGCCATGGCTGGACTTGGCGGCGTCTCAAAGCGACTTCTCAGGCAGTTCCCACTAATGCTCAGAAATGCCCAGACAATCTGATAATGGCGGGTTCTGCGAACTGGGGTTGATGATTTACGACCTGCGATTTAAGGCCAGCCGTAGACCTTAAACCGTGAGCCGTGCTCCCTTTCAGCCTGTCACCTTTAACTTGATAGACCACTAGTACGTTTCAACGTGCCAGCGGTGCTGTTTCTTCATTTGCTTGCGGAACTCTACCCAGTCAACCCCATGCTTACTGGCTTCGGCAGACAGGGCCTCATCAATGCCGTCTTCCATCCCCTTCAGACCACACATGTAGGTGTGGGTGTTGGGCTTCTGCATCAGCTCCCACAGCTTTTCAGCATGTTCTGCAACTCGGTGCTGAATGTACATCCGGCCCCCTTCTGCATTTTGCTGCTCACGGCTAATGGCATAGGTGAGCTCAAAGTTATCGGGGTACTCGGCCTGCATTTTCTCCAACTCCTCTTTGTAGAGAATGTTGGGGGTATAGGGGACGCCAAAAATCAGCCAGGCAAAGCCCTTGAAGTCATAGTCGGGGTTGGCCTTCTTCTCTTCTTCCTTGAACATCCGCCAGAGATAGGCTCGGAAAGGCGCAATACCGGTACCCGTAGCCAGCATAATGATGGTGGCATCGGGGTCGTCAGGCAGCAGCATTTCTTTGCCTACTGGTCCGGTAATTTTGACACCTGCCCCAGGTTCGATGTTGCACAGGTAGGTTGAGCAGGTGCCGTATACCGTTTCCCCAGTTTCAGGATGCTTGTACTCGAGCTGACGCACACAGAGGGATACGGTTTTGTCGTCCATATGATCGCCATGGCGGGTGGAGGCGATGGAATACAGCCGTAGCTTGTGGGGCTTGCCATTCTCATCGGTGCCTTCGGGAATAATGCCAATACTCTGACCCTCTAAGTAATGCAGGTTGCCACCAGAGAGATCAAAAGTAATATGCTGTACGATACCCGAGCCGCCCTCCCGAACCAGAGGCTCGTTGGACATCACTTTGCCAATATAGGGATCTTTAGGCTTATACAGATTAACCGGAACACTAGTGGTCGCGGCCTTAGGTTTTGCTTGAGTCATGGGCTTCTCTGTGGTTTCTGGTTGCGCTGTGGGCGCATCGATCACAGTAGGCGTCTGGTTGCTAATAGCTCCTGCATCTTCGATGGGGCGAATGCTGACAATTTTGCCGCCCAACCGAGTAATCCGCTGCATTTCTTGATTCATACGACTGTAGGGCACCGTGATGAAGACGCTGCCACTCTTGCGAATGGGGCTATTCATCTGATCGGTTTCAGCGTTCTGGCGCAAGCCCTGCACCTCGTATAAAAATAAACGGCTACCAGCTAAGGTACTGGCGTTGCCGCCGCTCACACTTGGATTGTACATAGTTAACTTGTGACTCTCTGGACCCAACTAACTGCAACAAAGACATATCGCCATGCCCTGTCGCGCAAAAACGCCAACATGGTGGCCAAGGATACCTCGCCGCCAATATCCAGCATTCTTTACCCTACAGTATCACTGTAAGACGGTGTCAATTTCAGAGTACACAAGTCATTTACAGCCATCATCAACCAGACCACCGCGATCGATAACCCATTGATATCTTCCACTGTAGTCAAAGCTTCAGGCTCAGACTGTGTTCCTTGCAGCATCAAAGGTTAAGTCAGTCTAAACAATTGGGGATAATGGGGAGTGCTTTCAGCCCATACCACCGGCTCAGACGGCTTAATCTACTAGGGCTAGGCCATGTGCCTAGCCTCAAAGTCTGACAGCTGACTAACGGGCTTGAAGTATTTTGGAGCGTATCCCCGCCTCAAAACTGTTGTAGGGGATACCTGGTTCTGATAGGATAATCATAAATGCGGTAGAAATACTTATCGCTTTGGGGTTGCTTCAGCCGCGTAGTACTTGATTACGCTGATCCAGTGGATTTAATGCCAGTGGCTCCGTTTCAGGAGTGGCATTGTGAGGTGGCGTTGAAAGGCGTTTTGCCGCTCAGCCAGTCACTGAGCCGGTCTGAGGGGCTGCTGAGGCCAGTCTCACTTTTCCTTGGATCAATACTTCTCAATACTTCCTTGAAGCAATGCTGTATCCCGGCTTCACGGCCTCACGGGGTTACAGTATCAAGGCTAGTTGAGGTTCACAAGTGTGGCATTGTGCGAGATATTTTCTCTAGGGGAAATTGCGGCCAGCACTGAAGTAACGGTCTAATCTTCTGTGCCTGATTGAACTGCATTCACCGTATAAAAGTTGTTTAGAGGGAACCTATGATTAGCAAGTCAGACAAAGTCGTTCTAATCGGTGTCGCAGGGGATTCTGGATGCGGCAAATCTACCTTTCTACGGCGCCTGAGTGATTTGTTTGGCGCTGAGCTAATTACGGTTATTTGCCTAGATGACTATCACAGCCTTGATCGCAAGCAGCGGAAAGCTGCCGGGGTTACAGCCCTCAACCCCGAGGCTAACAACTTTGATCTGATGTATGAGCAGATCAAAGCCCTGAAAGAAGGCAAAAGCATTGATAAGCCCATCTACAACCACGAAACTGGGGAACTTGATCCGCCTGAGCGGGTTGACCCTAACCGTATCGTTGTGATCGAAGGGCTCCATCCCCTTTATGACGAGCGCGTACGTGGGCTGATTGACTTCAGCGTTTACCTCGATATCAGCGATGAGGTAAAAATCGCCTGGAAAATCCAGCGAGACATGGCTGAGCGGGGGCACCGCTACGAAGATGTGTTGGCCTCGATTAATGCCCGCCGTCCCGACTTTGAAGCGTACGTTGATATTCAGAAGCAGTACGCTGATGTGGTGATTCAGATTCTACCCACCCAGCTGATTCCCAACGATGAAGAGAAAAAGGTGCTGCGGGTACGGCTGATGCAACGGGAAGGCATAGCCGGGTTCGATCCAGTTTATCTGTTCGACGAGGGGTCAACCATCGACTGGATTCCCTGTGGCCGCAAGTTGACCTGTTCTTACCCCGGCATTCGCATGCACTACGGCCCTGACTCTTACTACGGCCATGACGTCTCTGTACTCGAGGTGGACGGTCAGTTTGATCGTTTAGAAGAGATGATTTATATCGAAAGTCACCTTAGCAATACCTCTACCAAGTACTACGGTGAAATGACCGAGCTGCTACTCAAGCACCGGGAATATCCTGGCTCGGGCAATGGCAGCGGCCTATTCCAGGTGCTGGTGGGGTTAAAGATGCGCGCCACCTATGAGCGCCTAACCGCGACCAATATGGAAGTGGCTACCCACGCTTAGGCCACCGACGCTAGTTTGGCTTAGTCTACAGGGGAGAGAATGGACATAGTTGCTATTCTCTCCTGTTTTTTGGCATGCTTCAAGGAGTGTGCGTCACATTTAAGCCGGGAAATTTTGGATAGGCCAGAAGCTAGGAGTCAGAATCCAAACCCTTCTTATATTCTGACTGCTAGCTCCTGAATTCTATTACGGGCATAGCTTCCCGCCTTGAGGAATACGCCATTTATTGCACGTGCAAAGTAATGGCCTGGTTGGGCTCGATCACCACGACTCGCTGGGCCGTGGTGTTGCCGATGACAGCTCCAGCGGCGGCACCGCCAACAATGCTGCCCACGCTGACCCGACGGCCAAAAATACCGCCTAGGGCTGCTCCGCCAGCGGCACCAATGGCGGCATCTCGGGCGATCGCGCCGCCTGTGGTTTCCCGAGGGTCTTTGACATCATGGAGCAGGTCAGAGGTCGCTTGTAGAGGATAAATCTGATTGCCCACCTCAACTGAGGTGGCCACATAGCGTAGCCCACCAGGAGCTGGCTCAAATTGGCCCCGAATCACCGACCCAGCGGGCACTGACCGACCGTTTATGGTGGTGGCGCTGCTAACAGTCAGCGATCGTTCGACCACTGTATCGTTGTTGAGGAACAACTTTTCTTGGGTGGGGTTGACCGCTTGCACCGGCCCCGACACAAACACTTGGGCCTGGGCCACGGGGGCGTTAACTAACCCCTGGGGCATGCCAGCTAAACCGACTAAAACCAGTGGTAGGGTAGCAAATGGAATTGTTTTCATCATGGCCTCGTAAATAGTCAACAATCTGGCCCCCACGGCCAGGGCTAATTGCATGACGCTATGGGAGACATGACGCTATGGGAACCTTTGGCGTTCCCCAACCTCCTATGGTAACTCCTGCACTTTATTTTGCACCCCTATGGAATCTACGGCTGACTACACCTGCGCCTTTTGTGGAGAGGTGAATACCACCTTTGTGGATCTATCGGCTGGGCTGAGCCAAACCTATATCGAAGACTGCCAGGTGTGCTGCCGCCCCAACCAGCTCTATATCACCGTTGATGATGTCAGCCTGGACATCCAGATCAATACCGACTATCTAGAATGAGCAATTTGCTACAGCCTTCGCCGTTGTCGCTTAAAGCCCGGGTCAATCGGTTTCTCCATGCCCCTGGTACAGAGCTGGTATTAATTATCCTAATTTTGCTATCGGTAATTTTGGTGTTTGTGGAGGTGGGGTCTACCCCAGATAGTCTAGGCTACATGCGGCTACGACACCTGCAAACCGGGCTCACCGCTATTTTTTGGCTAGAACTGGGGACTCGCTACTGGGCCGCCCGCAACAAGGCTCGGTTTTTCCGCCACTACTGGTTTGACCTTTTAGCGGTGTTTCCTTTTCCCTACCGGTTTCCCGTACTGCGGCTGCTGCGGCTGCTGCGGCTGCTGCGGGCCAGCATTTTGGTGAACCATAACTTAGCCCGATTTTCCTCATCTTTGGCGATTGGGCTAGGAGCTCAAGTGGGATTGTTGGCCACCTTGGGGGTGATTGTCTTGTCTGGTGCCCTGGGGCTTTATTTAATTGAAAGTAGCCAAAACCCAGACCTTGATTCTTTAGGCAAAACCATCTGGTGGAGCCTGTTTATGTTAGTAGGAGCTGAACCCATTGGTGGGGAACCTGAAACGGCTGTCGGCAAAGCGCTGACGTTGATGTTGATGTTGGGGGGGTTGACCTTATTTGCGGTGGTTACGGGTTTGGTGTCGGCCACCATGGTCCAGCGGCTACGTTCTGCAGTAGGATTTCACATGATTGAGCTTGATGAATTGACCGGCCATACCGTCATCTGTGGCTGGAACCGCAATGGGGTCCATGTGGTAGAAGAGCTGTTGATGGACCCGGAGATCGAAGATAATGTGATTGTGATTGTTGCCGAATTTACCGAAACCCCAGAAAAGGCGTTACAACACTTAAACTTGTCGCAGCTGTATTGCTATACCGGCGACTATACCCGCATTGATGTGCTGGAAACCATTCGCATCATCCATGCCTCTCGGGCTATTTTACTGGCTGATTCTTCCCGCCCCCGCAGCGATCAAGACATTGACGCCCGCACGGTACTGGCCGCCCTCACCATTGAAAAGCTAAACCCAGCAGTCTACACCTGTGCCCAGTTACTCGATCGCCAAAACGACGTCCAACTTAAAGTCGCTGGGGTAGATGATGTGATTGTCTCTGATGAAATTGCCAGTCACATGATCGCATCTTCCGCCCGCACCCAAGGGTCTGTTGACGTACTGGCAGAACTATTGACCGTGCAGGTGGGCAACCAAATCTATAAACTACCGGTGCCCGCCTCCTGGGTCGATTTGCCCTTTTGGCAAGCGGTGGATCGACTGAAGCAGCGCCAAGATGCCCTGATTATTGCCTTAGAAATTGGCCATCCCAAGCGTCACACCCTCGTTAACCCCCCAGCCAGCTACCGGTTAGCCCACAAAGACCAGATGGTGGTGATTGCCCGCAAAACTCCAAAAATTCGGGAGGATTGACCAGGATGAGGGGGTTAGCCCAAGATCCCAGGGTTCTTGGATTCATAGATTGTGAACTTCTCGATATTCCAGGACAGAACCCTCCTAAGAAACACGGCTCCGATCGTAGGGTGGGCTCTGCCCACAAGCCCCAAGAAACGCCCTCACCGGGTTTCTTCCTGTTCTATCGAAGGGCACCGCCGTTAGTCAAGCGCTGGGAGCTGTACCGGCGTTTTGGCAGGATTGCGGCAGGGCCAAAAAAAGACGCCTTTGCCCTGGTTGGTACCAACCGGGTAAAGGCGTCTGAGGACAGACAACTGAGACAGGTCTAGAAGGAGAACTGAGTTTGGAGGTTAAAGATAAAGATGTCCGGATTGCTGTCGAAGTTATTGGCGTTCATAATCCAATAGGCAGACGGCATCAGGGCAATATTCCGGGTCAGAGGGTATCGGTACGATAGCTCCAGCTCTTGCTGGGTACCGCCATCCCCACCCCCGGAGATCAGAAACTCGCGGCCACCGGTTACGTCAAAGGGGATGACATAGGACAGGGTGGCCAGAGCACCTTCTTTAAACAAGTCGGGGAAGGCAAGGCCAAACTGGAATGCCTGGGCGTTGACGTCTCCTACTCTGGCACCGGTTGTGGCAGACGTTAACTGAGTGGAACCATAACTATAGCGACCAAACAACCCCAGCCAGCTGGCCGGGGTCCAGTCAAAATTGACCACAAAAGTATCCGCTGGGGCATTGGTTAACGGACCACCAAATCCATCATCCGCAAACCCGTAAATGGGTTGGAAGCTACCGCCAATAAAGCCAGTGCCCGGAGCTGGCTCAATGTTGGAGCGGGTGTAAAGGAATCGCAGGTTGAGGTTGTTGAAGGGGCGCAAGCCAATTTGACCGGTTAGGGTGTTGGTGCCGCCAAACAGGCCACGGGTCGGATCTGACGCAGCCCGAGTTCCGGGTAGAAACTCGTTATTTTCCGCCAGGTAGCCCACTCGCAGGTCGAGCCAGTTGGCAATGTCCCACACGGCGATGACACCAGCCCCCCGGTCCAGGCTATTGACTAGGGTGCTACCGCTGGAGTTAAAGCTGTTGGCCCCGGTGCCAAAGAAGGTGTAGCGGTTTTGATCGAAGTAGCCGTACCAGTTAATCCGAGGTCCAATGTCCACCGTGAGACTATCCCCCAGGGGAAACTGGTAGCTGAGCTCCCGAATAAACAAGCTGTAGTTACCACCACCACCGCTTTGGAAGGTGAAGGGCACCCCGAAAGTGTTGAATAGCCCGGCAGAGCCATACAAGTTACCGACCCCAGTCCCAGAGCCAGCGGTGAATTGTAGTTTCAGTCGGTCAGCTCCGGTGAAGGAGGTGTCCATGTTGATCCAGGTGAGCCCACCAAACGGGGTGCCGGGATCGCGATCGATGGTGCGCACAACGGGCTGCCCCGCACCGTCTCGGGCGGCCGCAAAGACGCTGTTCCCCTCGGCCAAAATGGCCCCATTGGTAAAGCCGGTGCCCAGGTTAAAGTAAGCCGATCCCCGCAGTTTGGTTTGGGTGGCAAATTGCTGCGATCGCAGTTCCGCCACCTCCGCTTCCAGCAGGTCAACCCGACCATCGAGAGACGCCAACTCCACAGCAAACTCGTCTTGTAAGCGCCGAATTACCTCTAAATCTTCCCCAGCCACACCGCCAATCAGGGTGGCTAGTACGTCTAGACAGGCATTGAGGCCAGCGGCAAATTCAAAGCGGGTGATGCTGCGCTGCCCCCGGAAGGTGCGATCGGGATACCCCTGAATACAGCCATAGTTTTCCACCAGGCCGCTCAGGGCTTGAAACGCCCAGTCGCTGGGCAGCACGTCTGAGAAGTCAGTTACCCGGGTCACCTGGGCTAAATCCGTCGCCATTGGCAGGAGCCGTTCACTAGTGTCTAGACTAGCCGCCAGATAGCTCACCTGGAAAGTGTTAGCGGGCTCAGCAAGGCTACTTTCCGCCAATTCCACGCCCCCATCGGCAAAGCCAAGGCGAGAGCTATCTTCCCCCAGAGCTGTTACTGGGACGGTGGTGGGAACCTCAGCCCCGGCTAATCCGTCTGGAGTTAAAGTTGCGACTGAAGCAGTGGTGGCAGAACTAGGGGCGATCGCAGCCAACCCTGCCCCAGAAGACACGGCCCCAGAAGACACGGACTCAGCCGTCGGGGGCTCAGCGGCCACCGCAGATAAGCTAGGCAACAATAGCAAGGCCACCGACCACAGGCTACGGCGACAATTTGCAGCCGTAAACCAGCGCATAACTGCGCTAGGAACAACATGGTTAAGCATTCGTACTCCTCACACCATAAATGTCTGAAATTAAATCAAACCCAAGTCCAGATCTAGAGTTCTGCTGGTGGGAAAACTCCAGATCTCGAGCTGGACTTGGTATAAAACTCCTTGACGGTATCAAGGAACTTGATGGCGATATGTAGCTGAAAGAACAGCCCAGAAAATATGTCGTTTTTTCAAATCGCCGGATTTAGCCAAGACCTTTGGACGATCAAAACCCTTGGCCAAAACATCGAAATAGCCTGGCTGGGGTTCCCTCCAGGCTTGCGGATATTAGGCTTCGGCCGCCGCTGGGTCAGGGGTGCGGCGGGGTGCAGGGGGACGCCCCGGCAGAATAATGTTGAGCAAAATAGCCGTTAAACCACCGGTCGAAATCCCTGAGGAAAATACATTCCTAATCAGAGGGGGTTTGTCGGCCAAAATTTCCGGAGAATAGACGACCCCAAGCCCCAATGCTAGGGAAACCGCTACAATCACCGCTGAGCGGCGATCTAACCCCGTAGACGCCACAATGTTTAAGCCAGCCACGGCGATAGAGCCAAACATCACGATGGTGGCCCCTCCCAGCACAGGCTGAGGAATGGCCTGCAAAACACCGCCCAACAGCGGGAAAAGCCCCAACAGGGCAAAGATACCGGCAACAAAGAAACCCACATAGCGACTGCCGACGCCGGTCATTTGAATGACACCGTTGTTTTGGCTAAAGGTGGTATTGGGAAAGGTGTTGAATACGGCTGCCAGGGCAGAGTTAATCCCATCCCCTAAGACACCCCCCTTGATGCGGCGGAAATAGATATTCCCTTTCACCGGCTCCCCAGATACAGCCGAGGTAGCCGTTAAGTCCCCAATCGTTTCAATCGCCGTAATCAGGTAAAGAATTAAGAAGGGAGCCAGGGCCGCAAAGGTGACGTCAAACCCAAAGCGCATGGGAATAGGTAAACGAAACAGGGGAAGCTCATTCAGGGCACCAAAATTAACGATACCTAAAGCCAGTGCAACCAGGTAACCAATGATCAAACCAATGGCGATCGCCCCCATCCGTAAATAGCGGTTAGGGGATAGGGTCAAAGCCACCACAATCGCTAACACCATCCCTCCCAGCAGCAGGTTTTGCACACTGCCATAGGTGCCCCCAGCCTGCGCTGCCGCCCCTCCGGCCAAGCTAGTAATCCCTGTCCGAATCAGGCTGAGCCCGATGATCATCACCACGGTACCAGAGACAACTGGAGTGATAATGCGTTGCCCCAAATGCAAAAACTGACTGAGCAGAATTTCAACTGATGAGCCAAAAAAGCAACAGCCGAAAATTAGGGCCAAGGCTTGTTCAGGGGTACTCCCTGCATCAATGGTAGCGACACCAACACCAATGATTGGCCCTAGAAAGGCAAAACTAGTTCCCTGCAAGCTCAGCAGTCCAGACCCCACAGGGCCAAACCGGCGGCACTGAATGAAGGTACAAACACCACTCATAAACAAAGACATGCTGATAATAATGCTGGTGTTTAATGCATCCACACCAAGCGCATTACTGATCAGCAGTGGCGGCGTGATGATACCGACGAAAGAAGCCATAACGTGCTGAATGGCTACAATCGTTGACTCTCCAAAGGAAGGACGGTCATGTAAACCGTAAAGTAACTCAGAATCGATTCGAACTGTTTCAGCCTCTTTAGTTTCTTCAACTATGTTTTCCCGGTCTGCCTGTGCCATGTACCCTCCAAACAAGACGTGGCTAGTTAAACGGAACTTGCGTGACCTATCAAAGAGTTACAAGCCCCCAGAAGTTTTATTGTTGCCGACGCTACAAAATCCCTTGCTGTGAGTGTTAGGAACATCGACGGAAAAGGAAAAATCCAAGTCTCGGCATCCTTCCCAGGGGAGGTTTCAGCAACGTTTAACAACTGCGGCTATATTCTTTGCGTACGGTGTACTGTATACATTTAAGGTGTTTACCTTTATAGAGGTAATGGCGAGCAAGTTCTGTAACCCTAAACACAAGACAGGAAGAAGCCCTATGGGACTTAGCCTTGAGGCGCTTTGCAGGTCAACAAGATAGCTGTAATCGGGTCATCATCGGGTCATCAACAGAGTCACAAAGAGGCGATCGCGCCAGATAAACAGTATCAGAGAATACCTTTTCTTGGGTTTGTGAACCATGATTTTGCCAGACCGTATATCCGGCTACATTTAGTCGTTTACCTGTGGCGTTACGATTCGATCCAGTTCAGCCATAGTCCACAACAGAGCGCCACTGGGTTAGGCGGTGCTGAGTTGCTTTTAGGGAGATAAGATCGGCACGTCTATGATTCGATCACTGCAACGTAATCTGCTTGCTATTGGACTATTCTTCAGCGTTATGGTCATGGGCTGGGGGGTGGTCATAGAAGCAGTCCTAGCCAATAAAACGCCCGAATTGCTGATGTTTGATTCAGCGAGTGGAGAGGTGAATATGGTGTCGGTCTATGCAACCACCGCTGAAACCCAGGCTGACACCATTAAAACCTTCTTCAAGACAAGTAAGTCCTTCTACAAAAAGATCCCAGGATTCCACAGCTTTTCTATGCTCGCCAGCCAGGATGGTGCCCGCATTATCGAGCTGACCCAGTGGCAAGACCAGGCCAGCTATGATGCCTTTAAAGCATCTCTAACTAGCGACGCCAGTCAGGCTGAAGACTATACAAAATATTACGAAAAGTATAAGAAAGCCAAAGATAAAGGCCAATCAGAAACCAAGGCTACCGCAGTCGAGCCTTTTTTGACAGCCTCTTTCGTGATTGACCAGGTGGTGTCTCCACCTGGTCTATTAGCCGCGATCGCAGGCGGTGCATCATTGGTTCAGTTCAGTGGTTTTACCACGGATACGGTGGAGCATCAGGATGATCTCTTAGCCATGGCCCAAACCTCCCTGGCCGCCGTGCCAGCCATGTATCCAGCCCCGCGTACAACGGTACTTCTGAAGGGAGTCGAATCTCCCTATGTGGCGCTCTTAGCCAACTGGGGTAACACCACAGAGTTTTCTGATCTCGACCAAATCCCCAGAATCACCCTGACAACTGAATCGGTTGAGCAGGACTCAGTTAAGCCAGAATCAACTGAGCCAGAAAAGGAGCCCGTGCTGATGACAACTGATGACAACCTTTATCAAGTCGTGAAGGTGATTTCGTCAAAGCCAGAAACGTACGATAAAGACTAGATAAGGTCACGTCTGTTACTGAAGCAGTGATTATCACCCAGGATGATGTTTGTGCATAGGTGCCGTTTTGACTATACCTGCAATTCCGTCCGCTATATCCTGTCTGATTGCTTGCCAGGTCTCATCTTAAATTCACCGTCTTAAATTCACTATGGTTGCAAGTCCATCCATTACTAAGTCAGAATTCAGCCTTGGCGGCTTTTTACTTAACGATGGCCCTGCAGGGTTTATGCTAGGTTGGGTAGCGGGCTTTGTCGATACGTCGGCCTTCATCATTTTATTTGGCATTTTTACCGCCCATGTCACCGGCAACATTGCCTTAGCTGGCTATGAGTTTGTCAATGCTGATGAAGAGGCAACCATCACCCACCTGCTCATGTTCCCAGCTTTTATGATTACCGTAGCAGCCACCTCGTTGCTGGCTCGCTATGCCCGCAAAAAAGACTGGCCTGTATTTGCTGTACTTTTGACCGCTGAAGCGATCGCCCTAATCGTTTTCTTGATTATTGGGGTAACGTTATCTCCAGCTCTAATTTTCAGCATCCAGGAAGAATACATTTTGCCCATTGGCATTGCTGGGGTCGTGGCAATGGCGATTCAGAATGCATTGATGAAAGAGGCTAAAGGGGTGTTCAAGAGCTATATACCAACTACGGTTATGACGGGTAATACGACGCAGCTCACCATTGATATTGTCGAAGTGGTTCTTTCCAAGTTTGCGGCCAAAGATAATATGAAGGCAGTAGCTGCCGCCGCTGAATCGATGGAGCGCATGGGACGGGTATTGCCGGTCATGTTTGGGTTTGCTCTAGGCGGTTTGGCCGCCACCTATTTTGTCCTGATTTCTGAAACTTGGTGGAGTTTAGTCCTGCCTACAATTGTAATTTCATTTATGGCGATTGTGGCCTTCACTGAACATGCCAAGGCTGCCAAGGATAAGGATTAGGGCTTGATCAGATAGGCTCCCAGCCTGGCTCGTTTGCTCGATATAGATTTGTTCAATCTAGATTAGACAAGGAGATTACGTCAGCATGGTACGCAAGTTTTTGGCCGTTATTCTGTGTGCGGTTTTATCTCTGGTGCTGGTTGCTAGCCCAGTGCAGGCAAAGCCCTTCTTTTTACCCTGGCTTAATGATTTAGATCTGACCGAAGACCAGCAGGCCTATATCAATGATTTAGCGTCAAAGTATGTGCCTGAAATCGAAAGTATTCTATTTCCCGAACAGCAGGAAAAGTTTGAAGCAGCTATTCAAGATGGCTACAGCCTGCGGAAGGCCTTTAAGTCTATGGCTTTGACATTAGAACAAAAGTCAGAGCTGTCTGCCGCCATGAAGTCTCTACCCAAAGGGGAACTGTTTGCCACCCTGACCCCCGAGCAAAAGAAGGAAGTCTTCATGAAGAAGAAGGAAATGTTTATGCCAACAGCTGAGGAAATTACCGAGAAAATTAAGGCGGGTATGGAAGCTAAGAATGCTTTTGCACCGGATACCCCAGGGGCGGAAATGGCCCCCACAGCGGAGGAAATTGGCGAAAAGATCAAGCTAGGGTTTGAGAAGAAAAAGGAATTCATGCCCAGCATGGAGGAGATCAAGGCCAAGATTACTGAAAAGATGGAGGCAATGGCAGAAGACTAGGGCTTGAAAAGGCAAAAGGCAGCAAAGGGGGTATAGGCTTGCAGGTGCTCTCGCCCTGGTTGGGGACAGGGACGTGTCAGTTTAGCCGCCCCAGACGTTGTGCAGTTCGGGGCAGCTAAGATAGCTTTCTGCAAGGGGCCGGCTTTACCGAAGCCAGCTGGGGCCACCCTAGAAGCCTGGAACATCGAAAGCTCCATCTATTTAGAGGGGGCACACTACAACTATGTGTACCTGAACTATGTGTACCTGCTGCGCAATCAGCAAGAGCGCCGCCCCAGCAGCGGTGTTTTTGGACCCGGCGAGTTTACCAAGCTGTTTCGAGAAGTGCTTGACACCATCGACCTGATCTTCCGCGATGGGGTCGATTGGAAGGCATTTATTCAAACCCTTAACCAGATACAGGTGGAGCATGGGGATGCCCAGTTAGCCATTCAAGCCATTGAAAACAAAGGCGACGGCGTGGTCGTGGTCAAACTCCAGGCGGCTCCCGATTCTGATCAAGAACCTCTGCACCGCAGCTTTATGCAGGGCTACCCAAAAGCCCTCAAAGCTGCAGAGCGCAAGTACAAAGCCCAGCTTAAGGCTAAAGACCGAGAGATTCAGATTTACCACCAGCAGAGCGCTAACCTGTACGAAATTGTCAAACTGCCCTGGAGACCACTGATGACCGTGTTAACGACCCATCAACACCCTACGGCAGACTTTATTCTGTTTGCCCAACATGGCTGGGCCGATAACAATCGGTGGATGCTGGCCCTGGCCCAGGAATTGGCCACTGAGGCCACTGAAATTGTGGCTCCCAGTCTGAACTACGCCATGACCTGGCTGCGCATGGCACCGCTAATTGAGGCGGTAGACCAAATCGCCACGGCGGTGATCGACCAGCAACCCACTGTGCCTCTCCGAATTATTGGCCATTCCATGGGGGGGCTAGTCTGGCTGGAAGTGCTGACTCGCCATCCCGAGTGGTGGCCCAGGGTGCAGGCTTTGGTGCTGGTGGCGTCCCCCGTGGGCGGGGCCGACTTGGGCCGTATTATCGATCCGCTGCAAGTGGGCCTGGGAATTGCCGCTGACTTAGGTCGCGATCGCCGTCCTCTGGCTATGGCGATCGCCGCTGCCATCAACACCCTGGTGCTGGCGGGTAATACCGACGGAGGCAGCGATGGCACCATTACTGTGGAAAGTACGAAAGTGCCCAATGCTCAATTTGTCTGTCTAGAGGGCCTCAGCCATGCAGACATGCGGTACCATCCGGCTGTGGTCGAACATATCCACCAGTTTTGGGATGGCCAGATCCTCAGCCTGCCACTGATGCAGCACCCTCTGGTAGAGCGGCTACGGAAAATTCGTGGGATGACCGATGCCCATCTGCGTGCCTTTGATCGAGCCAAGCGATACTTAACCTTAGACGACGGCACTAGCCTGTATGTGTGGCGACACCCGTTAGGCATCGACCATGTGTTTGTGGTCGATGCCGAGGCGGCACTCCTGTACTCCGGCTACGTGGGTTGGCTCCACTACGAGGATTTTTGGCAGGCTCTCCGTACCATTAAGGCTGAGCAGGAGGAAGTTCTGTAACATCTGTAACAGAGGTGTCGGGGGCGACCGGTTCCGATGAAGCTGTTTCTGGACTGACCTGCGTACGGGTCGAGGTCCAAGGGCTGGAGATGGATAGACCATCCTCGCTAATTAGGCCTGCTAATGGGTCGCTCAAGTCCTGGGAATGATCGCGATCGCGAAGAAAGTCTGCCACCGCCTGATGCAACTCAGCGGCCATCTGCTCAGCTGATTTGGATGGGATCGGAGACTGCTCCATGGTATTGAGCTTAAAGCTCACCTGCTGAATCAACAATTGACGATCGACCAGGTGAACATTGACATCAATGCCAAAGTTCACCTGGTTGTTGAGAATGGCGCTGAGGGCGTTAGCGATCAGATCCGCACCAATCCGGGTGATTCTGGGGATCACAGCGGACACATAGGCAGTGACCGTTTGCTTTACGGCCTCTTCTAGGGGGTTTTGACGCAGTACTGTCGCTAAAGTTGCCGCGAGCTCTATATACACAGGGTTATGGGTCGACCTCAGGGGCATTTGCACGTCAAAGGTTTCCGCCAATTGATCCACCAGCCCATGCACCTCTGCCTTAGTAATTGTGCCGTAGTCGAGCAGCGGAATGGCCGCTACGACCACATCCTGAATCATCTCCACCGTCAGGTCTGGGGCGTAGCGTTGGACATAGGCATTCAAGGTGTGCCTAACCTGCTGCTCCAGCGCCGTTTGCCACTGGTAGGCCCGCTGGGCCAGCCGATCCTGGGCCGCGTCAACCACGGTCTGCATCACCGCCATAGACTCAAACTGGGCTAAGACCTGCTGGATCCATAACTCCAACTGATGGGTAGAGACCGTCACAGACATGGCTCTGGCCCTCAGTTGGCACAGGGTAGCCACCAGCCCTTGCCGCTGGGCAGGGCGTTCGGGCAGTCCATAGCGCTGCCCATAGGCCCAGAGGCTGCCTAAAATATCGTCGATGGGGCAATTGATGGCCAAGGGTGATGTCATTAGCAATAATCCACTGTGACCTCTTTTTGAAAGTGGCGTAACACCGCCACTAGCTCCTCAATCAAACTCCGACGGATGGAGATGTTCTTGGGCAAGAGCGGGTTTTGGTAAAACTCGTTAATGCTTTGGCCGACTAAAAAGTGAATGGCATCCGCCTGCAAAATCTCCCGGGCCAACAGGTAGGCGCCGTTGTTGTCAAACCGTAGACGCCCCAGATCACAGTGGCAGTGGCGGATGTATTCCGTGGCTTTAGAGAGGGTAAGAATGCCCTCTGTAACCAGATCGACGCAGCTTAACATGCCAATGGGGGGCAAGTCGGGGCGCATGGTAGACAAGTCCATCTCTACGATTTCCCCCAAATAGCTAGCGACGATATTGCCGGTAGTCCCACCACAGACCACCTTGCGCCCCTCAAAATCCAGCAGTTGATTCACGTACTGTTCGTCCTGAGCTTCCGCCAAGGGGGGGCCAGTAAAAATCATTAGGGGATGGCGTTGACGAATGTAAAGGCCCACAAAGGTAGCATCGTCACCCACCGCCCCCTGGTATAACTCAAAGGTATGGTCGATTACTTCTTTGACAATGGTGCGGGCGGTGTGGGATTTGCCGACCAGCACCCCTTCCACATACTGGGCAATGTTGTCCCACCCCCAGCCAAAATTCATGGTCATGCCCATGCCGGCATAGAGCACCCCATCACTAATCGCCCCCAGAAAATCCCCTCGCTCTAGCCACCCTTCCGCCGACTGAATTTTGCGACCCAGAATTTCCTGAACCTGCATCGCTAAGGGGTTAACCCGACCCTGGTGGCAAAACACTGGTGGTGGGTTGTCAAAGTTAATCACTTTGAATTGGTTGGTGCGGCTATCGACCCACAAAATGGTGAAGGTCGAGTAAGCAATTTTGCGCACCTGACAGATGGGCAGCGTGGCAATCACCGTCTTTAGCACCTCTTCTAGGGGCACATCCGCGTTCAGCATGGTGATCAAAATCTCGGTGGTCAGGGTCGCCAAAATGTTGGCTTTGACCCCGCTACCCAACCCATCGGAGAGCACCACGGTGGTTTTAGGACCTGTCTTTAAATATTTGACCTTATCGCCACACAATTCCTCGCCCCGCTTGTTGAGGCTAGCACTATGGATATCGATGAAGTTATCTACAGCCATCAGAGAGGTGAGGTGACCTAGGGCTCATTGTCTTTGGTCTCAGACGGTATCACCGTATCGACCGCTTCATGTTGCAGCATTTGCACAATCTTCAGGAGGCTCACTTTGGTTTGGGCGGTGGTTTCACCCAGCAGTCCGGCAATCTCTTGGACGACTTTCATCTGGTTGTCGACAACTTGGTTCACATTCTTGATGGTTTCGTCCTTGATCGCGATCAGTTCTCGCCGTTCCATCAATTGATGACTGTAGTCGGCCATGATGCAAGCAATGATGCCTTCCTCAGGAATGGGGAAGATCACCTGACTCACCAACAGGTCATATTTGGGAAATTCTCTGGGCTTGCTCCGAAACACGGCCCCTGTTTCCCAAACCCGACGAAAGTCGCTGGTGTCATCCAAGATGGTGGATGCAGGTTCGCCAATCACATCTTGCGATCGCACCTGAAACATCCGGCAAAAGGCCGGATTCACCAGCTTGATGTAGAGGTTAGCATCCACCACAATCAGCCCATTCGGGTCATACTCCCAGATCAACTGCCACAGGTGCTGATGATCGCTAGCCTCAGTCCCCTGGGTGGGGTTCATACTACTCGCCTGGTGGGGAGACGCAGAATTAGCCATGGGCACAGATCCTAGGGAGTATGGGCAGTGGCGGCTCGCACCGCTGGCAGAATGTTTTCGGTAAAGACGGTATCTACATTTTGAGGACTAATTTTGGCAAAGCGCTGGTCCTGAAACTTCATCACAATGCCCTGGCTACAGGTTTCTAGGCAAAAGGACCCCTTCAGCTCGATTGTATCGGCCAACCCATGATCTTTAATCAAAGCCTGAAGTTTGGGCAGCACATCATAGACACCCATTTGGTGACAGGCAGAACCCATGCATAGAAAGAGATTTTCTTTAGCCATAAGCTAGGGGGAGAGGAGACTGGAGACTGGAGACTGGAGACTGGAGACTGGAGACTGGAGACTGGAGACTGGAGACTGGAGACTGGAGACTGGAGACTGGAGACTGGAGACTGGAGACTGGAGACTGGAAACTGGGCTCGCGGTTAATTTCATTCTCGGTCAACCCTCTCGCCAGGCCCCATTTGATCAGCTTTTTTTCAGTTCTATACCAAGTCCTGCTATACCAGGTCCCGCTTCGGATCTGGCGTTTACCCACAAGCAGAACGCCAGGCTTGAACTTGAATTAGTCTAGTCTAGTAATAACAACTGCCCGTGACCGCCTGCCGCTGTTCCCGCTGCCTGATCTGAACTCAATGGCAGATCCTGCATCTGGCCGCTCCTGGTATTTTCCCACGTTCCTCCATGTCCTGAGTCTCTATGCTTGACCCTCGCACGCCGCCTGGTCCCCTCAACCAAAAATGGAGCCATTTTAAGGACCATTGCCGCTTAGTTAGCCCCAAAAATAAAGGACGACACACCATTCTGGTGGTGGGTACTGGTTTGGCTGGGGCTTCGGCGGCGGCCACCCTAGGGGAGTTGGGGTACCAGGTAAAAAGTTTTTGCATCCAGGATTCTCCCCGGCGGGCTCACAGCATTGCCGCCCAGGGGGGGATTAACGCCACCAAAAACTATCCCAACGATGGTGACAGCGTTTGGCGGCTGTTCTACGACACCATCAAAGGGGGGGACTACCGCTCCCGGGAAGCCAATGTGCATCGCCTGGCGGAAGTCAGCAGTGCCATCATTGACCACTGTGTGGCCCAGGGGGTGCCGTTTGCCCGAGAGTACGGCGGCCTGCTGGATAACCGTTCCTTTGGCGGCGCCCAGGTATCGCGTACCTTCTACGCCCGGGGACAGACGGGGCAACAGCTACTGTTGGGGGCCTATAGCGCCATGATGCGCCTGGTCCAGACCGGCCAGATCGAGGTGTATCCCCGGCGAGAAATGCTGGATCTGGTGGTGGTCGATGGCCAAGCCCGGGGAATTGTGGTGCGCAACCTGGTCACTGGCGCCCTGGAGCGCTATGCCGGGGATGCAGTCTTGCTGTGTACGGGGGGCTATGGCAATGTCTACTACCTCTCTACCAATGCCAAAAACTCGAATGTGACGGCGGCCTGGCGTTGCCATAAACGGGGGGCCTTTTTTGCGAACCCCTGCTTTACCCAAATCCATCCCACCTGCATTCCGGTCTCGGGGGACTACCAGTCGAAGCTGACGCTGATGAGTGAAGGGCTGCGTAACGATGGCCGGGTGTGGGTGCCGAAGCAACCGGGGGATCGCCGCCCCCCGAACGATATTCCTGAAGCGGAGCGAGACTACTACTTGGAGACCCGCTACCCGGCCTTTGGTAACCTAGTGCCTCGGGATGTGGCTTCCCGCAATGCCAAGGCGATAACGGACGAAGGGCGTGGGGTGGGTGACACTGGCCTAGCGGTCTATTTGGACTTTCGGGATGCGATCGCCTCCCAAGGCCGTGACACCATCGCTGCCCGCTACGGCAACCTGTTTGACATGTACCAGCGCATCTCTGGGGAAAACCCCTATCAGGTGCCGATGCGCATTTACCCCGCCGTCCACTACACCATGGGCGGCCTCTGGGTTGACTACCACCTGATGAGCACCATCCCTGGCCTGTTTGTGCTGGGGGAAGCCAACTTCTCGGATCATGGGGCCAACCGGCTTGGGGCCAGTGCCCTGATGCAGGGGCTAGCCGATGGCTATTTTGTTATCCCTTACACTCTGGGGGACTATGTTGCCAATCAAAACTTACCCCCGGTTACTCCCGATGACGATGCCTTCCGCGAGGCTGAGGCCAGCGTGGAACAGCGGCTGACCCGACTGCTGACCATTCAGGGCAACAAAACGGTGATGACGTTTCACCGTCAACTGGGGCAAATTGTCTGGGATAACGTGGGCATGGCCCGCCACCGGGAGGGCCTAGAGCAGGCCATTATCCAAATTCAGGACCTGCGCAGCGAATACTGGCAGAACCTGAAGCTGCCCGGCGAGGCCAACACCTTGAACAAAACCCTGGAATTTGCCGGACGAGTGGCCGACTTTATGGAACTGGCGGAACTCATGGCCCGGGATGCCCTGTACCGGGAGGAGTCCTGCGGTGGCCATTTCCGAGAAGAGTATCAAACGGCGGACGGCGAAGCGAAGCGGGACGACGAACACTTCGCCTGTGTGGCCGCCTGGGAGTATCAAGGGCGCGATCGCACGCCCACCCTGCACTCAGAACCCCTGCAATTTGAGCAGGTCCAACTCACCCAGCGCAGTTATAAATAAGGAACTAACGGATGACCACACCACTACGAGATGTACAGCAAGCTCAAGGGGCAACCTTAGATACGGCCGGTATCCCAACCAGTTTCGGGAATGATCCGGTGGCCCTAACGGCGGCCCACACAGGGGCTGTCTTAGTGGATCGCAGCCACTGGGGCGTGCTACAACTGTCAGGCCGCGATCGCCTGCGCTTTCTCCACAACCAAACCACCAACAGCTTTAACCAGCGCCAACCTGGGGAAAGCTGCGACACCGTGTTTGTCACCTCCACCGCCAGAACCATCGATCTAACCACGGCTTATATCACTGACGACAGTGTGCTGATTCTCACCTCCCCCGGACAAGATCAGCGACTGATGGATTGGATGGACCGCTATATCTTTCCAGCGGATCAAGTCACCCTGACCAACCTCACCCCAGCGATGGCTATCTTTTCATTGCTGGGTCCCGACAGCCGCTCAGTCTTGGAGAATAGTAGCATTGCTATCGATACCGACTTAGAAGCTGGGCATCACGGGTGCGCCCCCCTAGGCAATGGCACCGTTAGAGTCGCCGCTGGTAGTGGACTAGCCCTGCCGGGATACACCCTACTGGTGCCCGTCGAAGGCAGCGATCATTTGTGGACTAAATTGACCCAGGCTGGGGCGATCGCGGCTGGAGAAGCCGTCTGGACCCAACTCCGCATTCACCAAGGTCGCCCCAGCCCTGGGGCCGAGCTCACCGACGACTATAACCCTCTAGAAGCTGGCCTCTGGCAAACCATCGCCTTTGACAAGGGCTGCTACATCGGCCAGGAAACCATCGCCCGCCTGAACACCTACCAGGGGGTAAAGCAGCAGCTTTGGGGTATCCAACTCAATGAGAATGCTTCCCCCGGGGCCACGATCTATGTGGGCGAAGACAAGGTCGGCACCCTAACCAGTGTGGTCAATACTCCGGATGGCTATCTAGGCCTAGGCTACATTCGCACTAAAGCTGGGGGGGCAGGGTTAACGGTCACCGTCGATAGCAGCCAAGGCACCATTGTCGATCTGCCCTTTGTGTCTCGGGGCTACTTAGCCCCTTAGCAGATGCCCTGGAACTGTCTGGGCCATACTCCTGTCTCTTTGATGTGGTATGAATTTGTGGTTAACCAGCTGCATTTTCAGGTCTATACTGCCAGAATTGATTAATCTATGGGTTAATCGATCATTAATCTCCCGTCAACTGTTCTTTGGGCATTCAGGTATGACTCAGTCTAAGCGAGCTCTGCTCACCGGCATTACTGGTCAAGATGGTTCGTACTTAGCAGAGTTGCTGCTAGACCAAGGGTACGAGGTTCATGGCATTATTCGCCGTACCTCCACCTTTAATACCGATCGCATTGACCATATGTACGTTGACCCGCACAACGAAAATGCGCGGCTCTTCTTGCACTATGGCGACCTGACTGACGGCACGATGCTGCGGCGCCTGTTAGAGCAGGTCCAACCCCACGAAGTTTATAATTTGGGCGCTCAATCCCACGTGCGGGTCAGCTTCGATTCGCCAGAGTACACTGTCGATTCAGTCGGTATGGGCACCCTGCGGATTTTAGAAGCGATTCGTGACTATCAACACCGGACTGATTTAGAGGTGCGCTTTTACCAGGCTGGGTCGTCAGAGATGTTTGGCAAAGTACAAACCATTCCCCAGACCGAAGCCACACCGTTTTACCCCCGCAGCCCCTATGCCTGTGCCAAGGTGTACGCCCACTGGCAAACGGTGAACTACCGCGAGTCTTACAACTTGTTTGCCTGCAATGGCATTCTGTTTAACCATGAGTCGCCGCGCCGGGGAGAAACTTTTGTAACCCGCAAAATCACCCGTGCCGTAGCCCGGATTGTCACCGGACAGCAAAAAAAACTGTACCTGGGCAACCTCGATGCCAAACGAGACTGGGGTTACGCCAAAGACTATGTCAAAGCGATGTGGTTGATGCTCCAGCAAGATCAGCCCGACGACTATGTGGTGGCCACCAACGAAACCCACTCCATCAAAGAATTCCTAGACCTGGCCTTTCACCATGTCAACCTTGACTGGCATGACTATGTTGAGTTTGACCCCCGCTATCTACGCCCGGCCGAAGTGGAACTGTTGATTGGTGATGCCAGCAAAGCTAACCAAAAATTGGGATGGCAACCCAGCGTTTCTTTTGAGGAATTGGTAACGCTGATGGTTGATGCTGATTTAGAGGCCGTGGGCGTTCCGGTAACTCAGGGACAGAACACTGACAATACGGCTACCATTCGTAAAGCCATCCTGAATCTAGCCCCCTAAGGACAGAAACCCAGAGGTCAAGCGCCAGTAGATTAAACCAGAGCCAAGGCCAGCCCTGGATTCTGCCCGTGGGAAACCTCCAGATCTTGAACTGGGCTTGGTCTGTATGCTTTTGACCTCTGAAAGCGTCTGGGGTGCCGCGCTGCAATTTGGGATGCTTTTTGAAAGCCTTTCCTCTAGTATGAGAAAGAATCGTGGCTTCACTACCCCCTGCTTTCCAGTCAGGCTGGCAACTTTCCGGCTAAGCTGAATGGGGCACTGGGGCTTGGACCCAATCTTTCCCAGGGGTCATTGTTATTCTTGATGTGTTCAGGGTTTTCTCCCTATGGTCGACGAAAAAACGTCTAAGTCTGCTTCCGAGTCTAATGCTAACCAGACTACCCCCGCCCCTAAGGCTGACTCTGCCAAGGGGGATTCCTCTCAGGGGGATACAAAACCAGCGGCTAAAGCCCAGGCGAAAAAGAAGGAAAAGCCGCCTCCGGTGGAAGATAAGCCCTTCCCTGAGTTTATTCAGGAGCACTTCTTTCCGTCCCTGCAATCAGCCTTGCAGGAGGAAGGTATTGATGATATCCAGCTCAGCTTGGATCAGCGCCCCCTAGCTGTCATTGGCATCGATGACTCAGAACCGTATTGGCATGTTCAAGGGCAGTGGCAAGGGGGCGATCGCCAGTTCAATATTGCCTTTACCAAAGACGACATCAAGAGTTCCAAGGTATTTTATTTTGCTGACAAAGGGTCTCAACCCAGTACCATTGAACAGTTCATGGGGGATGAGCGTAGAGTCAACTTGGATTTAATGGTGCTGTACACTGTGCAGCGGCTCAACGCTCAGAAGTGGTTAACCCGCAATTGAGCCCCCGAATGGGCTGTGGTGGACCGATATATTCAAATAACAGCAAAAGCCCCCAATATTGGGGGCTTTTGCTGTTATTTCGCTGAGTAGAACTAGGACGTGGGTGCAGATTCTAGGGTTATGTCCTGGAGTGCCCCAAAATTCATGGTCAATAGCATGGGCAACTCACCAACCCTAACCAAGAGCATTGGCACCAGAGACGACTTCCAGAATTTCCTGGGTAATAGCCGCCTGCCGAGCCTTGTTATAGGTCAAGTTCAGAGTCTTAGCCAGCTCTTTGGCATTGTCACTGGCGTTATTCATCGCCGTCATCCGAGCCGCTAGCTCACTCGCAGCCGACTCTTGCAGCGATCGCAAAATCTGATTGTTCAAATACAGGGGCAGGAGCGCATCCAGAATTTGCACCGGATCTTGCTCAAACAGCATGTCCTGGGGAAAAGACGCAGGCGCTTGAGCTGGTAATTTTTCCCGCTCTACTTCAAATGCCCCACCCCGGGTGGTTAGGCGGAAGATTTCGTCATCAGATGCTTCCAAACCTTGAGGATCCAAAGGTAGCAAGGTTTGAACTACGGGGCGTGAACTCACCAGAGAAACAAACCGGGTATACACTAATTCCACCCGATCCACCTCTTCTGACAGAAACAGCGACAGCAGTTCGTCAGCAATCCGCGACGCTTCATCCGCCGTCGGAATTTGTTCCATCCCAATGAAAGACGCCTCAATCGGCTGCTCTCGACGCTTAAAGTATTGATTCGCCTTACGTCCCACCAGAATGTAGCGATAGTCTAGCCCTTCGCTAGCAATCTCCTTGGCCCGTAGCTCAGCCCGACGAATTACATTGGTGTTGTAGCCGCCACACAGGCCGCGATCGCCGGAAATCACCAGAATCGCAACCCTTTGAACATCTCGCTGCTTGAGTAGTGGCAAGTCAGCTTCTTCAAACTTGAGGCGACTTTGGAGGCCATACAAGACTTGCGCCAGGCGATCAGCAAAGGGCCGAGTAGCAATCACTTGCTCTTGAGCCCGTCTCACCTTGGCCGCAGCCACCAAGCGCATGGCCTCTGTAATCTTTCGAGTATTTTTGACAGAATTAATGCGGTCTCGAATTGCTTTCAGGTTAGCCATTATGTGTCCTCAGCGGTAATCGAAGCGCCAACCCTTCTAACAACAGACTTAGAAAGGTTGGCGTCAAGGCAGGCAAGGCTAGGCCGCTGCCATAAAGGCCTGCTTGGCCTCAGTGATACCTTCCTTTAGAAGGGACTCGCTCTCGTCAGTGAGCTTCTTATCGGTCTTAATCAGCTCAGCAAACTTGGGCTTGTTATTACGAATGTAGCTTCGTAATTCCTGGGCGAAGGATACCACTTGAGCCACCGGCACATCATCCATGTAGCCATTAATCCCGGCGTAGATAACCACCACCTGCTCTTCCACTGGCAGGGGAGAATACTGGGGCTGCTTCAGCAATTCCCGTAACCGCTCTCCCCGAGCTAACTGCTTCTGGGTGGCTACATCCAGGTCAGAGGCAAACTGGGAGAAGGCTTGCAGTTCGTCAAACTGAGCTAGTTCTAGCTTAACTTTACCAGCCACTTGCTTCATGGCCTTAATTTGAGCCGCCGATCCTACCCGTGATACCGAAATACCAGCGTTAATCGCGGGCCGCAGACCTGAGTTAAACAGGTCAGAAGACAGGAAGATTTGACCGTCAGTGATGGAAATGACGTTGGTGGGAATGTAAGCTGAAACGTCACCCGCTTGGGTTTCAATGATTGGCAGGGCCGTCATACTCCCCTCACCCAACTCGGGGCTTAGCTTAGCAGCCCGTTCTAGTAGGCGAGAGTGGAGGTAAAACACATCCCCAGGAAAGGCTTCACGACCGGGGGGACGACGCAACAGCAAGGACATCTGGCGATAGGCCTGGGCTTGCTTGGTTAAATCGTCATAGACCACCAGGGTAGCTTTGCCCTTGTACATAAAGGATTCTGCTAAAGCTGCACCAGTGTAAGGGGCCAGATATTGTAATGGAGCCGGATCGTTGGCGTTCGCCATAACCACAATGGTGTAGTCTAGGGCACCCCGCTCTCGCAACACATCTACAATCTGGGCCACCGAGGATGCTTTTTGGCCAACGGCGACGTACACACAGACCACATCCTCAGATCTTTGGTTGAGGATGGTGTCGATCGCGATCGCGGTTTTGCCAGTTTGCCGGTCACCAATAATCAGCTCCCGCTGGCCTCGGCCAATGGGAATCATGGCATCAATAGCCGTAATCCCAGTTTGTAGCGGCTCATACACCGACTTCCGTTCGATAATGCCAGGGGCAGGAGACTCAATCAGACGAGTTTCACTGGTTTGGATATCTCCTTTACCATCAATGGGGCGCCCCAGCGCGTCCACAACCCGCCCCAACATCGCTTCCCCCACTGGTACAGAAGCAATCTTCCCAGTGGCCGAAACCGAGCTACCTTCACGGATGTCGATGCCATTGCCCATTAGCACAGCACCCACATTATCTTCTTCCAGGTTTAGGGCAATCCCCACAGTGCCATCTTCAAACTCCAGCAGTTCGCCGGACATGGCATTCTCTAAACCATAGATCCGAGCAATACCGTCGCCCACCTGAAGCACGGTACCCACATTGGATACTTTGACATCCTGGTTGTACTGCTCAATTTGCTGCTTAATGATGCTGCTAATTTCATCAGGTCTGATGCTAACCATAGGACTTGCTCTGCTAAACCTTTACAACGATGACAAATATGACAACGGAAACGAAACCCTGAATCTTAAGTCGCAGCGGACAGCTGCAAACCAATACGACGGAGCTGGCCCTTCAAGCTAGCGTCAATCACCTGAGACCCAACCTGCACAATTAAACCACCCAACAACGATGGATCGACCTGAACCGACAACTCCACATCACGGGCACTGGTAAACCCGGCTACCCGGGCCTTAATGTCAGATCTCTGCTCTTCAGATAGATCCACCGCAGACGTGACTTCTGCCAGCACCGTTTGATTTAACTCTCGCAACAGAGCCTGGTACTGCCGTAGAATATCTTCAACCATGGGAATGCGCCCACGATCGACTAGAAGTAGTAAAAAGCTCAGGACAAAGGGGCTGACAGAACCCTCAGCAATTTGCCTCAGCACCGCTTTCTTAGCCTCAGTTTCCACCAGCGGATTAGCTAAAAACTGCTGGAGATCTTCGCTGCTATCCAACAAATCTAAAAGCTCAGCTGCCTCAGCACCCACCTGATCCGTGACATTATTATCCTGGGCAATGGACATAAGCGCCTGGGCGTAAGGCGCAGTGATTTCAGAACTTACAGTGCCATTTTTCATGACTGTCCTCCCAACCGCGCGATACTAGCGTCAACCAAACGTCTTTGCACATCATCGTTAAGCCGATTCGGCAACTCTGCTTCGCAGCGCTCTAGGGCCAAAGCCGTAATGCGCTGTTGTAACTCGCGCATTACCTTCGCTTCTTGAGAGCTTAAATCCTGGGCCGCATTTGTCTTCATCCGTTCCACATCAATTTCAGCCTGGGCCAAAATACTCTCTCTGGTACGAGCTGCCGTTTGCTCAGCATCGGCCACAATTTTCTTGGCATCTTCCTGAGCTTGAGCCAACTTTTGCTGCTGTTCAGCCAGAGCTGCAGCAGCCTCTTGCTTGCGCGTTTCAGCATCAACGATGGCCTCTTCAATCGTCGACTGACGAGTGGACAGGGTTTTACCCAAAAACTTGCGTCCAAAATAGAAGAGAACGCCCAGAACAATAATGAGGTTAATTAGGTTGGTCTCAAGAATATCGAAATTAAGACCAACTCCTCCCTCTTCTGCTAGAAACCAACCAGTAATCATATCTTCACTATCCGTCAACGACGCTGGTGACACCTTATTACCCAGCCAACCTGTGGAATCAAAGAAACTCTAGCGGAGTCCCCTTAAGCCCCTACAGAACTCAGTAGCTTATCGACAATTTGGCGACTTAACCCATCCACTTGCTGCTCTAGGGATGCCATCGCCTGCTGCTTCTGCTCATCCAGTTCCCGCTGGGTTTGCTCGCGCTGAGCCTGGGCTTCTTGCTGCGCCTCAGCCATACTTTGAGCGGCAATTTTTTGAGCAGCCTCCTGAGCTTCAGCAATCACGGCCTGGGCCTGACGACGACTCTCGGCCAACTCTTGCTGATATTGCCGAGCAATTTTCTCAGCCTTAGCTAAGCGCTCGGCAGCATCTACCTTATTACTACTGATATAGCCGTCACGCTCATCAATAGCCTGACCTAGCGGTTTATAGAACAAAGCGTTGAGCACCACAGCTAAGATCACAAACTGCACCGCCATCAGCGGCAGAGTTGCGTCTAGGTCAAACAGCCCACCGCCACCCTCTTCTACGGCTTCAACAGCCAACAACCAAACCAAATTCATTACTTTTCTCCCACTTCCCGCAACCCAAGGGGGATTTAAACACGGTAAAACTCGTAATTACTTTTAAAGAAGGGCAGGGAAGGAGGTTCCCCTTCCCTGCTGAACCGATTTAGCTAAAGGGGTTGGCAAAGAGAAGTACCAGGGCGACAACCAGCCCATAAATAGTCAGTGCTTCCATGAAAGCCAAGCTGAGTAGCAGGGTGCCGCGAATCTTTCCTTCGGCTTCAGGCTGACGAGCAATACCTTCCACAGCTTGACCAGCCGCATTACCTTGGCCAATACCAGGGCCAATAGCAGCCAAGCCAACGGCTAGAGCAGCCGCAATTACGGAAGCGCTTGCGATAATAGGATCCATGTGGTTACCTCGATTTAGACAGTCAAAAACAAGCGAATCAGGTCATAGACAACGCATGGGAGCGTCTCTGTCAATGTGGCCTAGGGGCCAACTCAGCTGATGGAAACCTGACGCATCAGCTGACGAAACTGAATGCCTCTATTCAAGGTCACTCATGCTCTTCTGCACCATGTCCCTCGATAGACTCACCGATGTAAGCAGCTGCTAGGGTTGCAAAGATCAGCGCCTGAATTGCACTGGTAAATAACCCTAAGATCATGACTGGTAAGGGAACGAAGAGAGGGACCAGCAAAACTAATACAGCAACCACTAACTCATCGGCCAGAATGTTTCCAAACAGACGGAAACTCAGAGAGAGGGGCTTGGTGAAATCTTCTAAAATGTTGATCGGCAGGAGGATGGGAGTTGGCTCAATGTATTTGGCAAAGTATCCCAACCCACGTTTGCTAAAGCCAGCATAGAAATAAGCCAAGGATGTCAGCAAAGCTAGCGCTACCGTCGTATTGATGTCATTCGTGGGAGCGGCTAATTCACCAGAGGATAGATGAATCAACTTCCAGGGAATGAGCGCACCAGACCAGTTAGAGACAAAGATAAACAGGAAAAGCGTACCAACAAATGGCACCCAAGGCCGATACTCCTTCTCTCCGATCTGGTTCTTAGCGAGGTCGCGAATAAACTCCAGGGCATACTCCATGAAGTTTTGCATGCCTGTCGGGATCCGCTGGATATTGCGGGTAGCCAGAATTGATACCAATATCAGCACAGCAATCACAAACCATGAGGTCAAAAAAACTTGACCATGTATTTTAAGGTTGCCAATTTGCCAATAGAGGTGCTGACCAACTTCTAACTTTGCCAAGGGCAGGGGAGGAAATATAGACATATCCAGTGCCATCTCTACCAAACCAAAACTTTCCGCAAAACTTGCCTGGAAAAACGTGCTAAGCTGAGGAATTATCAATCGACATATTGCCCAGGAAGGACAGCCGTCCACAGGGTATAAGCGATTAGAGCCGCTTTATAGGTTAAAAAACCCAAAAAAACTGGCACCACCTCAAGTTGCTGCCACTGAGTCGCCACCAAAATCAAGCCGACGAAAACAGCTAACCGACCGCTTCCTGCCCTTGCTTGGCCACGCCCGATGCTAGCGACATTTTTGCCCAACATCCTCAAGTAAACCACACCAGCGCACGCTCCAATTAAATAATTGAGAGCAATATGCAAAGAATACGCAATCCATACACTTACACATATGAATGCACTAAATACCAGCGTACAAATCAGCAAATTTTGCTGAAGCCGGTAATACTCTTCCATGGCCGTATCAGAAGCAGGAGGCAGAACGACTACCTCACTCTGGTTATCTAAGCCCTGAGCCGAATCATCATCTTGAATATCAGTGGTGGAATCGGGGGGTGTTGAAGCCACGAAAGCAAATAATCCTTGCTGCCAGAGGGTTGAACCTGACTTGCAGGCCGTAGACGATAATATCACGGCAACAATACTTAATGGATGAATTCTTCTAGAAATCTCCTGCTCCCGTTTTAGTTCTCTGCCAGCTTGGTGGAGTTGGCAGTAGTGAGCAGAGCGGACGCGGTCTTGGCCGGCCTTGGGGGCAGCGCCTCCCCTAGCTTGGGTGCTGAGCTAGGACTAACGGGCAGAAATTAGCTCCCTTTGCTGAGGGTGTCAGGTTCTGGGGTAGGCCAAGGCAAACAGCCTGGGAGAGGCTGGGCGCGATCGCCCCAAACGCAATCCAAATCGGCTCCTCAGAGGCCGCTCCACAGGTTTATTTATCACGAAACGTAACAAAACTTATCGACATTCTCAGGAGGGGGAAGCTCATCCTCTATGATCACCACAGGTATTTACCAGTGGTGATGTAACACAGTTTTTAACAAACCGTGTTACTGACCTGAAACGGTTTACTCTGAGTCCAGGTTAGTTTACGACCCGTCCTCCATAGGTCAGCCTACGGGTGGTTCAACGGAGCGGGTTGATTTTAACTAAAGGACGCTTTACTAAAACGCAGGTTCACATTCTCTTGCAGCCCTCCAGGGATGCCGTGAGTTCTGCCAAATGAATCGCCTTTAATTGATATTGATGCAGTCATTGTCCGCATAGGGAGCCTTTGAATACGCATGAGTGTTAAAGCAAGTGGTGGTAGTGCACCGGCGCGGCCCCAGCTCTATCAAACTCTGCCGGTCGCGACGATTTCCCAGGCCGAGCAGCAAGACCGTTACATGGGTCGAGGAGAACTTGAGGAGCTATCGGGCTTCTTCAATTCAGGCCTGAAGCGAGTCCAAATTGCTGAAACTCTGACCCGGTATTCAGAGTTAATTGTGTCCCAGGCCGCTAATCGGATCTTTACTGGGGGCTCGCCGCTGGCCTACTTGGAGCGGCCAGAAAGCGAGCAGCCGATGGAAAAAACCCGTGCTGGCACTGTTCTTAACGATCAAGAGGCGACCCGGCTCGGGACGGCCACCTTTATTGAAAGCAGCAGCAGCGGTGGCCTATTTAAGGGGCTGTTCGACTCTACGCCGTCAGGTCCAATTCCTCCTGGGTTTCGCCCCATTAACGTTTCTCGCTATGGTCCCAGCAACATGCAAAAGTCTCTGCGAGACTTGAGCTGGTTTTTGCGCTATGTCACCTACGCCATCGTGGCAGGTGACCCCAATATCATCTCGGTGAATGTGCGCGGACTGCGGGAAATCATTGAGAATGCCTGTTCTTCTGCAGCGACCCTGGTGGCGCTGCAGACCATGCAGCGGGCCTCCATTCGTTATGTCAGTAGCGATGCCGAAGCTAAAGACATTGTGACCCAGTATTTTGGGGTATTGCTGGCCGAGTTTAAGGCTCCAACTCCATCCAATAAGCTGCGGCAGCGTCCCTCGGCTGATTTACAGGGCTTAGAGTTGCCTCAAATTTATTTCAATGCCGCTGAGCGTCGGCCCAAGTATGCCATGAAGCCTGGGCTGTCGGCCATTGAAAAGAATGATGTGGTTAAAGCGGCTTACCGTCAGGTGTTTGAGCGGGATATCACCCGCGCTTACTCCCTGTCCGTATCTGACCTTGAATCCAAGGTGAAAAACAGCGAAATCTCGATGAAGGAGTTTATTCGCCGTCTTTGTAAGTCGCCGCTATATCGCAAGAACTTTTTCGACCCATACATCAACAGCCGAGCCCTAGAGCTGGCTTTCCGTCACATTTTGGGTCGGGCACCTAGCTCCCGCGAAGAAGTGCGTGACTATTTTGCCATCGTGTCTGCAGGGGGGTTATCAGCCTTGGTAGATACCCTGGTGGATTCGAAAGAATACGCTGATTATTTTGGCGAAGAAACGGTTCCCTATCTACGGGGTTTAGGGCAAGAAGCTCAGGAATGCCGCAACTGGGGACCCCAGTTCGACCTGTTTAACTACAGCGCTCCCTTCCGTAAGACGCCACAGTTTATTACACTGTTTGCGGCTTACGAGCAGCCCTTGCCCGACCAACATCCCTACGGTTCAGGGAACGATCCCCTGGAAATTCAATTTGGGGCGATTTTCCCGAAAGAGACTCGCAACCCCAGCGCTACCCCAGCTTTCTTTAACAAAGATACCCGTCGCATCCTGATTCACCGGGGGCCGGGCATCAACAACCAGCTCAGTAACCCGGCCGCCCGGGGCGAAAATCCTGGTTCTCTGGGGGCCAAGGTATTCAAGCTGGATCAAATTCCCCGCACAGGCAATACCCAGGCCAGCGTTCGTTATTCCGAAAGTTCAACCCAGGCGCTGATCAGTGCCGCTTACCGCCAGGTGTTTGGTCGCGAAGTCTATTCCGGCCAGCGCTCTAAGGTGGCCGAAATCAAACTGGAAAATGGGGATATTACGGTTAAAGAGTTCATTCGGGCGATCGCTAAGTCCGAGGCTTTCCGTAAGACCTATTGGACCTCCCTGTACGTGATGAAAGCGGTGGAGTATATCCATCGGCGGCTGTTGGGACGTCCCACCTATGGGCGCAAGGAAACTAACGCCTACTTCGATATCTGCGCCAAGCGGGGCTTCTATGCTCTGGTGGACACCATCCTAGACAGCCAAGAGTATGCCGAAGCCTTCGGAGAAGACACCGTTCCCTACGAGCGCTATCTGACACCCAAAGGATTGTCTTTGCGGAGTCGGCGGGCCGGTTCTTTGGCAGAAAACGGTCTTGTGCCAATCGAGGACGACAGCGTACCCCGCTTCGTGGAACTGGGTACCGTCACCGAGGAGCGGGCGATTCCCGATGTGCAGAGGCGCATTAGCCAAGGGGTGAACCGCCAGCGGCAACAGACTAAGGTGTTCAAGCTCACCTCCTTAGCTGACAAGCCCAACCTGAAGCTGGTCACCGCTGCGGCTTATCGCCAAATCTTTGAGCGGGATATCGCCCCTTACATCGTGAGGAGTGAGTTTACCGTCCTAGAAAGCAAGTTGAGCAACGGCGAAATTACCGTTAAAGAATTCATCGAAGGGTTAGGAACCTCTTCTCTCTATATCAAGGAATTTTACGCCCCCTATCCCAACACCCAGGTGATTGAGTTTGGTACCAAGCACTTCCTGGGTCGGGCACCGATGGATCAAGTCGAGATTCGCAAATACAACCAGATCTTGGCCAGCGAGGGGATCCGAGGCTTTATTCAAGCCATGCTGACTACCCCTGAATATGCCGAAAACTTTGGCGAAGATACGGTTCCTTACCGTCGCTTCCCCACCTTGCCTGCGGCTAATTTCCCCAACACCGAGCGGCTTTATAACCGGTTAACCAAGCAAAACCGCGATTTGGTTGTGCCCAGTTTTGTCACGACCAAGTCTATGTACGAGGTCACTGATCTGCCGCTAGTGGCTGATGCCGTTGCCACAGAGGCGGCTAAAGATGCTAAATTGGCGGCCACAGTCGGCCGTTCGTCCCAGACCGATGAGATGATTTTGCCGATTTCCCAAGGGGCGACTCGGTTGTATCGGCTCCAGGCTGGAGCTAGCCCAGCCCAGATCGATGACGTGTTAGTGGCTGCCTACCGCCAAGTGATGGTTCTGCCAGAGGGAGACATTCCCACCGACTGGCGATTGCCATCCGCTGAAGCTCAAGTAGGCCAAGGGGCAATGACGGTTCGCGACTTTATTGTTGAGCTACTGGGGATGCCAGCCTATCAGACTCGATTTGTGACGGCTTACCCTGCCGCCACCCTCGTGGCGATCATGGCCCGGCAACTCCTCGGACGTAATCTAAGTGACGATGAAGTCCGGTCTTACCAGACGAGGGCTGACCAGCAGGGGATTATGGCTGTGGCTAAGGCCATGGTGACCTCGGCAGAGTATCTGCGCTACTTCGGCGAACAGGGGGTGCCCTACCGCCGTAGCTAGAGCCTGTTAGCTTGCTATGATCGCTGACCGCTTGATCAGCGATGTATCCCTCTGCCCTAGCGACATCATTAGGCTGATACCTGGGCCGAGGGGCAGCAAGCAGAGTAACAAAATATTAAAAGCAGTCTCTAGGTCAGGGTTGATTTAGTGGCTGCTTTTATGCTGATTTAACTCCGGATCCCTTTAGGGGCAATAGCTAGAGAACCTGAGGAAGACTGTTACAAAATATGTCGTCAGTTTCAAGAAGGCTTACGCAATACCGGACAATAAATCGGGAAGGCGGCTGAGCCTGGGTGATTCGTTCAGATCAGCCATTTGACCATGAATGCCAGTTTCATAGACATCTGGTTATATTTTTCGGAGGAATCCATCAATGAGTATTGTCACGAAGTCAATCGTGAATGCTGATGCTGAGGCTCGTTACCTCAGCCCCGGCGAACTAGATCGCATCAAAGGGTTTGTAACCTCTGGGGAGCGTCGTCTGCGCATCGCCCAAGTGCTGACCGAGTCCCGGGAGCGGATTGTTAAAGAAGCCGGCAATCAGTTGTTCCAAAAGCGCCCTGATATTGTTTCTCCCGGTGGCAATGCCTACGGTGAAGAAATGACCGCTACCTGCCTGCGGGACATGGACTACTATCTGCGCCTAATCACCTATGGTGTGGTTGCTGGTGATGTCACCCCGATTGAAGAAATTGGTTTGGTGGGCGTGCGCGAGATGTACAACTCCCTGGGTACTCCCATCCCCGCTGTAGCTGAGGCCGTACGTTCGATGAAGAGCGTGGCTACCTCTCTGCTCTCTAGCGAAGATGCTGCTGAAGCGGCTTCTTACTTCGACTATGTGGTCGGCGCTATGCAGTAGCATAGGCTACCCCATACCGTCGATTCGTTGTTGAGATTACGTCAGTTCTAAGGAAGCTTCACCATGCAAGACGCAATTACCTCTGTTATTAACTCTTCCGACGTGCAGGGCAAGTACCTGGACGGCTCCTCTCTGGATAAGCTGAAGGCTTACTTCCAGACCGGTGAACTGCGGGTTCGAGCCGCTACCACCATCAGCGCCAACGCCGCTGAAATTGTTAAGGAAGCTGTGGCTAAGTCCCTGCTGTACTCTGATATCACCCGTCCTGGTGGCAACATGTACACCACTCGTCGCTATGCAGCCTGCATCCGCGACTTGGACTACTACCTGCGCTATGCCACCTACGCCATGCTGGCTGGGGATCCCTCCATCCTGGATGAGCGAGTGTTGAATGGCCTAAAGGAAACCTACAACTCCCTAGGGGTGCCCATCGGTGCCACTGTTAATGCTATCCAAGCCATGAAAGAAGTCACCTCTAGCCTGGTGGGTGCTGACGCTGGCAAGGAAATGGGCGTTTACTTCGACTACATCTCCTCTGGCTTGAGCTAGGCTCTCCCTGAGTGAGGGTTGCCACTTCGGCCCTGAGTCGAGGTATCTGTTAGCCAGGGTCAGAAGCGAGTGTTAGAGACAAGAGGTGAGGCTGTATTGTCTACCTAGGGTCTGTGACATTGGCTTTGGACTCTGGCTTTTCAGTGTTTAGCTGAGACTTGCAGGCTGCGATGCCATTGTGGCCTTTGAGGGTGGTTGTGGGTCATCGTATTGTTATCCACCGTTGAGATAGTAGGAGCGTTTTCTGCCATGCGCATGTTTAAGATTACGGCTTGTGTCCCGAGCCAAACCAGAATTCGGACCCAGCGGGAACTACAAAATACTTTTTTTACCAAGCTAGTACCCTACGACAATTGGTTCAGTGAGCAACAGCGGATTCAAAAAATGGGCGGTAAAATCGTCAAGGTCGAGCTAGCTACAGGTCGCCAAGGGGCTAATACTGGCTTGCTTTAACCTTGGGCAATCGACAAACTCATTAATCAGCATCGACCCTAGCTGCGGAATTGCAGCCAGGACAGGGAGAGGGTACCGCCAGGGGCCCTCTTTTGCTTTGGCCGATTTGTCTTGAAATAGCCGCCACAAGTCGTTGTGCTGCAACGGCTGTCCCCTCAGAAATCCGATGTGTTGTTCTGACGCGCCTCGACTATACTTGACCCTTGATATTGACTTGGCCCACTTTTGTCCACTGGCTGGAACGATGCCGCATGGGCAATAGGCGTGACATTGCAGAGGTACACCAGGGTGAACGTGACTCATATCGTGCCATGGATAGATCCGACGGTTAGTCAGTGGTCTGCGGAGGCACGCTGGCTGCGCTGGTTGACGTTTCTCTGGTTGGGTATCGGTCTTCTGGTCTTATTTTCCGCATCCTACTCTGTCTCCATTGCCGAGCGGGGCTATGGGCTGCACTATGTGCTGATCCAAATGCTTTGGGTTGGGGTGGGGCTAGTGGTGTTTAACCGGATTGTGCATACCTCCCTTGACCAGCTGCTCAAGTTGTCGGGTACAGTGCTGCTGATTGTTTTGGGCCTGGTTTGTCTGACATTGATTCCGGCCTTGGGGGTAACCGTAAATGGGGCCACCCGTTGGCTACCCCTCGGTCCGTTCATGATTCAGCCCTCAGAATTGATCAAGCCCTGCTTGGTGCTACAGGGGGCAAGGTTATTTGGTCGTTGGCACCAGCTGTCATGGCGTACTCGGCTGACCTGGCTGAGTATTTTTGTGACCGTCTTGGCTGTAATTTTGGTGCAGCCTAATTTAAGTACAGCGGCGGTATGCGGTCTCACCCTTTGGTTGATTGCCCTAGCATCGGGGATGCCCTACCGCTATATCACTATGACCGCCCTCGGCGGGAGTATGGCAGCGGTGGTCAGTGTCAGCATCAAGACTTACCAGCGACAACGGATTGTGTCGTTTCTAAATCCTTGGGCTGATCCGGGCAATCAGGGGTATCAGCTGATTCAAAGTTTGCTAGCCATTGGCTCTGGTGGGTTATGGGGGCAGGGATTTGGCCTTTCCCAACAAAAGCTCTATTCCCTGCCGATTCAATACACTGACTTTATTTTTGCGGTGTTTGCTGAGGAATTCGGCTTTATGGGCTGTTTGGTATTACTGCTGTTGTTGGCGGTCTATGCCTCAACGGCTATGGTGGTTGCCCTCCGCTTGACCCAGCCCCTGCACCAATTGGTGGCGGTAGGGGCAACTGTGGTGTTAGTGGGGCAGTCCCTGCTCAATATGGGGGTGGCCACTGGGGTTTTGCCGACCACTGGGCTACCGTTTCCCATGCTGAGCTATGGCGGCAGTTCGATGGTGGCTAGTCTGGCGGCAGCGGCCTTGCTGGTGCGAGCCGCCCGGGAAATCAATCTAGAGACGACGCCAGTGCCACTGCCTTTACAGGGGCGATCGCGCTTACGGCTGATAGATCAGGCAAGTCGGCCAGGTTTATGAGGGAGGGGGTTGCGAGATCGTTACAATGGGAATTGCTGGTAACGGTCCTGTCCCTCCATGTTAGAAAGCGTTCAGCTTTATCTCTATAACCTGGCCCAGTGGGCTACCCAGCTGGTGAATCATCAGCTCATGCATCTGTCTTGGGTTAGCCTGTCGGTTGTGGCCCTGGCCGGGCTGCTCACCAGCCTGTCCCCCTGCTTGTTGTCGATGTTACCGATTATGGTGGGCTACATGGGGGGCTACGACAGCGAAACCCGTCAAGGGGCGGTGCTGCGCTCATTTGGGTTTGCCCTAGGCCTGGCCACCACACTGGCGCTACTAGGGTTGCTGGCTGGGCTGTTTGGCGTTGTCTATGGTCAGGTGGCGGTAGGACTCCCGATTGTCGTCAGCCTCGTGGCTATTGTCATGGGGCTAAATTTGCTGGGGGTCCTATCCATTTCTTTGCCTACGGCGGGTGGTCCTACCCTGGAGTCTTGGAACCTGCCCCCCTGGCTGAAGGCCTATGGTTTAGGGCTCACCTTCGGCATTGTGGCCTCCCCCTGTAGCACCCCAGTATTGGCCACACTGCTGGCCTGGATTTCCGCTAGCCAAAACCCGGTATTGGGGGGAGCTCTGTTGCTGGCCTATGCTACCGGCTATGTCATGCCCCTGGTGCTGGCGGGCACCTTCACGACCACCCTCAAGCGACTCTTGGCCCTACGGCAGTGGTCTAGCTGGATTACCCCCGCCAGTGGCGCGTTATTGCTGGGTTTTGGCGTCTTTTCTCTATTGTCGCGGCTGTTGCCTACCACCCTGGTCTAACCTCGGAGAACTGATATCAATGACTCCCTCTGAAGCGATTAACCGTTGGCCTATTGTCCAGGGTTTAAGGCGTTACCTACGGCAAGACCTAATCCCTTTGCTAGCGGATCTGAGATTGGCGATCGCGCTTTTGCTGACTATTGCCATTTTCAGCATTGCTGGCACCGTCTTAGAGCAGGGGCAGACCTTAGCGTTCTACCAAGAGAACTACCCAGAGGATCCGGCTCTTTTTGGCTTTTTAACCTGGAAGGTCATTGTTGTCAGCGGTCTGGACCATGTGTATCGCACCTGGTGGTTTTTGGCCCTGTTGATTGTATTTGGGGCCAGCCTGACCGCCTGCACCTTTACCCGGCAATTTCCCGCCCTAGGGGCGGCCCAACGATGGCGGTATTACACCCAGCCCCGCCAATTTCAAAAGCTGGCCCTTAGCGCCGAACTCACGGATGCGACCCTAGCCACCCTGGCCACCCAACTGGGACAACGGCGCTATCGGGTGTTTCAGCAAGACCAGCAACTTTATGGTCGCAAGGGTCTAGCTGGACGCATTGGCCCGATTGTCGTCCATGCCAGCATGTTGATCATCCTGCTGGGGGCGATTGTCGGAGCGATGACCGGCTTCTTTGCCCAGGAAATGGTGCCCAGTGGCGAAACCTTTCAAATTCGCAATATTTTTGACGCCGGCCCCTGGGCTAAATCACAAATTCCTACGGATTGGTCGGTGCGGGTAAACCGCTTTTGGATTGATTACACCCCTGACGGCAATATCGACCAGTTTTACTCGGATCTGTCTGTTTTAAACCAGGCGGGGGAAGAGTTAGACCGTAAGACCATCTACGTTAACGAGCCCCTGCGGCACCAGGGGGTCACCCTCTATCAGGCGGACTGGGGGCTAGCCGCCGTTCAGGTGAAGTTGAATAATAGTCCGGTGCTGCAACTGCCGATGAAACCCCTAGATACCGATGGACCTCGGTTTTGGGGCACCTGGTTGCCCACCAAGCCTGATCTGAGTGAAGGGGTAACTCTGCTGGCCCGAGATTTACAAGGGTCAGTGCTGATCTACGATAACGCCGGTCAACTGGTCTCGACGGTGCGCACGGGCATGGCCACGGAGGTGAATGGGGTTACCCTCTCCCTGGTGGATGTGATTGGCAGTACAGGACTTCAGATTAAGGCCGATCCTGGCATTCCCCTGGTGTATGCTGGCTTTGGCCTGCTAATGGTAGGGGTGATTATGAGTTATGTGTCCCACTCCCAGGTGTGGGCCTTAGCGCACCAGGGCAAGCTCTATGTGGGGGGGCGTACCAACCGGGCCCAGGTGGCCTTTGAACGGGAACTGCTGGGGCTACTGGAGGGATTGGAACGGCCGACATCCAGCGCTGAAGGATAGTCGTCGGACTACTCAATGCTGATGCCGCCGAAGGTTTCTGCTTTTTGGCCAGGACTAGCGATCGCCGCTTGATCAATCGCCCGGCTGCGCTGACGATGCTGCTGAAAATGGCCTAACCACTCTACAGGGGCGTTCATGGTTTCGCCGCCATGTTGGGTCAGGCGTTGGCGTACCTGACAGAGCACTGGGGTATTGACACAGGCCCCAGCCACAATCACTTGCCCTTTCGTTAGGGCCGGAAGCTCTTTCAGCAGATCACGCCCAGCGGCTTCAACCCCATATTTCAAGCTGTCCTGGTCGACTGGGTTGACGATACGCATCAGAAACTGACTCATACATTGGGACAGCACGTCAGAATCCAGCTTGCCCGGGCGCTGGGTAATTAACCCCACCCCCATGCCAAACTTACGGCCTTCACTGAGGATGGTGCGCAAGACCTGCTTACACCGGGCCGGTTCGTGGGCCGGGGCGAAGCGGTGGGCTTCCTCAATCAAAATAAACACCGGGTAGGGCAGGTAATTTTCGTCCCCTGGGGCGATCTTTTCTTTGGCTGTATTGATCCGGGCCTGATAGCTTTGGCGGAGCACCGCCGCACAGATCACCTGCTGCTCTTCCTGGCTAATTTCGTTCATTTGTAAAACGGTGACCTGGCCGGGGGTAAACAGATCCTTGGGGGCCAGATGATCCATGCGGTGAAAGTAGTCTGACCGCTCTAGCTTGCCCAGCTTCCACTCTAGGGCCGGGGCCGAAGAACCGGTTTTTTCGTTGCCCTCGTCATCGGTGCTGCGGTCAGATTCATAGCAGGCGGAAATTAGATCCTGCACATCCCAGCGGTGATCACCAAACTTGTGCTTGCCCAGCAGGCTAAAGGCTTTGTTGAGAATAGCTTGCTGGCGATCGCTCATATCCGGCAGCAGGGTCAAAATATCGTAGTAGTCGAGGGAAGACATGCGGATGCGAATGTCGTCAGGGGTCAGTAGCCTCACCTCTGGGCTGTAGCCATCCTCCCCCACAAAGCTGGGATGCCCCCGCATATCGGTGAGGGTGCCATACTCGCCGTGGGGGTCAAAGATCAGCACCGCCGCCCGGTTGTAGGGGCTGAGCAACTCTTCAATCAACACTCCGGCCGTGTAAGATTTGCCTGACCCCGTACCGGCTAAAATCGCCATGTGGGTGCTGACCAGTTCCTTCACATCCAACGCCACTGGCACCCGACCACCGGGGCGCAGCAGCAAAGAGCCCACATGGGCCGAGCCGATTTCCTGGGGTTGCTTCTTGTTAATGATTTGGCGCAGGCTCTGGTCATCGGCTAGGGTGACTTTGGCCCCAGGGTCTGGAGCAATTCGCGGGTTCATAAACCCCAGGGCCGGGTGAAAATGCCCAATCACATCGACAGTCACTTCATAGATTTCGGGGTTGGGATGGGCAAACCCCACCAAAGCTGCGATCGCGTCTGGGTTGATATCTGGATCGGCAAAAATCCGATCGGGGAGGTGGTCAATTAGGCGGCGATCGGAAATTTTACCTAGAATTTGAGCCTGGGGCAGATCGGCCAGGTCCACGGTGTAGTACACAAACTCACCAATTTTCACCTGTCGATTATTGACGGTAATAAAGACGTACTGATTACCGTTTTCCCCCGGCCCCTTCACCGTGCCAATCACTGTCGCTGCCGTTTGTCGTTTAGATCGCGCCATAAGCCTACCTGGTCTTGACGATGGGTCCAGTGCTGTCTGTAATTTACCCTAATACTAATGTCCTGATCCGTTGATTTTCGGTAATCGACTATGCTCACAGCATAAAGCTGTCGCCTTGGTCCCTCAAGAATGCGGAGTTACCCCGGCAGTGGTGCTGAAACATTGGCGAAATCACGGATACGGCTACGGCCTGAAGTGAGTACGCTAAGAGTAGTCAGGGAGTTTGGTAACACCCCATTAGCTGACCAACTCCCTGGCTTAGGCAATAGCCAAGTAGCGTACCTTACACCCTGGGACCATGGCATCTGAATCCCCTCCTGTCCTGTTCTCGGCTCGCCCCCCTGCCAACCTGGGGCTGGCCCGTGCCTCCCAGGCACCAGAGGCGAATGCCCTGATCACTCAGGTGGTGCATGGGCTAGCGGCCACCCTGGATGATCCAGAGTCATTACCTTACCTCTCAGAACTCTTGGGGCGTCAGTTAGGAGCTGACGCCTGTTTACTGTTGAGCTATCACCCCGCCACTGAGATCATCACCTATACCTATTGGCATCACCAGGTACCACCGGCGGTTTGGCTCTTGCAAGCTGAGAGCCCGTCAAGCCAAGCTGACGTACAGCGCCAGCTGGCCCTGGGCCTGATCCATCGGGTTACTAGTCCCGATGGCGACTCTAACCGTTCAGGCTCGGTCGAATCAACTCTGATGGATGGCATCAGCGGACTGCTCCAGCCCAATAACCAGTCCCTGGATTGGCTGGCCCCAATCAAAAGTTTTCAGGCGATCGCCATTGATGCCCCTGCTGACACCCAAGGCTGTGTGCTACTCCTCAGCCAGCGTCACCGGTTTAACCACCGGCTTGATCCAGCGGTTAAGGCCCATGTGGCTAGTGCCGTCGCGATCGCCCTCCACCAGCACCACTTACAGCACCAGGCCCAGCGCCATGCCGAACAACGGCTTTACCTCAATTCCCTCAAGGAAGACTTTCTCAGTACCCTGAACCACGAATTGCGCACCCCTCTAACCAGCATGATGCTGGCCATCCGGATGTTGCGCCGTCCTGACCTCACCCCCGAACGGGCCGCCATGTATCTCGATATTTTGGAGCAACAATGCTCCCAGGAAATTAACCTGGTTAATGATCTACTGCTGCTGCAAACCGTCGACACCAAGCCGCCTCAGCCCCTACTGACCACCATCAACCTGTCCCAACTTTTGGCTAGCGTGGCGGCCCAGGATCAAGGGCAATTTGCCACCGCCCAACTGGCCCTAAGGCTTGACTTGCCGACCCACCCTGTTACCCTCACCACCGCTGTCGCCCCCCTGACTCGGGTTTTACAAGAACTGTTAACGAACGCGCGTAAGTATGCTTCTCCCCAATCAACGGTCACCCTTACCCTCAACCGCCTGGCGGATCAGTCCGTGGCTATTCACCTGAGCAATCTAGGTGCCGAGATTCAACCGAATGAATTGCCCCATATCTTCGACAAATTCCGTCGGGGGCACAAGGCAACCCAGAACGGCATCCCAGGGATGGGGGCAGGGCTGGCCTTAGTCAAAGGCTTGGTAAAACAAATCGGTGGCACCATCACCGTGGCTAGTCACCCCACCCCAGAGGGGCTCTGGCAAACCTGCTTCACCCTGGGCTTACCCACCCATAGGGAAAATTCATAGGAGCCGACTTGCAGCCCTGAGATTTGCTGGTATTCTGGGCATGGGTATAGCTAAGTGTTGGGCATTGTGTCCATTTTGCGAACCTATCATCATTGTGACGATGACGCCGAAAACTCCCAACCTAATCAGCTCTGAAGCGCAGCCTGCAGCGGCAATCCTAGATGGTGCTTGGTCAAGTGCCAATGGCTCTGTAGCAGTACGCACCGAAAAGTTGGCCGGTCGCCAGCGGCGCATTCAAGCCTATACCGATCTTCCTTTCAAACCCGATCAGGTCTGGCAAGTGCTGACGGACTATGACAACCTAGCTAACTTTATCCCTAACCTTTCCCTGAGTCAGCGCCTGCCTCACCCCTATGGGGGAATTCGGCTAGAGCAAATGGGAGCTCAGTGTTTTCTGAACGTGAAGTTCTGTGCGCGGGTGGTTTTGGATATGGTGGAAGCTTTCCCCAGGGAACTCCGGTTCTCGATGGTAGAAGGGGACTTTCGCCAGTTTGAGGGACATTGGCTGTTAGACCCGTTGACCACCCAGGCCAGGGAAGGTACTCGGCTGAGCTATCACCTGCTGATTCAACCGCCCCGAGCCATGCCCGTGGGCTTGATTGAACGCCACATTCGCCACGACCTAAGTCAAAACCTACGGGCGATCGGTACCCAAACCTCAATTCTGTTTGCGGCGACCTAAGGGCGATCATCTCCTGGCCAGTTGGGTTGGCAAGTTGCTAGCAGCATCTGGTATCGGTATCGGCTGTCAGAAATATGATCACCTTTATTGAGGGTGTCAGATTCTGGGTGTCAGGTATCAGGACTGGTTGGCCGGCTTATGCTGCATCTCACTTTTGCAAGTTGGCCCTCATCCCCCAGCCCCTTCTCCCAAAATGGGAGAAGGGAGGCCGGATTCAAAGTCCCTCTCCCGCTCTGGGAGAGGGATTTAGGGTGTAGACGCGGAGCGGCTTCTCTTGAGTGGGCTGCAAAACTGGGATGCACTCGGCTTATGCTGCATCTCACTGGTACTCTGAGATAGAAATAACCCACCTATTTCCGTTAGCGCAAACCTTTGTGTGGAAAGAGATTTCCTGTCTGCCTTCTGCCTGCTACTAGGTGCGGGCTGCGCCCTACGCACGGGCAAAGCCCTACATGCATCTGCCTTTCTGTACTGGATCGGTGTTCTGCTGCCATGGGTACGTTGCCTTAAATCCCCCAAAAATATCATCACAAAAATTTTCATAGTTGGATAACCTGGCTGTTTTAGCAAAGATTTTAGAGAAATCGTTGCCAGGGGGTAATTTAACAGGATAAATCAAGGGGAATAGGTCAATAATAGTTTGCGAGATGCAAAGTTTTTTGAATTTTCGATTAGCCTTACCGTGGGAGAAGTGGACATGAACGCCAATTTGATCATGTCTAATATTTTGAACCCGCCAGTGTTATTTTTCTTCTTAGGAATGATAGCGGTTTTGGTGAAATCTGATTTGGAAATTCCGGCTCCAATTCCCAAGCTCTTTTCCCTATATTTGTTACTGGCTATAGGTTTTAAGGGTGGGGTAGAGCTGACCAAAAGTGGTGTAACCCAGGAGGTAGTCCTTGCCCTGCTGGCAGCCATGTTGATGGCTTGTGTGGTACCGCTGTACACATACTTTATTCTGCGAGTCAAACTAGATACCTACGATTCAGCCGCGATCGCAGCTACTTACGGTTCCATTAGTGCGGTCACCTTTATTACGGCCAGTGCCTTCTTGACTGAGCTGGGCATCGACTTTGATGGGTTTATGGTGGCAGCACTGGCCCTGATGGAATCCCCCGCCATTATTGTCGGGCTAATTCTTGTGAACCTGTTTACAGTGGATCAAAAGCGGGAGTTTGCCTGGTCAGAGGTGCTCCGAGAAGCCTTTCTCAGCAATTTCTCAATAACCGCTGGTGAAGCCAGGCTCCAGGGATTGCAAAAAGAGACAAAATCTGGTCTAACAGAGACATGACATCAAGCAGCAGCCCCGTCCTCACTCATGCCCTATCCAGTGCCCCCTCTGATGGTGTGGATCGCTGGGTTGCACTAGTGCGTCAGCAGCAAGCCACCATCCAAGGGCAGCAAAAAACCATCGAGGTTCTGGAACGGCAACTGAGGCAACAGCAGGAGCGGATTGAGCAGCTAGAAGCCGAACTCAGAGCGCAAAAGAAGCTGAAAGGGAAACCTAAGTTGGGTCCCAGTCGGCTGAATGAGCCCTTGCCTAAGACAGACGGCGAGAGCAAGGGTAAGCGACCTGGCTCAGCCAAGCGGAGTAAGAAGGTGGGCTTTGAGATCCATGAGGAACGGATCATCCCCCCGAGTGCTATTCCGGACACCGCTAAGTTCAACGGCTATCGCGACTATGACGTGCAGGAGTTAACGCTGAAGCGGCACAACATCCGCTTCCGCTTAGCGGAGTATGTTTGTGAAGATGGCACCACGCTAGTCGGCCAATTGCCTGAGGAGTACCGCCATGGCCATTACGGCCCACTACTGATAGGGTACATTCTTTACCAACATTATCAGTGCCGAGTGCCCCATCCCTTGATCCATGAGCAATTGCAAGAGTGGGGGATTGATATCTCAACCGGCCAAGTACACAACCTGCTGAGCGAAAACAAGGAGAGCTTCCACGCTGAGCAGCAACAGGTGCTGCGGGTCGGGTTAGAGACGGCAAGCTATGTGCACACTGATGACACTGGTGCGCGTCACCAGGGCAAAAACGGGTACTGCACCGTCATCGGGAATGCGTACTTTACCTACTTTAGAACCACGACCCGGAAGAGTCGTCAGAGCTTTTTAGAGACGTTGCAAGGCGAGACCCCCTGCTATGTGCTCAACGAGTATGCTCAGCAGTATCTGCAATCGTATTCCTTGGCGGCTAAACATTGGCAGCACCTGACCTTTTCGGCTCAAGTGCTGGCCCAAGATCCGGTTCAGTGGCAAACGTATCTCACCTCGATAGGGATTGTCACACCGCAAGCGGTTCGTCTGGTGAGCGAAGCGGCCTTGTTGGGTGGGGTGATTGAGCGTGGGGTGGATCGCCACCTGATCCTACTCAGTGACGGGGCACCCCAGTTCAATGTGCTCGTCCATGCGTTGTGTTGGGTGCATGCCGAGCGGGCCCTGCGTCGCTTAGAAGGCAATACCCGCCAGCAACGGCAAAACATTGAGGAGATGCAGCAAGGCTTATGGCAGTACTATCAGCAGCTCAAGGCTTACCAACAAGCGCCCACCGCAGCCGGAAAAGAGACCCTAGAGCAAGCCTTTGACCAATGCTTTGGTCGCTGCTTCCTGCACCACGCCTCGCTCAATACGGTTTTGAGCCAATTTAGAGCCCACAAGGCTGAGCTATTGCGGATGCTCGATTTCCCTCAGGTACCGTTACACAACAATGCGGGTGAGTCGGATATTCGAGAATACGTCACCCGTCGCAAAGTCAGTGGGGGGACTCGCTCTGATGCCGGACGACGAGCCAGAGATACGTTCGTCGGACTGAAGAAAACCTGTCGGAAGTTGGGCCTATCCTTTTGGCAATTGTTGCTGTCTCGACTGCGCGGTGATGGGCAAATCCCGCCGTTACCCGATGTGATTAGAGCGATGACATCGGGTCTGCGACAGATAAACAGCCCAACCTAAACCCCAAGCTGTAGCTCGTGGGCTACCAGCACTTTTTGAGAAGTTGCCTTTCTCAATAGTTCTGTGTTTTTGTTGGTGGGTAGCCTGATTATCGGCATGCTCACAGGGGAGCATGGCTGGCAAGTGTTATCACCCTTTACCCAAGAGATGTTTTATGGGGTGCTCACCTTCTTTTTGCTGGATATGGGTTTAGTCGCCGCCAGAAGAATTAAGGACTTGCAAAAAACCGGCGTGTTTTTAACCTTAACGGGTGACAACGTACCTAGAGAGCTTGCTGCATCAGGGATAGAGCATAGAAACCTCGCTGAAAATAGAGTTG
>NZ_SMDQ01000149.1 GCF_012911975.1 Nodosilinea sp. P-1105 | reverse complement strand
AGGTGTCTTTGAATGATATTCGGAGCTGGTTTACTTTCCGCTGCTACTGTACCTCACCCGGATGAGAACCGCTATATAACCTCTCGCAAAAGATGCCCGAATCACTAACTTGGCTAGATGCATCGCTAAGCCCCGATGGATTGTACTTGGCACTTCTACTTGATCAGATCAGGATCAAATGTACTCAAATAGCTGTGGAAAACCTGTTGAGCAGTTTTATGATCACCCTCTGGAGTCATATCGCATAACCACCAAATAGGACTGCTTTAATAACATCTGGGCTAGATCGGTCACAATCAATCGGCCAAGATGCTCACAATTCCAGCCAGGTAGGGTATACTCCCAATCTGCAAAAACACTAAGAGCGTACTTTAGCCGTTTAATGGTTTGATCTGGTGGAAAAGCAAGATGCTCAATGTCAACAACGAATCTTGCATCGCTCCGCTCAAAAGGACACAATCCCTGACCTGTATCAAAAATGTGAGTATCAGACAAGCCAATCCCATAATCAATAGTCCGGACACTTTTCCGGACAAGCGCTGAAACCCGTGGTTTCTTGTTGGCTAGACTACGGCAGGAGAGGACTAAAACCCTTATTCTACCGTTGGCTTTCAAAAACTGTCCGGAGTGTTGCTCTTCAGTTTTGTAGTTTTCAATGCGTAACTGTGGATCTCGTAACCATAACCTTGCTGCTTCTCAATATTCTCTTACTCTGGCAGATCGGGATTAGAAACTCAAGCAGCCCAACGTTTCCAATCACCAGCCGCAGATAACCTTGAGTGCTTACAGACAACCCTTCAACGGTCGGGTGCATTGGGGTTGTTGTGCTGCGCCGCTTGCACGATCATTAGGAGCCTCCGACTTCGATCACTTGCCCCGGTGCAATTGTGCTCAACACACTCAAAACATCAGGTATCAAAGGTACTAAATCTGGTAATCGATTACTGCGTGCTACAAGAACAACGACCGCCACTCCAGCTTGCTCTAGGTTCTGCTGATACCGCAAATTTTGATCTGTGGTGAGTAGAATCGTGAAGCCTTCTTGACTCATGAGTCTCAACAACTCACCATTCTTTTTCCCTGACCATCCCATCTCAACAACTGTGCGTACCTCGTAATCAGCCAGTTCACGCTTGAGGGGACGTGGGACGCATTCATCAAGCAGGATTCGCATAAGCTGTTAGCATTTCCTTTGCTAATTCAAGAGCTGCGATCGCTTGTTCACGCTTAACACTCGGAAAATGATCCAGGAATTCATCGAGTGGATCGCCCGCTTCGAGATAATCGAGCAACGTTTTCATTGGCACACGAGTTCCAACGAAAACAGGAGTTCCTCCCAGAATATCAGGGTCACTATGAATAACACGCGCTACGGTTGTCATATCAGCTATCCATCGCAAGAATCTCTTTGATCTTAGCCTACAACTTCTGCTCAAAACACCTGTCAAAAGCGATCGCCAATTCTGGAGTAGCGTTCAACTTTACATTACAGACAGATGGGCTTCCGGTGCTGTCACCACTGGAGGCTGAGCGGCACAACTACTGCTTATACTGACTTTCCTTCCTAGATTCCGTCTAACACCCCGTAGCAGGGTAGTTAGCCAGAATCAAAGTTGCATATCACCTCCTCTGGGGGGTGTTATACCGAATATTATCCGCATAACTGCCCAAATTGGGGTGTTATACCGAAATCTATCGGGCTATCTGCCCAAATTCGGGCATTATGCCGAATCGAGTTGTGATAATTACCCTAATAGAGGTGTTTATCTGGATCTTGTTCTGCATAATATGCTTGTCAAGGGGTGTTATGCCGATAGCTTCAGCAAATCTTCATGGTCAGCACGCAGACTAGGGATGTGGTATTTGGTACATTTATACTGCCGGTGTCTACCTTCTTTGTCATGGAATCCCGACCCAGAAAGCTGCTTGACCAAGTCCGCGACGTAATTCGTCTAAAGCATTATTCCTATCGAACCGAGCAAAGCTATGTCGGATGGATTCGCCGGTACATTCT
>NZ_SMDQ01000148.1 GCF_012911975.1 Nodosilinea sp. P-1105 | reverse complement strand
TGCGGCGGCAGACACACTCGAATTCTCATCGATAAACTCCGTTCCGTCCGCACCAACGCAGTGTTGGGCTGCGCTGCTACATGACACTAACTGAGTAAGCACGAACTGCTGAATCTACTGTCGCAATTGTCAGATCATTCTGTAAGGCTTGACAGATAAGCATTCTGTCAAATGGATCGCGATTTAATAGTGGCAATTTAGCCAATTGAATCACACTGCTTTCGTCAAGAGCAAGGCTAGCAATTTGATGCAGATCGCGCTGTTTGGGTAAATAAGTTTCGGGATGCTCCGGTAGAGGTAGCTTGCCCAACTGGTACTTGACAATTGCTTCCCAGACTGAAATTGCGCTCAGATAAACCTCATTGTCTGGATCGCGAATTGCATCTCGAACATCTGTTGACAACTGGGTATCGCCACTGATGAACCATAGAAAGATGTGTGTATCTAGCAGAATCCTCATTTGCCCTCGAATGCACTGAGAAGATCTTCTGGCAATGGAGCATCAAAATCATCTGGTACAGTAAACTCCCCTGCACATAATCCAAATGGTCGTAATGGCTTATTCCTATTGATGGGTCTCAGTTCAGCGATCGCTTTATCTGCTTGAACAATCACAATGGTTTCACCTGCCTCCACCCGGCGCAGATACTTTGAAGGATCGCGCTGAATCTCATCAACTGTCACATTTAGCATAAAAAAGCCTCAGTATAAGCTCAAGGGATCATCCTCTTCCTGACTCAATTGTAAATGATGGGTCGTATGTTCCCAGCTAGGATGCGTTTTGAATCCCAGTTTCTGATAAAACTCGGCGGCGGCTGGGGTATCGGTTCGCAACGTCAATAATTGATAATGCTGCTTGGCTGCGTGAATAAGCTGAGTTACCAGCAACCGTCCTACTCCACGCTTACGCCAACCTGACTCGACATACAAATGTCGCGACCTTCCAACTTTAGGATGATTGAAATATGGATCTTGATTCAGCCCACCGATCCCAACGATTGCACCTTGCACTGAGGCTGTAAGTAGCATTTCACCAAACCGATCGAAGCAATTCAATCCGCTACTGTACTCTGGAATCAGTCTTTCAAAAAACCGGAACCCTTGAGATAAACTTTCCTCGGCAAGATGATTCATTGATTCTGCCTCAAACTCTGAAATGCGAGCGATGACGATCCATTCCATGAGCCTTGATAGAAGATTATAAAACCCGATCTTAGCTCTGCATCCCGACCAGTGGAATTGGAAGACAGTCCCAGCCAGAACCCCAAGCAGTCGGGTAAAGGAGGAGGTTTTAGATATGGCCCCCTCCCTCCCCTCAGAACCGTGCATACGACTTTCACCGTACACGGCTCAAGCAACGTCTTGAGATTCAGTGTCTCCGATTCTTAACAACCCTTACGAGTTGTCCTGACGGTTACGTTTACAAACCGAAGCCTGTACCTAACTTTTCCCGCCAGTTAAGTCTCATCTCACCTTCAGCCAAGACGATCACCTGTCCCACGTCTGCACCCTTTCGGGTTGGGCCTGTTGCCCTATCCGTCGCGTTATGGATTCCGCTTGCCTTTCGACTGACGGCGTTACGGGCTCCGCCCACGCTTCGCGAGCGCTTCTTGGGACATCCTGTACCCGCTAGAGATTTCGGCTTTGGTTACCCATTGCTTACCTGACTCTGACGGCAGACTCAGGACTCTATCGGGGTTGCCTCGTTCCGCACGGGGTGGAGATGTGGTTGCCTTAGGACTCCTCTTTACTCCGGGGGCGGGGTGTTCTCGGTGAGTATTTAGACGCTACCCACTCCCATCTGCCCCAACATGCTCGTGTCAGCCATTTCGAGCACTTACAATTAACGAAGCCTCATCAAGGATTCATTTGCATTATCCTTAGCAACGTTCGGCTGAGCTTGTCGAAGTTCTTGCCCTAGCCTGCACCCTCAATTTGGCTCTGAAGGTGCTTCGACATTTGACCTTGTCTGCTGATGCTGCCCTCCCATTACTGGTTGAACATTCCAAGGCGGACATCCGCTTGAACACTAGCGGG
>NZ_SMDQ01000147.1 GCF_012911975.1 Nodosilinea sp. P-1105 | reverse complement strand
CAGCAGGGGAATATCGTCAACCCGTTCTGTGATAACGGTTAGAGGAGTTTCCATAGCCCAAATCTAACCTAATTGGCCGACCTCACTCAAAAATGAGCGAACCGGGAGTTCGCTGGTAGTCAGTCACAGAAACCGGTTTCCCTGCTATATAGTCAAATGTTTAAGCGCGACCTTTGAGGGCAGGCCGAAATCAGGATTCAGGCGATAGTATGGGTTGCTAAGGGGTAGCTGCAGTTAGCCTTCAAGGGTTGGGGTGATGATTCCGGAAAGGTCTAACATTTTGGTCAGGCCTGGTTGGGCTCAGGGGTTCTGGTAGGTGGCAGTACCGGGGACTGGGGCTAGATGAATCATTGATATCAGGCATTTTTCGGCTAAAGTTATCCCAACCTAGGCGCGATCGCGGGGAGGCCCCTGAAAGCTTTAGGTTTTCTTTGGTAATGGCCAAACTATTGTTACGTTGTGGCGATGCAAGCACCTCTGTTTGTTGGATGGCGATGGTCAGGATATTAGGGGATCACTGGCGCTGAAAGCGACTGGATATGGGGATTTGGCGGGTAAGGATGGTGATAAACATGGCGAAATCCACCTTGAATGACTTGCGGGACAAGGGTTTGAGCGGTTTGGGAGAGGGGCTTATTGAGAATTGGAGGGGGGTTATTGAGAGGGGTTTGCTCCACCTTGAATTGGGGGTGGTAGAATGCAGGTGGGATAAGGGTCCCAGAGGCCCGCTCCCAACAACTTCTTCGGAAGTCGAATTAATGGAAACATCCTAGGTATTGTTTTAGATGATCCCAGGTTTAGCCCAACAACTTCTTCGGAAGTCGAATTAATGGAAACCCGCCCGCCGCAAATTGATATTTTCGTTCTTTCTCCCCCAACAACTTCTTCGGAAGTCGAATTAATGGAAACCGACCGGCAGGGCGCACAGACGTACAGCAGGCCGCCACCCAACAACTTCTTCGGAAGTCGAATTAATGGAAACTTAGTGTCAGACATTTTTAATTTTTAACCCCTCTACTACCCCAACAACTTCTTCGGAAGTCGAATTAATGGAAACTTGGACGATTAGAGAGATCATTGTAATCGCCCGACCCAACAACTTCTTCGGAAGTCGAATTAATGGAAACAGAACGCCCCCAGGCTGGAGATACATCAAAACCGAATTAGCCCAACAACTTCTTCGGAAGTCGAATTAATGGAAACTAATAGGATTCTTTGATGTAAGCCATGACTTTTTCCCCCAACAACTTCTTCGGAAGTCGAATTAATGGAAACTTGAAAAGCGGTAGCGGTAGCGGTAGCGGTGTTTTCTCCCAACAACTTCTTCGGAAGTCGAATTAATGGAAACTGCCAATAACTCTTACTGGAATTGCCATATCAATTACCCCAACAACTTCTTCGGAAGTCGAATTAATGGAAACGCACGGTTGTACCGCTCAAACGTCACGTCAACGGCTTCAGCCCAACAACTTCTTCGGAAGTCGAATTAATGGAAACCATAATTAGACATAGGATTATACCTCTCGTTGTGTTTTCCCAACAACTTCTTCGGAAGTCGAATTAATGGAAACCCGGCCAATGGATGGCCTTTAGGGGCCTTAGCCGTAAGGGCCCAACAACTTCTTCGGAAGTCGAATTAATGGAAACATTAGAGGGGGTTTGGAATATCAATCTCCTTCATTTTACCCAACAACTTCTTCGGAAGTCGAATTAATGGAAACATTGATTCAATCTCAATGTTTCTATCCATTTTTCCCAACAACTTCTTCGGAAGTCGAATTAATGGAAACATTTCGTTTTGGATGCCAATGGTCATGCCGCTACCCCAACAACTTCTTCGGAAGTCGAATTAATGGAAACGCAGGGTGGTGCCCCAAACACTAGCACCGCCGTCTTACCCAACAACTTCTTCGGAAGTCGAATTAATGGAAACGTAAAATATCTGACAGTATGCAAAGGTTACACTTAGGTCCCAACAACTTCTTCGGAAGTCGAATTAATGGAAACTTATCCTAGAATCAAAATCTGGTAACGCTTTAAGCTGCTTTTCCCAACAACTTCTTCGGAAGTCGAATTAATGGAAACCCCTCTAGATTAAACATCTGGCCACCTGTAACTCTACCCAACAACTTCTTCGGAAGTCGAATTAATGGAAACTAACAAGCAACCTCAAGATTGTCAAAAACAGATTTCCCCCAACAACTTCTTCGGAAGTCGAATTAATGGAAACGGTTTGGAGGACGGAAAACGGAGGACGGAGGACGGAAAGCATTGATGGTTAGTCATTGGCTGCATCAAAAATCCTGTTTCTCAAACTCTCCGTTCTCCGCTCTCCAGTCTCCGC
>NZ_SMDQ01000146.1 GCF_012911975.1 Nodosilinea sp. P-1105 | reverse complement strand
AGGTGTCTTTGAATGATATTCGGAGCTGGTTTACTTTCCGCTGCTACTGTACCTCACCCGGATGAGAACCGCTATATAAGTGCTTCTTGCTTGGCTTATGACGGATCCGTGATCGTAGAACAAGTGGTTGTAAATAGTGTGTAACTGTATCTTTCTTTCCTATTCTTCATTGTCAGAGTGGTAAATTGCTGACAAGATTTCTAAAGGCTCGCCGATAAATTCAAGCAAACTTGTATATCGCCTATCTTCAAGCGATTTAGTCTGGAAAGCTATGGAGCAAGGACAGAAACATGACATGGGCACAGTATTTTTGTATTATTCGCTGAAATTTCTACAGTAGGCCTATTGCCTATAGGGATTGCCATCTGCAAGAGTCACAGATGCAAAAATGACCACTGCTTCGATCGAAGTAGTGGTCATTTCTAACATGGTTTCTTGAATTTAAGCCCTTTCGTAGCTGCTAAGGATGCAGTCTAATCATCCTACGAACCCCGTTGGAGCCGGTTGTAGATGAGAAGATCGTTAATGGTGACTTCGCCAGTTCCACTAACATCGGCTTTGTCATTATGCAGCGTCACCTGCCCAGTTCTCGGCAAGGGGCCCAAGGTGGGATCTAAGTCAGACACAGAATCCCGATAAGAAGGCTCTGAAGCGTCATCAGCAGCGGGGTCTGGCGTCATAGGCTGCGACGGAGCCTCTTGAGCTGGGGGTTCTTGAGTCGGAGCCTCTTGAGCCGGAGGTTCTTGAGCCGGAGGTTCTTGGGCCGGGGCTGTAGGTTGGGGCGGAGCTTGCCCAGGATCTTGCTGTGGCATCGTCGGCTGACCAGGGGTTGTGTCTGGCGCAGCAGGGGCTTGGGCCTTAGCCACCGGAGCTAATGCCAGACCAGCGGCTGTAATGGCGATACCAGAAATTAGATAGCGTCTCATAGGCTTTCCTTACATATCAACGGGCGGGTTAGGCCGTAACGGTCAACCCGTCCTTGTGGTTCTTATGGTTACGTGTGATACAAATTAACGGATCTAACGTTCGAGAGAGTTTACCCCATAGCAAAAATGCGCCAAACGGTAGATCCTTGTCTGTACCGGCGTCCTAGGGTACCAGATGGCAGGCCACAAAATGGCCTGGACTCACTTCCCGAAAGGCAGGGCCTGGCTTCTGACGGCAGATGGGTTCTGCCAGGGGGCAGCGGGTATGAAAGCAACAGCCTTTGGGCGGGTTGGCGGGGTTAGGCAAATCCCCTTCCAGGACAATCCGCTGACGGGTCGCTTCCACTTTGGGGTCGGGGATGGGCACCGCAGATAGCAAGGCCTGGGTGTAGGGGTGCAAGGGCTGGGTATAGAGGCGATCGCGATCGGCCAATTCCACAATCTTGCCCAGATACATCACGGCGATCCGGGTGGAAATATGGCGCACCACACTCAAATCGTGGGCAATAAACAGATAGGTGAGGCCCAACTCATCCTGCAGGTTTTGCAGCAGGTTTACAATCTGCGCCTGGATGGACACATCTAAGGCTGCGATCGGCTCATCACAGACCACAAACGCCGGGTTTAAGGCCAAAGCTCGACCGATTACAATCCGCTGGCGCTGCCCCCCCGAAAACTCATGGGGATAGCGGTAGATAAAGCTAGGGTTTAGCCCCACCATATCCATCAATTCCGCAACCCGCTGCTGGCGAGTCTGCCCCTGGGCGACGCCAAAGATATCAAGGGGCTCAGCCAAAATATCCCCCACGGTCATCCTGGGATTTAGCGAACCATAGGGATCTTGAAAGATCATCTGCAGGCGCTGGCGCACCTTACGCAGCGCCTCATCCCCCAGGGTCGTGATATTAACCCCCTCAAAGTAGACCGTGCCATCCGTCGATGGAACCATTTGCAAAATGGCTTGGCCTGTGGTGCTTTTGCCACAGCCCGATTCGCCCACCAGGCCCAGGGTCTCACCCGGATAAATATCAAAGGTGAGCCCATCGACAGCCTTGATCCAACTCGGCTGGCGATTCAGAAATCCACCAGATTGGGGGAAGTGGACTTTGAGGTTTTGGACAGTCAGCAGGGGAGGCATGGGGGAGATGGGGGAGATGGGGGAGATGGGGGAGATGGGGGAGATGGCGTAGGGGCGGACCTGTGTGTCCGCCCTGGGAGGAAATGGTGGTAGTGAATTTTAGTGCAGGCCAGAGGAAAAGACCGGATGACCTTGCTTGGCCAACTTCTCTCTGATGCAGCGATTGTAGTCATGGATGAATAGCCAGATGGCCCCAATGTGGTTCTCGAGCTTTTTAGAGAACGACAGGGTCTTTCTCACCAGTCGCGCCACCCGCTGCCTCAACGTGTTGTTCAAACGCTCGATGTAACTGGT
>NZ_SMDQ01000145.1 GCF_012911975.1 Nodosilinea sp. P-1105 | reverse complement strand
CAGCAGGGGAATATCGTCAACCCGTTCTGTGATAACGGTTAGAGGAGTTTCCATAGCCCAAATCTAACCTAATTGGCCGACCTCACTCAAAAATGAGCGAACCGGGAGTTCGTATTCAATTTGGGTGAGAAAGGGAATGTCAGCTCTTGTAGCCTTTCGAGTCGTGACCAGGGCAGACATATCGACTCCTTTGAGGTAACCCCATAAAGATACAATCTGCATGTATCTCAAAGTAGAGCCTTCCCTCTTCTCTGTCAAGATACATACTGTCTGAATGTATTTGTGCGATCGCCATGCCACCCAAGCTGACCAAAGCCGAACAAACCCGCCGCACCCGCCGGGCCATCTTGGATCGAGCCCGCCATCTATTCGCTACCCAGGGCTATGCTGCCACCGGCACCGAGGAAATTATTCGGGAACTGGGGATTACTCGAGGAGCGCTCTATCACCAGTTTGGCGACAAGCTGGGGGTATTTAAGGCGGTGGTAGTGGAAGCCTACGACCAAATCACCGCCCACATTCGCACCCGCATTGCACCCTTAGAAACCAATTGGGCGCAACTCGTGGTTGGCTGCCAGGCCTTTTTGGAAGTGGCTCAGCAGGAAGACTTGCGGCGGCTGGTGTTTATCGAAGCGCCCGCTGTTTTGGCGGCAGATACCCTGGTAGAAATCGATCAGTATGGGTTTGGTTTGCTACAAGAATCAATTCAGCTAGCGGTGGCGGAGGGGGACCTCCAGGTGGTTGATGCGGAGGGCTTTGCCCATTTGGTGAACGGGGCGCTGAATGAGCTGGCGGCCTGGGTAGCCCAATCGGAGGATCCGCAACGGCTGAAAACTGCCCAAAAGCTGATCGAAGCGTTACTGATTCAGCATCAGGGCCATCGAGTTATGGGTGGGCCTTAATCCCTGCCAGCACTATGGCGATCGCCGACTCGGTAAAGTGCTCGATCGCTTCCGGGGTGAACCACTCAAAGTCAGGCTGCACATTGCGCATATTGGCCTGGGCATTGAAATAAAACGTGCAGATGCCCATGATGTGGTTGACCGTCAGCCAGGGGTCCACCGGGCGAAAATCACCTGATTGGATACCCCGTTCAACGACAGCACTGAGAACCGACTCTATGTGGGTTGGTTTGGGGTGTTGATGATTCCAACCCTACTGACTGCCACCACCTGTTTTGTAATTGCTTTCATCGCCGCCCCGCCGGTGGATATCGACGGCATCCGGGAGCCTGTGGCGGGTTCTCTGATGTACGGCAACAACATCATTTCCGGCGCTGTGGTGCCCTCCTCCAACGCTATTGGCCTGCACTTCTACCCCATCTGGGAAGCCGCATCCCTCGACGAGTGGCTGTACAACGGCGGCCCCTACCAGTTGGTGATCTTTCACTTCTTGATTGGGGTGTTCTGCTACATGGGCCGCGAGTGGGAGCTGAGCTATCAATTGGGCATGCGCCCCTGGATTTGCGTGGCCTACAGTGCCCCCGTGGCCGCCGCCACCGCTGTGTTTTTGATCTACCCCATCGGTCAGGGGTCCTTCTCCAACGGCATGCCCCTGGGCATTTCGGGTACCTTCAACTTTATGCTGGTGTTTCAGGCTGAGCACAACATTCTCATGCACCCCTTCCACATGCTGGGGGTCGCGGGTGTGTTTGGCGGGGCACTGGCCTCTGCTATGCGATGTGATCAACCGGGCCAACCTAGGCATGGAGGTGATGCACGAGCGCAATGCCCACAACTTCCCGCTGGATTTAGCCTCAGGTGAAGCAATACCAGTTGCTTTCAGCGATGTCCCTGTGATTCGCTAACTTAAGTAGCCATCAACGTAAAGCAATTGAGCGCGCCTGCGATCGCAGGCGCATTTTTTACTGCTGACGAGCTGAGACCCATCGCAGATTTGCCTGACTCATTTGTATACCTTCGCGACGATTGAGTAATGTGGCAAAACTGAATCTCTATAGACATCTCATCCCATGCGAATTGAGCCATACACCCCAGATTATCTTGATGCTGTTGTGCGTCTGTCACTGCGGGCCTGGGCACCCGTTTTTGACTCCATTCAGAATGCCCTTGACGCTGATCTGTTCCATGCTTTCTACGCTGATGGCTGGCGTATCAGCCAGGAAAAAGCGGTTACAGAGGTCTGCGCTGCCGATGACACAACGGTATGGGTCGCGATCGATGGAGCAACGGTTGTGGGCTTTATTGCGGTCAAACTAACTGTAGAGGACAGCATGGGCGAGATTTACATGGTTGCTGTCGATCCAGAAGCTCAGGGTCGTGGTATCGGCAGTCAGCTCATCGAATTTGCCCTCAATTGGATGAAACAGGCTGGTATAACCATGGGTAGTGCATTTTAGTGCAGGCCAGAGGAAAAGACCGGATGACCTTGCTTGGCCAGCTTCTCTCTGATGCAGCGATT
>NZ_SMDQ01000144.1 GCF_012911975.1 Nodosilinea sp. P-1105 | reverse complement strand
TATCAAATGTCAATTACTTTGGCGGGTCGCGTCAATTAGATTGACGGGTTAACGCCCTCCGAATAGCCCCCTGTGTACTACTGCGGAGATTTGAGAAAATTCAATTGACGTGATAAGAGGGATCAGTAGATCCGTTCTAGTTGTCGCGTCAATTACTGGTCTTGGCTGGGACGGGAGCAGAGGTGCTGACCTCCGAAAGGGTGTTCTGGGAGGTGTCCTGGGTTTGAGCGCGCTGGTTGGCAGAACGCTTGCGGTAGCTGTCAGCTTGAAGCTCAACGATCAAGGCATGGTGCACCAACCTATCGACAGCGGCGACAGTCATCATGTCATCGGCAAAAATCGTATTCCATTGACTGAAGGGTTGATTGGCGGTGACCAAGAGACTTTTGCGCTCATAGCGATGAGCGATCAGCTCAAAGAGGACCGACGTTTCAGCCTCCGATTTTTTGACATAGCCCAGGTCATCAATAATGAGTAGGTCATAGCGGTCAAGTTTTTTGAGGGTGCTGGGCAAGAGTAATTGACGTTTGGCATGCTGCAAGGTTTGCACCAAGGTGGTGGCAGCAAAGAACTTAGCCCGGTATCCCAACTCGACGACGGCTCGGGCCACGGCACAGGCCAAATGGGTTTTGCCCACCCCCGAGGGACCAAACAATAAGCAATTGTCAGCCCGCTTAAGCCACTCTGAATCGGTGGTCAACTGCATCAACGGCGCGGGATTGAAGTCCTTGAGGTGGGACCAGTCAAAGGTAACTAAGGTCTTGGCATTGGGGACTTGAGCCTCGTTGAGGGCACGTTTTAAGCGTTGGCTCCAGCGTCGCTCAATCTCTGTCTCACATAACGCCAGCAGGAACTGCGCATAGGACCACTGTTCCTGCATGGCCTGGTGTTCAAGGGCCTCCCAATGGTTGAGCATGTGGGACAGCCGGAGACTCTTGAGATGAAGACTCAGGGTTTGATACGGGCTGACTGAGTTGGGGGGAGTGGAGGAGATGGTCATAGTCATCCAGGGAATGTTGGTGATAGCTCAACGGCGGGTTGGACGTCTTGTCCCCCGCGCTAAAGTGTTGCCGCAGGCCGTTGAGGCTTAGGGTGCTGCCGGTTAGTTGGTCTTCGAGGTAGTCGGCTACTGCCGTTTCTTTGTCTTGCGTGGCGGCGATATAGAGGGCTTCGACCATCAACAGGGCCGCTTTATCTAAGGCAAAGTCTTGTTTCATCTGAGCCCAGAGGGCTCGATACAGCTGATTGGGCAACAACTCGGCTTGCCAGGTGCAATAAATGAAGGCTCTGGGCTTTTGGTGCAGCGCCTCAATCACATGGCGGTAGTTGATGCAGCGCCCTCGACGCAGCCCTCCAGTGGCCCGGACCCGCGGCAATTCCACCACAGAGTTCTGGCCCAGATAGCCCCGCAGGCGATTGTGGTAAAGATGGATTTCCAGCTGACGACCGATGAGTCGAGACGGTACCGTATATAAGATTCGACGCACCGTGATGGTGCTGCGAGAACTCACCTGGGCACTCAACACCTCATAGTCAGCCACCCGATACCGGGGTAAGGCTTGGAGGTGGGAGCGCTCCTGCGCATATTTTTCGGCGCACTGGTTATTGAGTTTGGAGACCACCCCAGCGATACAAGCCTGGTAATCCGCCACGCTGGCAAACTCAAAACTGCCTCGTAGGTAGAGCTGCTGGGTCAGGCGATTTTTGAGATGGCCATGGGGAGACTCTATCGCCCCGTTTTCATGGGCGATGCCCCGATTGTTGCGAGTGGGCTCCAACCGATAGTGCTCGCAGAGGTGCTCATAGAGTTGGGTGAGCTGTTTATGATTACTTCCCGCATTGCGGTAGGCCGCACTCAAACTGTCGGTGCGGTGCTGTCGGGGCACTCCGCCACAGGCCTCAAACGCATTCTGCAATCCTTCAGATAAGGCGATAAAGCTTTCCCCACCTTCAATAATTTGGGCATACTGCCAACCGCTATAGGCTAGCCGGTAGTGATAGATCAAGTGCGGGTACGGCTCACCGCCAATGGTGATGCTCAACCCTTTCAGTTCGGTGAAGTCCGATAACCCCATCAGCCCAGGCTCATGGCGTAACTCGAACATCACCTCTGGCGTCTGCCCATGACGCTGTTTCCAGTCACTTACCCGACGCTGCAGGGTGCGCAGCACCTGGGCATACTGCCCTGGATACTGCTCCTGAAGGTACTCATATAAGGTCGTCGGCTGCAGGCGAGGCTCCTGGCGCAGCATCGGTTCTAGTTCGCTTTCCCAGACCCCGTCTAATGGGTCGCAGCGGGTTCGCCAATCTCGCTTGCGGCCCCGATCCACTTGATGCTCTCCCGCCTCTATCCGTTGCCCACTACGGTCTGATATCCCGGCAAGGGCCGACGCTTGGGTTTGCGTCGACCCGGTCTTTCTAGCTTGCATATACACCTTGATTTGATATGGCTGTATCGACACCTAGACACACCTCCAATATCTATTGGAAGTAGTCTTAGGGGCTCTTGATTGCGATTCTGACGTCGGCTATTCCTAGCGCTGTACTACCCGCCAAAATAGTTGTCGTCACCCGCCAAAGTAATTGTCATCTAATA
>NZ_SMDQ01000143.1 GCF_012911975.1 Nodosilinea sp. P-1105 | reverse complement strand
CAACTCTATTTTCAGCGAGGTTTCTATGCTCTATCCCTGATGCAGCAAGCTCTCTAGGTACGTTGTCACCCGTTAAGCAATTTTTCACCTTGAACTTTGCATTTTTAATTCCGGGTAGCTGTACTAGCCTTGAATTTGGTTTAGGTTGGCTCAAACGGTAATCTGGTCTAGGCAATACTGTTTCCAGCCCCCCTCTACCTTTTCGGCCACTAAAGGTGTCAAGGTAAGCTTGAGGGGGACACCATCATTAACATCTATACGTAGGGCTGAGTAGGGACGCTGAAGGGTGCTGCCCTTGCCCCGGCGACCCAAGTATAGGTGAGAGGTGGCCAAAACGACGTTTTCGCCATTGCTGTTGTCGGTCATTTCGGTTAACTCTGGCCCTTCTGGCCGCTGCCGCCGCAGACTATAGCCGCTGCCACCACACACTACCCAGGGAATATGGCGATCGCCATGGCCAGTATCGCCTGTGCGTAGATAGTCAAGGCAGTGGGCATGGCCATTCAGCACCAAATTTACCAGAGGCTGGTCCTGGGTAATGTCACCCACCCGATCGGCTACGGCGTCCAGCACCTGGCGCAGGTGGTGACGCACCGCTAGGGTTTGTCCCTGGGGCCACTTGGTAGCTTCGCTCACATAGGGGGGATGGTGAAAAAACAAAATTCGCCCCCGCACCGCCGGGTTTTGCCAAGAGGCAATCAGCCCATCCCGCAACCAGTGCAGCTGATCAAAGTCCACCGTGGGTGTTCGAGAAACTGAAAGTTGTTTGTCAATGTCGTAAATTTGCTCGTTGATCGCCTCTAGTTCTTCGGTAATGTCTTCTCGGTGATCTGCAGTGGTGGGGTTTAAGGCATCCAGTCCTGCCTGACGCAATAGGTCAGCCTTATCGACTTCCAGCTGTTGGCGCTGTTGCACCAAGGTCTGACGACTGGTCCCACCGTAGCCATCATCCTTGAGGGGCAATGGTTGATTAAAGGTATTCGAGTCAAGGGCAAAGAAATCAATACCACCATAGCGGAAGTGGTAATAGCGATTAGGCAGCCGGGTAAACTGGCCGGGACGATAGGTAAGGCAGCGGCGATCGTCCAGGGTGCTTGTGTAGTGACGATCGAGATGTTCTCCTAAGCGGGACTCGGGAATGGCCTTGAGATAGTCGAGAAACGCGCGAGCATAGGCGTCCCCCTTAAACGAACCATGCCAGCCCACATCTATATCTACATAGGAGCGTAGGGCGTAGCGCAGGGGTGCAGTCAACCCGGCCAGTAGACCAACCCACCAGGGCAAGTCATAATAGTCGTGGTTGCCCGGTACTGGCAACATAGGCCATTTGAATACCATCCGATCGTAGGCCATTTGTTGGTAGTTTTGGCCCCCCACCAGCCAGTCTCGATAGGGTTTGATAAAGTTTGCCCGGTACTGTTCCCGAGAGCCCACCAGGTAAACCACATCCCCCGTGTGTAGGGTAAATCGGGCATCGTTGCCATGGGTTAATAGCTGTTGGGCAACCTGACGCTGGGGGCTACTGCGGCGATGGCGTCCGGTGCCGCTGTCTCCTACGACTAAAAACGAAAAGCCTTGATCATACGACTCACCATCTTCTAAGACCAGACGGGTTTGGTCGATGCCCCGTTCCAGCACCTGGGAGTGCTGCCAGCGCACGCGCTGGGCCATGGTGCGCATCTTGGTCTCTACCCTGGGTTCGGTCGTCAGCTTAAACGGCATTGGCTTAGAATTAAAGGTCTTGACGATCAGGTTTCTTACAGGCCCATGGGGTTTTACAGTGAGCGCATCTTGCCCTATCTGCTGGACTTTTCCCTGTCCGATCCTACCCTGGGGGAGTATCGTCGGCAGACGTTAGCCCAGGTGTCAGGGCAAGTCCTAGAAATTGGTTTCGGCACCGGCCTGAACCTGTCCTACTATCCCGATGCCATTCGCCAAATCGTTACAGTGGATCCTAATCCAGGGGTACATCGGCTAGCCGAAAAGCGCATTGCCCAGGGGGCGATCGCGGTGGATCATCACATCCTTGGCGGTGAAACCCTGCCGATGGACAATCATACCTTTGACAGTGTAGTTAGCACGTTTACCCTATGCAGCATCCCTAGGGTAGATCAAGCGATCCGGGAAATTTATCGGGTGCTCAAACCAGGGGGACAGTTTTTCTTTATGGAGCATGGCCTCAGCCCTGAACCGGGGGTGCAAGCTTGGCAGCGTCGCTTAACCCCACTGCAAAAGCGGATTGGTGATGGCTGCCACCTCGATCGCAACATTCAGCAGCTGGTGGAACAGCAGTTTGAGACGGTCACCATCACGGCTGATTACGCCAAGTCACTGCCACGCCTTGCAGGCTACCTGTATCGCGGTATCGCCACCAGGGAGCCTGATAAATACTGATCCCCATTTCTTCATCCACCTCCGTTACCATTTCCTGTCAGGGCAGACACATAGGTCTGTCCCTACGGCAGCTCTCCTTCCCCAACCGGTGCATTGCGGCCCCAGGTTGACCACCAAGGTCCAGACCCCGACCGCTAATGCACCCTTGTATGTAAGGGTTGGCCCAAAATAGACCTAGGAGTGACTCTGGATACACCCTAAAGCCCTTTAGAGCTTGCACGGTAGAACAAGAGCCTCCCTCATTTTGCCCATCGGATCGCGACCAGCAGA
>NZ_SMDQ01000142.1 GCF_012911975.1 Nodosilinea sp. P-1105 | reverse complement strand
CAGCAGGGGAATATCGTCAACCCGTTCTGTGATAACGGTTAGAGGAGTTTCCATAGCCCAAATCTAACCTAATTGGCTGACCTCACTCAAAAATGAGCGAACCGGGAGTTGAAGTGGGGATCTTCTTTCTTGGAAATCGCCTAAGTCTGCCAACCATTCCTGATACCTGACACCTAGCACCTGACACCCCCGATACCCTCTCTGGTTTTTCAGGAGGGCTTCCTGTTAGGGTGACTACTATCGTCACTCCAGTGCAGCTATGACCAATAGCCCGTTTCAGTATCCCTCCAGTCCCCAGCAGGATCAGGTTGATACCTACCATGGGGTCACCGTGGCCGATCCCTACCGCTGGCTAGAGGATCCCCAGTCAGAGGCTAGTCGCCAGTGGATTGAGGCCCAAAATCAGGTAACCTTCGGCTATCTGAAGCAACTGCCCGGGCGAGCGGCCATCAACCAACGGCTGACCCAATTGTGGAACTTCGAGCGTTACAGTACCCCCTTTAAGCGAGGGGGGCGCTACTTTTACTTCAAAAATGATGGTCTGCAAAACCAGAGTGTGCTCTACACCCTAACCACCCTGGAGGCCGAACCCCAGGTATTGCTGGACCCTAACACCCTGTCTGAGGATGGCACCGTCTCCCTCAGCGGCCTAGCCGTGAGTGAAAATGGAGCCTATTTAGCCTATGGCCTGTCTACGGGGGGCTCTGATTGGGTGGAGTGGTATGTGCGGGAGATTGCCACTGGCCAAGACACCGACGACCACTTGAAATGGGTGAAGTTTTCGGGGGCGTCGTGGACCCACGACCACCAGGGCTTTTTCTACAGCCGCTACGACGAACCGGACGAAACCACCAAGCTAGAGGCGGTCAACTATTACCAAAAGCTCTACTACCACCGGCTGGGCACCCCCCAAGCTGAGGATGTGCTGGTGTACGAGCGCCCTGACCAAAAGGAATGGGGCTTTGGCGGTAGCGTCACCGACGATGGTCGCTATTTAATCATTTCGGTGTGGAAAGGTACCGATCCCAACAACCTGGTGTTCTACAAAGACCTGAGTACCACCGACAGCCCAGTAGTGGAGCTCATTTCTGAGTTTGAGGCCAGCTATGGCGTGATTGACAACGATGGGTCGATGTTCTGGCTACGTACCGACCTGAATGCCCCCAAAGGCAGGCTGATTGCCATCGACTTGGCCCAGCCCGATCGCGCCCACTGGCAGGAAATTATCCCAGAAGCTGAGGACACCCTGGAGGATGTTAGCCTGCTGAACCACCAGTTTGTGGCTGACTACCTGAAAGATGCCTACACCTCCATCCGCATCTATAGCCTGACGGGGGATCTGGTGCGGCAGGTGGAGCTACCGGGTATTGGCTCGGCCGGGGGCTTTGACGGCAAGCGCAACGACACCGAAACCTTCTACAGCTTCACCAGCTTTACGGTGCCCAATACGATCTACCACTACGACATGGTGACCGGCCAAAGCACCCTCTACCGTCAGCCCCAGGTGGATTTTGATCCAGGGAACTACACGACGACCCAGGTGTTTTACACCAGTCCAGACGGTACCCGCGTTCCCATGTTCATCACCCATAAGACAGGGATAGATTTGAATGGCCAGAACCCCACTCTGCTTTATGGCTATGGGGGCTTTAGCATCTCCTTAACACCGTCTTTCTCCGTCAGCAACCTGGTGTGGATGGAAATGGGCGGGGTCTATGCCGTGCCTAACCTGCGGGGGGGCGGCGAATATGGCGAAGACTGGCACCTGGCTGGTGCCAAGCTGCATAAGCAAAATGTGTTCGACGACTTTATTGCCGCCGCCGAATGGCTAATCGCCCAGAGGTATACCAGCCCAGACAAACTGGCGATCATGGGGGGGAGCAACGGCGGACTGTTGGTGGGGGCTTGCATGACCCAGCGGCCTGATTTATTTGCCGCCGCCCTGCCAGCGGTGGGGGTGATGGATATGCTGCGGTTTAATCAGTTCACTATCGGCTGGGCCTGGGAGTCAGACTATGGCTCTCCCCAAAACGAAGTGGAATTTAAGACCCTCTATGCCTATTCGCCGCTGCATAACCTGAAGCCAGGCACGGCCTATCCCGCCACCCTGATTACCACCGCCGACCACGATGACCGGGTGGTGCCCGCCCACAGCTTTAAGTTCGCCGCTGCTTTACAAACGGCCCATGGGGGCGATCGCCCCGTGCTCATCCGCATTGAAACCAAAGCAGGTCACGGGGCTGGCAAGCCCACCGCCAAGGTGATTGAGGAAATCTCGGATAAGTGGGCTTTTTTGGCCGCGAACCTGGGCATGGAGGTGGGGTGATGGGGTGATGGGGTGATGGGGTGATGGGGTGATGGGGTGATGGGGTGATGGGGTGATGGGGTGATGGGGTGGATGGGCGCTGCCCTGAGCTTGTCGAAGGGTGGTAGACGCGTTTCGCAAGCGACATGGAACGCGAAGCGTGTGCAGCGCACGTAAGCGGCTTCCCGCAGGGTAGGGATGTCCGGTTCCCCTCTTGGGAGGCCTGCCTGTGGCATGGCTTCGCTAGCGCGTAGCGGCCCCGGAGGGGCAACTTGTCGAAGTAGGCAGGGGTGGGTTTGCGAGAATTTTGAATTTTGGATTTTGGATTTTGGATTTTGGATTGAAGCCGTAGATACTGTGTTGGCCTTGGGGTGTCAAGGGGTCGCTGCCGCTGATTTAGGTGGCAGCAACTTAGACGGGTCGT
>NZ_SMDQ01000141.1 GCF_012911975.1 Nodosilinea sp. P-1105 | reverse complement strand
AGTTCTGTGTGGTCACCGTTCGACTGAACGGCTTAATGTAAGAGCATAGTGGGGCGACTCCCCGCCGTCAACCGTAGGGTAACAATTGCCCTTGCCCCCCTACCCATCCAACGGACTGCGCACCCCCCGCCCACCCCGATTCAGCACGTGGGTGTAAATCATGGTGGTTTTTACATCTTTATGGCCCAACAGTTCTTGAATGATGCGGATATCGTAACCGCTCTCTAATAGGTGGGTGGCAAAGCTATGGCGAAACGTATGGCAGCCGACTTTCTTAGCAATTCCAGCTTGGCGTACAGCCTGTTTGACCGCTTTTTGAATCCCACTCTCATGCAAATGGTGCCGCCGCATTTCTCCGCTACGGGGGTCTTTCACAATTCGACCCGCCGGAAAGACGTATTGCCAGATCCAATCTCGGTTAGCGTTGAGATACTTGCGCTCTAGCGCAAAGGGCAGATAGACCGAACCAAAACCACGCCCCAGGTCTTGCTGGTGTTGCCGCCGAACCCCGACTAAATGATCTTGAAGTTCCGTGAGCACGCTGGCTGGCAGCATCGTGATCCGATTCTTGCTCCCCTTACCGTCTCTGACAATGACTTGCTGCTGGGCAAGGTCAAGGTCTTTGATGCGCAATCGCAAAGCCTCAGAAAGCCGCAAACCACTGCCATAGAGAAGCTTCACCACAAGCTGGTGGGGACCACCGATCGTCTGAATGATGGCTAATGCTTCCGCCTTAGTTAACACGACTGGCAAATTACGCGGTTGATTTGCTCTAACAGCGTTGATGCCAGCGATCTCAATCCCTAAAACTTTGTGATACAGAAACAATATGGCGTTGAGCGCTTGATTTTGAGTCGAGGCTGCAACCTGCTGGTTGACAGCCAGATCCGTCAAGAAAGCTTCAATTTCAGATCGACCCATGTCTTTGGGGTGGCGCTTGTCATGAAACAAGATGTATCGCCTGATCCACTGGACGTAGGTTTCTTCTGTGCGGTAGGCGTAATGATTCAACCGCATGACCTCACGTACCTGGTCCAGCAGTTTTGCTGGTTTCTTCTGAAGGGGGGAGTCCTGTGCCATCAGTACAGCATGTGATAAACGCTACTCATAGTCTATATGTACTATAGCTAAATTATGTGGAAGGTTTCTGGCTATCTACCCAGATTCGGTTAATATGCGGAAAGTTTCTGGCGATCTAGCAGATTGCGGTAGATACGCGGAAGCGTTCTGCCTATCTGCCCTCCTAGGGACGATATGTGGAAACTATCTCTCTAATAAGATTGTTATGTCTCATATTACCAAGGTGCCTTTTGGGGTAACAATATGAGGAGTTATGAAAAAGATAGTTGAATTTACGCTGCCTAGTGGTGATTCAGTCTTTGCTGAGGTTGATGAGCCTGTAGAGGGTGATGGTAGAGTTGGGCTAAATCCTACTGAAATGGTGGTCAAAGCCCAACAAACCTATGAGCAAGCATTGGACAAGATTCAGCCTATAGCTTCTACTCTTATTAGCAAACTGAGAGAACTCAATGAACCAGCAGATGAGGTGGAAGTCAAATTTGGAATAAAGCTTACGGCTGAAGCTGGAGCCATCATTGCCCTGGCAGGCGGTGAAGTTAATTATGAAATTACTTTGAAATGGAAGAAGGCTCAATGACAAAGAAACTAGAGTCGGCACTTACCAGGATTCGTTCAGCAAAGGGGAATTATGTAGGAGTTGGATGTTTAGTTTCAGACAAACATATTGTAACCTGTGCTCATGTCATTTTAGATGCTCTAGGTATTTCTAGGACGACTAACGAACAACCTAAGACAACTGTCCAATTGGACTTTGCTTTTGGGATTTTACAGCAAGTTTTTAATGCCAAAGTTACATTTTGGCGTCCAGTTCATTTCAATCAAGCAGCGCTTTCAGAGTTTGGTGAAGATATTGCTCTTTTGGAGTTAGATGAGCCAGTACTATCAGCTAAACCAGCTTGTTTTCTGCTAACTAATCCATCAGATTTAGAGCAACATCGATTTCAAGTATTTGGTCTTCCTAAAGGCAATCCTCAGGGGGTTTGGGCTGATGGCATTGTAATTAAAGGTTTAGCAAATGGATGGGTTCAAATTGAAGATAAAGAACAGTCAGGATTTCAAGTTGAACCTGGGTTTAGTGGCTCACCCGTTTGGGATACGAATCTAAGTGCAGTTATCGGAATGATAGTAGCAACCGATCCAAACCGTATTGAAGCTAGGGTTGGGTTTATGATTCCAACTTTGGAATTATTTAGGGTGTGTCCGCTGCTTGAAGATATTAAAGCTATAAATAGAAAAAACCTAGAAATAACACAAAGTGAGCGGAAGGTTGTCGCTCAGTTGCTAACTTTTTTGGAAGATCGAAGACTTCTGACTGAAAGCTTAGGCTATCAATTTCATCATCCGGATCACCTCAGAAAGTCAGCACAAGAAATACGAATGCGTGTCAATCTTGCTCTTCAAGAAATAGAGCGTGATTCAAAACTTACACCTATCTTAAAGCAGTTTCAGTTTGCGGCAAGATCTTTTCAGGAAGAAACAGAAAAAGCGCTTCAGCTACCAAGCTCAGTTTTGGGATCGTATGCTGATTATCTTGAGAAGTATCAATTTTATATGACAAGATCGATCATCGCTGCTGCTGAATTATGTAGTCTTGAAGTAGATCGAGGAATTCTAGAAGCTTTTGAGAGGGGAAAGAATAGGGGTAGTGCATTTTAGTGCAGGCCAGAGGAAAAGACCGGATGACCTTGCTTGGCCAGCTTCTCTCTGATGCAGCGATT
>NZ_SMDQ01000140.1 GCF_012911975.1 Nodosilinea sp. P-1105 | reverse complement strand
TGGCTCATGACGGAGTTGGCAGAACAACGCATTCCGCCCCGAGCGGGGCGCAGTAATCCACGGGTCGTGAAAAAGCCTCGGGCAAAATTCCCCGCCCGAAAACCCTCCCATCGGGGGAGGGGAACGGTTCGACCCCAACTTAATTTCTCGATCCTAATACCAACCTGAACCTTATCCGAACAGTATTGCAACATCCCAAATAATTTCCTCCTCAATTTGAAAATAAGCATGAGCTAAGATATCTCTCAGTCCAGCAATTTTTCGCCATTCTATTTCAGGCTTAAGGAGACGAGCATCATCAGGAACATTTTTAACAGCCTCTCCAATAATTTGAAGGTTGCGTATGACAGCATCAAACGTACGATCATCTGCCACGAAATTCTCAAAGTTCATGCCTTCGGTATAATGTAAAACTTTTTCTCCTGATATCAAAATATCAGTCAAATAAAGTCGCAGATCACGAGACATAGACGGCCTCTTGTTCTACCATCTTCCGCAGCTGAGGCTTTAATGATTTCCAGCTAACCAGATCGACCTTTTTGCCCAGGTTATCTTCCAGATAAAACTTAACATCCATATAGCGATCGAAGGTTATAGGAGGTTCGAACTCGACCACAATGTCGATATCGCTGCTAGGTGTAGCTTCATCTCGCGCAACCGACCCAAATAAAGCTAGCGATCGCACACCCAAGTCTTTTAGCACCGTTTGATGTTGCTTTAAAGTTTCCAAGATTGTATTACACTGCATAGCCAGTGTTCCATTTAGCGCAAGGTTACTAGCATTGTAGTCAAGAACCCTATCTCTTTCATCGTCAGCTTGAAAGCGAACCGTCGTCATAGCTACCTTACTTTTAGCTTGAGCCTACCGTAACGGAGCATTTATCCCCCAAATTGCTTTCGAGCTGTCCAAAGGTACAGAAGTTGAGCTGTTCGTTCAATCTCCTCAAATAATGTTATCCCCCATTGCCAATGCAGAAATGAAGCGACAGTTTTTGGGGGCATTAGTAGAGCGAATGCAGCAAAACCCTATTCCTCATCATATGCAGGTGCGGCGCGACTGGTATGGTTCGTAGGCATTAGCGTGGGTGGGTTGACCATGGTGCCCAAAAACGCGGTAGCCTCTAAGGTCACCGGCAATCAAGACAACTGTTCTGTCAGCTAGCCGTTACCCCATGCCCCCAGTGCTCGACAATCTGTTTCAGCTGCCCAAGCCACTGCCAGAGGCAGAATTATTCACGACGCTATTTGCCACGCCCCACCTGCGGGTAGAGCGCATTGTCTCAACGGGGCAAACTACCCCCCCCGGCCAGTGGTATGACCAGCCCCAGGCAGAATGGGTGGTGCTATTACAAGGCCGCGCCACCCTCACCTACGAGGATGGCGCGGCTTTAAGTCTGGGGCCAGGCGACTATGTGCTGATACCGGCCCACGTGCGGCATCGGGTCGATTTCACCAGCTGTGAGCCGCCCTGCGTTTGGCTAGCGGTGCATGGCTAGTTGCTGGCGATCGCATCGACCGTCAGGTCAGACCGCAGGGTGAGGTCGAGATCGCTGGGGCGAATCACCACCACGGCGCTGTTGGAGGTGGTCTGGTTGTCGCCAGTGATAATTGCACCGACTATGCTGCCGATGGTGCGGTTGCCCGTGATGGTAGTCAAAATCGACTCCGCTGCGCCAGTGATCAGCGCCCCTTGCAGGGTGCCGCTGGTGACGCTGTTGGTGGCGGCGATCGCACTCGACTCGGCATTGACGTTATAGGTGCGCCCGTTCACCGTCAGGCTGTCGGCCACAAACTTAGCCGCCGTCACCGACGACCCGCGAATTTCCACGGGCACAATCCGCCCCTGCACTGTGCTACCCACCGGAATCAGCACCTGGCCCTGGCGGTTGAGAACAGGCTGGGTAGTTTGCAGGCTAGTGGCTACGGTTTGGCCGGGGGCCACCACAATGTCAATATCGGCGTTGGGATAGCGCACCTCTAGGCGGGTGCCATTGGCCACCAGGCGGGGCGAAGTAGCGGTGTTGTTGTTTCCCCCAGAGGCGGTGCCGGGAGTGTAGTCCACGATGTAGTTGTTGGCGCTCAGCCCCGCTTGCAGGGCGGGCATGCGGCCCTGGGCCACCAGCGCCTGGTAAATAAAGGCGGCTACGTCAGCACGGGTGGCGGTGCGCTGAGGTTGCAGGGTGTCTACGTTGGGGTAGTTGACTACCAGGCGGTTTTCGGTGGCAGCAGCCACAGGGCTTTGGCCATAGCCCGGAATCTGGCCCGCGTCGCGGTAGCGGCCCAGGACTTCATTCACCGAGCCTTGGGGACTGTAGTTGAGGCCATTGGCCAGGGCCACCAGCGCCTGCACCCGAGGAATCTGCGTCTCAGGCTGAAATACGCCGTTGGGGTAGCCCGAGAGAAAACCCTGGCTGTAGGCATCGGCGATCGCCGCATTAGCCCAGTAGTTAGCGCTCACATCGCTGAAGCGGGGGGCGGTGCGGCCGTGGGGTTGGTTAAAGGCATTGCGCACAATGGCAGCAAACTGGGCGCGGGTCACCGGTTGGTCAGGCTTAAACGTGCCGTCAGGGAACCCGGCGATAATTTGCTCGCTGGCCAGGTTCTCGATAAAAGGGCGCGCCCAATAGTTCGATCCCACATCGCTAAACTGGGCATTTTGGGCGTTGGCGGGCAGGGCTACCCCGGCGATCGCCAAGGTGCCCAGGGCCACAAAGGCGGTGGTTTTAGCAGATAAATTCATTACAGCTCCCGGTTCGCTCATTTTTGAGTGAGGTCGGCCAATTAGGTTAGATTTGGGCTATGGAAACTCCTCTAACCGTTATCACAGAACGGGTTGACGATATTCCCCTGCTG
>NZ_SMDQ01000014.1 GCF_012911975.1 Nodosilinea sp. P-1105 | reverse complement strand
GATGAAGGCACAACCGCACCAGAGATGATGTTGTTGCCGTACATCAGAGAACCAGCAACGGGCTCACGAATACCGTCAATGTCGACAGGGGGAGCCGCGATGAAGGCAATCACGAAGCAGGTGGTGGCAGCTAGCAGAGTAGGAATCATCAACACGCCGAACCAGCCAATGTAAAGGCGGTTTTCGGTGCTGGTGACCCACTGACAAAACTGCTCCCACAGGTTGGCGCTTTCGCGCCGCTGTAGAGTAGTAGTCATGATGTATTAGTCCTTGGTATTTATTGTCTCAAGGTATGTAGGTCAAAATCTGATTTAGATTTGTAACCTCCACACTCATACAATACCAACGATGTAGACTTTTGTAAACAAAACTCTCTAAAAAGAGTAAAGTTTCTCAGATTCGACAGTCGCTGAGATTTTTCTTGGCAGGGCAGAATCTCTTGTATGACGGGGGTTTGAGCGTTGGCGCTGGTCTGAGTCAGCGGCTCGGCTGACCATTGTGGGGCCAAATTCTGAGAACGTGTTGCTTAACAATCGGCAATCTGAGGTCGAGCGATCGCCCCTAGTGGTCTGTCCATCATATTCTTTCTCTAGTGGGGCCAGTACCCGGGGCCACCTACAATTTTTCCAGATAGGTCAGTAAGTCGGCCATAGATTCGGGGTCGGGCTGAAACTGAGGCATGGGCGGGGTGCGTCCGCTGGTAACCTGCTGAATCAAGTTGACTTTGGTCTTGTGGTCAGAAACCCCCAGCAGGTTAGGCCCCACTTCCCCCGAACCATTGATGCCATGGCAAACGGCGCAATTCATTTTAAAGATGGCCTCCCCACGGGTGCGATCGCCATCAATGGCCAACACGGCCTGAATATAAGGATCTGAGGCTTGAATATGGCGAAGCCCGGCAATGCTCAAGATAATTGCCATCACCAACGCCACAACGACCATGACTAGCCGCCGCAAAGGGCCGCTTAGATCGTCTAGATCCTCTGCTTTTTCGTCTAGTATCTCTGGTGCCAACGGTGATTGGTAGCTATGGTTCACTTTAAGTGTTACGCATTTTGAAGGCTTTGCAAGGTTTGACGACGAAATCTTAAGGATTCTGAATTTTGTATACTCTCTATGTCCAAATCCCCTGGCAGGGAGATACCCAGTCCAGCTGAGGCGCTGGAGTTTTCCCACAGGCAGCAAGCTCTGGACTTGGATTGGGTTTATATGGCAAATCAGGCCGTGGGTTGGCACCGCTAGCCCAGGCTGGTAGTTAGCGCTAACCATACTCCCATAGATTTTGTTGCAGTTGTTACACAGATCCCCCCCCAGTCTGTCGCTAGAGTAAGGGCATTATGTTGACCGCGATTGATCCAACCTGTAGCGAGTAGAGGTGTCTAAACCTATGGCTAATCCAGCCCCAGAAAAAGCTATGTCTGATCCTGGCCAGTCGTCTTCCCCCGAGACGCCTACCCCAACGGCAGAGGCAGAGGCATCCACCACACCGCTGACCCAAGCGCAAGGGGAGCAAATTCTCGCAGAGTTAAAGCGTATTAAGCAAAACTTGTTTTGGGTGTTGTTAGTAGCCGGCTTTTTTGCCGCTCGGGCCATCTTCTTCCATTATTAATCTGGCATGAGTAGGCTATGACTATCCCTTTGAAGCGCTTAAACCGTTCCACGCAGGAGCATTTCTATTCCAGTTCGATGATGGAGTATATCGTGCCTGAAGGGATGGATCAGGCGTTTCAGCAGTGGTATGGCCGCTTGTCTGAGGCGGCTCAGGGATATGAGGGGTTCCTGAGAGCCGATCTATGTACCCCGCTTAACTGTAATGACGGGGTCGTGAAGTGGTACTCGATCATTCACTTTAATACCCCAGATCATTTGAATCGATGGCTGCGATCGCAGCAGCGGCGCAGTCACTTCCAAGCGGGGCAGGATATTTTTCTGGCCTATCGGTTTAAGTCCTTTACCACCGGCTTGGAGGGCTGGTTTTCTAGCCAAGCCGGAGATACGGAGCAAAGTGGGTTGGGGCCGCCCCCGTGGAAACAGGTGCTGGCCGTTGTCCTGGGGCTATACCCGACCCTGGTGATCCAGGACAGGGTGTTTTCGGCCCTCGGGATTATGCAAACCTGGCCTTTCCCCAGTGCCCTGGTGGTGAATAATTTGATTACCTCTGCCATTCTCACCTGGTTGGTGATGCCCCGGATAACCCGCCTGTTGAAATTTTGGCTACGACCGGCTTATCGGCTGATGTCAACTAGGGTGAATTTGCTCGGCACAGTGCTGGTGTTGGGGCTGCTGGGCGGCTTAGTGATAGTCTTTAACCTGATTTATTCTTAAGGTTACCCAGGGGTAGGGCTGGGTTAGGGGTCTGGGATGGACACGGTGACAGCGGCGATCGCCACATACATATCGTCGTTTTTGTCCTCTAGCTCAGCAATGGCGCGTCCGGCCACCACCATACCCCCATCAGTGAGAGTGAGGGTCTTTTGGCCAAAGGGCAGCACCGCTAGCACCTCGTCCTGGCGCACCTGATCGGGGAAGGGGACGGCCACCTGCACATCCACCAACATTTGATTGGGATGACTCAGCCCAGCCACTTCCCAGACGCCGGGTAGAGCATTGTGGGCAATGGCGTTGCGCACGGCCCGGGCCGCGGCCACCGTCGGGTCCTGACCATGTTGGTCAACCCCCATCCCCATTTCAATAATCAGTCGCTTGTGGCTCATCGGGTCTCCTTTAGGCGCGAATCACTGTCACCGTGCGCTGGTCCGGGGTGATTGCAGTTTCCGTGGTGGTGCGATCGCCAATGGCTGGTAGCCCTGGGCGCTGATCAAAAATGGGCAGCCAGCCTGGGTCTAGACCCAGGCTGGCCAGATAGCGCTCCAATGGCCCCAGTCCAGCTTGCAAGGGATCAGGGCGACCCTGCCGTCAGACTTTCAGCTCCATAGCCAGGGTGACATCACCGTAGCGCAGACACACATCTTTATCTTATGGGAGAGACAGAAAAGATTGAATCAGCGCGATCGCCACAGGACCCAGGAGCAGGGCCGGTAAAAACGATGCCACCCGCACCGCTACCAGCTCCAGCAAATTCAAACCAATGGCTAAGATCATCAGCCCGCCGGTCCCCGTAATCAGCAGAATATAGGGATTCGTGGCGGGATCGGGCACCATAGTCCCTGTGGCCGCAGCCCCCAGAGAAAGCCCCCCCTGCACCACCAATACCGATAGGGCCGAAAACCCGACCCCCACCCCATAGCTGCCGGTCAGGGCGATCGCCGCCAGGCCATCCATGGTGGCCTTAATGGTGAGCAGGGTAGGATCGCCGCTCAGGCCATTATTCAGGCTGCCCAGAATGGTCATGGGGCCGATGCAAAACAAAAGACTAGCGGCCACAAACCCCTCGGTAAACTGCCCCCCTCCTTTGACAGCGGCCTTCAGCCAGTTCCCCAGCCTGTTGAGTCGTCGCTCGATGCCCCACCATTCCCCCAGTAGCCCCCCCGCCACCATGGCCAGCAATCCCAGAATAATGCCGTCCAGAGGGCCCGCCTGCACCTGGGTCAGGCTTTGGGCCATGGCCATACCAATCACCAGGGTAATCAACCCCAGGGCCTGGGTAATCACCAGTTGCATAGATCCAGGCAATCGATGACGCAGCAGCAACCCCAGGGCCGTGCCGGTGATCACGGTGGCGACGTTAATCCAGGTGCCGCTGGTTTGGGTCCAGAGAGGGGGCATGGGGGGGTGGGGAGATGGGGGAGATGGGGGGATGGGGGGATGGGGGGATGGGGGGATGGGGGGATGGGGGGATGGGGAGGTGGGGAATTTTGGATTTTGGATTTTAGATTTTGGACTCTTCCCTTTTCGTTCTTCCCTTTGCTACGCACGAGCTACGCCCTACGTTTTTCGTTCTTCAAATATATTTGCCTCGCCATCAATCACCATCGTCGTCGATAATTGCACTGCGATCGAGGATTAGCAGATTCCGCAGTTGGTCGGTATCCAGTTCCGTCAGCCAGCCTTCTCCGGCGCTGACCACCTGCTCAGACAGGGCCTTTTTCCCTTCGATCATGTCGTGGATGCGTTCCTCTAGGGTGCCGGTGCAAACAAACTTGTGCACCTGCACATTGCGGGTTTGACCGATGCGAAAGGCGCGATCGGTGGCCTGGTTTTCTACCGCCGGGTTCCACCAGCGATCGAAGTGGAAAACATGGTTGGCGCGGGTGAGGTTCAGGCCCACTCCCCCGGCCTTCAGAGAGAGGATAAACAGGCGAGGGGCTGCAGGGTCATTTTGGAACCGATCTACCATGGCTTCCCGCTGAGTTTTTGAGGTGCCGCCGTAGAGTAGCAGGGCTTCCTGGCCTAGGTGTAGTTCCAGGTGGCGCTGCAAGAGTTTGCCCCATTCAGCAAATTGGGTAAAGATTAGGGCGCGATCGCCCTCGGCGATCAACTCATCCACCATTTCATCAAACCGTTGTAGCTTGGCGGAGCGCCCCTTCAGCCCCAGGCTGGGCTCTTGCAAGTACTGGGCTGGGTGGTTACAGATTTGCTTCAACTTGGTCAGCAGGGCCAAAATTTGGCCCCGGCGCTGCACTCCAGTCGCGTCGTCAAGGGTATCTAGGGCCTGATCCACGGCCTGCTGGTACAGGTTGGCCTGCTCGGCGGACAGGCCGCAAAAGACAGTCATTTCCTGCTTTTCGGGCAGGTCCTGGATGATGGTGCGATCGGTCTTGAGACGGCGCAGAATAAACGGCTGTACCAGCGACTTTAGGGTCTTGAGGGAGGCGGTGTCGCCGTAGCGCTCGATCGGGGTGGCAAACCGCCGCTGGAAAAAGTTCTTTGGCCCCAGATAGCCCGGATTGAGGAAATCCATAATTGACCACAGTTCCCCCAGCCGGTTTTCCACCGGGGTGCCGGTGAGGGCAATGCGAAACTGGGCTTTAATCTGCCGGGCGGCCTTAGACTGTTTTGCGTCTGGGTTTTTGATGTTTTGGGCTTCATCCAGCACTAGGCACTGCCACTCGACGGACTGCAATGCCTTCAAATCACGGTAGACCAGGGCATAGCTGGTAATGACGAGCTGCTGACCCTGGGCCGCTTTGGTAAAGCTGCGCCCCTTGGGTCGCTTGTCGCCGTGGTACACCAAGGTTTTTAGCTTGGGGGCAAACCGCTTCACTTCTTTTTCCCAGTTGCCCAGCACCGAGGTGGGGCATACCAGTAAGGTCGGGGCCTCGAGCCAATCGTTGTCTTTGAGATAGAGCAAAAAGGCAATCAGCTGAATGGTTTTGCCCAGGCCCATGTCGTCGGCCAGGCAAGCCCCCAGCCCCCACTGTTCCAAAAAGGCCAGCCACGACACCCCCCGCCCCTGGTAGGGTCGCAGCTTGCCCTTAAAGCCGCTGGGTTCGGCCATTTCCGCTAGGGTTTGGTTGCCGGTGGTCAGGGTTTCAATTAGGGTTTGCAATGCCCCAGAGGCCTCGAAGCTGACCACTGGCAGCTTGTCGATCAACTGGGTATCACCGGTACTCATGCGCAGGGCATCTTCCACCGATAGGGGATCAGCAGTTTTTTGGCCGTCTAAAAAGCGCTTGGCCGCTTTCACATCCTGGGGTTTAAGCTCCACCCATTTGCCATTAATTTCCACCAGGGGTGACCCCTGGTTAATCAACTGCTCGAATTCGTTGGCGGTCAGGGTTTCTCCTGCGATCGCCAGTTCCCACTTAAAATTCAACAGGCTCTTGAGCCCCAGTCGCTGTCGCTGCTGATCGGCGGGCACTTCAGCGGCCACCTTCAACCCCAGCCGGTCCTGGCTGGCCTCGGCGGTCTGGGCCAGACCAGGGGGCAGCACCACTTCGACCCCATTGTCTTGCAGCTGCCAGGCGGTGGCCTTAATAAATTGATACGCCTGGATGGGATCCAGCTCACAGTGAGTAGGGTGCTGTTGGGCCAGGCTATGGCGGATGGGGTCATACAGGCGAGCCGCCCGGCCCAGGGCCCCCAGCAGGGTTTCTTGGGGGGCTTTGAGGATGGCCCCCTGGTGGTGCAGTTCGGCCACTGGGTGCTGCCAGATCACCTCAGCGGTTAGGTGCCAGTCGGGATTAGCCACCGACTGGAGTTGGTAGTGCAGCCGCCAGGGCTGTTCCAAGGAATCGGGGGGCTGCAACACCAGACGCAGGCGAAATTGGGCCGCGAGGTCAGCTTCTAGGGTTTGTAACGGTGTCGTCCAAGTGTTGAGGGCTTCTTGCAAGCGGGCCACGGCCATGGGGCTGGCTTCTAGCTTGCCCTGGGGCCGGGCCAGGGCTGTCAGCCAGGGTTGCAAGGGCAGCTCCTGGCCCAGATTGGCCAGGGCTTTTTCGGGTAGGGTTTGGGCCGCCTGCCGGGCCTGTTCATCCACCAGGGTCGTGAGCACGCTCAGCAGCAGTTCCTGGGGCGCGGCCAGGGGGGAACGGCAGCCCAGCACCGGTTCCCCTTTACCGGGGGGGTGATAGCTGCGACAGACCAGCGGCATCGCCAGGGAATACTGCCGCAGCCGTCCTTGGTCGGCGGCGCTATCCAGCAGGGGCCGCCAGCCAGCGGCCAGGGTTTGACTGGTCAGTTCGATGGTGGGCAAAAACTTACCCCGGGACACCAGGTTCAAGCTCCAGCGGGCGATATGCCCCCAAAACCGCACATCGGCCCCGAGGGTATCGGCTCCCACCCAGGTTTGCTGCCCCAGGGGTAACCCCAGCAACAGTCGCTGTATATCGGGGGCCGTTAGCCACCATCCGGCGATCCGCCAGGGGTGCAGCACTGGGGCCGAGGGGTCATGGTTCTCCAGTTCAGCGGCAGAGTGTAGGGGGGTGACAGCACCGCCTTCCAGGCGAGAAGGCAACGGTAAAACCACCTCCCCCCAGGTGGGCTCCAGCGCCCCTGCTTTTGCTTTACTCTTGCCTTTACCTGTGGTTTTACGTCGTCCGGCTTTGGCCTCAGCGGTGATGATGGGCGAGAACAGGCTACCTCCTGATTTATCTCCCAACTGTTTTTCCAGGTTGGTGAGGGCCTCAGCCAGCTCTGATTGAGGGCTGGCATAGGGGTGGAGATGAACCCCGTCCCAGGGGTCAAGCCCTGAGGTGGGGAGCGGTTTCCAGGCTTCTCCCCAAAGCAAACAGCGCTGAGTCTGGGGAAACCAACTGATGTGTAAGATTGCCATTAGCCTGTATCTACGACTCGCTCACAATGGAATGACCATTCACTAGCATAGGGCTGAGCAGTTCACTGAGACCATGGCCCCCTAGAGTGGATGTTAATCCTATCTCCATTACAGGCTATCTCAGTACTCCATGATTACGGGGGTGTGATCGCTGGGTTTTTCCCAGCTGCGAGGTTCGATATCGATGGTACAGGCGATGGCGCGATCGCGCAGCCCGGCTGACAAATAATGGTGATCAATCCGCCAGCCCAGATTGCGGCGAAACGACGCCGCCCGATAGTCCCACCAGCTAAAGTGTCCACCTTCGTCATGGAACTGACGAAAGCCATCGATGAAACCCAGGGATAGGACCTGGCGTAGGGTCTGCCGCTCGGTGGGGGAGGCCATAATGTGGGTGTCTTTGCCCTCAGGGTTGTAAATATCTTTGTCTTCTAGGGCAATGTTAAAGTCACCGCAGACGTTGATCAGGGGATAATCACTCAGCAGGGCTTCCAGGTAATCCCGCAGACACCCGAGCCAGCGCAGCTTGTAATCATATTTCTCGCTACCCACCGCACTGCCATTGGGCACATAGAGGTTGACGATGTAAACGTCGTCGCACAGACCAGCAATCACCCGCTTTTGGTCGTCCAGGTCGCCCACCCGCGCTTCCCCCAGCACTGGGGCAAAGCCGCACTGCACCTGCTCCAGGGGCTGCCGACTGATCAGCGCTACGCCGTTGTATGACTTTTGGCCATGAACATAGGTGAGATACCCCAGGTCCTTAAACGCCGCCTCAGGAAAAGCGTCGTTCACCACCTTGGTTTCTTGCAAGCACAGCACGTCCACCGGGTTGGTTTGCAGCCACTGGGTAACATGGTCGAGGCGGGTGCGGACGGAATTGACGTTCCAGGTGGCAACTTTCATAGACGGCGGTAGGCTGGATGGATAGGGGGACAGTTCTCTAGCTTAAACCGTCGAGCTTCAATCCCTGCAATCGTCTAAGATCGCGTCTATGGCTACCAAACCCAACCCAGACTCTCCTTTAGAGGGCAAAGCCTTGATCAAAGAGGTGTGTCGCCGCATTCGGGTGGCCCGCAGTTACTGGGATGCCCACAACAATGCCGCCTGCCGCAAGGAGCGGGAAAAGGCTCTGGCCCTGTACAGCACCCTGAGCAAAGAGCAGAAAGACCAAATTCCCCAGACCCTGCGGGTGTGGCTGCGCTACCGCAGCGAGAAGTATTTTGGCCCTCACCAAACGCCCCCGGGGCACAAACGGCGATCGGCCAAAGGGCGAAGATAGGGGCATGGGGGGCACGGCCTACGGTAAACGGCTTGCCTTAAACCGCTTACCGTTTATCGTGCGTCGCTGACCCTGTTGCCTCGTCACTTCTGGCTTGACAGACCACTAACTACCTGATTGTTCCTTGACCCGAACAACGACATCTTCAAAAAATTCTACGGGAGCGTTGCCCGGTACTAATAAGTCGTTCAGCACATAGGTAGGGGTGCTGTTGAGCCGCAGTTGGCGGGTAAGTTGTACATCCTGGTTGACAGCATCTCTGGCGGCGGCACTGGTGCGATCGCGCTCAAACTGCTCTATATCTAACCCTAAATCCTGGGCAATTTCTTCATACAAATCTGACCCCAGCCGCGCCTGGTTGACAAATAGGGCATCGTGGTAAGCCCAAAACTGTCCCTGCTGCTGGGCCGCCCAGGAGGCTCGGGCCGCTGGCATCGCCTCGGGGTGAATCTGGGTCAGCGGCAGGTGCTTGTAAACGTAGAGCACATCCTCTGTATGCTCGTCCATAAACCCGGCCATGGGACCAGCAGCCCGAGCGCAAAAGCCGCACTGAAAGTCAGAGAACTTAAGTAGCACCAGTTCAGCGTCGGGGTTACCCCGAGTGGGAGAATCCCCCACCAATTCAGCCCGATCGGTAGACGTAACCACTTCAGCCACAAGCTCTTGATGGGCCTCAGCGTTGGGAGGTGGCAATTGCCCCCCTTGAGGGATCAAGGCTAACAGAGGCAGCGCCAGGGCAAAGATCATGATCCCCAGCCCAAAGAAAATCAGGTAACGTTTTCTGCGATCGCCGGTTCTGGTGTTAGTCATCTGGAATGATGTCGTAGGTAATAGCCTATCTATTCAACCGGGCCTGGGCGTTTGTTCCCTGAGAGTAGCCTGAGAAAAGGCTGATCTTTTTCTGAATGGATCCTGGAATAGCGGTTTTAACGTAGAGCCATTACGGCAACTGAGTCTTTCCAGTCCACCACGAGTCGAGCCACCATTGCCGATACCTGACACCTAAAAGCTGACCCTCCTCAAGGGGTACACATCTCTGCCTTCTTGACTAGGCACCAACGTTAATGGTGCTCTCAGCAATCTGGCAAATGTATCTCAGGCTACATTCAGGCCTATCTCAGGTAGAGAAAGCACTATAGGAACCATAGACAACACAGCCAGCAAAGACATCACCCTTTGCAAGGAGGACTCCATGAAACGCTTATTGATTTCTGGTTTGACCATAACCCTATCCAGTTTAGTGATGGCGTCGGCCGCGATGGCTGGCCCTCTGCCGAGAACTGGGCAAACCACATTACACGATCCAGCGGCTGATTTGAATGGCGATGGGGTGGTTTCGATTAGCGAATTGGTCAGATACAACCGCGATCAACGTCAGTCTTAGCGCAAACGTGAACAACGCTGACTGCGATTAACCTGAAAAACCGAAACGGCCCAAGCTCTATGGCTTGGGCCATTTTTGTGGTGGGTTGCGGCCCATGGGTTGCGGTATACAGACATTGCCTACAGAAGCGCGATCGCAGCACCCAAGCCCCCTAATCTCAAACCAGCTTGATCGGCAGGTCGGCCTTGATGCCGCCGTCCAGTCATGACATGACATTAACCACCCCTTACATTATTAAGATAACCTCAGTAAACTGTAAGTATTCTCTTAAAAAACACTGAAAATTCCCTGAATTACCCCTGTGGTGAGTGACCCAGACCAGCCCTTGTCGCCCTCTTCCTCGGATACTCCCCAACCCCGTCAGGGCGCGACCCATGGTGAAGCCGAATCGTCGCAGCACATACCGGCAGAACTGATGCACCAACTACAAGCGATAGAAGCCCGCTTCCGTCAGGAGACCCAAAGTCGCTTAGAGGTTGAAGCTGCCCTCAGCATTAGCGAACAGCGGCTACGTAAAATTTTTGAGTACTCCAACGACGCTATTTTTGTGATTGACCCCCAGGGCGATCGCATCCTTGAAGCCAATCCCAAGGCGGCTGAAATGTTGGGCTACAGCCGCAAAGAATTGCTCACCTCGGTACGCATTTCCACCATTCACCCCGATGAAATGCCCCAGCTACGGGCCTTCAGCAAACAAGTGCGGGAACAGGGGTATGGTTGGACCAACGAACTCACCTGTCTGACCCAATCAGGGTATAAATTACCCGCCGAAATTTCCGCCTCGGTGGTGCCCTTCAATGGTGGCACCCATATCATTGCCATCGTGCGCGATGTCACAGAGCGCAGAGCCTCAGAAGCGGCCCTTAGAGCCAGCGAAGCCCGGTTCCGAGCCTTTGTGGACCATGCGATTGATGCCTTTTTTATCTTGGCTATGGATGGCCAGATTGTAGATGTCAATCCTCAGGCCTGTAAAGCCTTGGGCTACAGTCGTGAAGAGCTGCTACAGCTGGCTGTGACCGACATTCAGGTTGGTCAAACGCCTGAACAATTGCGGACCATGCGCCAGCATCTGCAAGCGGAGCGTCCGTTTGTGGTCGAAGGCGTGCATCGCCGCAAAGACGGCACCACCTTTCCAGTAGAAACCAGCCTATGCCGGTTTGAAGGGTCAGAGCAACCGCTGATTCTAGCCCTAGCCCGAAACATTACCGAACGCAAGCAAGCCCAAGCTGCCATGGAGCGCTTGGCGGAAATTGGCGAACTATCAGCCATGATTGTCCATGAGGTGCGCAGTCCGTTGACCACAGTGCTGATGGGCCTAGAGTCGTTTCAGACGATGGAACTGCCGGAACGGGCACAGCGCCGTTTAAGTCTGGCCCTAGAAGAAGCCGAGCGGCTGAAAAACTTGTTGAATGAGATTTTGCAGTATACCCGAGAGCCCACCCTGGAGCTGACCGACATTGATTTAGTCGCCCTGAGCCAGACGCTACGAACCACTCTAGCCGAGTTGCCGGTCGCCCAAGGCCGCTCTATTCATCTGGAGTCGTCCCTACCTGAGGCATGGATTAAAGGGGACATCGACAAGCTCAAACAGGTGTTTATCAACCTGGTGCGCAATGCCTGTGAAGCCGTTGCCCCTGGGGAAACGGTCACCTGGCGCATCGCCCCTGACACAAGGCCCGACTGGGTTAGGATTACCATTCACAATGGCGGCGACCCAATTCCTCCCAAGGTGCTGGCCAGGCTGGGGCAACCCTTTTTTACCACCAAGTCTGGGGGCAACGGCCTAGGAGTAGCAATTGTCAAACGGATTGTGGCCGCCCATGGGGGAGAGTTAGTCATTGAGTCCACCGCCGAGGCGGGCACCACGGTGCGCGTCATGCTTCCCCATAAGCCCCATAAGTCTGTCACCCATTCCCAACCCCTGACACCCAACCCCTGACCCCTAAAACCCGACACCCAACACCCAACACCTGCCCCCCTCAAAACAGGCATACGGTTCACAGCCTGCCCCGTGAACCGTATACCCTGCACCGCACACCGTTTTAGCGTGGCAGTCAACATGTCGCCCCCAGCATTCGTGAGCGGGGGGTCACAGAACCTTAAGCGTCATCCAGGGCAGCAATACCAGGTAATTCCTTGCCTTCTAGCAACTCTAGACTGGCTCCACCGCCAGTGGAAATGTGGCTCATTTTCTCGGCCACACCCACCTTTTCGACGGCCGCCACCGAGTCACCGCCACCAATGATGGTGGTCACCCCTTGCCCCGTTAAGTCTGCCAGGGTACGGGCGATCGCTTCAGTGCCAACAGCAAACTTATCGAATTCAAACACTCCCATGGGGCCATTCCAGATCACAGACTTGCACTGCTTCAGGGCATCCTGAAACACCTTCACAGCATCAGGGCCAATGTCCAGCCCCATCCAGCCATCAGGGATGGCCTCAACGCTAACGGTTTGGGCATTTGCGTCAGCCGCGAAGTTATCGGCGACCACAACATCAGTCGGCAGCAACAGCTCAACTCCCTTTTCCTTAGCCTTGACTTCTAAGGCCTTGGCCAGTTCCAGCTTGTCCTCTTCCACCAAAGATTTACCGACACTCAGCCCCCGAGCCTTATAAAAGGTGAAGATCATGCCGCCGCCAATCAACAGCTTGTCCACTTTATCCAGCAGGGTTTCGATCACGCCGATTTTGCTGGATACCTTGGAGCCACCGATGATCGCCGCGAGGGGCTTCTGGGGATTTTCGATCGCCGCCTGCAGGTACTGAAGTTCTTTCTCAATCAGATACCCAGCCACAGCAGGGCTGAGGTACTGGGTGACCCCAGCCGTAGAGGCATGGGCTCGGTGGGCGGTACCAAAGGCATCATTGACATAGAGGTCGGCGTTGGCGGCCAACTGTTTCGTAAAGTCAGGATCGTTAGCCTCTTCTCCGGCATAGAACCGGACATTCTCCAGCAAAGCGACCTGCCCATTCTGCAGGCTATTCACGGCCGCTGCAACCTGGTCGCCAATGCAGTCATCACACTTGACCACGTCTTGACCCAGCAGTTCGCTCAGACGCTTAGCCACGGGGGTTAAGCGCATGTCGTCGACCACCTTGCCCTTAGGGCGGCCAAAGTGGCTGGTTAAGACCACCTTAGCGCCTTTGCCAGTTAAGTCCTGAATAGTGGGTAGGGCCGCCCGAATCCGGGTATCGTCGGTAATGTTACCCTGTTTATCCAGGGGGACATTAAAGTCGGCCCGCACCAGTACCCGCTTTCCAGACACGTCGGCGGCTGTTAAGCTTGCTACTGATTTTTTAGCCACAGCGATAATCCTCCAAAACTGCTTAAGTCGTTGGTTTATTACGTTATGCAGAGCACTGGCCAAAGCAGGCTAAACCTTGTCTAAGGTAGAACTTAGAGCGGTAGCAAAGCCTAACCAGGGCTCTGGGTCTGTCGTAATATTTACCTATTACCGCACTCATTCTACCGGAGACTGAGTTCCCTTCGATACGCCATGTTTAAGACGGTTCTATTTCCGATCGATATGAGTTCTGAGGCCCAACAGGCGGCCCCCAAGGTGGCAGAGCTGGTGAAGTTGCACCAGAGCCAGCTGATCTTGCTGTCGGTGGTTGAGCCCACCGAAGCGGGTTCGGCAACTCCATCCAGCCAGTCGTCTCCAGAGGCTGTGGCCCGACTTTTAGGTCAAGCCAAGGAGCAATTTGCCTCCCAGGGCATTGCCACTGAGGTGATTGAGCGCCAGGGACAGCCGGCTTTTGTGATCTGTGACGTCGCCGATGAGCTCAATGCTGACCTGATTGCCATGGGTTGCCGTGGGGTGGGGTTGATTGAGGACATCCAGGCCGAGAGTGTCACTAGCCGAGTCATCAACCTATCTCCCTGCCCAGTGTTGATTATCCCTTAGGGCCACAGCTTCACAGGACCAGAGTAACTATGGCTGCCAAACCCGCCAAGCCAGACGATATTGTGGTTTTCTCGATTCTGAAAGCGTCACAGTGTGGGGAGTGCGACACAGAATTAGCACCAGGAGCATTACTCAAAAAAGAAGGGGAAATAGCACTGTGTCTATCCTGTGCGGACTTAGGCCATTTAGTGTTTCTGCCCCAGGGTAATGCCGCTTTGACTCGACGGGCCAGCAAATACACGACCTTGCGGGCGATCGTGGTGCGCTTTAGCCGTTCCCGCAAACGCTACGAGCGCCAGGGCATTTTAGTCGAAGAGCCCGCCCTAGAGCGAGCTGAGTCAGACTGTCTGGCCGATGCCGATGCCCGAGAACAGCGCCGCCTGCGAGCAGCCGTCCGCCGAGAAGAGCAGGATGCCGCTTTCGTCACCGAGTTTACTAACTCCATTCAGCGGCGCTATCCGGGTTGCCCAGCGGCAGAGGCGGCCCAGATTGCAGGCCATGCCTGCCAAAAGTATTCAGGCCGGGTGGGGCGCAGTGCAGCGGCTAAGGACTTTGCCCCAGAGTCGACTGACCTGGCAGTGGCGGCCCATGTGCGCCACTGCCACACGCCCTATGACGCCCTGCTGGCCCAAGGGTGGGAACGCCAAGCCGCCCGAGGCGCGGTATGGGATGCGGTGCAGGCGGTGCTTGAGAACTGGAGCTAATCCCTGGATTAGCAAGGATAGCCGTCTCCTGTGGATATACTGATGTCACTGCCTGGCTGATGCTATGACCCCTCCCGCCTCGGATCGTGCCACCACCCTAAAGACCGCCTATCGGGCCTGTAATGTTGACCCGCTGTCGGGGGATGCGATCGCACGCTACTACGTCGATCTGTCAGCGGTGCGCAAAACCGAGGCGATCGAAGGCGTGAATACGATCCTGGATTTCCAGGAACCGGGGGAGTTCACCACCATCTTGTTCACCGGCCACCGGGGCTGCGGCAAGAGCACCGAACTGAAGCGCATTCAGCACCAGTGGGAGCAAGATTACCGGGTGATCTACCTGGAGGCGGACGAAGAAACCGACATCAACGACGCCGACTACACTGACCTCTACCTGATTGTGATCAAAAAGGTGGAGTACGAGCTGCGGCGGCTCGGTCATAAGGTGGATCCTCGGCTGCTGGCGAACATTGAAGACTGGTTCAAGGAAGTCATCAAGGAAGACGAGCGCTCCGTCGAGAGTTCCATCAGTCTGGAGAGTGAAGTCACCCTGGGGCCGGAAGCACCGTTTTTGGCCAAGCTGCTGGTCAAGCTATTGGCCCAAATCAAGGGGTCTGACAACCGTAAAACCACCATTCGCCAGACCCTCCAGCGAGATATTTCGCGCCTCAAGGCCGACCTCAACCTGCTGCTCAATGATGCCTACAAAAAGGTCAAAGGGCAGTATCCCAAAGGCTTTTTGATCATTTTCGATAATCTCGACCGGGTGCCCCCGGCGGTAAGCGATTACCTATTCTTCGACTACGGCACCCAGCTCAAGGAGCTGCACTGCACCCTGATTTACACCGTGCCCATTTCGGCCCTCTATTCGCCCAAAGGTTTACTTAACACCTTTGGCAGTCCCCACATTGTGCCCATGGTGAATATTTACCGGCTAGAGCGCGATCGCTGTGACCTCGACTATTACGAAACAGGGCTGGCAGCGATCGCCGATGTGATCGAGCAGCGGGTCAATATCGAGGCCGTATTTGAAACCCGCCACCACCTGCTCGATTTAACCAAGGCCAGCGGCGGCCACATTCGGCAACTGATGCAGCTGATGCGCATTGCCTGCCAAACCGCCAGCACCCGAAGCCACGATAAAATTGTCGAGGAGGATGTCACCTACGCTGTCAAGCAGATCCAGTTTGACTTTGAGCGGTTCATTCCCCAAGAGCATTACCCCGTGCTGGCCCAGGTCTGCCTGAGCAAAAACATCACCAAAGACGACATTGGCCAGCTGATGATGTTTAACCTGTCTGTGCTGGAGTACAACGGCAATACCCGATGGAACTACCCTAACCCTGTGGTGAAGCAAAGTGACGCTTTCCAAGCCGCCCTCAGAGCTGCCCAAAACCAGTAACCTCGATGCCGAGGCCCGCCAGTTTTTGGCCCTCAATCGGCAGGTCTACCGCGAGCTGCTGACCTTTATTGACTTTGCCGAAGACTTTACGGTGGGCTTTGTGGAGGTCAACTTTGCACCTAATGTGGATGTGTTGATCCAATCGCTGCGGGCTGACCCTAGCTGCCAGGATATTCAGTTTGCGGTGATGGATTTTTCGCAGCAGCCCGACTTGCGCTTTCTGCGGGATGAAATAGTGCAGCGCCTGGCCACCCTGGAGCGGCACCCCGACCAAAAATTGGTGTTGCTGGTGCTAGGGCTAAAGGAGGCCATTGGCGTTAACCTGCAGGGCGACTACCCCCCGGTGCTGCAAGACTTGAACTTTGTGCGCGATGCTTATAAGCGCACCGTGCCCCACCCCATGCTGTTCTTTTTGCCCGACTACGCCATTACCCGCCTGGCCAAATTTGCCCCCGATTTTTGGGCCTGGCGGTCTGGGGTGTTTTTGTTTCAAACCCCCCAGACAACCAAAGACTATGCCCGCGCCGAAACCCTGGACTCTGACCGCCCCCTTGCTGCCTCTGGGCCGCCCGAATCCCTAGAGCGCATTGCCCTGCTCGAAAGCCTGCTGATGGATAGCCGCCCTTCCCCTGGGCGGGCCACCACTACCGCTGACCAAAGCACCTGCAACACCCTACTGTACCAGCTGGGGGTAGCCTACCTGAGCCGCCGCGAGGCCGCAAAAGCCCAGGATTATTTACAAGAAGCCCTGAACCTGGCCCAACAGCGAGGGGATGCACCCCTAACCGCCGAGATAACCCAGGTTTTAGGGCGCACCCTGGCCGAACAGCGCCAGTTTGAAGCCGCTGCAAGGGCCTGCCAAAACGCCCTGACCCAGTTTCGTCAGTTGGGCAATCGACGCGGGGAAGCGAATACCCTGTTTTACCTGGGCAATGTGGAGCTAGAGCGGCGAAACTTTGCCCAGGCAGAAACCTACTACCAGCAATGCTTGGCGATCGAGCAAGCCCTTGGTGAGGACTACAGCACCGCCAGTACCTATCACCAGTTGGGTATGGTTGCCCAAGATCAACGCCGCTTCGATAATGCGATCGCTTTCTACCAAAAAGCCTTAGACCTCACAGAAGCCGCAGGCGATACCTACGGGGCTGCCAAAACCTATCACCAGTTGGGTATGGTTGCCCAAGATCAACGCCAATTCGATAATGCGATCGCTTTCTACCAAAAAGCCTTAGACCTCACAGAAGCCGCAGGCGATACCTACGGGGCTGCCAAAACCTATCACCAGTTGGGTATGGTTGCCCAAGATCAGCGCCAATTCGAGGACGCGATCGCCTACTACCAAAAGTCCTTAGACCTCAAAGAAGCCGCAGGCGATACCTACGGGGCCGCCAGCACCTACCACCAGTTGGGCGTGGTAGCTGAAGAGCAACGCCGCTTCGAGGACGCGATCGCCTACTATCAACAGGCCCTCTCCCGTTACGAAGCCGCTGGTGATAGCTACATGGGAGGTAAGGTATATCACAATTTAGGCATAATAGCCCAAACGCAACGCCGCTTCAACGACGCGATCGCTTTCTACCAAAAAGCCTTAGACCTCACAGAAGCCGCAGGCGATACCTACGGGGCCGCCAAAACCTATCACCAGTTGGGCTGCGTGGCCCAAGATCAGCGCCGCTTCGACGACGCGATCGCGTTTTACCAAAAAGCCCTAAAAATTTGTGAAGAGATTGGAGCTGAGTATGATTCGGCTCGTGTACTTCACCAGTTAGGAATAGTAGCCCAAGATCAGCGCCGCTTCGACGACGCGATCGCATTCTACGAAAAAGCCTTAAACCTCACAGAAGCCGCAGGCGATACCTACGGGGCTGCCAAAATCTATCACCAGTTGGGCATGGTCGCCCAATTGCAACGCCGCTTCAACGACGCGATCGCCTACTACCAAAAAGCCTTAGACCTCACAGAAGCCGCAGGCGATACCTACGGGGCCGCCAGCACTTATCACGAGTTGGGCAGAGTAGCCCAAGATCAGCGCCGCTTCGACGACGCGATCGCCTATGACCAAAAGGCTTTGACCATCTATGAAGCGGCAGACGACAACTATCAAGCGTCCTACGCATACCAGAGCCTGGGAACCATTGCCCAAGAGCAAGGGGATCTGGCAACGGCGATCGCCCATTTTCAAAGCGCCTTTACCGCCCGACAGGCCGCCAACGACTGGCGCAGGGCTTCTTGGAGTCTCAGGTCATGGGCCGAGGCGCTAGCGGCCCAGGGCAACGCCCCAGAGTCCACTAAACGCTACTTCCAAGCCCTGGCGATTGATCAGCAGCACAACCCAGACTATGTAGACGCCGATATAGAAGACCTAGGCCGCATGCTCAACCATCTGGGCGAGGCTCAGTTCTTAGCTCTGTGGCCAGCTGACCCAGCACCCGAGAGCCGCGACGACCTCCGCACCGCCATCTGGCAAGCCGCCCAAACCCTCACCGAAACCCCATCCCTCAACTCAGACTCCCCTGCCCACTAATCCGCCCCATCTCCCCCATCTCCCTATCTACCACGGCGTCAACTCATAAAACGACTCTTTGCCCAAATGGCGACCATATTGCTTGACCAAAGCTTTCAGGTCAGTTGAACTATCTAACCCTAGCCAATCATCCACTGAGCCGCGAAAACACCAGCGCTCCACCTCAAACTCCCGGGTCTCTTCATCCACCAGCACAAATTGCATCATCGGTGAATAGGTGAACGACTGGGTCAGTCGATCAACCGTGCCAGCGTCACGCCTAGGAGACGAGGTGACTAGATCCATTAAGACATCCACATTTTGGTCACAGAGGTACACCACGATGCGCTTACCTTTCACATCCACCATAAAGTAGTCAAGCTTAGCAACTCGCTTCACCCCCTCCCGCACAATCGCCACCTCTTCAGGGGTAATCACCCGGGGCTGAACTTTCCTCAAAAACACCTGGGCGTTTGGGTTCTCATAGATTTCATAGCCCTCGGGGATGGTCTCCACCAGGGTGCCCTCTGCTTTCATCGAGAAAAAATACTTGGGCTTACCAGTTTTGGTTTTTCCTGCGTGGAGGTAGTACGTTTTCTGCTTACGGTTCACATACTCAATGGCCATGGTCCCTCTCTCGATTAGCTGAGTGCGGCAAGAATTTCATTATTTTTTGACTGAACATTAGTGGTCTGAGGCATAAGTCGGCTCATCATTCCTGATACCCGACACCTGACACCCTCAGCAACGATGGTCATACTTCTGCCAGGCAGTAATAATCTCTCATCGCATATACAACCGTGCTACCCCTTCCTTGATCACCTCCACCAGTTGCTCTTGTCGCAGGGTGACATGGGCTGACATGCCGTTGACGGCGGCCTCGATGTTGCGCTCTTGAATTGCCTTGAGGATCAGGTGGTGCTCGGCGCAGGTGTTGCGGCGGTAAGTCTCTTGTTCCATGGAAATCAGCCGCAGGTAGTGGGCACGGGCGTTGACATTTTGCAGCATATGTAGCAATTCGCTGTTTTGCGAGAGTGCCGCTAGCTGCTCGTGGAAGGTTTCGTCACAGCGGGTGCAATCGGTGGCCGACAAGGTGCAGAATTGTTCGGTGGCGGTTTTCCAGAATTGCACCAGAGCATCAATTTCGGCGTCACTGGCCCGCTCGGTGGCCAGTTTGGCGCTCATCATCTCCAGGCCGCAGCGCACTTCGTAGAGGTCAAACACGCGCTTGGTATCCAGGGGTTTGCAGGAGAAACCCTTGCGGGGCACGAAATCCAACAAGCCTTCGGCCACCAGCCGGTTGAGCACCTCCCGCAGGGGGGTGCGGCTGACCCCAAACGAGGCGGCCAACTCTACCTCGTTGAGCGGTTCGCCCGGACGAAACCGATAAGTCATCGCCATCTGCTTGAGCTGATCGTAAATGCGATCAACGCTGCTGCCAGAGGATTTACGGGCTTTGGTTACCGGGTGCTGGGTGGTCGGGGAAACCTGGGGCTGGGGAGGTGAGGAACCTGCTTGGGCCACGATCGCACTCCACATGTCAAGACGAATAAATAAGTGTGCCTAAAAGTACAGAAGCGCCTAGGCAAAGTCTTTAACGTCTGTTGTATACAACGCTGAATTCAGCAATAAACGTCTACTGGTATTCAGTGTTGTATGTCTAGTATACGCAACCCACCGAGTTCTAAATATTAAACTGAAAGAATTTGTTGGGCAGTGATGGTCGGCTCTCGTTCGGTTTGCTATTCGCGTTGACGGTTATGTTCTTTTTGATTGGATTGGGCCTTTTGCTATGACATTTTCTCGCCACCCTGAGTCTTTTGCGATCGCACTCAACCGCCGCCGTTTTTTGCGCTATGGCTCTCTGGCCATGGGGGCCGGGGTGCTAGCGGCCTGTGGCGGCACTCAAACCACGCCGACGGATTCTGCAACATCCACCGGAGCATCCTCTGGCGAACTGGATCAAGTCACCTTTGGCACCAGTTGGTATGCTCAGGCCGAACACGGCGGCTTTTACCAGGCGGTGGCCACGGGCATCTACGAAGAGCACGGGCTGGATGTCACCATTCGTATGGGTGGCCCCCAGGTGAACAGCAACCAGCTGCTGATGGCCGGGGCGATGGATTTTAAGATGGGCTATGCGATCGATGCCATCAACTCCATTCAGGAAGGTGTGCCCAAGGTAACGGTGGCCTCCATCTTCCAGAAAGATCCCCAGGGACTGCTGGCTCATCCCGGCGTGGGTATCGAGTCCTTTGAAGATTTGCAGGGCAAGACCATTTTGATGTCCACCAGTGCCCACACCACCTACTGGCCGTTTATTAAGGCCAAGTACGACCTCGACGAGTCGCAGATGGGGGTTTACACCTTTAATGTTGGCCCCTTCGTGGCGGACGAAAACCTGGTGCAGCAGGCTTACATTACCTCAGAGCCGTTTGCCGTTAAGCGGGAAGGAGGGTTTGAGCCGGTGATTTTGCTGATGGCCGACCACGGCTACCCCAACTACACCACTACCATCGAAACCCGTCGCGAAATCATGGAGGGCAATCCCGACCTGGTGCAGCGGTTTGTGGATGCCTCGATCAAGGGTTGGTATAGCTATCTGGAGAACCCGGAACCCGGCAATGCTTTGATCCAGCAGGACAACCCCGAAATGACCGACGAGCAGATCGCCTTTGGCCTGGAAAAAATGGCGGAGTACGGCATTATTCTCAGCGGCGATGCCGAAACCCTGGGCATTGGCGCGATGACTGACGAGCGCTGGGAAGAAATTTTCACGGTTATGTCTGATTTGGGGGCGTTTGACCCCTCGGTGGACTACACCCAGGCTTACACGTTGGATTTCATTAACAAGGGGCCAGAGGCTTACCAGGGCTAAACCCACCCCGCCCTGTGGGCCGCCCCTCCCGGGAGGGGACGGGGAGGCTAAATCCCCGCTGGGAAGGAGTTAGGAGTGAGTTAGCGCACCCCGACTGCTATCGAATTGTTCACCTACGACCCTCCAGGGAGGGGGTTTGGCCGATGATAGTTTCAACCTTACCTAATGCGATCGCCATGCAGACCCAACCCATCCTCACCCTAGAGCATGTGGGCAAAACTTACGCCAACGGCACCGTGGCCCTACAAGACTTTAACCTGGCGGTGGCGCCGGGGACGATTACTAGCTTAGTGGGGCCATCGGGCTGCGGCAAGAGCACGGTACTGAAAATTATTTCTGGTCTAGGGGATCTGAGCACTGGTCGGCTCGCCTGGGGTGGGGGTATAGGCCAACCGAAGCTGGCCTATGTATTTCAAGAGGCAGCGCTGATGCCCTGGGCGACGGTGATCGATAACATTCGGTTACCCCTGAAGCTGGCAGGGGTGCCCAAGCGAGAGGCGCTGGAGCTGGTGTCAGAGGCGATCGCCCAGGTGGATCTCCAAGGCTTTGAGCGGGTCTACCCCCGCGAACTCTCTGGCGGTATGCAAATGCGCGCCTCCATCGCCCGGGCTCTGGTCACTCGCCCCAACGTGCTGCTGATGGACGAGCCCTTCGGCGCCCTAGATGAAATGACCCGCGGCAAGCTCAACCAGGATTTGCTCCAGCTCCAGCATCAGCGAAATTTGACGATTCTGTTTGTCACCCACAGCATTTACGAGGCCGTGTACCTGGCTCACCGGGTGGTGGTGATGGCCTCGAAGCCAGGGCGCGTGGTGGCAGAAATTGCCATCGACAGCCCCCACCCCCGCGAACCCGACTACCGCACTTCGGCCCAGTTCAACCGCTACTGCCGCGATGTCTCCCACAGCCTATCTGCCGCCATGGGCGAATCCCTGGCGCTGGCGCTATAGAAGCCCCTCACCCCTGCTCCTCTCCCTGGGGATGAGGACCAATCTAAAATCCCCAATCCAAAATCCCAAAATTGATACTTCCATGCTCTCCCCCGCCCTCGACCAACCCAAGTCTCAGCCTAAATGGGTGCGATCGCTCCTTTCTCCCGATGTGCTGGCCCCAATTATCGTCGGCCTCGTGCTGCTGGCCGCCTGGGAACTGGCCGTTCGCCTGACTGATACGCCCCACTACATCCTGCCCGGCCCCATCCTGATTCTGCAAACCCTGGCGACAGACTGGCCCACGCTGTTCCCCTCCTGGTTTGTGACCATGAAGATTGCCTTCACCGCCCTGGTCGCCGCCACCCTGTCGGGTCTATTCGTCGCCATCCTCTTCGCCCAGAGCAAATGGATCGAGCGTAGCTTCTTTCCCTACGCGGTGCTGCTGCAAACCACGCCGATCGTGGCCGTGGCCCCGCTGATTATCATCTGGCTACGGAACAACACCTTTGCCGCCCTGGTGGTCTGCGCCTGGATTGTGGCCTTTTTCCCGATCGTATCGAATACGGTCCTGGGGCTAAACAGTGTGGATCCCTCCCTGGCGAACCTGTTTAAGCTCAACAAAGCCAATCGCTGGCAAACTCTCTGGCACCTGCGCCTGCCCACCAGCCTGCCCTATTTTTTAGCGGGCTTGAGAATTAGCGGCGGTCTAGCCCTGATTGGGGCCGTGGTGGCAGAGTTCGTGGCTGGCACCGGGGGCACCCAGTCGGGGCTGGCCTACCAGATTTTGATGGCAGGCTACAACCTGCAAATTCCCCGCATGTTTGCCGCCCTGCTGCTGATCACGGTGTCGGGCATCGCTATTTTTGCCCTGCTTTCGGCCCTGTCAAACTACCTGCTGAAAGATTGGCACGCTAGCGCCATGAAGCACGAGAACTAGGGCAGAAGGCAGAAGGCAGAAGGCAGAAGGCAGAAGGCAGAAGGCAGAAGGCAGAAGGCAGAAGGCAGAAGGCAGAAGGCAGAAGGCAGAAGGTTGAGCTTTGAACTTTCCTCTTGCCCATCCCCCCATCCACCCCTCCACCCCTCCACTCATCCACCCCTCCACTCATCCACTCATCCACCCATCCACCCCTCCACCCATCCACCCCTCCACTCCCCCAAAAAACATGCTAACCACCCAACAACCCGTGCTCCGGCGCTTCTGGTATCCCTTGATGCCCCTAGACAGGTTGATCAACGGCCCCCAGCCCTTCACCCTGATGGGCGAACCGCTGGTGCTGTGGATTGGCCAGAATGGCAAACCGGCAGCGCTGCGCGATCGCTGCTGTCACCGCTCGGCCCAACTCTCGTTAGGCATCGTCAAAGATGGCTGCGTCCGCTGCCCCTACCACGGCTGGGAGTACGACGCCGAGGGCACTTGCGTCAACGTGCCCCAGCTCGATGCGGGCACAGCCATCCCTAAAACCTACCGAGTCGATGCGTTCCACTGCGTTGAGCGCTACGGCTATGTGTGGGTCTGCCTGGATGAGCACCCGCTACAGCCCATTCCCGAAATTCCTGAATTTGCCGACACCAACTTTCGGTTCATCCACGAGTTCTACGAACCCTGGAAAGTGGGGGGGCTGCGAGCGATCGAAAACTCCTTCGACAGCGCCCACGGGCACTTTGTCCACGCCAGCTCCTGGGGGGACATGGCCAACCCCCAACCGCCACCGATTGACGAGGTGACCGAAACTGACTTTGGCTTTGTCATGCGCCACTGGCTGGAGGTGCTCAACCCCGACCTGCAAAAGAAAAATCTGGGCATCGAGGGGGAAAAAACCATCCGCACCAATACCCGCACCTGGTACATGCCCTTTGCCCGTACCCTCCACATCGAGTATCCCAACGGCCTGATTCACCTAATTTTTACCGCCTACACCCCAATCGACGACCAGCATTCCCAGGTGGTGCAGTTCTGCCTGCGCAACGACACCGAAGCCGAAGCCAAGGCGGCGGACATCATCGCCTTCGATCGCCAGGTGACCAGCGAAGACCGGGTGATTTTGGAGGGCACCGACTACGATGCGCCCCTGAGTCTAGGGGAGGAGCAGCACATGGCCAGCGATCGCCCCGGCATTCTCATGCGCCATCGGCTGGCGCGGCTGCTGAAGGAGCACGGCGAAACCGAGCAACGGCGACAGGATGGCCTAACGACCCCTGCCAAAACGTTGGAAACGTTCATCGTTTGAGCAGATTCCTGCTGCCACAGATCCCAGGGTTCTTCTGCGCGATCGCCAGAATCCTCTCTTATCCTCAAAAAGAACCCTGGGATCTTCCCCCACCCACCTATCCACCCATCCACCCATCCACCCATCCACCCATCCGCCATGCTCGTCACCCAACACCCAATCTTCCGCCGCTTCTGGTATCCCGTGATGCCAATCGCTGACCTCACCAGCGGCCCTAAGCCCTTTACGCTCCTCGGAGAGCTCCTGGTACTGTGGCTGACGGCAGAAGGAAAACCGGCGGCATTGCGCGATCGCTGCTGCCACCGTTCCGCCAAACTCTCCATGGGCATCGTGCAGAACGGCTGCGTGCGCTGCCCCTACCACGGCTGGGCCTACAACGCATCTGGGGCCTGTGCGAAGGTTCCCCAGCTCGATCCCGGTGCGGCGATTCCCAAGACCTACCGAGTCGAGGCGTTCCAGTGTGCTGAGCGCTACGGTTACGCCTGGGTCTGCCTGGCGGACGATCCGCTGCTGCCCCTGCCGGAAATTCCCGAAGCGGACGCCCCTGAAAACCGGCTGATTCCTCAGTTCTACGAGCCCTGGCAGTGCAGTGGCCTGCGGGTGATGGAGAACTCCTTCGACAATGCCCACTTCAGCATCGTCCACGCCGCATCCTTTGGGGTGACCGAGCAGCCGCAGCCGGTGAAGTCGGAGCTGGTGCCCTTGGAACTGGGCCTCAAAGCCTACGCCACTGTGCCCGTGGTCAACCCGCCGCTCCAGCAGCAGTTGCTCAACATTCCCGACAGCCTCACCCTACGAGAGATCGAGTCCACCTGGTATGTGCCCTTTAGCCGCACCCTGAAGATTACCTATCCCAACGGGCTGTTGCACCTGATCTTTACGGCAGCGACTCCGGTGGGCGATCGCACCTCCCAGATCGTCCAGTTCTGCATTCGCAACGACAGCGAAGCCGACGCCAAAGCCGCCGACATCATCGCCTTCGATCGCCAGGTGGTGAATGAAGACAAAGTGGTGCTGGAGTCCACCGACTACGACACCCCAGTGGATGTGGCGGTGGAGCAGCACATGCCCTCTGACCAGCCCGGCATCGTCATGCGACGGCAACTAGCGGCACTGATCAAGGCCCATGGATCGGGTCAACAGGGTCAGCGAATTTTGGCAGAGGTGTAGCGGTGCCTGCCGTGCGTCCAGCTATCCGACGCAATCGCAAACCAGGTCTATGGCTACCAATGAGTCAAGGATAAAATGAAGAAACCCCTTCACTAATCGGTCTACAGGCTATGAACATCCAGGATCCCCAAGCCAATCGTATGGCCCAGGAGTTAGCCGAACTCACAGGACAAAGCCTGTCCGATGCTATCAAAATGGCCTTGCAGCAAGCGCTTACCCAATTTAAAACCATGCAGGGTGCAACTCAGCCTAGACCTCTGGTTGAGCGGTTGAATGAAATTGCTCTGCGCTGTGCCGCTCTGCCTGATCGCGACCCCCGCGATCCAGACGAAATTTTGGGCTACGACGCTGATTAAGGCCAAGGGGTCGGTTCAAGGGGCTGGGCAAATTGTGACTAAAGAGCAATAAAAACCCTCCAGCATGTGGAGGGAAAGTGAAACCATCAGTTAGCCTCTCAATGACTAACTAGTCACCAATAGCTCTGATAACCCCATAAACGGCTAAACCTGCCAGCGCTCCAATGCCTGCCCCTACGGGACCTGCGGCAGCGCCAAAGCCAGCACCACCCCCAACCATACCGGCAGCTGTCATACCTGATGCGCTAACGACTCCATAACCTGCTGCTGCACCCCCAAAGCCTGAGAACAATGCTTGAAACATACTTCGTACCTCATGAAAAAAATTTACAGCTATCTTTAGACACCAATAACTGGAGCTAATCATTTCTAGCCGATCAAATGTATAAAATGCAACATCTGTTTTCGCTTGTTACGGAATCCACCTCATTTGTGAAGATGATTCCTGAGCTCTATGGCTTTTTCTCTAATCACGCAGCAACTTGATTAAGTGAATCTCGTTTTGCAGAAGGCGAGTCACCCAGCTTCCTAGAGTCCTTCGCCTTCCAATATTTCACCAAGTTGATACTCCGCAAATTTCGCCCATGCTTCCTCATGCTCTAGATCGGCCTGGCTGCGCGATTGGTAGAACTGCCGCAGTTGGGCATCAATTCTTTGATTGCGCCAGAGCCGCAGCGCTTCCTCAATCACCGCCGAACGGTTGTCCGAAAGGCGATCGATTTCATCCAAAAGTTCCGCATCCAACATGATCGAAACTTGCCGCTTATCTGGTGTAGTAGTCATTATCCCTCATCGGCACCAGGACCCTGTCTCTACTGTACCAACGCCCTGGCCGACATTCCAACCACCGCCCCCGCCACCCACTAAAATCTAAAATCCAAAATCCCCTGCCATGCAAACCCTGATCCAGTCCGTCCTCACCCTGCAAAACGGCACCCTCGAAGCGGTGGATGTCCTCTTGATGGGCGATCGCATTCACACCGTCGCCCCCGCCCATACCCTGCCCGTCGCGGCCCACCAGCGGCTGATCGACGGCAGCGACCGGCTACTGCTGCCGGGGTTTGTCAACGGCCACACCCATTCATCTCAAGTGTGGCAACGGGGGCTGATTCCCCAGCTCCCCCTGGAGCTGTGGCTGGCCAATGTGTTTGAGTCTACCCCCAGGCAGCTGGAGCAGTTCTACTGGGGGGCGGTGAGCACGGCGGTGGATACGCTGTTGTCGGGGGGCACCTGTGTCATGGACCACGCCTATGTGATTCCCGGACAGGAGATGGAAACGGTGGAGGCTCTGGTGCGGGGCTACAAAGCGGTGGGGATTCGGGCGGTGATTGCGCCCTTGATTCAAGATTTGCCCTTTGCCTCGGGGTTTCCGCAAGGGTGCCTGCTGCCCCAGGGGGCCTCGCCGCGATCGGCTGTAGCACTGCTGGGGATGATGGCGGACATCGTGACCACGTTCCACGACCCGGCTAACGGTATCTACATCGGCGTGGGGCCGACGGGGTTCCACCGATGTTCAGATCAGTTGCTAGCGGGTTGTCAGGAATTGAGCGATCGCCACCACCTCTGCTACCACACCCACCTGCTGGAAACCCGCGCCCAGCACCGCCTGGCCCAGGAGAGCTACGGCATTAGCGCTGTGCAACACCTGCACAATCTGGGCTGCCTCACCCCCCGCACCTCCGTAGCCCACGGCGTCTGGATCGACGAGGGGGATATTCAGATCCTGGCTGAGGCTGGGGCCACGTTGGTGCATAACCCGGTCAGCAACCTGCGCCTGGGCAGTGGGCTGGCCCCCATTCTGCGGTGCCGCCAACGGGGGCTCAACGTTAGCTTTGGCTGCGATGGGGCCGCCAGTAACGACGCCCAGAACCTGCTAGAAGCGATTAAGCTGGGCACGATTCTGCACCGGGTTGCCGATGACGATTACGACCACTGGCTCACCCCGGAGCAAACCCTACAGATGGCGACGGCTGGCGGGGCCAGGGGGGTGAATTTGGCCGATCGCACCGGCACCCTGGCCCCTGGCATGGCCGCTGATCTGGTGCTGTATAACCTCAATCATCCCTCTATGTTGCCCCGCAACCACCCCCTACAGTTGCTGGTGCTGGGCCGACCCACCGATGTGGTGGAAACGGTATGGGTTAACGGCAAGACAATTGTGGATCAAGGACAAGTACAGACCATCGATGTCAACGCTCTGCACCACATCCTGGCCCGCTCTGTTGGTGCCCAGGGCAATCAGCAGACTCAGCATCATCCGGTGGAACCCCACTACCGGCAAGTGATGATCCATGGACCAGGGGAAGGCCGCTGACCTGTCGAGTTATTCAGCGTCAGCATCGTCATCGTCATCGTCAAGCCCAGCGGGCAAATCGAATAGGGAGGCGATCGCCTCTCTGGACTGGCGCAAATCGTGGCTAGACAGCCGACCGGTTTCCGCATCGTTCACCACCAGGGTGTTTTGCTGCCCTTTGCCTTTTTCGGTGGCCGTCACCGTCAAAATGCCGCTCAGGTCAAAGTCAAAATGTACCTCCACCTGCACTGCACCGGCTGGTTTGGGGGGCAGCCCCTCGATCCGGAATGACCCGAGGGGAACGTTTTCCTGGGCCAGGGGGTTTTCCCCTTGGAACACTTCGACATCAACCGCTTCCTGCCTATCCATGGCCGTAAAATACACTTCAGAGCGGGAGGTGGGAATCACACTGTTGCGCGGAATAATCGTGCTAAACACCCCCGGCATCGGCCCCATGGGGGTATCCATCACCGCCGCAATCCCCAGGGAATGGGGGGTCACATCCACCAACACCGTCTCCACCTCGGCCCCGGACAAGACTCCAGCTTGCAAGGCCGCCCCCAGCCCCACACAGAGATCGGGCTCAAAACTGGTCACCGGGGTATTGGGCAAATGATCTTCCACCAAATGCTGCACCAGAGGAATGCGGGTGGAGCCCCCCACCAAAATTGCCCGGTCAATGTCATCAGCGGTCATACTGGCATCTTCCAGAGCCCGATCAATCGCCCCCAGGGTGTCTTTCAGCAGGGGTTTAATCAGGTTCTCAAAGTCTTCTCGGGCCATGTCAGTTTCCAGGTGCAGCGCCGTTTCCCCCTGGCTGACCAAAAAGGGCTCCCGCACCGTAGTAAAGGCGTGCTCGCTGAGGGCAATTTTGGCCTGTTCGGCCGCCTGTAGCAGCCGAGCCTGGGTGGCGGCATCGCTGGGCACCTCCACATTGTGGGTCTGGAAGAAGCGATCGGCCAGATGGCGTTGAAGCTGCCGGTCAAAGTCATCGCCGCCCAGGCGATTGTTGCCGTGGCTGGCCAGCACCTCGGTGACATCGCCAGTAATTTCAACGATAGATACATCAAAGGTACCGCCCCCCAGGTCATAAACCAGAACGGTTTCGGTTTCTTCGCTATTGACGTCAAAGACCAGGGCGGCGGCGGTGGGCTCATTCAGAATTTGCAGCACCTCAAAGCCAGCGATTTCCCCGGCTTCTTTGGTGGCCTGGCGCTGGGCATCGGTAAAGTAGGCGGGCACGGTGATCACGGCCTGGGTGACCGCCTCGTCTAGTACGGCTTCGGCCCGCTGCTTCAGCGATCGCAGCAAAATCGCAGAAATTTCCTGGGGTCGATAGGTGCGATCGTTCAGGGTAGCCGTGTAGTCGGTGCCCATTTGGCGCTTAATCGACTTGACGGTCCGCTCCGGGGCCGCAGCATACTGCCGTCGAGCCGCCTGTCCTACTAAAAGCTGCCCAGTGTCTGTCATGCCCACATAGGAGGGCAGCAAAAAGTCGCCCTCTTCATCGGGAATCACCCAGGGCTGTCCATTCTCTAAGGTGGCAATCACGGAATTGGTGGTGCCCAAGTCGATACCAACGACTGCGGTCATAAACGATATCCTTATGCGGCTGGACTATAGAGTTGGCGTTGAAACAGTTGGCGTTGAAACAGTTAAGCGAATCAATAAGGCAAGCGAAAACAGCTTTCAGCGATCGCCCCTAGGACGGCTCTGTCGGAGCCACGGCGACGATCACCTGGGCCTCCCGCAGCATCCGATCCTGCCAGCGGTAACCCCGTACCACCTCCTGCACCACGGTATTGGGCGGCACGCTAGGGTCGGGCTGCTGCCCCAGGGCATGCATGTGGCTGGGGTCAAAGGGCTGCCCCACAGCGGGCAAGGGGACGACCTGATGTTGGTCCAGCACGGTCAGCATCGACTCCCGGATCATGGCGATGCCGTCATGGGCGCTGGTGACGACGGTCTCCAGGCTGGCCGCCTCTGGGCCAGACTTCTGGAGATTGCCCAGTCCCAGACGTTGTAGCCAGCGCTGCCACCAGGCCTGGGGCTGGGCCGGGGTCGAGGTGGTCTGGGTGGCCTGGGCCTGTTGCCAGTGGTCAGCGGCGCGATCGAGGGCGTCTAAAATTGGCAATAAATCCTTCAGCAAGGCTTCTTGCTGTTTGCGCAGCTGGATTTTTTGAGTGGCCAGTTCTCGGGGCGATCGGGTCATGGGGCAACACGCTAAAAGGTCAGCAAGATTAGATCCTCTAAGGTAACATCCACCGAGCCCCTGACTCGCTGCTCCAGTTGAGTTACCAAGGCCTTATCCAGGTCGGCGGTAATTGGCTTAGGCGCAAAAAAGTCATCCAGCCCCTGGGGTGACTTGCGGAGGGTGTCGTAGGCGGCTCGAATCGCCTTGAATTCCTGGGGGTGGCTGTGGGCCGGAAATTCTTTGAGTTTGCGATGGTAAGCCGATTTGATTTCGGCGGGGGTGGCTCCGGGGGCGAGCCCTAACAGGTCGTGGGAATCAGACATGGCAGGCGACGATGAATAAAGGCAGAAGGCAGAAGGCAGAAGGCAGAAAATGAATTCCCTATCTCTCAAGGGCTTATTAGAGTTCGAACCAGGGTTTGCGCTTTTTCGACGATTTTCGCTTTTTACCGGGGGGCGGCAAGAAAAAGAAATCATCCTCCTCTTCCTCGTCGATCAAATCGTCCAGGCTGAAGGGCATATCATCCATAAAAGGATTGCCCGCTTGGCCCATAAACTCCAAAATCATTTGATCCAACACCTCAGGGGGCACATCCACCCCCAGGGCTTCCCGGGCCATACGCTTCAAAATATCCATCATATCGATCTGGCTGGGATCGCTGATTCGATTCAGCTGGTTACCCATCACCTTACGGGCCATGGCTTGGCTTTGCACCCAGTCCTGCCGCCGAAACGCCTCCAGAGCTTCGGCATCTTGGAGCTTGCGGGCCAGCTCAAACCCCTGGTCATAGTAGGTTTGGTAGTCCAGCGATCGGAAGGGATACAGGGTCGCCTGGGCCAACAACAGCAACGGGTTCTGGGGATCCTGCTCTAGTTGTTCGGCGATGAAGGGGGCAAGGGCCCGACTTTCAGCAAAAATTTGTAGCCGTAGCTGGGCCTGGGCAATCAGGCGACCGGGCTGGGCAGCTCGGCTCAGGGTAGCCTTTACAGCTGTAGCAAAGCGCTCGGCTGACAAATTACGCAGGGGCAATACCACCAGATGAGCCAGGTCTGCGGCTGGTGCTGTGGCCTTGAGCTCAATAATCTTCGTGAAATAATGACTTTGAACACCAGCGATACCCTTTTTGTTGCGCCTGGCGTGCAGCTGAATCACCCAATAAATGGCTTGTAAGATATCGACTTGTACGTCAGGGGGATGCGATCGCAGCAACTCATCCCACTGGGGCACGGCCACGGCTTGATCTAGGGTGATTTTTTGGCTACTACTAGGCGCATCGGTGGCGGCATCCAGAAAGATTTTCAGGGCTTGCACTGGGGGCGTGGGTTGGGGCTGCTGGTCTACAAAATCCGCCAGTAAATCATAATTTTGGAAAGCCAGAGCCTCAATCCACTCAGGCATATCCACCTCAGTTTCCACCCCCATGTCCCCGAAGGTCTTGCCAAACTTGCGGCGCACAGTTTTGATGGCATTTTTATCGCCGGTTTGCTTCAGGCCTTCTAGCAGCACCTGGTAGACTTCAGCAAATTGGCAGCCGCCCTCTAAGGCCTGGGTTAATTGCTCAATCGCCTCCGGCACCTTACCGGCTTCATAGGCCTGTAGCCCCTTGCGCCCAACCACCTCAGGGTGATCAGGCACCAGCTTTTCAGCTTTCCCTAGACTACGTTTGGCCTCTGAATAGCGCCGGGTGGCCATCTGTTTATCCGCCAGCCAACAGTACAACCGAGCCAGGGTAGAGGATAACCGCTCTTCGGGCCAAAGCTGAGGTTGCTGCTTGGCGTTGGCCTGCACCCAAGTCAGGAGCTGCTTGACCAGGTCTTGGGCTTCGTGATGTTCCCCCGTTGCCACCAGCACCGGGTACAACTGCACAGCTAGCTGCGGGTCAAACTCGGGTTGATCGACCACATGACTCCAAAAGGTGGCGGTGCAGCCTATCTCCCCTTGCTTCATGGCCTGGTCGCCAGCAAGCCGCATCAGGGGACCGGTTAGGGCTTGTAACTCGGGGTAGGCTGCCCTAACCTGCTCAGACAGGTCGAGCATGGCATGGGCGGCATCATGGAAATTTTCATGCCGTAACAGGTGCAATAGATCAAGCACCAGGGCCGTATCCCGTTGGGAGGCATCAAGCTGTTGCAGGTTGACCAGATCGGCCGGACTCTCCTGGCCATGGGCAGCCTGAACCACAGCTAGGGCTTGGACAGCGGCATGTTGCTGGGGTCTGATTCTGAACAGAGGGCTACCAAAGCTGCCCTGGCCCAGACCCAAGGCCCCTTTAGCCGCAGGCCAGTCCCCCAGTTGTTGATGGGCATAGCCGCTCCAAACAGCAACCTTATCCCCTGGGCTAGCAGGCCGTCCCATTTTCTTGAAGTGGGTTAGAGCGGCTTCAGGCTCCTGGGCTCGCAGCGCTAGGGCTCCCCTGGCCCAGTGCAGGTGGGGGGCCAAGAAGCGCTTGGCCTGGGCCTTAACCAGACGCTCCACAACATCGACTTGACCATTCAGCCACAACAATTTGAGGTAGCAGCCGCCAAACTCCTTCGGCAGAGTCTTATCGTCAAAGGCCTGCTGGAACAGATCCAGAGCCTCAACGACCTTTTGTTGAGCCAGTAGACACTTGGCGATCCAGTAATGGCTATCCCCATAGGACCCCAGGTCAAGGGCACTGCGGTAAGCGGTTTCGGCCTGCCCATAGCGCCCCTGCTCAAAGTCTTCCTCGCCCTGCCTTAGCCACAACTCGGCCTCGGTGAAACTGGGGGTGAGGTCGGGGTCGCGTTTCAGGGCTTGCTGTAGTTTGCGAATCGCCTTGGTGTATTGCCCTTGGGCCACTAAGGTTTGCAACTGCTTGTCCAGAGCTTTGCCCGAAGCCGTTAGCTGAGAGAGTTGTTGGCGGATTCCCTTACTTTTAGCCAAAATCAAACCTCCCTAAGGGCAGCAAACTGATGGCGCGGGATGGGTAAGGTTAGTCTTTATAAAAGCCCACCTAAACCGCGATCGCGCTTGAGTTAGGTCTATCGGGAAAGAACCAATCTAGGGCCTGGCTATTCCATGGCTCTCCCTCGCTCCAGGAACCCAGCGGGTCAAACCCATACGCTATACGGTACAGCGTAATAGATTTTATCAACCACCACAAATCACCCCACCACCCTTACCCTACTCTTCGAGAGCGGCACCGCCGAACGGGAAGCCGTTCTGCGTCTACACCCCATCTCCCCATCCCCCCATCTCCCCTACCCTCCGGGAAGCCGCTCCGCGTCTACACCCATCTCCCCATCTCCCCATCTCCCCCATCTCCCATCACCCCCATCGCCTGCTCAATCAGCGCCTCCGATGGCCGCCAGCGGTAGCGTTTCAGGTCCACCCGCCCCTTGGCATTAAACTCAATTCCTTCCTCTTCCAGGATCGCCCGTTGCAGGTAGTCGGTACCGTTGCGCAAGACCGAGTGCGACACCTCCCCCTTAGCATTGATTACCCGCTGCCAGGGGATATCATCAGCCATGTCCACCCGGTAGAGGGCGTAGCCCACCAGGCGCGGCTTGCCGATCAGCCCGGCCAGTTCAGCTACCTGGCCATAGGTGGCCACCTGCCCTGGGGGAATTTGGCGGACAATGGCGTAGATGCGATCGTAGGTGGTCATGGGCTATCGCTGGGGTTTAGCAAGGGGAGGGCAACGCAGGACCATGGTGGCAAAGTCAGCTACGGTTAGCACCTGATCAGGCTTATAGTCGTGGCTATCTTGGACAAAGCCCTGGGGCTGGTTCGTGTCAATGATTAGCGACCAGGGACGCTTTTGCACCGTGCGAGGAATGTTGAATTCCTGGGGCTCAGCTTGGGCATTGAATAGCAATAAGAAACTGTCATCGACAATGCGATCGCCCTGGTAGCTAGGGGCAATAAGCCCTTCACCGTTCAGGAAGACCGCGATCGCCTTGGCCTCGCCATCATGCCATTGCTCATCGCTAATTTCAGTACCGTCAGGGTTGTACCAGCCAATGTCATTCACCCCTGAGCCATGGATATCGCGCCCCTGGAACCAATGACGGCGAGACAAGTTGGGATGGTCACGGCGCAGGGCGATGATTTGGCGGGTAAAGTCCAGCAATTGCTGGTTATCCGGGTTCAGATCCCAGTCAAACCAGGCCAACTCACTGTCTTGGCAGTAGGTGTTGTTGTTGCCCTGTTGGGTGCGACCCAGTTCGTCGCCCCCTAAAATCATCGGTACCCCCTGGGAAAGAAACAGCGTGGTAATAAAGTTACGCTGCTGCTTTTGCCGTAGGGCCAGGATGTCAGGATCATCGGTCTCCCCTTCGGCCCCGCAGTTCCAGGAGCGGTTGTAGCTTTCCCCGTCCCGGTTGTCTTCTTGGTTAGCCTCATTGTGTTTTTCGTTGTAGCTAACTAAATCCCGCAGGGTAAAGCCATCATGGCAGGTAATGAAGTTAATGCTGGCGTGGGGCCGTTTGCCGTTGGCCTGGTACAGGTCAGAACTACCGGTAATCCGGAAGGCAAATTCCCCCAGGCGGCAGTCGTGGTCGCGCCAGAAATCGCGCATGGAGTCACGGTACTTGCCGTTCCACTCAGACCACAGCAGCGGAAAGTTACCCACCTGGTAGCCCCCTTCCCCCAGGTCCCAGGGTTCGGCAATCAACTTGGTAGTGGAAAGTACCGGGTCCTGGTGAATGATGTCAAAGAAGGCGGCCAGACTATCAACGTCGTACAGTTCTCGGGCCAGAGCGGAAGCTAAATCAAACCGGAAGCCGTCGACGTGCATTTCTAGCACCCAGTAGCGCAGGCTATCCATGATTAGCTTTAACACCTGGGGATGGCGCACGTTGAGGGAATTGCCGCAGCCCGTGAAATCCATGTAGTAGCGCAGGTCATCTTCCACCAGCCGATAATAGGCGGCGTTGTCGATACCCCGGAAGGATAGGGTAGGGCCTAAGTGGCTACCTTCCCCAGTGTGGTTGTAAACCACGTCTAAGATCACCTCAATTCCGGCCTGGTGCAGGGTCTTGACCATGTGCTTAAACTCCTTCACCTGGCCACCCGCCCAACCGACCGCGCTGTAGCCGCCATAGGGGGCAAAGTAGCCAAGGGAATCATAGCCCCAGTAGTTGCGCAAACCCGTACCAGCCAAGTGCCCAGGAAACGCATGGAAGTGATGCACAGGTAACAGCTCGACAGCGGTGATGCCCAGGGTTTTGAGATATTCAACCATCACCGGGTGGGCCAATCCGGCATAGGTACCCCGCAGTTCGTTAGGAATATCGGGATGGCGCTGGGTGAGCCCCTTGACATGGGTTTCGTAGATGACGGTGTGGTGCCAGGGGGTGTCGGGATGGCGATCGCCCTCCCAGTCAAAGCTGGTATCTACCACTACCCCTTTGGGCACGTAGGTCGCACTGTTGGTGGTGGAAAAAGTGAGGTCGGTATCATCGTCGGCGATCGCCCCCATTTCGTAGCCAAAAATCGATGGATCTAGCCGCACATCACCATCTAGGGCATAGGCATAGGGATCAATCAGCAGCTTATGGGCATTGAAGCGCTGCCCTTCCTCTGGATCGTAAGGGCCATGTACCCGATAGCCATAGCGTTGTCCTGGCTCTACCCCCACCACATAGCCATGCCACACATAGTTTTCCACCTCCGGCAGGGGGACCCGGATCTCTTGACCAGCCCCGTTAAACAAACATAAGTCCACTGCCGTGGCATTTTCAGAAAACAACGCAAAGTTCGTGCCCTTACCATCCCAGGTGGCCCCCAGGGGGTGAGAACGTCCTGGCCAGACTTGCATTCCCATAGTGATGGCTGGTTCCTATCGACAACGATCTTTTCTCAGAGTAACAGGCGAAGTTTGTTCCTCGTTAGGGAAAGGGGTCCTGTCTTCCGGCCCTAGCCAGCGGGGTTACTTATAAATCTTTTATAGTTTTGCGATATTCTCGGTCCATCAACATGTGAGTCGTCTCTGTCCCTACTGATGCAAAGGCGTTTGACCTCATTACTTAAACTTAAATCTAGGATTGGTGAACCATGCCTCTCGTAACCCGTTGTGCGGCTGAATTTCTGGGAACCTTGTGGCTAGTGCTGGGCGGTTGTGGTAGCGCCGTTTTGGCCGCCATCTTTTTAGACGGTACCGGTGCTATTAACCTGGGCCTGGGCTTCTTGGGCGTTTCTCTGGCCTTTGGCCTGACTGTACTAACCATGGCCTACGCCATTGGCCACATTTCTGGCTGTCACTTGAACCCAGCGGTGTCCTTTGGCCTCTGGGCTGGGGGGCGTTTCCCCAGCAGCGAACTGTTACCTTATATTGTGGCTCAGGTATTAGGGGCGATCGTAGCCGCTGGCATTGTTTATTTGATTGCCCTGGGGCAACCAGGGTTTGCCATTGACCCCTCCAGCGGCAACCCCCTGGCCACCAATGGGTTTGGGATGCATTCCCCCGGGAACTTCAGCCTGTTTGCGGCGTTTCTCTGTGAAGTGGTGATGACCTTCTTTTTCGTGATGATCATCATGGGGGCCACCGATACCCGAGCCCCAGCCGGGTTGGCCCCGATCGCGATTGGGATGGCCCTCACCCTGATTCACCTGATAAGCATTCCGGTCACCAATACTTCGGTAAACCCAGCCCGCAGCACGGGTCCAGCTCTGTTTGTGGGAGGTGATGTGTTAGGACAGCTTTGGCTGTTCTGGGTAGCGCCCATTCTAGGAGCCTTGCTGGCTGGCTGGGTCTATGCCACCCTGTTTGAACCCAGACGCGATCAGGCCACCCCCGTCAACAAGGTGGTGTAGGCCGTATCCTGCTTGTTACCCTGCGTTATTTGCCGTAAACAGTCACCATCACTTGGCGCTGCCGGGCTTTGATGTCGCATTCTAGATAGAAGATCTGCTGCCAGGTTCCCAGCACGAGCTGCCCCTGGGCGACCAGTACCGTCAGGGATGGGCCTAACCAAGTGGCCATGTCTCCATGACCTTCCGTCGGTAAACTAATGGTGTCTTGATAAACCATAGCCCTCTCTCCGTTTTAGCAACTTAACTTTCGATCCTACCGATCCGACCATGGGAAACAAACGAGTACTCGGCCACGTCAGTCGACCAACCATTCCTGATACTGATATCTGGTCCCTAGAACCTGGCCACCTGCGTAAGTGAACTCATCGGTAAATCGACACACCAGCCAGCGATGCGATCGCCCTATCCGCTGGATGACTCAACTGGCTTTAGGCTTTTGCCTTGCCTTGATCGGTGCCGGGCTACCAGCGCAGTCCCTGGCCCCACCGCCTACCCTCACCCCAGATTTAGCCGACTTTCCCTTGGTGCAGTCCTACAATCTGGGGGAAGTGACCATCAGCCAGCAGGGGGTGGCAGCACCATTTCACACCATGCCCATCCCCCTGACAGGCGCGATCGCAGTCCCCGATGGGCCTGGCCCTTTTCCCTGGGTGCTACTGCTGCATGGTCGCCATCCCGGCTGTCACTTTGCCGATGGGGACGACAGCCAGTGGCCCTGTCCGCCGGGGACAGAAACCCGCTATGACTGGGGCTTGGCTTACCTGGCCCAAGCACTGGCTGAGGCGGGGTACGGGGTGCTAGTGCCCAACCTGAATGGGGCCTTTGCCGATACCCATGGGGCTACCGCTGCCAACCGCAGTACCCTGGCGGACCAGCGCAGTGGCCAGATCATTGAAGCTCATCTTACCCGGCTAGAGGCCGCCCATCGGGGTGAGCCTGGGGGGTTTGACCTGTCCCTTGAAGGCCAGGTGGATGACTCAAAACTGGCGGTGGTAGGCCATTCCATGGGGGGCGGTGCAGCAGCGTTGTGGGCCTCAGGGCGGACCCAAGTCAACCCCGCCGAGAAGACCTTGACACCATCGGCCCTGGTGCTAGTTGCCCCCACCCGCAGCCAGCCAGTTAGCGATCGCCCCGATGTGTTTCAGCTACCGGATGTGCCTACCGCTGTACTGATGGGAGGCTGCGATCGCGACATCTTTGATTTCAGCAGCCTCTACTATCTGGAAACCGCTCGCCAAGACTCGGCCCGCACCACTCCAGCCATTGGTGTGCTGCTGTGGGGGGCCAACCACAATTTCTTTAACGCCGCTGTCGCCCCAGACGACTACTATCGCCAACCCAACCATGGGGATCTCTGTGATCCCCAGCGATCGGCCTACCGCTTATCTCGGGTGGTGCAAGAAGATGTACTGAGTCAATACATCATCACCTTTCTCCAGGCGGTGTGGTCAGAGCCCACCGACCGCCACTCATTAGCCACCTTAGGCCTCGCCCCCGACCGGGCCGCCCCCAGCCACCTCCAGGGCCTGTCAATCGCCACGCACCTGGTCTTACCCACCACCCACCGCTGCACCGTATTCAACGCTGAGACTAGCCCAGATCAACTCCCCCAACCAAGCCCAGGACTCACCCTCCACCGCTGCCCCAGCTTTGCCGCCTGCGCCGACAGACCTCGCCCCTACCCCAAATTTCCCGGCGTACTAGTCCTCGACTGGGCTACCCCTGCAGAACAGCTCCATTTTCCCCTACCAAGCGTCCCGATCAACGCCTTTGACAGCCTAGAGCTCAGGCTCGCCATGAATGCCAACTTTACCGACTCAAAGGTGGCCCTGGGCCTGATTTTGCAAGATCAGCAGGGTAAAGCGGTGCGGGTCGATATCCCGGTCACCGCCCCGGCCTTGCGTCAGTTTTCCGAGAAAGCCACCTCAGGTCACACCTACCCAACGGCCTTGCGTGTACCCCTCCAGCAGTTCCATGGCGTCGATCTAACCGCCTTAGAGTCTCTAACCATTGTCTTTGACCAAGCTTCCCCAGGTCGCCTTTACCTATCAACGATTGACTTCGTCCGCCGCTAAAGATCAGCAAATCCTGTTTACAACAGACAGCCTGGTGCTGGGTGGCAGGTGCTGGGCGTTAGGTATCAGGCATGGTTGGCCGACCGATGCCGCAGAGTACTCATTTATTATCTATCCTGCGGCGCATAGGTATAGCCCTTTTGCCTTTTGCTACCCTGGCAAGCGCTCCAGGAAGCGTCGCAGTCGGATTTTCGCCAATACATAGACTGGGAACTGATAGTGTTCTGCCATTAGCCAGCCCACCATAGTGCCATGAGCCGCCAGGGTAATCAGAGCCCACACTAAGGACCAGTTCACCTCGGTCGTATTCTCCAAAGGCGGAAACAGGTACCCCCCTAGCGCCACAATCCCAGCGGGCAATACAACCAGCGCTAAACCAACCACCCAGAGGGTGACCGTAATATCAGTGCGGCCCTGATGTAGGGCTTGCCAGCGCCAGCCTTGCCAACGCCAGCCCATGGGTTGAACCCCATCCACCACATGGATAGTTTGCTGTTCAAGATTAGCTTCAAAAATATGGCGGCAGAAGCTACAGGCATAGGCATCCATCAAGGCCATGACCTCTAACTGCCCATGGCGACAGACCGGGCAGTCATAAGTTTCACCGGCTTCTAAGTCTAAGGCTCGATGATGTCGAGCACCTGATGTTGCGATTCGGCTACCGGCTCTGCCCATACGCTTCTCCCCAGACGGCCTGTCTAGGCTCTTCCTATACCAAGGCTTATATCAGCCTATCGTGAAAGTCTGTTTACCGCACAGCCAGCATGCGGAGTTTCCTAAAGCGTGCTCACCATAGACGCGCCAATGCTGCGGGTGTAGTCTCGACCGTCATAGGTCAACACTATCATGGGTTCCTGAGCCGACATATCAATCGCTTTCACCCGAATTCGACCGCCTGCCAGCATATCCCCTTGGCTGACCCGACGACTGACGGTGCTGCCTGGCTCAGTCACAATCACACTCACACTGCTGCCCACCTGCACGGCACCGCTAATCACCACCTGGTCAATCAAGCTTTGAAAGGTGGGACTACCAGTCGGGGCAACAGCAACGGTTTGACTGTCCTGGGGCACACTACCCGGGACAAGGGACGGGGGCAGAATAGGCAATGCCCCTTGGGGTAAGGGGGGCAAGGCTTGGGTCGTCACAGGAGTCACAGGAGAAACTGTCGGGGAGGGGGGCTGAGCCGTTGCAGTTGGGGCTTGGGCTGTGGGGGTAGCAGGGGTAGCTGCGGCCACAACAGGCTGAGGTCGGCTCGGTGCTCGGGTGGGTACAATCACCGGAGAAAATGGATCGGGGCGTCCGGCGGTAACGGTTTCAACTCTGGCTTGAGATGACGTAGATTGGAGCAGACTAGGATCCGCTAGCTGGATAGATGGCGATGCCGCTTGAAAGAAGGGCTCTGACTCAAAAACAGGGGCCGCTGCATCTATATCAGTAGGCTCACCGAACACCGCCGGGTCAGCTCCCGTCGTGGTCTCCGAGTCACTCTGCATCAGCTTGAAAGTCGCCCCACCCAACGATGCTGCGACGACAATTCCAGCAATCACCAGGTAGAGCTTACGGTTGTTAGCGTTCCTCGGCTGTTCGGCCTGAGGGGTTGCAGAATAAGTCATTCGTCATCTCCCCACACGTTGTTCATAACAATAGCGAATTCCACCAAAAATGGAACACGCTCTTTTGAGTGAGTAGAGAACAGATCCTACCGAGGTAGAGCAGCCGCCTGTCCTTGACGTTTTTGCTGGGCGGCTTGCAGCTGTAAAAGCAGGGCTTCGGCTTCGGCCTGCAAATGTAGTAACTCCACCTGCTGATCGGGCAAGTAAGGGGACTGACGCAGCTCGACCCAACAAATTTTGTCATCGGCGGCTGGAGACCGGTCAACGGCAGCCTGATGAGATGTCGGATCGCCATGGGTCTTATCCAATGCCGCCTGAAGCGAGGCAACGGTATTGGCAGACGCAGATTGAGAGACATCGCGGTTGTCTACAGGGGCATTCATGGCACAACCATAGGAATATGTACTTAGTAAAACGTTAAGGCATTTTTACATCCTTGTCCAGAAAACTATCTTAGGGTAAAGGACCCAAATCAGGGAGCTAAATCTAGATCAGTTCTTATCTTAATCCGGCCTTTTAATCCGGCCTCAAGGCCATTCCCCCAGCCCTCCGTTTTCCTGGTTTGTTGGGTTGGGTTGTGGGTACTCTCTAGCGGGGACTTGGCCAGTGGCCCAAAGCCGACATTTATCGTTTTGTCCCCCTTTCCAGTCGTGTGTCCTAGGGCACGGTAAACTAGAAAATAACAAATTTGGCTAAAGATTGCCTAAATCAATTAGCCTTTGGCCTCTAGAGCATCATATCTGTTACTTTATCGTGACCATTAGCGTATCTCCTTCCGTCATCACCTCTGACCTTGCTGCGTCCACGGCCCATCGCGCTGCTTCGGCGGGGATACAGGCTTGGCCAGGGTTGATTGAAGCGTACCGGGCTTACCTGCCGGTGTCTGCTCAAACCCCTGTGGTCACCCTGTGCGAAGGGAATACCCCTTTGATTGCCATGCCCGCCTTGGCCGATCGCATCGGTCAGGGGGTCAAAGTCTGGGTGAAATACGATGGCCTCAACCCCACCGGCAGCTTTAAAGACCGGGGGATGACCATGGCCGTTTCTAAAGCCAAAGAAGATGGTGCTGAAGCCGTGATTTGCGCCAGTACAGGCAACACGTCGGCGGCGGCGGCGGCCTATGCTCGTCGGGGTGGGATGCGGGCCTTTGTGTTAATTCCTGATGGCTATGTGGCCTTGGGCAAGCTGGCCCAAGCCTTGCTGTATGGGGCAGAGGTATTGGCTATCAATGGTAACTTTGACGACGCCCTGCACATGGTGCGCGAGTTAGCCAAAGATTATCCAGTGACTCTAGTTAACTCGGTGAACCCTTATCGGCTAGAAGGGCAAAAGACTGGGGCCTTTGAGGTGGTAGATGCCATGGGGGATGCCCCTGACTGGCTATGCATTCCGGTGGGCAATGCTGGCAACATTACCGCCTATTGGATGGGCTTTTGCGAGTATCACCAGCAGGGTAAGTGTAGTCGCTTGCCTAAAATGATGGGCTTTCAGGCGGCCGGGGCGGCTCCGCTGGTGAACGGCCATGTGGTCAGCGATCCCCACACCATTGCCACGGCCATCCGCATCGGTAACCCCGCCAGCTGGCAGCCAGCCGAAGCGGTGCGGGACGCTAGCCAAGGGGCCTTTAACGCCGTCACCGATGAAGAGATTTTAGAGGCTTACCGCATCCTGGCGTTGGAAGGGGTATTTTGTGAACCCGCCAGTGCCGCCTCGGTGGCTGGTCTGCTGAAGGTGAAGGACCAGGTTCCCGCTGGGGCTAATGTGGTCTGTGTGCTGACTGGCAATGGTCTGAAGGATCCTGATACGGCCATTCAGCACAGCAACAACCAGGTTAAGGCCGGGCTCAACCCTGATCCGGTTACCTTGGCCAAAGCGATGGGGTTTTAGCCCGCTTCTGGGAAATGGTCTTCCCGAGGGTGGACGCAGCCCAACTTATGGAAACTACAGTTTTCCTAGAAGTCTGTTTAGTCAGCAATTCTCATTTTGGGTCGCTATCGTTCGGCCTGAGCGTGTCGAAGGCCATAACCCTGCGCTGTAGACGCAGAAACAGGCTTGCTCCCTCAGGGAGCCCCTACGTGTTTCATGTCGCTTGCGAAACGACAAGCTCAGCCTGACCGGTACCACCTTCTCTCAGAAATAATAATGAGAATTGCTGCTGTTTAGTTGACTAACCCTGGCTGTCTCCTGCAATCTGTTCCCTACAAAAGACTATTGAGGCCAGATGGTGCGGCTAGGACGACAATGTTGAAACGTTTCGTGCCAATCGACCACCCGGCCAATCACCGCGATCGCGGGGGCTTCAAACCCGGTGGCAGCGACCTGTTCCACAATCGTCCCTAGGGTGCCGATTAACGTTTCCTGTTGGGGATGGGTGCCCCAACGGATCAGCGCAATGGGGGTTTCGGGGCTGAGGTCAGCCTTCAGCAACTCCCGGGTGATTGGCCCCAGGTTGCGAATGCCCATGTAGATCACCAGGGTTTCAGACCCGTGGGCTAGGGCTGGCCAATTTACCTGGGGGCGATATTTTCCGGCGGCTTCGTGACCGGTGACAAAGGTGACCGACGAACTCTGGTCCCGGTGGGTAATGGGGATACCGGCATAGGCCGGTACCGCCACCCCAGCGGTAATGCCCGGCACCACTTCCACCTCAATCCCCGCTGCAACCAGGGCGGCCATTTCTTCCCCGCCCCGACCAAAGACAAATGGATCGCCGCCTTTAAGCCGGACGATCACCGCCTGTCCTTTGGCTTTTTCAATAATCAAGTTATTAATGTCAGGCTGCACCATGGAATGGCGACCACGGCGCTTGCCAGCGTTAATCACCTCCGCCTGAGGGTTAATCATGCCCAGGATGGGGGCACTAACCAGGGCATCATGAATGACCACATCGGCACATTCCAACAGCCCTTTGCCTTTGAGGGTAAACAGGCCAGGGTCCCCAGGGCCAGCACCCACAAGATAGACCTTGCCATAGGTAATGTCCCCATCGGGTCGAGCGGCTGTTGGCACCATAGAATGTTAAGAAAATCTGAGAACAGCACTCTAGCATATTAGCGAAGCAGCCAGCGATCGCCCCAAGCCCCACAGCCCAAGATACGCCCCTAAGAGACGAGAGGGGTATGCAGCTGATGCCTAAACGCGACCCGTTTCATCGGCATCGCCTGGGCGCCTTTGGGCGGCACCCGATGCAGCGCCAAATCAATCACTAGGTTGGCCAAGTCTTGGGAGGGACCCAGGGGTGGCAACAGATGAAATCCTAACTGGGGAAATCGCTCCGCCAGTTCTTCGGTGGCGTGGGTAATGGCATCGGTGAGACTACCCGTAAATAAGAAGTAGGGCAAAATGGCCAAACGCTGCACCCCAGACTGCATCAACTGCACTACCTGGGTTTCAAGCTGGGGAGCCACCGACCAAAAAGCCGCCGCTCCCCCCAGGGAGCGCGCTAGCGCCTGAATCGGGGCATTGCCCCCAGGGCGACGACTACCATGGGCCAGCAGCAGTAGCGATTCTGTATCTGTGGACTTGAGCCGCTGGCGCAGCAGGTTAGCCATACCGGGATGCCCCCCCAGGTGAGTACAGATGTCCAAGGTGATGTCGGGAACAGCCCCTTGGGCCTGGTTCACCTGGGCTGGAATGTCATCCATCACGTGGACGCCTTTCAACAGAAACAGAGGCACAATACAGAGCTTGGTGACTCCCATCGCCCTAGCCCGGCGGCTAAAGTCAATCACCTGCTGGTGCAACGGTAAGCTGGTGGCCTCTAAGCAGGCCGTACCCACCAGGGGCATATGGGTTTGCTGGTGACTGGCATCTTGGCCAGTGAGCACCTCATAGGCGTGCGATCGTGCCGTAGACCGGGGACGCCTAGTCGTCAGCTCCGACAACGAAGATCTAGCGTAAGCCACCATCACGCCACTGCGGTTGGGGTTATCAACGGCTTGCACCAGAGGCGATCGCCCTGGAGGACCAGTTACCGCTTGGCGTACAAACTGGGCTAAGTGCTCCAGAGCTTGCCCCGGCCGTGGATCACGGCTACCGTGGGAAACTAAAAGATACGCTGTGGAGGGGGATGCAGACACAAGTCAAACCTGAAAATTGATGGGCCACCGAGCGAACAGAGCACCTGGCACCAGATGTTGTCACTCTTTATAAAGAGTAATCACATTATAGGAATTTCACCGGTACCGTCTGGTATCCAATGACGCAATTGGCCAGAATAGTCCCTACATAGCATCCACATTAAAGCGATAGCCCATGGCCCAGGCAGGCATGACCCCAGCGACCTCAGCCGTCGATTTGCTCTACCCGCACCGTAAAGAACCGATCAAAAACGCCAATAGTATCAGCCTGGTAGGTGGGCAAAACCCCCTCCACCGGCAACCCCAGGGTGGTGCGGTAGAGGCTAAACAGACCCAGGTTATAGCGCTGGGTGCGATCGAGAATCATCTGTGGTGTCACCACCTGGGTAGTTTGTACTAAGTCCTCACAGGAGGTTCCCAGCATCGAGCCTAGGACTGGGGGTAGGTTGTCGCACAAATTACCACTGACATACTCGGTCAGGGTGCGGTAAGCATAGTCCCCATAGGCTTCGGGGCCAGGATTGGTGGCGACCATCCCCCCAGCCAAACCCGCCACAGCTAGACCCGTTATGGCACATCCTAAATTAAGCTTGGCCATCTTAACTCACCCAAAAACCCGTTTTACTAGTTTCTCTTTGCCCATCAATGCTATATTGAAAAACGCGATTATGGCGAGTGTAGCCAAGTGGTTAAGGCAGTGGATTGTGGTTCCACCATTCGAGGGTTCGATTCCCTTCACTCGCCCTGGTTAATTCAGTCCCTGGCTGATATAGCACTGTGTGCAAGGGCCCGGTAGATGGCGCAGGGGGCTTGGAGTGATATTCATGCTACGGTGCATCGGCAGCTCAAGGGGCGATCGCCATCCCAACCGTCAGCGGCGTTAATTCCCCCTGGGGCCGTCTGCCTGGTGGCGATATCCGGAGGGCAAGATTCTGTTTGCCTCCTGAAATTACTGGTGGACTTGCAGCCGAAATGGCATTGGCGGTTGCAGGCCATCCACTGTGACCACCGCTGGCGATCAGATTCCGCTGACAATGTCGCCTTTGTGGTTAACTTGTGTCACAGCTGGAGCATCCCCATCCAGGTGGTCACAGCCCCAGAACCGCTGCACACCGAGGCCGAGGCGAGGCAGTGGCGCTACCAGGTTTTTGAAACGGCGGCGATCGCCGATCAGGTGACCCATGTGGCCACGGGCCACACGGCCTCGGATCGGGCAGAAACCATGCTGTATAACCTATTACGAGGCAGTGGTAGTCAGGGGCTGCAAGCCCTGGCTCCCCAACGTTCCCTGAGTGACCAAAGTCCTCATATCCAGGTGGTTCGGCCTATTTTGTCATTGACTCGACAACAGACCATCACCTTTTGCCATCAGTTTGACTTACCCATCTGGGCAGATACCACAAACCAAAACCTCAGCTATACCCGCAACCGGATTCGCCTAGAACTGATGCCGTACTTGCAGCAGCACTTTAATCCCCAGGTGGAAACGACCCTCGCCCAAACCGCAGAGCTATTAACGGCAGAGGTCGCCCTGCTCGATCAGCTAGCTCAAACCCTTTACGACCAGACTGTGCATGCCGCTACAGATTTCCCAGGCTGGCGGATTCAGCGATCGCCATTACAGGCCGCCCCCCTGGCGTTGCAACGACGGGTGGTGCGTCAAGTGCTGCAGCAGGTCGTGGCCAGTGAAGTGAGCTTTAACCACGGAGAAAAGCTGGTTAGCCTGATCTATGCCCCCAACCGCAGTCAGACTGATCCATTTCCAGGGGGATGGCTTGCCCGGGTCGATACCGACTGGATTGTGCTGATCAGACCCCCCACCGCTAACCCTGGCCCTTAAACCCGATAACAAATCCTAGTTGTATACCCCCGAATCAAACCCTATACCGCTCAGGCTGAGCTTGTCGTTTCGCAAGCGACATGAAACACGAAGTGGCTCCCAAAGGGAGCAAGCCCTAACTTGTTTCGGGGTTTTGTGCATCGGATTTGGTATTAGTCACTAAATCAGTGATCTACACTGGGGAAAGCCGATACCAGCCGCAACCATGGCACCCTTATCTAGAACCTGGCAGCAACGACTGCACCACTTTAATCATCCGGTGGTGTGGGCTGCCGTTGTCGGACTAGGTCTCGTGATCGTGGTGGAGCACCTGCGGCCCACCCATATCGGGTACCATTCGCCGTCTTCCCCTACCCCGAGTCAGTCCGGTAGCGCCTCAACCCCATCCCCCAATCAGCTCATGCCCCTGGGTGAAGCAGCCCCTGTCCCCCTATCCAGCCCGGTTGAACAATCGCTGGCCGGCACCGCCTCTGGCCCCAATCAATCCCCACCCTGGTTAGAATCGGCCGATGCCACTCCCCCAGAACCGCTGCAGCTAGATCTGGGCAGCCCTGAGACCCAGGGCGTCCAGAGCCCCTTTGCTGATTATTTAGAACGGCGTCAGTTTCGGGTTGGTTCCCTGTCCCCACCCAGTCAAATACCAGATACAACAGCACCCACCCCCTTCGCGGAACGTCCTCCCCATAGTTTTGCCGGAACCGCTCCCGGGTCACAGGACAGAAACATGGCTAGTCCTAGCACCCCCCAGCCGGATACAGCGTCTTTCGATAGGGACCGTCGTCAGCCTGTTTTGCCCTCCTCCTCCAGAATCACGGGCTATACTCAACCGCCCAACCTCAACCAGCCGTCCCCCAGAAGTGCCCCCAGGAGTGGGACAGATGCCCTAAAACCTACCGCTCCCGCCCCCAGGGTGCATCCAGATGTGCCCATGGACCCTCAGCCTGCTCGCCGATCGACTGGCGTTGACCGTCTCCCGGCACCGCAGTCCCCAGATCACAACATCAATCCGGCTACCGCCCCGGTGGACTCAGTTCCCTTTACAGCCCCACGGGCTCCCGGTACCCATACAGGCGGGGGCCACATCGACACGCTTTCCAATCCTAACGAAGACTGGTAACCCAATCCGTTGGGCCGATCGCAGTGACATCCCAGATCATCCAGATAATAAGTAGTATTGAGAGGGAACCCTCTAATCCGGATTCGATTCTGGGTACGAGTCTTTGATTTGCTCAGGCTCAGGGCAGTCTTCGGCAATGTTAAGCTCCACATTGCCCCGGGGTACAACCGCCAGGCGCTGAGTAATTGTACCAATGCTTTCTAGGCGCACCATTTCTTCCCAAGAGCAAATTTCATCATCCTCTTCTGTCTCATAGCGGAGCGTAACTAAGTCCCCCTCTATGTCTAGAATCCGCGCGCGCTCGATCCAACGCTGCTGATCCCGTAAGAAAATCCATACTTCTCGACCATCACAGCAGAGTTGATAGATTTTGCGGCTTAGCATAGGTCGAGTCTCCTCAACAGGTAACATCAACGCTTGATTCCCTTGATTCATCAGTCTAGGCGATCGCTTAATGAGTCACCCTCTTGGGTAAACGATAATAGCCCTTAATGGCACTGAAATAAGATAAAACTAGCCCTGGCAAATCACTCAGGGCCTTAATCCGCTAAGGTGGGCACTGCCAGCCCTGTCACGGGAACCTAACGAAAGTCTGACTTTAGTTCTGACCACCAAAGGCGTTATTCCCTCTCTTATCAGTAGGTCCAGCATAGCAAAGTAGCTCAGGCTACGGTTGGCTGGCCTCAGTCTAGGCCATCTAACAATACCCCTGCTCTAGAGACCTGATTTAGCCCCATGTATGAGCCTGTCCAACAGTCTGAATCAGGTGTGGCAGACATGCACTTATGACCGCATCCCCAGGTCAATCATTACCAGCGCTATAGTGAACTTTGACCTTTCATTCCCTAGTATCCATGTTGCTGCACCTATGCACCTGGCCCGAGGTCGAAGCCTATCTGGCCCAATCGACCGGCATCATTATGCCCATTGGCTCCACAGAACAGCATGGTCCTACGGGGCTGATTGGCACCGATGCCATTTGTGCTGAGGCGATCGCCAAGGGGGTCGGAGACGCGACCAATGCACTGGTAGGCCCCACCATCAATGTGGGTATGGCCCTACATCACACCGCCTTCCCTGGCAGCATGAGCCTACGCCCCAGCACTTTGATTGCTCTGATCCAAGACTATGTTCTTCCCTTAGCCCGGTATGGGTTTACCCGCTTCTTTTTTATCAATGGCCATGGGGGCAACATTGCCACCCTAAAAGCCGCCTTTGCTGAAACCTACGCTGCCCTAGCCCAAGAGCAGGTTCCCCAAGCGCCCCAGGTGCGGTGTGTGGTCGCCAACTGGTTTATGGCCCAAGCGGTGCACGGGCTCGCCAAAACCCTGTATGGCAATCAGGAAGGCTCCCATGCGACCCCCAGTGAAGTGGCCTTAACTCAGTATGTTTACCCCGACCACATTAAACAGGCAGACCTCATCCCAGCGATCGCACCCTCAGGCCACGCGATTTACAGTCCCACCGATTTCCGTCAACACTATCCCGATGGGCGGATGGGATCGAACCCGGCCCTAGCCACCCCTGAGCACGGCAAGCAACTGTACGAGGTGGCTGTCAAAGCTTTGAGCAATGACTATCTACAGTTTTTGTCGGCTTAGGCAATGTCTGGATAACAAAATACCACCGCTAGAACGCCGGTACAGAAACCCGGTTTCTGGGGTAGAAGGCCAGTCATGTCGTTAGAGCAGCGACGAAGAAACCGGGTTTTTAGCCATACTGTACCGATGCTCTAGAGGGAAAATCCTGCCTGGAAATTGCCTAAACAAAAGGGGACGACTCTGGCGAGAGCCGTCCCCTCAGGGTACTTAGGTGATGTCTGGAAAGCTTTCTTATCAATTGGTAGGCACAGCCCATTCTATGAAAGCTGCGGATGGACACGGGCACACCCCTTTGCCCATCCTACGCAGAGGGAAAATCTTTCCTGGAAATGTCCTTAGACCTCTTCTAGACGACCGTAGAATATCCCTTGAACCTTGATATCCACAGGCTCAGCCGTACCCATGTCAGTGTCAGAGGGTTGTTCGGCCTCAAAAGTACCCGCAATTTCACCACTGTAGGCGTCAATCTTAGACACTCTGAGGGAAATGTGACCCTGGCCTATGTCGAAGGCCTTAGTGTTTTCCTTGACGTACTCTTCGCTGTCACCGCTGGCGGGAAGAGCAACGGCGGTGTCATAGCCTGTTGCTAAGCCACGACCTTTAGGATCCAAAAAGTTGGAGGTTCGGTAGGAAGGTACCGTATAGTCCCCTTCGAAGTCAGTGGAGGTGGTAATGGCATTGAGCCCAGGCTGGGATTCAGCGACTAAGCCTTTCACCGTAAACAGGAAAGGTTCCTGCTGACCGCCAGGCAACTGTACCGTGGTGGCCTGGAAATCCATGCCACCGGTCTCAGAGAACAGCAGGCTACCATCCGACTGCAATGTCAGGTCGCCCCGCACCTGATCTAGGCTAGTGGTGTAGCGGGTCAGCACCTTGCCGGGAACGTAAGCCGCCTCTTGGCGCTTAGACGTAGGCTCTTCTTTAACGAAGTAAGCTGTGGGTTCGATACACATGCCTACCAACTGATAGCGCTTATCAGGGTCTAGTTCTAAGCTGCCCCGGGTCATTTCTGATAACTGGGGACACTTGTTGGCTAGGCCGGTGTTTCGAATTTGGTCATAGGTTAACGGCACACTACTGGTGGGACTGGGCGCTTTGCTACAGGCTGTCAGCACACTCAGGCAGATGGCCAAGAACGCAACTATAAGGGCGCGATACCTCATGGTCTACCTCAAATCAGTATGTAAAATGACTGTCAAATTATTGAATAATGCGACAGATTGTGGCTCTGGGCTGTTGGTAGGCGTCGGCAGATTAAACCTCATCCAAGTCCAGACGTGGAGTGTTGCCAGTGGGAACCCTCCAGATCTTGAGCTGGACCTGGCACAGCTGAAATACTCTTAGCCAGTAGAGCCTCAAGTAAGCATTCTACATGGCTTTGCGCCCCTTTCTTAGAATCTGCCAGACATTGCCGCTGTGGTCCTGAAGATTCATTCTCAAGCAGACTACAGGGGATGGGGCCAAGGTCCAGAAGCGACCACTAGACAAAGATCCTGTGGCTTCTCAGCAGATTCCTGAAAAAGACAAAAGGAGATATTAAGGTATATGAAGCTGTCTCAGGATAGGGTTGGACGGCCTTCGCCTGATGCTCAAAATTCTGGTCGTCAACGTAGCGTTTGCATAAGTTGTGAGTAAGCTATGGTGGGGTTTCCTTTAGGACTTGCTATAAAAGACCTGTCGAGTAACGCGCCCTGCATGGATAACTTTTCCGCTACCGCTTCTCCTTTGCCGGATGATCTAGTCAAACTGGCTGCACTGATTGACCAGGCCGCAACCGCCCGCCAGGGGAATACGGTGGCGTTGCTGGCATTGCTACGGCTGTTAGAAGATCGCCACCGAGATGTCTGCGACACCTTCTTTCGAGACGCCTTACCCGACAACCGACACAACTTATATAGCCTGCTGCGGGATATTGAGTTGAATGGCGGTTGGCCCTATATTCAGCGCATGAAGCTGCGATCGCTCTTAGCCCAAATGGATGAAGCTGAATGGGGAACATTTAGCGACCAAACCAATTCTCCTACCGTTGATTAAGGACAGTGCTAAACTCAGGCATGTTTAACCCTCGGCCCCACGCTCTACGATCCCGTCTTCGTCGCTATCTCAGGCCCCTAGCGGTTCAGATCCTGGCCTTGGCGGCTGGGATAGCGGGGCTGGGGGTATTGCCTATGGCCACGGGTGGGGCGGTAGATTTAAATGCCTATTGCCAGGTCAGCCAAGAGTCAGCTCTGGCTAAGGAAGCACTTCGCAAAGCGGCTTTTGATGGCGATACCACAGCTCAACAGCAATACGAGATCGTAGTCCGCCAGCATAACGACGCCTTACGCCGCTGTCGCAGTCAAACCTGGCCTCGGCAACAGGCGGTTTGGCTACGACTGTACCCCTGTGATTTACAGCCAGGGGTACTGGAAGCAGTGCTCGATCGCATTATTAACCTGGGCTACAACGAAGTTTATGTAGAAGTGTTCTACGGTGGTCAGGTGCTGCTACCCCAGGCGGACAACCCCACCGTCTGGCCTGCCGTTGTGCAAAAAGCAGGCTACGAGCGCCGGGATCTATTCGCTGAAGCGATTGAGAAGGGTCGGCAGCGGGGGCTCAAGGTAGATGCTTGGGTATTTACCCTTAACTTTGGCTATTCCTATGGGCTGCGCGCCGACCGAGAGCATGTGCTGGCGCTAAATGGCCGGGGGCAAACCACCTATACCTATGCCAAATCGGGGGCTTCCAGCAACCCCGACGAGGTGTTTATCGACCCCTATCATCCCCAGGCCCGGGCTGACTATGCCCAGCTCCTAGAGGCGATCGCGCGGCGACAGCCTGACGGCATCCTGTTTGACTATGTGCGCTACCCCCGGGGGGTGGGGCCCAACTCTGTGGCTGACAGTGTAGATGACCTCTGGATCTACGGTCAGGCATCCCGAGATGCTCTATTTCGCAGAGCTACCAACCGCCAGGGGCTAGAGCTGATTCGTCGCTATATTAGCCGAGGCCATCTAGTCGATCGCGATATTCAAGATGTCCGTGACCTCTACCCCGATGAACCCGAGCCCCTTTGGCAAAGTCGCACCCCCTCTCCCCCCTTGGAAAATGGTGCCGCCCGGCCATCCCCCGCTACCCTCAGACCTCGGTTGCAGGCGGAGCTATGGCAGTTAACCGTGGCTCACGCCGTCCAGGGGGTGGTTGATTTCTTAGACGTCGCTGGAGAACAGATGCAGCGTCACAACATTCGGGCCGGGGCAGTGTTTTTTCCAGATGGCAACCAACTGGTGGGCACAGGGGGCTACGACTCACGCTTACAGTATTGGGACCGTTTCCCGACTACCATGAGCTGGCATCCCATGGCCTACGGGGTCTGCGGCCATACGGGCTGTATTTTAGATGGGGTGCGGCGGGTGTTAACCATGGCTCCTAGCAATTCCACCCCGCCCGTTGTGCCTGCCCTGGCCGGTATTTGGGGCCAAGCCACCTATAACCGCCCGGCCCTGGAAACCCAGATGGAGGCCCTACGCCGGGCCGCGCCTGAAATTAACGCCGTTAGCCACTTTGCCTATTCCTGGCAAGATCCAGAGTTCGACCGGGTGCGCAAGTTTTGCTCTCTGTAGGGTCAGTTGATACTAGGGTCAGTTGATACGAAGTACGCCAATTCCTCGCCTTCAAGATAGTCTCGGCTGACCTTGATGCCCTGCTCACAGGCGCACCTGTGCCAGTAACCCATACTGGCTAAGGCTTTGATCCGCAGAAGCATCGTTGTGACGCAGCTTCTACAAGCCGTCCTTGACTGACTTATCAGGACATTCAGGAAATTCTATAAATTGCGACGTTAAATTGCGGCGATCGCATCCACAGCCAGACTGCTATGGTTTACTATAGACTTATGTGGATACAATGACTTCCTGCCATTGATTCAGCTAAATCTTGTTTTTTGGGTGTTGGCGGATGCATCACAACCCGTATGCGCCGCCAGCCAAGATAGTTATACAGCCTGGCTGACGGTGATGGGATGCCGGAAAGGTTCCTGAGCCCAGGGTTCTGCCCTGCTTCTGGTGCCCTGACAAGCGGTCGGCAGCGGTGACTATCATGGTGATATTTATCCCCCTGGTCTTTATCTGTTCCTTTGTCCAAGCCTTGTCACCGAGTGCTTATGCTTCACGCCTGTGTTTATGCCACCATTCTGTTGGGTTTCTTTGGTCTCATCTTCAAAGAGAACTTGGTGATGAAAATCATTGCCATGGATGTGATGAGCACCGGAGTCATTGCTCTGTTTGTGTTAGTGGCCGCTAGAGAGGGGATTCGGACACCAATTGTCTCGGTGATGACTCCTCGAAACTTCGCCGACCCGGTTCCCCAGGCGGTGATTTTGACTGCCATTGTGATTGGGTTTTCGATTCAGGCACTGATGCTGGTAGGGGTGATGAAACTGGCACGGGATAACCCCACCCTGGAAATTCGCGAAATCGAAAAGGGGTATCGGCCGTGACCACCTGGACTGTTGTTTGGATGGCCTTGCCGTTTTTTGTGGGGTTTAGTGTCTATCTACTACCCCATGGCGATCGCCTTTTGGCCCTGGGTGTTGCATTGGCCTCTGTCGCCTATGGGATCATCCTGTTTCTGCAGCCTGTCTCCTTAGAGCTGCAATTCCTCGACAGCTTCGGAGTGACCCTGCTGGCCGACAACTTGAGTGCTTGGTTTATCCTCACCAACGCCTTGGTGACTACCGCCGTCATCGTTTACTGCTGGGATCAGAGCAAACCTGATTTTTTTTACATCCAGCTAGTGATGCTCCATGGCAGCGTCAATGCCACCTTTATCTGTGCTGATTTGATTAGCCTGTATGTGGCCCTAGAGTTAGTCGGCATCACCACCTTTTTACTCATTGCCCTGCCTCGCCAGGATCAGACCCTGTGGGTGGGCCTCCGCTATCTATTTATTAGCAATGTGGCCATGCTGTTCTACCTGATGGGGGCGGTACTGGTTTACCAGGCCCATCAGTCTTTTGCCTTTGAGGGATTGCGGGGGGCTCCAGCAGAGGCCCCGGCCTTAATATTGATGGGTCTACTGACTAAGGGCGGCATTTTTGTATCTGGATTATGGCTGCCCGCGACCAACACCGTCGCTGATAGTCCCGTGGCTGCCATGATGTCTGGGGCAGTCGAAAAAGCAGGGGTTTTTCCCCTCCTGCGGTTTGCCCTGATGCTAGACGAGTTTGAGCCGATCATCCAGATTTTTGGGATAGCCACGGCCCTGTTGGGGGTTGCCTATGGGCTGGTCGCCACCGATGCCAAGCGGGTACTGGCGTGTAGTACGCTGTCTCAACTGGGCTGGTTGTTGGTGGCTCCAGCGGTGGCGGGCTTTTATGCCCTGGCCCATGGCCTCGCCAAGGCCAGTTTATTTCTAACGGTGGGTCAGTTGCCCGAACGAGATATCACTACCCTGCGCCAGCAACCCATGGCGACGGCCCTGTGGCTACCGCTGACCCTGGGCGGCCTTTCCATGTCAGGCATGCCAGGCCTGGTCGGGTTTGGCGCTAAAGTGCTGACCCTAGATTCAGTGTTGCCCTGGCAATCAGCAGCCATGAATGGGGCGGCGGCAGGCACGGCGGCGGTGTATGCCAAGTTCATTTTTTTGCCCCATACAGCCGACGCTTCAGCCCCTAAGCAGGCGCCCCCTCAGCCGGGTTACTGGGCGGCTTCGCGACTACTGCTGGGGGGGGTGGTCCTGGGCAGTGCCGTGCACCTGGAGGCCTATACCTGGCCAGATGTAGCGAAAGTATTGGCCTTTTTGGCCGGAGGCTGGTTAGCGTATGGAGGGCTGCGGCGATCCCTAAGGTTACGATTACCTGTCGTACTAGAGGAAATGGACCATTTGATTGGCGGAATGAGTGTCATGCTGGTGGTGCTGTTTTGGATGGTGTGGTCATGGTCAATGGCTTAAGCCGATCGCCCCGGCAGCAGCCCTGGGCGTTGCCCCAGCCAGGACTAGCCCTGGCCTTTAAATCGCTCTGTCAATGGGGGTGCCCATGATTGCGTTTACGGTTCTGTGGGTTACCGTGCCCTTTCTACTCGGGTTTGGGATTTACTTGCTCCCCCGGGGCGATCGCCTGCTTACCCTGGGCGGCACCCTGGTATCCATCGCCTACGCCACCACCCTATTTTTGCAGGCGGCCCCCCTGGACCTGCACCTACTGGATAGCTTTGGGGTGACGCTGCTGGCCGATAATCTCAGTGCCTGGTTCATTCTGACCAATGCCCTGGTCACTGCAGCGGTGATTCTCTACTGCTGGGAGACCGGTAAGTCAGCCTTTTTCTATATCCAGGTGATTATCCTCCATGGCAGCATCAACGCCACCTTTGTCTGTGCCGACTTTATCAGCCTATATGTGGCCCTGGAAGTCATCGGCATAGCCGCCTTCTTGCTGATTGCCTATCCCAGGGGCGATCGCTCCCTGTGGGTAGCCCTGCGCTATCTGTTTGTCAGCAACACAGCCATGTTGTTCTACCTGGTGGGGGTGATTTTGGTCTACCAAACCCACACCTCATTTGCCTTTAGCGGGCTGCATGGAGCCCCACCCGAAGCCCTGGCGCTGATTTTGGTGGGGCTGCTCACCAAGGGAGGGGTGTTTGTCTCGGGTCTTTGGTTACCCCTGACCCACTCAGAGGCAGAAAGTCCAGTATCGGCCCTGCTATCGGGGGTGGTGGTGAAGGCAGGGGTGTTTCCCCTGGTGCGCTGCGCCTTGCTGGTGGAGGAATTAGACCCATTAGTGCGCCTATTTGGGGTAGCGGCCGCCCTATTAGGGGTGGTGTACGCCCTGGTTGAAACCGATGCCAAGCGGGTGCTGGCTTGCAGTACCCTCTCGCAGATGGGATGGGTGTTGGCCGCCCCAGAGGTGGCTGGCTTCTATGCCCTGGCCCATGGGCTAGCAAAAGGGGCTCTTTTTTTGACCGTTGGCAACTTGCCTAGCCGTGATTTGAGGGTGTTGCGGCAGCAGCCCATTTACACCAGTCTGTGGCTGCCGCTGACGGTGGCTGGCCTCTCCATGTCAGGGTTTCCAGGGTTAGTCGGCTTCGCGGCCAAATTTTCCACCCTCAAGCACGCGTTTCCCTGGCAAGTGATCGCCCTGAATGTGGCGGCCACAGGGACAGCCCTCGTCTATGCCAAATTTATCTTTTTGCCCCACCAGTCAAATCAGCCCAGGGGCGGCTGGGCCTCGGCCAAACCAGGGTTGTGGATGGCGTTGACGCTGCTGATTGGTGGCCTGGTGGTGGCCAATATAGGGTTCCTAGGGGCTTATACCTGGGGCAATGGGCTGAAGGTACTGGCGATTATCGCTGGTGGCTGGCTGATTAATGAAGGGGTGATTCAGCGCACTGGCTTCAGCCTGTCCCAGAGCCTAGAAGCCTTCGAGCATCTAATCGGGTTTATGAGCTTGATGTTGATTGTGTTGTTTTGGATGGGGTGGTCATGGCTGGCTATCTAAACCTACTGCTGCGATTAGCGATCTGGTTTTTGCTCACGGCCGACCTGAGTTGGGCCAACATTTTAATTGGAGTTACGGTGGCGATTTTGCTACCCCGGGGGGCGAGCAACCCTGGAAGGTTGAAAGATTGGCTGCAGACCCTGGGGGAGGTCGTTGTGGCGATTCCCCAGGCCTATGCCGAAGCCTTTGAAATCATGCTGCGCCCCCATCGCTATGAGGTGGTGACCGTGGATCGCGCTAAACCACGTCGCAGTCCCAGTTTAATCTTTCTGGATATTTTTCTGATTACCTTTACCCCTAAAACCATTGTCCAACACTATCGAGAACAGGGCTGGTATGAAGTCCACCGCATTCAACGGAGGCCAAACCCATGACAGCTGTGCTAATGGCAATGATTGCGGCGTTGCTGATTCCTATGGTGGAGGCATTTCAGGATGAGGATATTTGGCAACGGATGTTGGCCTTTGCCAGTATTGCCACCAAAACATCGGTGATGATTTTAGTGGTGTCGGTAATGCGGGATGACTGGATGATCGGGGTGGTGGGGGTGCTGATCCTGAGTGTGGGCAATGCCGCCCTGATGCTGCTGGCCCACGTCATTCGACGACTGAGTGAGGTAATGGAGGAATATTGATGGTTAACGTCCTCAGTTATGTCTGTATCGTGATTGGCCTGGTGTTTTGGTTTTGGGGCACCTGGCCCCTATTGGGTCGCCGTTCCGTCTTGTTCAAGCTGCATGGTCTGTCGGTAGCCGACACCCTAGGATCCATGGCGATCGTCGTCGGACTGCTGCTGCGCATTCCCCACGAGTGGCCATTGCTGGTGCTGGGGTTAATTTCTTTGGCCATTTGGAACACAGTCCTAGGCTATGTGCTGGCCTACTGCTCGACTCAGGAGGACAGCTATGAGCCATAGTGCTATCACCGACAGTTATATCTACGTGATTATGGCACTGCTGCCCCTGGCAGCCTTGATGTTAGTGATTCAAACCAGCCCTTATCAGGCTTTGGTGATTCGCGGCATCTTAGGGGCTGTAGCTGCCCTAATTTATGCGGTATTAGGGGGGGCTGACGTGGCCCTGACCGAAGCCCTGGTGGGGACCATGCTGGCGATTACCCTATACGCGGTGGCGGTGCGGTCATCGTTGGTGATGCGGTTAGGGGTGCTGTCAGGGGAGGAAGTCAGGAAAAATCTGCACTGGCGACCACTGTTAACTTACCTACGAGCCCTGCTTAATCGCTACCACCTGCGATTAGAACTAGTGACCTATGACGATGTTGAGACACTACACCAGGCGCTCAAGACGAAAGACGTCCATGGCACCTGTGTGGTTTTTGGACCGACTGAGGCAGGCCACTATCCTGATGAGGCGCTGTCAGATGGGCATGGCAGCCCTAACCCTGTGCCTGTCGATACCCCCGAGTCCCCCTACCTGATTACCCTGCGGGTGCCCCGCCTCTATGAGATTTTCACGACCGAGCTGCCCCCAGTGATGGCTCAAGTCCAAGCGCTGGGAGACGATGGGCTAGATGATCTTGGGACTGGCGACTTGCAGCCGGTTCTGGCAGATGCCTCACCCCTAACGGAGGATGACTAGGTATGAAATGGGTTTATGTGGTGGCAGGGATGCTGCTCTTTGTGAAAATGTTGGTGCTGCCCGATCCGGTGGCGGCAGGATCTGACGTGTCGATCGCAGAAGCCATCGTCTCAGACAGCGCCGTACCCAATGCCGTCTCCGGCATTATTTTTCGCAATCGGCTCTACGACACCATTTTTGAGGTGGTGGTGTTTTCCATCGCCATTATGGGGGCAAAGTATCTGCTGGCTGACGAGACCCCAGTGGCCTCTTTTTACCGTTTCACCGATGAACCCTCTGTGGTGCTGGCCCGGCTGGGGGCAACCATTGCTGCCCTGGTTAGCATCGAACTGGCCATTCGCGGCCACCTGAGCCCTGGGGGTGGGTTTGCCGCTGGGGTGGCAGGAGGAACGGCCATTGGCCTAATTGCGATTACCGCCGCCTCTCCAGAGTGGATGCAGGCCATCTACGAACGCTGGCGGGCCGCCGCTTGGGAAAAGGTGTCGGTGCTGATTTTCATTCTTTTAGCTGTGTTTACCCTGGTGGGAGGAGAATGGCCGCCTGGGGCTTTTGGCACCCTGCTCAGTGGGGGCATCATTCCCCTGTTGAATGTGCTGGTGGCCCTCAAAGTTGCCCTGGGTTCCTGGGCGGTCATCTTGCTATTCATCCGCTACCGAGGCCTCTTGTAAGGCCGATCGCGTTCAGCCAAGATGGGACTGCGAGACCATTTCGGCCATGGGGATCCTGACGGCAATGATCCCAACATCAAGGTGGCCCAGGCGGGTTATCCTTGATTCCACGACGGTACTCACCGCCTACGTCGATCGGTAGCGCATCGTTACAGTATGTCAAGATCCCAGGGTTCTTGGGCTGATTAGCCAGGAATTTGGGGCTATCCGAGCGCAGAACCCTGGGATCTGTGTCGGCGTTCTAGCGCCAGCATCCTGGGCGCTTTCTTTGGGCTTCTAGCTTCTTTTTTCGTTCCTTAAGCAGCCATTTCACTATCCTGAGCAATACTGCCCTGGCGAATCGCCCGCTCCAACAGCAGATTCAGGACTGTGCGCACCGCAATAATGGCCGTCAACTGGGCAAAATCTTCCCACTGACTGGAAATGGTAGTTTTCAAAATACTGGCCCCAATCAAAAAGCTCAGCCCCAGGGAAAACGAATAGCTCATGGCTAGGCGGCTACTTTGGAACGCGTTACTCGCCTGTCGCCGAACCAGACCATCGCCCACATAAATGACCAAAGCCCGCATCACCCCCAAGAAGATAATTAACAACGCCAGCAGCTGGCATACGCTAATCATCAGGCTGTTGAGGATGCGGACGGTGCTCGCCACGTCCTGGCTTAAGAGTTGAATCGTCATAAAGGTGGTCAGGTTGGATGTTCGCTAGGATGGCCTTGACCTATATGGTACCGTTCCGCCATGGTGTCTACCCTGCCCGCCGCCCCCTGGCCAGCATCACTGCCTGCGGCCCCCACCTTCCCTGGCCTTGGCCCCTGGCTCAACACCATAGGCTACGCCAAAGACTCCCTGGGGTTTGCTGGTCGACTATTCCAACAGCATGGCCCCATCGTCTCTCTGGCGGCTGGGGGCGGCACCAATTTCTACTCCCCCCTGCCAGACTGTCCAGGCACCGTGATCGCCTGCGGCCCTGAGGTGGTGAAGCAGGTGGCCCTCAACCATGACGTTTTCCATAAGTTTCCCTTGACTGGGGTGCTCCACCGCTATCGCGATCGTAGCGATCGCACCACCGGCCTGCACAATTTTGTCGTGGGGCTATTTGGCGTCAACGGCCTCCAACACCTACAACATCGACGGCTGATGATGCCCGCCTTTCACCAGCGGCAAATCGAAGCCTATCGAGATGACATGGTGGCGATCACCGCCGACATGCTCGACCGGGTGCCCTTGCATCAGCTCTTCGACGTGGCCACCCTGATGCGACTGCTGACCCTGCGGATTGCTACCAAAACCCTATTTGGCTACGACATGGGCGAATCGGGCGGAGAACTAGGCCAACTCCTGCAACAGCTCTTATCCATGCTAGGTAGCCTGGGAGTGCTGATGCTGCCCTATGACCGGCCTGGTCTGCCGTTTCACCGATTTTTGAATCGGATACATGACTACGAGCGGGCGATGGACAAGCTAATTGCCCAAAAGCGTCAACAGGCGAACCCAGCCCACGACATGCTAGCCCTGTTAATCCAGGCGAGGGATGCTGACACCGGTCTTACCCTTAGCCAGTCAGAGCTCCTAGGCCACATTGGCGTGCTGTTTGCCGCTGGCCATGAAACCAGCGCCAATGCCCTGACCTGGACCCTGATGCTACTGTCTCAACATCCCCAGGTGGCGAGTAAGTTGCTCTGCGAACTGACCACCGTGCTCCAGGGGACTGCCCCCACCCTAGACCAGCTGAAGCAAATGCCTTATCTGGATGCCGTGGTCAAAGAGTCTTTGCGGATCATTACCCCTGTTCCCTGGAATGGTCGGGTGCTGGCCCAGCCGACCCAAATGTTGGGCTATGATCTGCCTGCGGGTACCGAAATTATGGTCAGCTTGTACCATACTCACCACCAGGCCAACCTATACCCCGAACCAGAGCAGTTTGATCCCCAGCGTTGGTTCTCCATCGCCCCTAGCCCTTACGAATACGTCCCCTTCAGTGCCGGGCCACGCACCTGTATCGGAGCCACCTTCGCCATGGTGGAAATCAAAGTGGTGTTGGCGATGCTGTTACAGCGCTACCGCCTACAACTGCGGCCCCACACTCGGATCGATCGGGCTGGGTTTATCGTTCTTTCGCCGAAAGGGGGACTTCCCATGGTGGCCTATCCCCAGGATGGCTCCTTTATGGCAACTGAAACAGTGACCGGGACGGTTAAGCAGATGGTGCACTGGTGAGCCCCAGGCTAAAAGCACCCAGATGTACAAGACTTAACAATCTACCCCAACCCTAGACGAGGCTATTTACAGTCTCTTGAGGTTCAAGCCGCAAATGGACAGAATTACTTCAAGTTATGTGAGGAAATATCTTGCTTTGTTGTGTTAGGTTAACTGACTGAGGCAACTCAACGTCTGCTGAAATCCACGCTTGATTGTCATGAGGTGGCTTTAATGGATCTCACAGTAACCCTCGGTATGGTAGCTGGTGCTCTCACGACCTTGGCCTACTTGCCCCAAGTGATCAAAATTTGGCGGACAAAGTCAGCCGACAGCTTATCCTGGGCCATGTTACTAGTGCTCTGTGCTGGCGTTTCTCTGTGGCTGGTCTATGGCATGTACGTGCACGACACCCCGTTGGTAATGGCCAATCTGGTCACCCTGATGCTGTCTTCCATTATTTTGGGCTTAAAAATTAGCTATGAGGCTCTGCCCCGTCTGCAAAATCGTCCCCGCATTTTTGCTTGGGGGTGGCGGCGTTAGGGTTGGCTTTAGGCTATGTAGCCCCCTTAGTCTAGAAAAACTAATCTCGCCAACCCTTAAAATAAGGGTTTGTCGATAGAGCAGGTACATCATGACCGTCCGCGTTCGCATTGCCCCCAGTCCCACCGGGAATCTGCACATCGGTACCGCTCGCACCGCTGTCTTTAACTGGTTATTTGCCCGCCACCAAGGGGGACAGTTCATTATTCGGATTGAAGACACTGACGAAGACCGGTCGAAGCCAGAATTTACCGACAATATCTTAGAAGGGCTAACTTGGTTGGGGCTGACCTGGGATAAGGGGCCATTCTTTCAATCCCAACGACTGGATTTATATCGCCAGACGATCCAGACTCTGTTAGATAAGGGGTTAGCTTATCGGGCCTACGATACCCCGGCAGAGTTAGAGGCCATGCGCAACACCATGAAAGCAAAGGGCCAGGCTCCCCGCTACGACAACCGCCATCGCGACTTAACCCCTGAGCAACAGGCGGCTTTTGAAGCCGAAGGACGTCCAGCGGTGATCCGCTTCAAAATTGACGATAGTCGCACCATCACCTGGAAAGATCTAGTGCGGGGTCCCATGTCCTGGCAGGCTAGCGATCTAGGGGGCGACATGGTGATTGCCCGAGCTGCGTCCAAAACCACCATTGGCCAGCCTCTCTATAACTTGGCGGTGGTGGTGGATGATATGAATATGGCGATTACCCATGTGATTCGTGGGGAAGACCACATCGCAAATACGGCCAAGCAAATTTTGCTCTACGAAGCCCTAGGGGCTAATGTGCCTGAATTCGCCCATACGCCACTGATTTTGAACCAAACTGGCCAAAAGCTGTCTAAGCGGGACGGGGTCACCTCCATTTCCGACTTTCAGAAGATGGGGTTTGTGGCCCCGGCCCTAGCCAACTACATGACGCTGCTGGGTTGGTCGGCCCCCGATGGGCAAGAACTGTTTACCCTGGCGGAGGCGGCCAAAGTCTTTAGCTTCGATCGCGTCAATAAAGCAGGGGCCAAATTTGACTGGGACAAACTGGACTGGCTCAATAGCCAGTACTTGCACAGTATGGAGCCTGAGGCGTTGTTAGAGCTGGTGCTGCCCTTCTTGCAGGGGGCAGGCTATGGTGTTGATCTAGACCACGATCGCGATTGGTTGTTGCCCCTCATGGCCCTGATTGGCCCCAGCCTGACCCGGCTTACTGACGCGGTTGACCAAAGTCGCTTCTTTATCGCCAAGACCGTCGATGTCACCGAGGCAGCCAAAGCCCAACTCCAACTGCCAGGGGTGGCCGATGTGATGGCGGCCGTTCTGTCAGCTCTCACCGCTGGGGACCCCTTGGACACCCCGGCAGCACTCAAGGGGGTGGTAAATCAGGTGACGAAGGCCCAAGGGGTGAAGAAAGGATTGGTGATGAAGTCACTGCGGGCGGCCCTAATGGGGGCACTCCAGGGGCCAGACCTGATGGACTCCTGGCTGATTTTACGCCAACGCCAGTTTGATCTACCTCGGCTGCAGCAGGCCCTAGGGATTGCCAAGGCGGATTAAAGGGTGACAGCGGCCAATTTTGGCCTAGGGGATCGCCCCTCGCGGCGATCCCAGCTTGTAAATTTGCCCCAGTTCATCAGATTACGTTACATTAAGTAAAGATTCATCTCATATTTTTGGATAGATAGGTGGTTCTGCTCATTAAAAACTATGGTTTTGCCGTTTTCCAGGCATGATGGACGTATGTATGAACCATCAAGGCCAACCTGGGTGACTGAAGATACTGTGCTTTAGCCAACCTAATTTAAAGATTGAACTTAAATAGTAATAGTGAGCCGGAAATAGTGAGCCGGATGGTTCGGGCCGCTTTGCCCACCACCCTATAGCAAACCCATCTTTGCACGTCGTGAATAGAGGCCATTGGTTATGAAACTTTCGTGGAGAGTCGTATTACTCTGGACCCTGCCATTGTTGGTGATTGGGTTCTTTCTCTGGCAGGGAGCCTTTTCCTCTGCCCCTGCTGACATGGGGCGCAATGCGGCAAATACCCGTCTGACCTATGGCCGCTTTCTAGACTATCTAGACGCTGGACGGGTCACCGCTGTTGATTTGTACGATAGTGGCCGTACCGCCATTGTGGAAGCTGTAGATCCAGAGCTGAATGATCGAGTCATGCGCTGGCGAGTGGATCTACCCGGCAACTCCCCAGACCTGGTCAGTCGGCTACGGGACGCCAATATTAGCTTAGATTCCCATCCGCCCCGGAATGACGGCGCCTTAGTCGGGGCCCTCGGCAACTTGTTGTTCCCGCTCCTATTGATTGGGGGTCTGTTCTTTTTGTTCCGCCGTTCTGCCGGTGGTGCTGGTGGACCTGGCCAGGCCATGAATTTCGGTAAGTCTAAGGCTCGCTTCATGATGGAAGCTAAGACTGGCATCATGTTTGACGATGTCGCCGGCATCGACGAAGCCAAAGAAGAACTACAGGAAGTGGTTACCTTTCTGAAAAAGCCCGAGCGCTTTACCGCCATTGGGGCTCGCATTCCTAAGGGGGTACTGTTAGTCGGCCCTCCCGGTACTGGTAAAACCTTGCTGGCAAAAGCGATCGCAGGGGAAGCCGGGGTTCCTTTCTTCAGTATTTCCGGCTCTGAATTTGTGGAAATGTTCGTAGGGGTGGGTGCCTCTCGGGTGCGCGACCTGTTCAAGAAGGCCAAAGAAAATGCCCCCTGTATCATCTTTATCGATGAGATTGACGCCGTTGGCCGCCAGCGGGGCGCTGGCATTGGCGGCGGCAACGACGAGCGGGAACAGACCCTCAACCAGTTGCTAACCGAGATGGATGGCTTTGAGGGCAACACCGGCATCATCATCATCGCCGCCACCAACCGAGCTGACGTGCTGGATTCTGCCCTGTTGCGTCCCGGCCGCTTTGACCGGCAGGTGATGGTTGATCCCCCCGATATCAAGGGGCGCCTGGGTATTCTGGAGGTACACGCCCGCAACAAAAAACTGTCGGATGATATTTCCCTAGAAACCATTGCCCGTCGTACCCCTGGCTTTACCGGTGCTGACCTGGCCAACCTACTGAACGAAGCCGCAATTCTGACGGCGCGACGGCGCAAAGAGGCGATCACCATGGCAGAAGTGGATGACGCTGTGGATCGGGTGATTGCCGGGATGGAAGGCACTCCCCTCGTGGATAGCAAGAGTAAGCGGCTGATTGCTTACCACGAAATTGGCCATGCCATGGTGGGTACCCTGGTCAAAGATCACGATCCGGTACAAAAAGTGACGCTGATTCCTCGTGGTCAGGCCCAGGGGTTGACCTGGTTTACCCCCAGCGAAGAGCAAATGCTGATTTCCCGCTCCCAAATTATGGCTAGGATCACTGGAGCGTTGGGGGGCCGCGCCGCCGAGGATGTAATCTTTGGCGATGCCGAAGTCACCACCGGGGCCGGCAATGACCTGCAGCAGGTGAGCAACATGGCTCGCCAGATGGTGACCCGGTTTGGCATGTCTGACTTGGGGCCTCTGTCCTTAGAAAGTTCCCAAGGGGAGGTCTTCCTGGGTCGCGACTGGCTGTCCCGCTCAGAATATTCTGAGGAAGTGTCATCTCGCATTGATGAGCAGGTGCGCTCGATTGTGGAACACTGCTACAACGAGGCCAAGGGGATCATGCAGGACAACCGAGCCGTGATCGATCGGTTAGTGGATTTGCTGATTGAAAAAGAAACGATCGACGGCGATGAGTTCCGTCAAATCGTGTCGGAATATGCCGTTGTGCCTGAAAAGCCTCAGTTTGCACCCCAACTCTAACCCTTAGACCCTAGCCAGACCTCCGAGGTTTTCAAAAACCTCGGAGGTCTTGTAGTAACCCGATGCCCCGTCCCACCCTCTACCTCTCAATTACCAACCACGGTTTTGGCCATGCCACCCGTACCGCCTCGATCGCCGCTACGGTCCAAGCCCTGTGCCCCGAGGTTGACATCATCATGGCCACTACGGCCCCCCAGTGGCTGTTGCAGGGATATTTAACCGCCGCCTTTGAGTATCGCCCGGTGTCGGTAGATTTGGGAGTAGTGCAGCCCGACAGTTTGACCATGGACTTGCCGGCCACCCTGGCCAAACTCCAGCACATCCAGGCTCACCAGGAGCAGATTGTGGCGGCCGAGGCGACTTATCTACGACAGCGGGGGGTGACATTAGTCTTAGGGGATATTCCCCCCCTGGCCCCAGCGATTGCCCATGAGGCTGGGGTGCCCTGTTGGCTGGTTAGCAACTTTGGCTGGGACTTTATCTACCGAGATTGGGGGGGCGAATTTGAGGCGATCGCCGACTGGATTGGTACGTGTTTTAGCCAGTGCGATCGCCTGTTTCGCCTCCCCTTCCATGAGCCGATGGCGGCCTTCCCGGTCATCGAAGACGTCGGCTTAACCGGCGGTTCCCCCCGTTTTGCCCCGGAGGACTTGCGCCGTCGCTGGCAGCTGACCGTCCCCCAAGCACGCACCGTCCTACTGACCTTTGGCGGCCTAGGGCTGCAAACCATCCCCTACCAAGGGCTAGTGGCTTTCCCCCACTGGCAGTTTCTCACCTTTGACCAAAACGCCCCTGATTTACCCAATTTGTTTAAGGTGCCCAAGCTCGGATTCCGCCCCGTGGATGTCATGCCCCTGTGCAGCCAGGTGGTATCAAAGCCAGGCTTTAGCACCTTTGCCGAAGCCTGCCGTTTAGATCTGCCCATTACCACCATCACCCGTAACACCTTCGCCGAAGGTCCCGTACTGGTCAACGCCATGCAGGATCATAGCTGGCATCGGGTACTTACCCCCGAGGCCTTTTTCCAAGGGCAGTGGCAGTTCTTGCAAGAGCCGCTCTCGCCCCCCCGCACAGCTAACCCACTGGCCAAAGACGGCAACCAGACCATTGCCCAGGCAATCGTCGATTACCTGATCACAGCTTAGGCGACGTCCAGACCTGAAGCTCCCTGCTGAATCTAGCGACCGTAGCTGTTTTAGGGCAGACACGCTATCCCTAGCAATTGTCCAGACCTAATCCTTTGTTGGTGAGTAACCCAAAATGAGGTTTTGCTGGGGATTGTAGCAGTTTCTATCAGCCTGTATGAGTTGTCTGCCAACTGGCTATGATGGCAAATGGGATGTTTAAGGATATCAATTGTGATTAAGTACCCAGTCGTTGCTGTGCTAACGGGTTGTATCACCCTTGTGGGACTGCCGCAGACGATGGCGGAGCAGGCCATGGAGAATGTGGGAGCAGCCCCCGGGGTAATTTCCTTTGCGACGCCAGAAGGGGTGTTTCTCATTCGGCCCGATGGGGCAGACCGTCAGCCGTTGACCCAAAACAGCGATACCCCCTATAACGCCCTGGCCTGGTCGGCGGATGGCCAACAACTCGCTGTAGTAGAGGGCCAAGACCAGGTAACCCTGGTGAATTTAGAGACTGGCTCATCAACCCCAATTTTTTCCAGCCAGTGTACCGGGTCACCAGCGATCGCCGTGCGGTGGCAGCAGCCTGCCCAAACCCTGGTCATTGGTCAACAGTGCGATCAAACTGCCTCCAACGCCTCAGGGCAAACCGATCTGTGGCTGACTGAACCCGGTGGTCCAATGACCAGCGTTGCCTTACCGGCAGACCTGGCCTCAGATCTATACCTTTCCCCTGACGGCACTCAGGTCGCCTATGTGGCGGGTGAGCATGTCTATGTCGCTGCTGTGAATGGCGATAATAGCGACGGCAACCCTCCCCGCCGAATTTCCCAGACGCCAGGCAACTACGGAGCCGCTGGTAGCCCTTTAGCCTGGTCGCCCGATGGCCGTCAACTGGCTGTCTACGAAGGGGCCTACCCCTTCCAGCGGATTCATCTGGTACAGGGGGATGGCACTGACCAGCAGCTCTTAACCCCGAATCCAGACTTCCAAATTTACCGCAGCCGTTTGCACTGGTCCCCCGATGGCAACGTCCTGGCCTTTTACCAGCCTTTTGATCCCCCTTTCAGCAATCAAGAAGTAATTGCCCTGATTGATATTGAGACCCAAACGGTCGAATCACTGACGGGACCTGGGTTCTTTAGTGGGTTAAGCTGGTCCCCTGATAGCCAGCAACTGGTCTTTGCCTTTGGCGAGGAGATCAATCAACAGGCGTTGTTTTTGCTAGATTTGCCTAGCCGCGACTATACCACCCTCACCTCTGAGGCATTTCAAGCGATACTCGACAGCCACTGGAGCCCCCATGGGGACTGGATCGCCTTTACAGCCACCCCAATCGGCGATGAGCTAGGCACGCAAGTGTTGCATGGGGTACGCCCCGATGGCAGCGACTTCTCTGCCCTGACAGCCCCTGACGAGTATGTCTATCCCTTCGCCTGGGTGCCGATGCCTTAACCGTAATGCTCAGTCAATCTGATGATGATAGGTTCTGCGACCTGGAGTTCACTGTCAGCCGTGAGCCGTAAACCGTGAACCCTGATAGCTCTTTGTCAATTTGTAACTAAGCTGTAACGTATGTAAGCAGGGTCTGATGATTACTAAAGAACAGATAGCTGAAACCCTTCGTCAAGACACAGATTTGACTCAAGGAAGTGACTACAACATTTCGCAATCTAATCGCTCAACTGTTTGTACTCAGAGGGCTCTTGATGTCTTGATTAACAAATTCGGTGAAGAAGCGCTTAAGGAAGTTGAAGGTCCAGATATCTTTACTAGAGTGCAGTGTGATTACTAACTGCTGCCTGAGCTAGATTGAATCATCCACCCACATAGAAAATATCACCTCCTTCTATTAAATAAGATAAAATCAGCCAAAAATATTTTTCTATCCATTTCAGTAGATTTTTCGTCATTAGCCGTACTCTCACACCATGACATGTATTCTCCTCTTTTCTCTGAATCAAACCCTATCTGCCCTACTTGAAATTGTGCTCGCTGTAATAGCTCTGGTAAAGTTTTGGAATTAGCATAATTTTTTACTTCCTCAAACTCAGCTTCTTGAACAATTCGCCGAATTCTTTTGTCTAAAGAGTTCTTGATGTTTTCGTAAATAGGTTCGAGCCCGATCGAGACCTCTCTGTCATCTACCTTTAGGGTCGTAAATTTTAAACGGATAAGAGCTGGATATCCTATTCCAACGACGAATGCCCTGACTGGAGGGCGAAGATCTCTCAAAGCAGCATTTTCCTCAAGTATGAAATACAATACAATTGACAGAATGCTATTAACTGCGATAAAGAGGAAAAAACAAATCCGAATAAATCGTCGCCTTTCTTTTATATCAGTTGTTATAGATATAGTGTTGTCTATCTCGAGCCAAGTTAGAAAGCCAGAAAGAATGGGCGTTAGAAGCCACCAATACATGAAACTTCGGCCCCATAGACTTCGAGCCTATTTTATTAAATAAAATAAGGAGAAGAACTAGTAAGTCCCCCTCCTTAACACTAATTAACATTTATACAGCTTGTCTAGTGATCACATTTCTCGGGCTGAAAGGCTGTTTGGGGGTTAGGACGGTTTCTCGAACCTTTGGGAACAATTGTCGAAGAACCCTGATATTCATCAAATTCCCAGTTGGTCAGCGCCTTTGTTCCCAAAGGCGTGATTTGAGCAAAGTAGCCGCCCTTAGCAGTCCTAACCAAACTTTTACCTTCTAACCCAAACAGCGTTTCGCGCATTTCAGTAGGAGTTAACCTTGCTTCTACGGCAAGCTGAGGGATGGAAGCCTCACACAAGTCACCGAAAGACTTTAGGACAGCTAGCTCGTTGAATGTCAATGGTATTTTGCGAGCCATGGGTCTGTGCTACCAAATATAGTTTAATCAACAGGAGGATCAATAAAAATGTTCGACCATGGTGAAGCCCCCAGAAGGCCTATCAATTTAGCTCTGTAGCTAATATAACATTTTTGATGCTAATATGCCAATGCTTTAGCAAATCTTATATATTAGAGCTAATGAAAAATTTTGTCAAGCCTTTCTTCTCCATAGGTAAAATATATTACGGAAAAGGCCTAAAGGCATCACCCAAAAGCGTAATCTTTACAATTGCTTAACATATATGAGTGTATCTGACACGCTTACTTAAAATCTCTGAAAGTACTGATGAATATAGCTTTGCCCGTTTAAGTATCTAGGGAGTCTATGGCTAGACATACATCATGGCTGATTGTAGATCCAACTCATTACTACCAACACTCCGGACAGTTTTTGAATGCCAACGGTAGAATGCAGGTTGAAGCCCTTTCCTACCGTGATTTAGCCAACGAAAAAACAGAAAAAACAAGGGTTTCAGTACTTGCCCGGAAAAATGTCCGAACCTTTGTACTACTATTTTTACCTTGTAGATATATCTATAAGGTAAAAGCCTTGATGTGATTAGCTTTCGTCTGTTTAGGTCAAGATAATCACGGGCTATGAACTTTGGGGTGTCCGAGGGCAGAACCCCTTTCAGATGGGTGTTTTTTAGTTGGCGACCAAAGTATAGCGGTTTTCACCCGAGTGAGGTGCAGCCTAAGTCCTGTAAGCCTTATTTATCAAGGACTTCAATAACTCATCCAATCAAGAACCGCTATAAAAGCTGGAAATAGTCCAAAACCCTCATTGCTTCGCTCAAGTGTCTTGGTTGTCTGACTGCTGAAAAGCCCATTCTTTCGCTCGACTTTGAAAAGCATTCACTAGAAAGGGGCAGAACCCTGGGATCTGTCCCTTTCTAGCACTGCCGGGTTAAGTTTTGTAAGATCTCTTTAGCATCCCCACGGCAGGAGCGTGAGCACCGGCATGGAACGAGTTAATTTCAGGGCGTTTCGTCAGTTTTGGGCGATCGCCAAAGCCTATTGGTTTGGTGACGAAAAGTGGAAAGCTCGAGGGCTGCTGGTGTTGATTGGGGTACTGCTGTTGGGCTATACCGGCCTGAGTGTGGTGCTGAACAACAAACGGGGGGTGCTGATTTCAGCCCTATCAGCCCAGGACGAAGCCCGCTTTTGGCAGACGGTGCTGGTGTTTATTGGGGTGCTGGTAGCCTATGCCCCCCTGCTGGCCGGGTACGAGTATCTGCAAAAGCGGTTGGGTCTGGAGTGGCGACGCTGGTTGACCAATCGGTTTGTGGATGATTATTTTGGCGATCGCGCCTTCTACAAGATCCAGCAATTTCAGCCCGACATTGACAATCCTGACCAGCGGATTGCCGAAGATGTGAAGAGCTTCACCCAAGAATCCCTGGCCTTGCTGCTGGTGGTGGTGAGTTCGGTGCTGCAAGTGGTGGCCTTCAGCGGCGTGCTGTGGGGCATCTCCAAGAACCTGGTGGTCTTTTTGGTGCTATATGCGGTGCTCGGTACCCTGGTGACCGTGGTGATCTTTGGTAAACCCCTGGTGCGGCTGAACTTTGAGCAGCTAAAACGGGAGGCGAACTTTCGCTTTAGCCTGGTGCGGATTCGGGAAAATGCCGAGGCGATCGCCTTTTACCGGGGCGAAGCCCAGGAAGCCAGCCAGGTGAACAATCGGTTCATGGCCGCCTTTGAGAATTTCAAGCGACTGATTATTTGGGAACTCAATCTCAATGCCCTGACCAATGCCTATGAGTTTATTCCCTTTGTGTTACCCGCCATTGTGGTAGCTCCCGCCGTCTTTGCTGGCGAGATTGAAGTGGGCAAGGTGTCCGAAGCCCAGGGGGCCTTTGTGCGGGTGTTCTTTTCCCTGAATGTGGTGGTGGCTCGCTTCCAAGAGCTGACCTCCTTTGGGGCTGGGATTAACCGTCTCTACAGCTTTGCCGAAGCCCTAAACCATGGGGAGATTGCGATCGCAGACCAGGCAGATACAGTTGAGCATCCCCAGATCACGGTAGAACCTGCCGATCACCTGTCCCTAGAGGGGGTGACCCTGCAAACCCCCAACTACCAGCGCACCCTGGTAGAAGCGTTGTCCCTACAACTGCCAAAGCAAACCGGGCTATTGATTGTTGGCCCCAGCGGCTGCGGGAAGAGTTCCCTACTGCGGGCGATCGCCGGTCTCTGGAACTCCGGCAGCGGCACCCTGCATCGTCCGGCATTGGACCAAATTTTGTTTCTACCCCAAAAACCCTACATGATCCTCGGCAGCTTGCGGGATCAGTTGCTCTATCCCAATACCCGCCAGGATTTGGATGATGCCACCCTGAAAGCGGCCCTGGAGAAAGTTAACCTGGCGGATCTAGACGACCGCTTCGGTGGCTTTGATGCCGTTGAAGAATGGGGAGATGTGCTCTCCCTGGGAGAACAGCAGCGGCTTACCTTTGCCCGGATTTTGCTGAACCGGCCAGACTTTGCCATCTTGGATGAAGCCACCAGCGCCCTGGACCTGGCCAATGAAGCCCAACTCTACGACCATCTGCGCCATACCGCCACCACCTTTATCAGTGTTGGGCACCGAGCGTCGCTGAATAGCTACCACCACCGGGTACTAGAACTGGCGGAAGACCACACCTGGACCATGAAACCCTTGGAGTTAGCTGAGAATGAAGGATAGATACTATTTTTCTAATTTTCAGTATTGTCCGATGTCCGGCTGACAATCATAATAGAGAACAACTATACTGCTAGAGTTTCCTTCCTGGCAACCCTGATAGGAGAAACCAGACTAATTTGTCTTTGCCTCTTTTAAAGGAGAATCCCATTGTTATCAACAGTTAAACAAACCAGATTGCTGATTTCCCAGAATACTGAGGCAGGGAAAAAATCTAAGTTTGGCCAATTCTTGACTTCAGAACAGACTGCGGCTTTTATGGCTAGCCTATTTCCTGCGGCCGATGGTCATTGCTGTTTACTTGATGCCGGTTCTGGCATCGGTTCTCTTTCAGCCGCACTTCTAGACCGCTGGTGCTCTAGCGACCTCAATTTCCAAAGTCTTCATCTGGATGCCTTCGAACTCGATCAGACCCTACATCCTTACTTGCAGGATACCTTGGGCCGGTACAGCAACAGAATCGATTTTTCTTACAGTATTCGCAGCGGTGATTTCATTCACAAGGCAGCGGACTGGCTTTCTGGTAATCTGTTTGCCGAGCCACTCCCCCAGTATACCCACGCTATTCTGAATCCGCCTTATAAGAAGATCAATAGCCACTCGCCTCACCGTTTAGCCTTGCGTCGTGTTGGCATCGAAACGGTTAACCTCTATTCAGCCTTTGTAGCTCTAGCCATCGCCCTGACAGCTCCGGGTGGGCAAATCGTTGCCATTATTCCCCGTAGTTTCTGCAACGGGCCTTACTATCGGCCCTTTCGAGATTTTATTTTAGATCATACAGCCATCCGCCATCTGCACCTGTTTGAATCACGCAACAAAGCTTTTAAGGATGATGCGGTTCTGCAAGAGAACGTGATTATTCGGCTTGAGCGAGATGGTCGGCAAGGGGCAGTGATCATCTCTACATCTACCGATGATGTATTTACTGATATAGTCACTCATGAACACTCATTCAGCCAAATCGTACTACCCGGTGATTCAGAACGTTTTATTCATGTCCCTATACTAACCAACCATACCTTTGAACTATCGGCCTTTCACCATACGCTGAGTGATCTAGGGATTCAAGTATCTACTGGTCCAGTCGTTGACTTTAGACTTAAAGAATACCTACGTAATAGTCCAGAACCAGGCACTGTACCTCTACTGTATCCCAGGCACTTCAAATATGGAGCCACCACTTGGCCGATTAAAGGTATGAAGAAGCCCAATGCCATTCAGCACAACCAAGAGACTGAGAAATGGCTATATCCAACAGGGTTTTATTGTGTGGTACGACGCTTCTCATCTAAGGAGGAAAAACGGCGAATTGTAGCTAGTGTGGTAAATCCTAATATTTTTAACAATTCGCCAATGTTAGGCTTCGAAAATCATCTCAATCTATTTCATGAGCATAAGCATAGTTTGCCAGCTCCGTTGGCTCATGGACTTGCCGTCTTTCTTAACTCTACGACTGTTGACCAGCAATTTCGCCAGTTTAGTGGCCATACTCAAGTCAATGCCACCGACCTAAAACTGATGAAGTATCCCAGCCGAAATGTTCTTTTTGAGCTTGGTGAATGGTCCATGCAGCAGGGCAACCTAACCCAGGTCATGATTGATAATAGACTAGAAACGCTCATCAATGAAAGATAAAAGTGCCTATATCAAGGCCGCTTTTCAAATAATTATTTCACTGGGCTTGCCTCGGGCACAGCAAAATGAGCGCTCTGCCCTTTGCCTGCTAGCTCTGCTAAACTTGACACCCGGTAAAGCCTGGATTGATGCAGAAAGTCCACTAATGGGTATAACCCCAATCATGAACTGGATTCGACAGCATTACGACAAAGATTATGCTCCTAATAGTCGAGAAACCATTCGTCGACAAACCATGCACCAGTTCTGTGATGCTGGCATTGTGCTTTACAACCCAGACCGGCCCGATCGCCCAGTAAATAGTCCTAAAGCTGCTTATCAGATTGAACCCTCAGCCCTTTCTCTGTTACGTACCTTTGGTCAAGAAACATGGTCCGATCAGCTAGCGGCGTATTTGGCTGAGCGGAAAACCCTAGTGGCCCGATATGCTCAAGAGCGGGAGCAAAACCGTATCCCTGTAGAGGTTTCCCCAGGGCAGCAAATCACCCTCAGCCCTGGTGATCACAGCGAACTAATCCGAGCCATTGTCGAGAGTTTCGCCCCCCGTTTTGCACCAGGAAGCGTATTGGTCTACGTAGGCGATACTGGGAAAAAGTGGGGATATTTCAACGCTGCTCTACTGAGCCAGCTAGGCGTTACCATGGATACCCATGGCAAGATGCCTGATGTAGTGCTGCACTATGTTGAGAAAAATTGGCTGCTCTTGATTGAGTCAGTTACAAGCCATGGTCCTATGGATGGTAAACGTCATGGGGAATTAGCTACTTTATTCAGTGGCGCGCGAGCTGACTTGGTTTACGTGACCGCATTCCCTAACCGTGTCATTATGGGGCGATATCTTGGTGAAATTGCCTGGGAGACAGAGGTATGGGTCGCAGATGCACCTTCACATCTGATCCACTTCAATGGTGAGCGCTTTCTAGGACCATATAGAACTTCGTAATACGGCTCCAAAAGTGGTCATAGCATCCTGTACGGTGCTATGGCCCTTAAGATCCTTACTGAGCGCCCCTTCATCACTGCATTCGATCGATGGTGCGGTACTGGATGGCTTCAGCGATGTGGTGGGTTTGCAGATCGTCGGCTCCATCCAGGTCGGCGATGGTACGGCCCACCTTCAGGATGCGATCGGTGGCCCGGGCGGATAGGCCCAGCTTGCGCACGGCCCCTTCCAGCAGCGTCCGGCTAGGGTCATCCAGGGGGCACCAGTGCTTCAGGTGGCGGCTTTGCATGTCGGCGTTGCATTGCAGGCCGGGTTCTGCTTTGAACCGCTGGTAGGCCCGTTGGCGAGCGGCCTGCACCCGCTGGCGCACTGGCTCCGAGGCTTCCCCCGACTGGTGCTGGGTCATTTCTTCGGGTTTGATCCGGCTAACCACCACCTGCAAATCAATCCGGTCCATCAGTGGACCCGACAGCCGCGACCAGTAGTTTTCGCGGCTGCGGGGGGTGCAGGTGCAAGGCTGTACCGAGTCGCCGTAAAAGCCGCAGGGGCAGGGGTTGGTGCTGGCAATCAGGGTAAATTGGGCCGGAAACACCACCGACTGGCGGGTGCGGGTGATGGTGACATAGCCATCTTCCAGGGGCTGCCGCAGAAATTCCAGCACATCCCGCTTGAACTCCGTCAGCTCATCCAGGAACAAGACCCCCCGATGGGCCAGGGAAATTTCCCCCGGTTTGGGGTAACTGCCGCCCCCCACCAGCGACGGTCCTGAGGCGGAATGGTGAGGGCTACGGAAAGGACGAGTATTCACCAGGGTGCCCTTTTCCTTCAGCAGCCCGGCCACCGAATGGATTTGGGTGACATCCAGGGCTTCTTCAAATTGCAGGGGCGGCAAGATCGAGGGCAGGCGGCGGGCCAGCATGGTTTTACCGCTGCCAGGGGGGCCAACGAAGATCAAGTTATGGCCGCCAGCGGCCGCAATTTCCAGGGCGCGGCGGGCCTGGGCCTGGCCTTTGACATCCCGCAAGTCCAAAGCCCCTGGGGTAGCCTGCATGGTGCTGGCGCTATCCACCACCACCGGTTGGTAGCCAGCCGGGTGGTTGAGGAAATCTGCCACCTCTGACAGGTGGTTAAAGCTGTAGACCGTGAGCCCAGGTACTACGGCGGCTTCCCGACCGTTGTCAGTGGGTACCACCAGGGCGCGAATGCCCAGTTTTTGGGCGGCGGCGGCAATCGGTAGCACCCCGGCCACCGCCCGCAGGCTGCCATCCAGGGAGAGCTCCCCCAGAAACAGCAGGTCGTTAAGGGCTTCGGGCCGCACCTGCTCGGCGGCAGCCATAATCCCGACACTGATAGGTAGATCAAAAATCGGACCTTCTTTGCGCAGGTCCGCCGGGGTGAGGTTAATCACCACCTTGCGCATGGGGAAGGGAAATCCAGCATTTTTCAGCGCCGCTTTCACCCGTTCCCGCGACTCCTGCACCGCCGTATCGGGTAGGCCGACAATCACCACCCCAGGTAATCCGCCGGACAGATCCACTTCAACCCCTACCTTGAGGGCATCGATGCCCACCAGGGATGCACTCCAAACTCTGGCCAACATAGCGATGCCCACCGATAATGCTCTGGTTAGAATGCCCAGGGCAGCTTGGGGCTAACGACTCTCTTCCAGGAATCCGAGGAATAGCTGAGGACCCGTTGACTGCTCACCCAGTCTGCGGTACTAGTTCACGGCCATCGGAGCCAGCAGTTCGGGATCTTGAAACAGGGGAGTGCTCAAGTAACGCTCGCCGAAACTGGGCTGAACAATCACGATTAATTTGTCGGTGTTTTCTGGGCGACGGCCCACCTCGATCGCCGCTTTAACCGCAGCCCCAGTGGAAATGCCCGAGAGCAAGCCCTCTTCCCGGGCCAGGCGACGGCCATAGGCGATCGCGTCGTCATCGCTCACCTGCACTACCTCGTCAATCAAGCTGACATCCAGCACATCGGGGATAAACCCAGCCCCAATACCTTGAATTTTATGGGACCCAGGCCGCCCACCCGAGATCACTGGGCTGTTCGTGGGTTCCACCGCGATCGCCCGGAACTCCGGTTTACGCTGCTTCAGCACATCAGCCACCCCAGTGATGGTGCCGCCAGTCCCCACCCCCGCCACCAGCATATCCACCTGACCATCGGTATCGGTCCAAATTTCCTCGGCGGTGGTGCGGCGATGAATATCCGGGTTGGCCGGATTGCGAAACTGCTGCAACATGTAGGCATCGGGCAGGGTATCCAGCATTTCCTGGGCCCGTTGAATACAGCCGGACATGCCCGCAGTGCCAGGGGTAAGCTCTAACTCGGCCCCATAGGCCCGCAGCATCGCTCGTCGCTCCGAACTCATAGTTTCTGGCATGGTCAAAATCAGCCGATAGCCCTTGGCCGCGGCGGCCATGGCCAGGGCAATGCCCGTGTTCCCAGAAGTCGGCTCCACCAAGGTCGTCTTACCAGGGGTAATCAGCCCCTCGGCCTCCGCCGCCTCAATCATGTTGATGCCAATGCGATCCTTCACCGAAGCCGAGGGGTTCATACCCTCTAGCTTCATCACTAAACGGGCAACGCAGCCTTCGTCTTGGGGAATGCGGTTGAGCTGTACCAGCGGGGTGCGACCAATCAGCTGGGTGACGTTTTCTGCAATTCGCATGGGCTTGGCCTAGATGTAATACATAATGTCAACTTGCTGCTTGGCGTTGCGCTTGTCTACCAGATCTTGCAGGGTATATTTCTGCAAAATGGCTTCCGCCGCCTGGCGCACTTCCCCCCAGACATCTTGGATGACCACGGCTTCAGAGGTATCGGGCGCCTTAGTCGCATCCGCCTGGGTATCAAACCCTTCAATGCAGCTCACCACATCATAGAGGGAAATCTTCCAGGGATCACGGGCCAGCAGGTACCCACCCCGAGCTCCCCGCTGGCTTTTGACCAGACCCGCCCGCCGCAGGGTCGCCAGCAGTTGCTCTAGATAGCGATCGGGAATATTTTGCTGGCTCGAGATCTGACGAATTTGCAGGGGCTCACCACTGGCATAGTGAGGACTAAGCTCCAGTAAGGCCAGCAGGGCATATTCACTTTTACAGGAAAGATCCACAACGGGTCCAGGTAATGGGCAACCCATTTAGTATACCCCGGTTCTCCACTGGGGTTTGCAGGATTGAAAGAACTCGTTGTCACAACCCTTCCACCACCTTCAATAACTGCTCAGGGTCGGCATGGGTGTGCAGCAGCGAAAACAGATGACCGTAACGGAGGCGACCCTGAGCATCAAGAATAAATTGAGCCGGCAGGGGGGCTCCCAGGGCTTGGCCGGTGTGATAGGCCCGAAAGCTGTCACCGGTGGTATCCCTCAGCAGGGGTAGGCTGAGCTGCAAGTCGTCTACGACCCCTTGGGCATGGCGCAGGCTGAGGGTGGTGATCACCATCACCTCAGCCCCAGCGTTGCGGAACGGTTCATAGGCTCGATTCACGGCCACAATATGGCGGTGGTCGGTGGGTTGATAGACATCCTGGGCGGCAAGACGGGCAAAGACAAGCACCACCGGCTGTTTACCGCGCCAGTTGGCCAGGCGTACGGTGCGCTGGTGGGTGACATCCCAGAGGGCAAAGTCAGGGGGGATCTGCCCCAGAGGTAGCCCTAGCCAGGGGGGGCGGGGTAGCAGATAACGCCAGAAGGGGGATGGACTAGACGATGCGGCGGTCATGGATTGGCTAACCTGGTTGACCTGATTGACCTGATGGATTTTAGACCTCAGCAAAGAAATCTTTGGCCTTAACCGGGTCGGGGGTCATGGTTTTATCCCCTGGCTGCCAGTCGGCGGGGCAGACCTCGTTAGGGTTGGTCTGCACATGTTGAATCGCCTGTAGTACCCGTAGGGTTTCATCTACCTTGCGGCCAAAGGCCAGGTTATTGATAGTAGAGTGCTGAATCACCCCGTCTCGGTCGATGATGAATAAACCCCGCAGGGCTACCCCACTTTCTGGGTCCAGAACATTGTAGTCGGCACTGATTTCTTTCTTCAGATCTGACACCAGCGGATAGTTCAGATCACCGACGCCGCCTAACTTGCGTTCAGTTTGAATCCACGCCAGGTGGGAAAATTCACTATCGACGGAAATGCCCAAAATTTCAGTGTCAAGCGCTTTGAATTCGTCGTAGCGATCGCTAAAAGCGGCAATTTCCGTTGGGCAGACAAAGGTGAAGTCAAGGGGATAGAAGAACAACACCACGTATTTACCGCGATAGTCAGAAAGCTTAATGGTTTTAAAGTTTTGGTCAACGACGGCTGTGGCCATAAATTCGGGGGCCATTTGCCCTACCCGCAGGCATCCCTCGTTATGTTCACTCATCAACGTATAATCCCTTAAATCTATAATTCCCTAAAATAAGGACCACTGGGCACTGTGGCTATTCACCCTTAGACTTTAACACCTTGCCTTGGCCATTGGCAGGGCTGGCTGGCGATTCAAGGGGCTAGTACAGAAAGGCAGAAGTGAGAAGGCAAAAGGCAGAATATGGAATCCCTCTCTACGCCAAGGCTTGGGCTGGCGGAAATAGATGAGTCATTTCTGCCTCGGAGTACCAGTGGTCTACAGGCCAAGTTTGCCAGAGACAGTGATCGCTTCAGTCTTGGTGGCGCCTAACGTCGCCAGAGCTAACTGCTGGGCATCGGTTAGCCCTGTAGCCCCCTGAATTATCATCCCTTCGTAGGGACGGGGCAACCGCAGGGTTTGCTCGCGACCGTAGATAAAGCCCTCGGGAACCTTAAGTTTTTGCCACACCTGAATGGTTTCATCCTGGCTGCAGCTGATCAGGCGATTGCCGTCGGCGCTAAAGGTGATGTAACGCACCCACTTTTCATGGCCAGAGAGGGTCTGGTGACAGCGGCGGGTGGTCAGGTGCCAGAGTTTGATATTCGTGTCGCCGCCGCAGCTGGCCAGCCACTGTCCGTCGGGGCTAAAGGCCACCGCCAGCACCAGGCTGGGATGGGTACCGATGACCGTGCGGTGGCCCAGTTTTAGATCCCACAGCATCAGGTAGCCATTGGAACCCCCACAGCAGAGATAGCGCCCGTCCGGGCTAAAGGCTAGCCCCCGCACCCAACTGCCTTCGCAGGGCAACACCTGCAGGCAGATCTGGCTGTCCAGATCCCACAGGCGCACGGTTTCGTCCTGGCTGCCGCTGGCCAACCGGCGACCGTCAGGGCTGATGGCCAGGGTCCAGACGCCGCTGGTATGCCCCGTAAGTTTGCCCTGACTAGATTGACTATCGAGGTCCCAGAGGCGAATGGTGCCATCGAGGCTGCCGCTGACCAGGCGATCGCCCTGGGGGCAAAAGGCCACCGCCCAAACTTCGTGACTGTGGTCGGCCCAGGTGGCCCGGCAATCGCCAGTCGTGCTGTCCCACAGGCGCACGGTGCGATCTTCGCCACCACTGGCAATCCAGCGACCATCGGGACTGACCGCCACCGCCAGGATCCAGCCGGTGTGACCCTCCAGAGCCTGCGGTGACGTGGCTCCGGAGCTAGTAGCTCCAGTAGCAATGGTACTGGCCAGGGGCCAGAGGCGCACCCGCCGATCTTGACCGCCGCTGACCAGGTACTGGCCCTGGGGATGCAGGGCCACCGACCAGACGCCGCTATTATGACCTCGCAACACCCGTAGAGCCTGGCGGGTCTGGCTATCCCACAATCGCACAGACTGATCTTCGCTAGCGCTGGCCAGGGTGCGCCCATCGGGGCTAAAGGCGACGTTGGAAATCCAGCTGCTGTGGCCTTTAAAGGCCCAGGTAAGCCGTCCGGTGGGCCAGTCCCACAGGCGAATGGTTTGGTCGTCGCCACCGCTGGCTAGAGTGCGACCATCGGGGCTAAAGGCGACAGTGCGCACCTGGCTTTGCAGCGATTGCCCGCTGGCCGCAGGCTTGAGCCACCGCACCTGAGGCTGGGGCGTCTGGTTCCAAAGGCCAATGCTGCCGTCTTGATGGCCACTGGCCAGGGTTTGCCCATCGGGGCTGAACGCCAGGGCTGCCACTGGAGAGTCCGTGGCCAGGGCGGTGCTGTCGCCGTCGGTTAAATTCCACAGGCGCAGGGTGCCATCGTAGCTGCCGCTGGCCAGCTGGTGGCCCGCCTGGGGTGCCCCCAACTTTGGCCCCCGACGCAGGTAACCCTGGGGAGAAAAGGCCACTGCCCGCACCTCATCCTGATGGCCGCTCAGGCAATGGACCAGGGTACGGCGGCGCACGTCCCACACTCGAATCTGGTGATCTTCGCAGCCGCTAGCCAGAAAAAGGCCGTCAGGACTAAAGGCCAGGGAAAAGACCCGGCTGGAGGAATCCTTCAACTGACCATCGCGATCGCCGGTTTTGAGATCCCACAGGTCGATGGTGCCGTTGGCGCTGCTGGCCAGGGTTTGGTTGTCAGGGCTAAAAGTGACCGCCCAGCACCAGCCATCCTGGGCCTGGAGGGTGAGGACGGGCTGGGCATCACTGACCCGCCACAGATGGATTTCGTAGCTGACATCACTGGCGGCTAGCAGTTGCCCATCGGGGCTAAAGGCAACACAGAGCACTTGGCTGAAAGTGTCTTTAAACACTGAGCGGGACAGATCGGCCTCGGTAAACGTGGTGTGCTGGAGATTGCTGTCTTGCAGGTAAGCCTGCCAGATGGTCTGGTGGGAAAAGTCCCACCCCTGGAGGGAAATCTGGGCTTGCAGCAGCAGGTGAATGATAGTGCTGCACCCATAGCTGGGCAGCCGCTGGTGACGCCAGGCATCCAGATGGCCCTGGAGCCGTGGGGCTAGAGGGCCGGGGCCGATGCGATCGAGCACGGGCTGCAGGATTTGCCGCGTCTGGCTGTCGCGGATGTAGTCTTTGGCCTGGGCCACCATCAGGGCGTAGGTGTGCAGGGGGCTGGGAGCCGGGCTAGGGGGCGCCAGAATCGCCTGGCTTACCTGCTCCACCAGCCAGTCAGTCATGTACTCCATCACCACGGGTTGGAGGGTAAATTGGGTGCTGCGTGGGCCAGTGCGGGGGGTGTCGCGCTCCACCAGCGACCGTCGCTCCAGACTGGTGAGGGCCTCGATCAGGTGCCCCAGAGGCAGGGGCGTCACCAGATGAGTACGCAGGTGGACCAGGGTAACGGGCTCCCGGTGTATGGCCAGCCACACCATCACCTGCTGTTCCAGGGGGGCGAGGCGATCGATCTGCCTGCCAAGCAGGTCACGCACATCACCAAACACCGAGTCACCCTGGGCCAGCATATCCACAAAGGAACTCAGTTCACCATCAAAAAAGTCTTGGACCACAGCGGCCACTATCTTCAGAGCCAGGGGATTGCCACCATAGTGGTTAACCATCTGTCGCCAGTCGGTGGCGGTGCCGTGTACCCTGCCCTTGGCCTGGCAGAGGGACTGGCCCACGGCAGGGGGCAACCCCAGCAGCCGCAGCGATCGCACCGGCAGGCCATCGCTTTCCTGGCGGGCCATTCCCTTCAGAGTTTCGCGGCTCGTGAGCACCACCGTACTCTGGTGGGCCACCTGGCCCAGACAGTGGAAGAGGTCTTCGTAGGCTTCATAACCGGGCTGATAGGTGCCAGTACAGTCCTGGGGTTGCAAGATCGTTTCCCCGTTGTCTAGCACGATCAAACTGCGGTGCTGACGCAGCTGATCGAACAGCGATCGCAGTAACCCATCCAACCTGGTCAAAGCCGTTTCACGCCCTGGGGCTAACACGCCCAGCAAATCCTTGAGCAAATCTGCCAGGGGTGGGGCGTGACGCAGCGATCGCCAGATCACCACCTCAAACTGGTCTTGAATCTCCCGAGCCAGCTTAATCGCCAGGGTGGTCTTGCCGATGCCCCCCATGCCAAAGATGCCCACTAGTCGACAGCGCTGATGGGCATAGGGCAGAGATGGATCTGGCCCAGCTTCGGCTAAAACCCACGCCTTAAGCTGGGCCAATTCGTCGGTACGACCATAGAAAGTGACAACATCAGAGGCATCACCCCAATCTCGGCGTCCCTGGGAGGGAACTCCCCCAACCAGCCCCACCGGGGGGTCATCGGTAGACTGCTTAAAGCTCAGTCGCCGCGTCAGCACCCCCCGCAAATTACGCTTGGTCACCTTCTCCCCCAGGTGAGTCGAGAGATACTGCCACAGATCAGAGCCCACCTGCTTGACATAGCCCACTTCATAGCCCAAGGCCAAAGCCATAGCCTGGTAAGAGCGATCGTTCCAGGCTTGCTGCAATACTGCCCCTTGCATTGGGCTGAGCGGTTCTGCCCCCTGCTCGACCAACGCCCGTTCAACCAGTCTTAAGGCATCATCGGCGATCATGGTGGTGTGTCCAAAGTTACTTGCTGTGCTGAAACTCAAGTAGCACAGGGCTTAGAGGCAACTCTTCAATTTCGATGGTAGTCAAGCAATACCCCCATTTTTGTGACCTAAGCAACATTTCTAGAGGCAAGACTCCCTAGGCAGCTAAACAACGCACTTTTCGCGAACTTCTCTCGAACCTTGCCCCTCGGCTGGCGCTGATAACCTCTACTTTAACGTTTCGACAATAGCGTTCTACCGCCAGGGTTTTAGGTTTCGGGTGCCGGGTTGCTGGTTTGCGGTTCACGGTTCTGCCTTATTCCCCAGACCTTGCCACCCTAAGCCCTAATCGACTAGCCCCTTTATTAATTGGCTGGTTCACGCCCCAGGCGCTCCCCCTTTTAGGGGACTGCTGCTGCTGTTTTGTAGTTCATCTAAGGAGAACCCCCATGCGGAGTCCGATGTTTCAGGTGACCCGTCGCCAGGCCATCCGGGGATTGCTAGCTACCGGGGCTTTTGGGCTCACGGTGAAGCTCAGCGCCTGCGGCGACACCTCCACGACCGCTAGCAACAATGACATCACCGCTGGGTTTATCTATGTCGGACCCAGGGATGACTACGGCTATAACCAGGCCCACGCCGAAGGGGCCGCCAGCCTTGAGGCCATAGATGGGGTCAAGGTCTCCGAGGAGGCCAGTGTGCCCGAGACTAACGCCGTCCAGGAGACCATGCGTAGCATGATTGACATCGATGGAGCCACCGCCATCTTTGCCACCTCCTTTGGCTACTTCGACCCCCATGTGCTGGCCCTGGCGGAGGAATTCCCCGACGTGCAGTTCTTCCACTGCGGTGGGCTGTACGAAGAAGGCGTCCACCCCAACAACGTGGGCAGCTACTTTGGCTACATCGACGAAGCCCAGTACGTGGCCGGCATCGTCGCCGCCCACGCCACCAACAGCAAGCGCCTGGGCTTCATCGCCGCCAAGCCGATTCCCCAGGTGCTGCGCAACGTCAACAGCTTTACCCTCGGTGCCCGCACCATCGACCCCAGTGTCACCACCCAGGTGATCTTTACCGGTGACTGGGCCGACCCGGTACGTGAGGCCGAAGCGGCCAACAGCATGGCCGACCAGGGCATCGACGTGCTCACCTGCCACGTGGACAGCCCCAAGGTGGTGATCGAAACCGCCGAGCGGCGCGGCATTTTTGCCTCCGGCTACCATGCCAACCAGGCGGAACTGGCCCCCCAGGGCTACCTGACTGGGGCCGAGTGGGACTGGTCGAATGTTTACACCAACTATATGACTCAAATACTGGAAGGCAAAACCTTGATGAACGGCGGCATCCCCCACCTGGTGCGGGGCGGCTTCCAGGATGGCTTTTTAAAGCTCTCTCCCTTTGGCCCGGCGGTGAGCCCCGAAGCCCAGCAAGCAGCAGAAGCGGCCAAAGCTGAGCTAGTGGCGGGCAACCTGGTGATCTACAAAGGCGAAATCAAAGACAACCAGGGCCAGACCGTGATTGAAAGCGGCAAGGAACTGGGCCAGACGGCAGTGGAGCTGGAGCAGATGAACTGGCTGGCGGAAGGGGTGATGGGGAGTGTGGGTGGATGGGGAGTGTGGGTGGATGGGGTGGATGGGTGGATGGGTGGATGGGTGGTAGACGCGGAGCGGCTTCCCGGAGGGTAGGGTGGATGCGTAGGGGCAGACCCACGTGTCTGCCCCCAACCCCGCCTGTAACCAATTCGCCACCGCCCGAAATCCCGCCTGAAACCAATTCGCCACTGACGTAGGGTGGGCTTTGCCCACCATCCCCTTCACGGCTCACCAACCCTCTATCTCTACCGATTGACCAACACCACAACCCCTGCGCCAAAACATCAGTGAACGAAGGAGCAAAACCATGAGCGATCGCTGGCGGAGTCTACTGGAAAAAATCTGTATCCCCCTGGGGGCGTTGCTGGCGGCCCTGGTAATCTTTGGCCTGTTTTGTGCCCTGGCGGGGGCGAACCCGTTTGGGGTCTACCACTCCATTTACCGGGCCGCCTTTGGCAGTTGGAGTTCGTTTCAGAACACCCTGATTCAGGCGTCGCCGCTGATGTTGAGCGCCCTCTGTACCGCCCTGCCCGCCCGGCTGGGGCTGGTGATTATCGGCAATGAGGGGGCGCTGGTGCTGGGGGGGCTGGCGGCGGTGGCTGGGGGCCTCACCCTGGGGGGCTGGGGTCTGCCCACCCCTGGGGTGCAGTTGGGCATGGCCCTGGCAGGCATTCTGGCGGGCGGCCTCTGGATCGCCATTGTCGGTGCCCTGCGCCATTACCGGGCGGTGAATGAGACCATCAGCAGCCTGCTGATGAACTACATTGCGATCGCCTTCCTCAACCAGATGGTCAATGGCCCGATGCGGGACCCGGCCTCGCTAAATAAGCCCTCCACCTTTCCGATTCCGTCGGAGCACATGTTGGGTACTCTGCCCGGCAGTCGGGTGCACTACGGGCTGGTGCTGGGGCTGGTGGCCTGCGGGCTGGCCTATTTCTTAATTCAGCGCACCACCTTTGGCTTTGCGGCCCGTACCGCCGGGGGCAACGTGCGGGCGGCGCGGGTAGCCGGTCTGCCCGTGGGCAAGCTCACCCTGGCGATCTGCTTTTTGGGCGGGGCCTGCGCCGGGCTGGCGGGGATGGTCGAGGTGGCCGCCGTCCACGGTCGCGCCAATGAATCGTTGAATGCCAACTACGGCTACGGCGGCGTGCTGGTGGCCTTTATTGCCCGCCACAACCCGATCGCCGCCAGCCTGGTGGCCCTACTGCTGGGGGGGATTTTGGCCAGCGGTGGCATTCTCCAGCGGGCCCACGGCCTACCCGATGCCACGGTGATGGTGTTCCAGGGGATTGTGTTTTTGTCGGTACTCTACAGCGACTCCCTCTACGGCAAGCTGCCGATCTTTAAGGCGCGACCCCCCAAGGTGCGGCCGACACCGCCGGTGGCAACGGCGACGCTGGTTTAGGGGTGAAGGGTGAAGGGTGGATGGGTGGATGGGTGGTAGACGCGGAGCGGCTTCCCGGAGGGTAGGGTGGATGGGTGGGTGTAGGGGCAGACCCATGTGTCTGCCCTGGCGGGGAATGGTGGCGAGGGTGGATAGGTAGCGGCTGGTTGAAGCCCCGATCTTGTCCCTAGCGAAAGTTTTATTTACGGAGAGAGAGAACCATGGCTACAGAAGCATTGGGCTGGTGGGGCGTACCCCTGGCCATTGTCGCCGGTACCCTGCGGGGCAGCGTGCCCTTCCTGTTTGTCAGCCTGGGGGAATGCCTGACCGAAAAGAGCGGCAAGATCAACCTGGGTCTGGAAGGCACCCTGCTGATGGGTGCCATGAGCGCCTACGCCATCTCCTTCCTGACCGGGTCGCCCTGGTTGGGGGTGGTGACAGCGGGGGTGGCGGGCCTGTTTCTCGGGCTGATCCACGGCTGGCTGTCCCAGCAGCCCCGGGTCAATGACGTGGCGGTGGGCATTGCCATGATCATCTTTGGCAGCGGCCTGGCCTTTTTCCTGGGCAAGCCGTTCATCCAGCCCTCGGCCCCCCAGTTGCCCACCTTTTCCCTGGCGGGGTGGACCCAGATTCCCCAGCTGGAGTCGGCGTTGCGGATTAGCCCGCTGTTTATTTTGGGGGTGGCGATCGCGCCTTTGATGCAGTGGTTCTTTCGCTCCACCCGCTGGGGGCTGCTGGTGCGGGCCGTGGGCGATAGCCCTGACGCCGCCCGCGCCATGGGCATCTCGATCTTTAAGGTGCGCATGGCCAGCATTGTGGCGGGCAGCTTTTTGGCCGGTATCGGCGGGGCCTCGCTATCGCTGTTTTACCCTGGCAGCTGGTCAGAGCGCATCTCTAGCGGCCAGGGTCTCATGGCCGTCGCCCTAGTAATTTTTGCCCGATGGAATCCAATTCAATGCCTGTTTGCATCGCTGCTATTTGGCGGTGCCCAGGCGATCGGCCCGGCGATGCAGTCGGTGGGTATTGACGCCTACTACTACCTGTTCAACGCATCGCCCTACATTTTGACGCTGTTGATCATGGTGATCACCTGCTCGCCAAAGCGCACGTTAACTGGCGCGCCGGGAGCACTGGGGCAGGCTCAGGAGTAACAGTTTGCCAACGTCCTTTAGAGCATTTTGTAGAAGTGTCTCGCCCTGTAGGTTGGGTGAAACGCAGTGCAACCCAACAGCGGCAGATTTGTTGGGTGCCGCTACGCTCTACCCAACCTATGGCACTGCCTTTTCTGTGATTGGAGAACCACTATGGGAATTTTTGTTGATGCTGAACCCTACCCCTACCCCTACAACGGCGATCTGCGGCCCGAGAATACGGCGCTGATTGTAATCGACATGCAGACCGATTTCTGCGGCATCGGTGGCTATGTGGACAAGATGGGCTACGACCTCTCCCTCACCCGCGCCCCCATCGAACCGATTGCCAAGCTGCTGGGGGTGATGCGCGATGGCCACTTCACCATCATCCACACCCGCGAGGGCCATCGCCCCGATTTAGCTGACCTGCCGGAAAACAAACAGTGGCGATCGCGCCAGATTGGCGCAGGCATCGGCGACCCTGGCCCCTGTGGCCGCATTCTGGTGCGGGGCGAACCCGGCTGGGAAATCATCCCTGAACTGCAACCCCTACCCGGCGAGGTGGTGATCGACAAACCCGGCAAAGGCTCCTTCTACGCCACCGACCTGGACTTGATCCTCACCCGCCGGGGCATCCGCAACATCATCCTCACCGGCATCACCACCGACGTCTGCGTCCACACCACCATGCGCGACGCCAACGATCGCGGCTACGAGTGCCTGCTGCTCTCGGACTGCACCGGGGCTACCGACTACGGCAACCACCTGGCGGCCCTAAAGATGGTCAAAATGCAGGGCGGCGTCTTTGGCGCCGTAGCCCATTCGGAGGCGCTGATCGAGGCATTGGTTTAGCCCCAAGGAAATTGGTGGGCAGTGCCCACCCTACGGCACCTACGGCTCATACCCTGCGGATTTCTCGATACCGAAATCGGTGCATTGCGGCCCACAGGGAAAAGTGATGAGGAGTCGCGCAGGATTGCAGGCCGCGAATGCACCCTCCATCTCCCCCACCTTCCCCATCCCTCTCCCTACCATCACCTCCATCTCATCCACCCATCCACCCATCCACATCCGGGCAGACACGTGGGTCTGCCCCTACGCCCATCCACGCCTCACCCATCCACCCCCTACCCCCTACTCCCATGCAAACCGCCACCGCCACCCAAACCAAAACCACCCCCCCCGAGCTCGAAGTGATCAACCTGACCAAGCGCTTCGGGACCTTCACCGCCCTCGACCAGGTGTCGATCAAAGTCACCCCCGGTAGTTTCCATGCCCTGCTGGGGGAAAACGGGGCGGGTAAAAGCACCCTGGTGAAATGCATCATGGGCTTTTATACCCCCACCTCCGGCGATGTGTTGATCGACAAACACTCCCGCACCATCGCCAGCCCCAAGGATGCCCACCACTTCGGGATTGGCATGGTCTACCAGCACTTCACCTCGGTGCCCGCCATGACCGTGGCCGAAAACCTGGTGCTCTCCCGCTACGACAGCCCCCAGTGGATCAACTGGAAGGAGGAGTACGATCGCCTGGAAGCCTTCATGGCCACCTCCCCCTTTCAGATCGACCTGCGCACCCCCATCGCCCAGCTGGCGGCGGGCCAAAAGCAAAAGCTGGAAATTCTCAAACAGCTCTACCTCAACAGCCGGGTGCTGATTCTCGACGAGCCCACCTCGGTGCTCACCCCCGACGAGGCCGACGAGGTGCTGGGCCTGCTGCGCGAAGAAGTCACCGCCGGGCACCTGAGCGTGTTGATGATCTCCCATAAGTTTCGGGAGGTGACGGCCTTTACCGACGAAGTTACCGTGTTGCGCAAGGGCAAGCTAGCGGGCCACGGCTACGTGCGCGACCTCACTGTAGCCGACATGGCCCACATGATGCTGGGCGAGAAGCAGGAACCCACCCCGGTCGAGAAAGTCGCCATCCCCGACCCTCACCCGGTGCTGGAACTCAAGGCCCTCTGTGCCGATCGCGACAATGGTCTGCCCGCCGTCCGCAGTATCAACCTGATGGTCAACAGTGGCGAAATCGTCGGCATTGCCGGGGTCTCGGGCAACGGCCAGCGGGAGCTGGTGGAGGTGCTGGCCGGGCAGCGCCCCCGCTCCAGCGGCGACATTCTGGTCAATGGAGAGCCCTACCAGTCCACCCGCAAGGAAATGGCCCAGCACCAGGTCTACACCCTGCCCGAAGAACCCCTGCGCAACGCCTGCGTCCCCCACATGAGCGTGGCCGAAAACATGGCCCTGCGCACCTTTGACAAACCGCCCCAGGCCAAGCGGGGCGGGCTGCTCAGCCTCAGCAATATTCGCCGTATGGCCGAGGGCCTGGTGCAGGTGTTCTCGGTCAAAACGCCGTCGGTGGATACCCCCGTCGGTCACCTCTCTGGCGGCAACGTGCAGCGCACCGTGCTGGCCCGCGAGCTGTCGTCCACTACGATCAACCTGCTGATCGCCGCCAACCCCTGCTTTGGCCTCGACTTTTCCGCCGTAGACTACATCCACACCCAAATCCTCGCCGCCCGCAATCGCGGTGTGGCGGTGCTACTGGTCAGCGAAGACCTGGATGAGTTGCTGAAGCTGAGCGATCGCATTGTGGTGATCAGCGACGGCGACCTGGTCTACGAAAGCGCCACCGCCAAGGCGGATATCAAGGTGCTGGGGCAGCGGATGGCGGGACATTAGGGGAGTGGATGGGTAGGGAGTGGATGGGTCGTAGCAGACCCACGTGTCTGCCCGCCCTAGCGAGAAGCGGTTGACCAATGGGAGAGTCTTGATGGAACCGATTGTTTTGAATGACCTGAAGGCGATCGCCCTCGACCCAAACCTACCCTGGGAGCCGTTTCGCCCTGGGGTGGAGATCCATCGGCTGTACCCTGCCGAACCGGAGGGGGCCGCTGCCGCCCTGCTGCGGTACCAGCCGGGAGCCACCGTGCCCTACCACCTGCACACCGGCTTCGAGCACATTCTGGTGCTCTCTGGCAGTCAGTCCGACGAGAACGGCACCTACTCCGCTGGCACCCTGGTCGTTAATCCCCCCGACACCCGCCACACCGTCCACAGCCCCGAGGGCTGCATCGTCCTCGCCATCTGGGCCAAACCTGTCCACATCGAACCCTAGGGCGGACACACGGATCCGCCCCTACGGCATCGCCCTTCATTCATTTTTGTCGTCGTTTCCCGCTAAGGGCGGACACACGGGTCCGCCCCTACGTTTCCTCCCCGTCACCCCACCCATCCACCCCATCACCCACCATGCCCACCATGCCCACCACCCCTCTACCCGCCCAACCCTACCCCTACCCCCTGCCCGCCACCGGCCTGGCGCTGCTGATCATCGACATGCAGCGGGACTTCATCGAGCCCGGCGGCTTTGGCGATGCCCTGGGCAACGATGTCAGTCTGCTGCGGGCCATCATCTCTAACGTTAAGGCGTTACAGGAGGCGTTTCGCCGCTACAATCTGCCGATTTTTCAGACCGTAGAAGGACATTTGCCCGATCTGTCTGACTGTCCATCGTCGAAGCGCGATCGCGGCACTAGCGCCCTCAAAATAGGCGACCCTGGCCCCATGGGTCGCATCCTGGTGCTGGGGGAACCGGGCAACGGCATCATCCCTGAGCTGGCACCGCTGCCGGGGGAAGTGGTAATTCCCAAGCCAGGTAAGGGGGCCTTTTTTGCCACCGACCTAGAACACCACCTGATCAAACAGGGCATTACCCATCTAGTCATTACTGGGGTGACCACCGAGGTTTGCGTACAGACCACCATGCGCGAAGCTAACGATCGCGGCTACGAGTGCCTACTGGTGGAAGACGCCACCGAGAGCTATTTCCCTGAGTTTAAGCGGGCTACTCTGGAGATGGTGCGGGCCCAGGGCGGCATCGTGGGCTGGACAAGTTGTACTGAAACCTTGTTGCAAGCCCTAGCGCAGCACTACGCAGCACAACCCCTAGAGCCATACCTGTAGCCCACTGTTTACACTCAAGACATTACAGAGCAAACTTCAAAAAAATGGCTCAGGCGTGATTTGAACACGCGACCAAGGGCTTATGAGTCCCCTGCTCTACCACTGAGCTACTGAGCCAGAGTTTAGTTGCTACTAGCAGTCCTAGACTGCGTTTCGCAAACCAACAGTAAATAAACGTATCACAGAATCAGCCACATACCAAGCTTATTTTTGTGGAGCCTGTAGGGTAACTTATCCTGACCAAACCTATGAACATCCCCGGACTGAGCGAAGGCAGTCTGGGGATGCTATACAGTCTCACCTACGAGCCTAACGACTCGGTAGAAAAGCCATCGGATTGACGGTTCCTTGATTAGGCAGGTGCACTTCAAAGTGCAAGTGAGGCCCGGTGCTAAAGCCGGTGCTACCCATCTCAGCAATCTGCTGCCCCTGGCGCACTTGTTGTCCCTGCTGTACCAAGTTCCGATGATTGTGGGCATAGCGGGTCATGCTGCCATCGGGGTGACGGATATCAACCATATTGCCGTAGCCACCCGAGTTCCAGCCAGAACGCTCCACCACCCCTGCTGCGGCTGCCACAATCGGCGTACCCACAGGACCAGCAACGTCAATCCCACGGTGCATTCGACCCCAGCGCCAGCCATAGCCGGACGTAAAGGTGCCGTGGGTGGGCCAGATGTAGCCATTAAATCGCTCGGGAGCCTCTGGGAGGAACTCCCCTGAACTAGGTAGCAACGGCATACTGGGAGATACGGTTTGCCCTGTCGGTAAACTGGGAGTAGCCCGGTAAGCGTCGGGTTCCAGGGGAGCTGCCGCCAAGAGTTGCCGACTGTCTAGTTGCTCAGGTACCTCATCAGCCAGGGAATCAGTGTCCCTAATGTCAGCTGGTTGAATGACACCTGGGCTGATAACGGCAGCCACCGCAGCCTCAGTATCATCAGCTTGGGAGGCATCAGTGACTCGCCACTGGCTGGACTGGGAACTGGCTAGGGTAGCAGGGGTCGAGGCTGTAGCTGTAGCGGATACCGTGTCATGCTCTGGAGAGGCTAAGGCAACAGCTTGATCATCGCTGTAGTATTCCAAGGACACCTGAGGTCGCTCACTAGTCGCTAGGCGAGTACGCTCTAGCTCTTCACGAGCCTGACGAATACGAGCATTCAATTCCTCACGATCCACCAGGCTATTGGCTGACTCTCGGATACGAGCCAGGTGATCTTGAATGACCTGATCTCGAGTACGAGGAGCTGCAGCATTAGGCAAGGCAGCAGATACCCGATCAGCAGAGCGATCAGAGACCTCGTCTATCGAAGCTGTTGCTGTCGGCAGACTAATACTGTCACCAACAGCGATCGCCTCTGGCTGGTCAATGCCATGATTGTGACTCAACAGCTCTTGCAAGGTCACCCCATGGTTAGATGCAATGGTCCACAGGGTATCCCCAGGCTTGACATCATAGCTGCTAGTAGCCGTACCGGTTGGTGTCGCACTCGTCGACGGTAGCTGGCTAGAATCCACCACCCCTGGAGTTAGAACAGCAACAAATTCCTCTTTGGCTACCCTAGCTCCATTGAGGTCATCAGCAGCAGAGTGATCCACAGAGTCAGAGTTAACCGTCTCTGAAGTCGCTTCCGGCTCGACTGAAGTGTTAGCAATAGTGTTAGCAGTGGCCTCAGATGGGGCAGACCGCACAGCCAGGCGAGGCTGTGGAGGCTGTTCATGCAGCGGCAAAGTAGATGGATACCCAGGCGTAGCATCAGAAACCTCGTCTGCGGCTACAACAGAGGTCACCGCTTCCTCAGTAGCGATTTCCTCAGTAGCAGGCACCTGAGCCGAGGCGACTTGGTCCACACCGGCCACATCCGCCACAGACCAATTGTTAGTCGCAGGCTGATCATCAGCGATGACACTGGCATCTGGGGATGAGCTTTCATCTAAATTGGCTGAAGCCAACAGACTGGGGACATCCTCATCAGCTAAGTCTGTGGCGACGTCATCGTCATGCTCGTCTAGATCTAACCCAGCCATTTCTTCGAGTTCTAGCTTATCGGCTGACGCTTTTTCCAAGTCATCAACGGACAAGGCAGATGCCGAAAGGACCAATGTATTGGCAGCTGATAGATCACCACCAACGCCCCCAAGGCCATCGGAACGCAGGGCCAACCGCTGATCCTGACTGACCGTACCGGCGTCAGCCATACCCACAGCGGGGACCCGAATCACCTGACCAGCTCGGAGCACCTCTTCGGGAGAGATGCCGTTAGCTACCTTAATCGAATCGATATCAGCCTGGTGACGCTCGGCGATTTGCCAGAGGCTATCCCCATCTTCGACCGTGTAGTAGGACGCCAAAACAGATCGTTGACCAGATGCACCTCTTGCACCAGACACCTCAACATTGCTTCGAACGGCAGGCAAAACAGCAATTGCTGAGCCATCAGCCGCTAGAGCCATTTCCGGCTCATATAGCAGAGGAGCCGATGCCCCAAAAGACAAAGCAATACCTAACATGGCGGCCGAAGTTTGAACTCGGCGGGAACCTCCTGAAGCTCCTAGCTGAACCTCATTCAAGCTAGATGAATGTGAATCAACCATAGGCTCTTGCAGAAATACGCGTTTCAAGGAACGACCTCCTGTAAACCAGCGCTCAACGAATCAACTTCGTTTGAACTTTCCCACCCACCGGATTGTCAACCTCGAGATCTCCGTAGAGCGACGAGTCAACATCCTAGATGGCGAGCAGAACATTAGCATTACAACAACCGTGAATCAACCAAGCTCTTTTGACTAGGTAAGACTACCTTGCCCAAGTGGCTTAGGCAAGTTTACATGAGTGCTCTAAAAAAGCAATCCCTCACGATTCTTACCGCTTATTCCCAGTGAAGCCAAGCTTAACCGGGAACTTTGCTAACTCAACATACAGGTTTAACCCCTAAAAGAATTTTTCCGCAAGCGTGTTCTCCCTGATCCAGTTACAGCTTGAAAGGCCTGTTGTTACGTCAGTTGGGGCGGCAACATTCTTCAGCATAAAAGGCTGAGAACCTAGTACGGCAAGGATATCTGGGGATCAAGACAGCCCTAAGATAGGGTTATGTATCCATTCAACTAATCCCATAAGTCTGTGACAGGTTCGAGCCATATAAATTTCTTATCTAGCCGTGGCCTGTTTTGTATCCCCGACAACCCCATGTTTTTTTAAGGCGCTTTTCGCTCTACGGCCCAACCTCTAATCCCCTGATTCAGGGGCATGAAACCTGATGTAAGTCTAGGTTTGAAGCAGACAGTAATAGAGGTTACGGCTCTCCACTGGTCTGACTATAAGAGGGGGCATGCGAGCCTCACCACCCATTTTTCCTTGGCACCTACGGTGGGCCGGTGACACTTATTACTGCTTGCGGATGGAGTTGAACCTGCATCACCCCCCTGATTTCATAGGGGCGATCGCCATGAGTGTTTCAAGCTCTAGTCGCCGCTAGGGGTGATAGAGAGGAGAAAATTCAAGCTGTCGCAATGCCTCAAAGAGCCCAATAGCCGCGCTGGTGGCTAAGTTTAGACTTCTAACAGCTGAGCGGGCCATGGGAATGGTGACGGTTTCGTCGCAGGCGGCCAGTACCGTCTGGGGTAGCCCCTCAGTCTCACTGCCAAACAACAGCCAGTCGGTAGGACGATAGTCTAGCTCTATATAGCTACATCGCCCACCGGTACTAAAGGCGATGGTGCGTCCGCCCTGTTGCTGCTGCTGGGTATAGAACTGTTCCCAGTCCTCATAAAGGGCTAGATCGACCTGAGGCCAGTAATCTAGACCGGCTCGCTTGAGATAGCGATCGCTGAGTTCAAACCCTAAGGGACCAACTAAGTGGAGCGGCGTGTGTGTCGCAGCGCAGGTGCGGGCAATATTGCCAGTATTGGGGGGAATTTGAGGCGTAACCAACACAAGATGGGGCATGGCAGCAGGAATAAACCGCGAACGAAATTTGATCGGCAAAACGAGACGAAAGTCTAGGAGCTATAGATTTTATTAATACTTGCTTCTCGGTTGGCCAGCCCCCCTCTCAACTTCTGAATTGACTAGAAAACTCTGGCCAATAGAAAAGCTTAGCTTATAGCCAGTATAAATACGGCAAAGGTAATGGCGGCCTAGATCTAGGCCGCGCAGGGCTCACAGAGGTCCCTGGCAAGTCGCCCTTCATGGGTGCCAACGGCCACGATCGCCCCTTGAATAACGTGCTGGACCGACTGCCCTGACTCGTACTGTCGCAGCCAACGTTGGGCTTCGTTGCCCTCCCGGAGGATTTTCTTGACCGGGCTGAGAAAACAGCTGATGCCATGGGCTTTAGCGATGGGCCAAACCTGGTCGTAGAGCTGTTGAATCCAATCTCGAGCCAGAATCGGACGACCATCCTGCCAGTGGTGCAGTTCAGCGTCCAGACTATGCTTGGCCACGGCCATTTCATTGGCATCACTGAGGGCAACTAAGGCTTGATTGCGGGTGGCCTTGGGTAGGGTGCTCATGACTAAGGGATCCATATCTGGATTGGCCATGAGCTGCATCAGCCGGGCTTCTAGCAGAGCTGTAACCGCTAACAGAGCGATAGGATCGCTAATTAAGTCGCAAATGCGCAGTTCCAGGCGATTAAGGTTGTAGGGGCGGCGATCGCCGTTAGGCCGAACCGAGGACCACAAATGGCGCACATTCTGCATGGTCCCCGCAGCCAGTTGCGCTTCCATCCAACGAATGTGGTGGTCGTGGCTTTCAAATAAGGGAACAACAGCCGGGGTTTTAGGAAATACCTGCCAGCGGCTGGAGTGATAGCCAGTCACTTCGCCAGCCAAAAATGGCGAGGCGGCGCTAAGGGCTAAATACAGAGGGGCCTCTACGCGCACCAGGCGACAGGCCCGCATCAAGGTTTCTGGATCGGAAATGCCAATATTGATGTGGATGCTGGCGGTCACTACGGTGGTGCCATAGGTCTGCTCGATATAGGCATGGTAAGGGTTACCTGGATCCGAACGATGGAATGCGCTCGTGTCTCCTAGGGCGAGGGTACTGCCCGGCACCAGGGTGTAATTGCCAAGTCCCTTCAGGTACTGTCGGAGTTCGTGGCGGGGCCGCACCAGTTCGCATAGTAGTTTTTCGTACTGGCAGAGGGGCGGGGTGGTGTATTCGACGTTGCGGCTGTCTGGCTCCCGCACAAAGCCATTTAGGTCAGCCACAATCCGATCGGAGAGGCCAACAATCTCCCCGGCGGGGGTACCGGTATACATTTCTACTTCGAAGCCTTTTGACAGCAGCACAGTTTTCCTCACTGGGCAAAGCACTCTATATAGATAGTATCGACAGGGGAGCCGTTGAAGCTGAAACTGATGAGCTAAATCGACCGGCTCCCAATGATTTGACTACAAGCTAACGACGCTAGGAAAGTCGGCGGTTTCCAACTCGATGGAACGGTTGGTGGCAAACGCTCGGGCGATAGTGTCACAGCGCTCATTACCAGGGTCCCCGGCATGACCCCGCACATAAACCCACTGCACCGGACGATCCAGGGTTTGATTTACCTCTGCATGGAGCTGATCCATGATCTCCCACAGATCGCGGTTAAGCACCGGCTTTTTGGCAGAGTTTACCCAGCCCCGGCGCTTCCAGCCTTTGATCCACTGGGTGATGCCCTTCAGCACATATTCGCTGTCGGTGTGGAGGGTAATGGGCTGGGTTTGGCCACTGTCGCGCAGGAGGGTTAGCCCAGCGATCGCCGCCTGCATTTCCATGCGATTGTTGGTGGTTTGAGCGTCGCGACCACCGAGTTCGTGGACCCCCCCCTCGGCTAAGTACAACACGGTGCCCCAGCCCCCTGGACCGGGATTTCCGGAGCAGGCACCATCGGTGTAGATTTTTTGAATAATTGACATATTTATGACATTTTCCAATCGCTAGGTCTGTCCCATGATGCTACGAGAGTTGGCTGAATTTGAAGCCTGCGGCTAGATCTTAAGGATATTTACCCCACCACCCGTCAGGATAATCGGTTAATTGCCCACGCTATGGGGCAGTTGGTAGACGGTTTAGAAAAATCGGCCCAAGTGGAACAGGCGATGCCGGATCGCTTAAGGCAATCTCTGGATAACAAAATACCCCCATAGGATGGGCAAAGCTTGCGTGCCCATCAGGTATCTTAGGGGCCTCATTGGGGCCTCGGCCAGTTACCCCTTGCCAGGCGATCTCGGCAGCGGTGACCCAAGTCAGGAGATTGGCCCAGAAAGTCCAGCAACGTATCGGTTACTCTTGCCAGGGTCAGTCTGACTGCTCGTGCCAAGATATGGACATTCTGATCATCGAGTGATCTATGGCTAAGCCGGGTGGCCATAGGGCCATGGGACCATGGGGCAAGGTATCTTAGTGCTATGGCTTACGAACCCCTGCACCACAAGTACCGGCCCCAGACCTTTGGCGAACTGGTGGGGCAAGATGCGATCGCCACGACCCTGACCAATGCCTTGCAGCAGCAGCGCATTGCCCACGCCTACTTGCTCTGCGGCCCTAGGGGCACAGGCAAAACCTCCAGCGCCCGAATCTTGGCGAAATCCCTCAACTGTGTTCGTCAGGACCACCCCACCCCAGAGCCCTGTGGCGTCTGCGAGACCTGCCGCTCGATCACCAACGGCTCGGCCCTCGACTTTATCGAGATCGACGCCGCCAGCAACACCGGCGTCGACAACATCCGGGAATTGATCGAACGAGCCCAATTTGCCCCGGTGCAGTGCCGCTACAAGGTCTACGTTATTGATGAATGCCACATGCTAAGCACTGCTGCGTTTAACGCCCTACTAAAGACTCTGGAGGAGCCGCCCAGCAATGTGGTGTTTGTGCTGGCAACCACGGATCCCCAACGGGTGCTACCGACAATTATTTCGCGCTGTCAGCGGTTTGACTATCGGCGCATTCCCCTGGAGCCGATGATTGGGCATTTACGGGCGATCGCATCCCAAGAAGCCATCGACATCAACGATGAAGCCCTACGGCTCGTCGCCCAGGTGTCCCAGGGGGGGCTGCGGGATGCCCAGAGCTTACTCGATCAACTCAGCCTGCTGGAGCCCCCCATAGAAGCAGATGCTGTTTGGGATCTGGTCGGCGCCGTGCCAGAGCAGGATCTGTTAGCCCTGGTCCAGGCGATCGTCAGTGATAACGGTACGGCCGTGCTTGAGCAAGCCCGTAAGCTGATGGACCGAGGGCGCGAGCCCCTGATTGTGCTACAAAACTTGGCCGGTTTCTATCGAGATTTACTGATTGCCAAAACTGCGGGCGATCGCCAAGACCTGGTAGCCATTACCCCCCCCACCTGGGCCGACATGCAAACCCTAGCCCAAGACCTAGATATTGCTCTGCTGTTGCAGGGGCAGCAACACCTGCGTTCCACCGAAGTGCAGGTGAAAAACACCACCCAACCCCGCCTCTGGCTAGAAGTCTCCCTGCTCGGTCTCTTACCCTCCACTCTGATCAGCGCCCCCACTCCCCAACTCCTCCCCAACTCCTCCCCATCTCCCGCCACTCCCCCACTCCCCCCTTCGACTCCGCTCAGGGCAGGCCACTCCCCCACTCCCTCATCTCCCCCATCTTCTCCACCTCCCCCACTCCCCCACTCCCCCACTCCCCCACCCGCCGACACCCCCGACCCCAACCTCGATCAACTCTGGCTGCAAGTGATCGCTGTACTCGAGCCCCTGGGCACTCGCGCCCTGATGCAGCAGCAGGGTAGCCTGCTGTTCTACGACGGCACCGTGGCCCGCATTGGCATTAGCTCCAAGCCCCTGTTTAAGATGGCCCAGGGCCGGGTAGAAAATATTGAGGCCGCCTTTCAAAAGGTGGTTCAGCAAAAGGTGCAGGTGTCCCTGGAGGTGCTACTCGACCCAAAGCCTGAGGCCCCAGCCCCCAATATTTCTGGGGCCCCAGGTCGGCAGCCAACGACCTCACCGCCGTCTATTCCAGAGTCGCCGCCGCCACCAGTGCCCCACGACCAGGCCGTATCCCCCAGCAACTCGTCCCCTGCGCCGCCCACTATAGAGCCAGCCGCCTCTGCCAATCAACAACCAGCCGCTCCGTTGATGCCAGAAATTGCCAGTGATTTTGACCGGGCTGTGAAAAACTTCGCCCAGTTCTTTAACGGCCAGGTGGTCGATGTCGATATAGATAATGATGTTGATACGCTACTAAAAGAGGGGAGAGCCAACAGCCACAACGGAGCCGCCAGCCAGCCGTCCCACCCCGATCGGGATGTCCCCTTTTAGGTGCTTAACCGAGTCAAAAGTTATTACCCCGGACCTATACCAAGTCCAGTTCAGGATCTGGCGTTTTTCCATAAGCAGAACTCCACGTCTGAACTGGGGCTTGGTTTAATAGGTCCAACAAGAGGCGTATTCAAGGCAGTTGTTCGAGGTGCCCCTAGGGCAGAGCCCAGGCTACTGATCAAAATTGGGGCGGGTGCGGGGGTGCATCACAGCTCGATCTAAGTTTTGTTTAGCCACTGTGTAGGTTGGGTCGAGGCCAATGGCCGCCCGGTAGTACTTGAGCGCTTCGTTGTGATCACCCAGGTACTCAGTAATTTGCCCTAGCAATGTCAGGCCTTCAGGACGGTTGGGGGCCTGCTTGAGCGCTTCTCGGATGATCTCGCGGGCACGATGAAAATCGCTATTTTGGGCCCATTGCTGTGCCCGCTGGATCAACTCGTCGTAGTCTACCGAAACCTCTGGGGAGGGTAAGGGGCGTTGCAATACTTCGGCAACCACTGCTTGAATACGGTCTGCTTCTAAAGGTCGCTGGAGATACCCTGGCGGCTCGTCAATAAAGTCCATAGCACCCTGCTTCATCGCCCCAATAGCGTCTTCTAAGCTACAACCATCGCCGATGACCACTAAACGTAGGGTGGGATACTGGGCAAACAGTGAACCTAGCCGATCGCCTTCAGCTTGTTGCACCATAGCCAAATCTAAAATCAACACATCTGCCATCCGCTGCTGAAGACTGCCTAAAGCTGTATCCCAGTCTTCTACGGCAGAAACCTGGTAGTCACCCGCTTGCAAATATTGTGTAAGTAGCGATCGCGTTTCCGGCTCATGATGAATGACCAGCACATGGGCGCTTGCTTGCTGATCGATCGGTCTACTGGGGGCAGTCGTCATTTCAGATTTTCTAACCAGCCAAAAAGTGGGAAGCCTCACTGTAAAAACAATGGTACTACCTGCCTATATACTACTCAATAAAGCGTTGAGGGGACTGGAGATCTGCCAGGCAGTCAGTTCAGGATAGGGGTAATGTACTCTTAGCTGCTCTGGCTAACAGGTTAACGGTGCCCTAGGTAGTGTTTTCTGGAAAACGTCGCTGTCTATGGCTAAATCGAGTTATTTCGTAGTCGTCGGATGTGGCCGGTTAGGGGCACTGCTGTCAAGCCAGCTCAGTAGCGCTGGCCACAGCGTAGTGACCATTGATATCCAAGATAGCGCTTTCAGGCATCTAGCACTGGAGTTTAGCGGCTTTAAGGTTACCGGAGATGCCACTGAAATGACCGTCTTACGAAAGGCTAATATTGAGCGGGCTGATTGCCTGCTGGCTGTAACCGACCAGGACAACTTAAATTTGATGGTGGCCCAGGTGGCCAAGATCATGTTCGATGTACCAGTAGTCATGGCTCGGGTTTACAATCCGATGCGCGAGGCAATTTACAAAGACTTTGGTATCGCCACCATTAGTCCAACCCAGCTGTCGGCCCAGACGTTTCTGGATATTCTGTCCCAAGATATGCAGATGGCCCTATGAGAGTAATTGTGATTGGGCAAGAAAAGCTGGTCTATTTTCTAGGCAAGCACTTTGTCGCCAAAGGCTATACTCTGACCTTGATTACCCCTAACCAAGCGGAGGCGATCGCCTTATCTCACAAGCTCAAGGCTACGGTGCTCCATGGTGATGGCAGCGACCCGGCTGTGCTCGAAGATGCCGGAGCTTATCGGGCAGATGTCTTGCTAGCCCTCACTGCCCAAGATGAAGATAATTTGGTGACCTGTCAAATTGCCCAAAAGCGGTTTGGCATACCTCGCACCATTGCCCTGGTCAATGACCCCGATAACCAACCCGTGTTTCGTCAGCTAGGGGTATCGGTAGTCTTTTCAGCTACAGAAATCCTAGGGCATCTGATTGAGCAGCAGACCGATTACCAAGATATTAAGGCACTGGTTCCGGTTGCCGATGGCAATGTTCAGCTAGTAGAACTCACCCTCCAGGGACACCACCTGGCCGTAGGGCAGACCCTACAAGACCTTAACCTTGGCGAGGCTATCATTGCCTGCATTGTGCGCCAGGGAAATTTACTCATCCCCAAAGGTAGTAGTCGCTTAGCCGCTGGCGATCGCCTGGTGGTGGTTAGCCGGGCTGAGACCTACGAGGCGGTCTACAGCGTGATCGTAGGAGAGACCAGCTAAATGGGGCGCTATCAAACATTTCTGCGCCAACGTTATCGGGCGATCGCTGCCTATACCGGTCTTGTCTGCCTGATTGCAGGTGTTGGTATTTTGTCGCCACTGCTGGCCTTACTGGCTTACCCGGAAGAGTGGACGCTGGCGATGGGGTTTTTGCTGCCAGGGGGCCTGCTCATAGGATTGGGTGGAGCAGCCTGGCAAGGGTTACGCCCTCGCAATGGAGCCAGCCTTACCCTACAAGAGGGGTCTGTGATTGTGGTAATGGCCTGGATACTGGCCATTCTGGCTGGAACAGTACCTTTTTTGAGGATCTCAGGGCTTAGCTTTACCCAGGCCCTATTTGAATCGACCAGTGGCTGGACCACTACCGGACTGTCAGTAGTGGATGTCACCCAAGCCCCTCGGCTGATCTTGCTGTTTCGTAGTGTTACCGAATTGCTTGGCGGTGCCGGGTTAGCGATAATCACCCTGAGCGCGATTGCCGGGCCGTCGGGTTCAGGGCTATCGAGCGCTGAGGGTCGCAGCGAACAGCTAGCCCCTAATGTGCGCCGCTCTGCCAAACTAGTACTAAAGATTTATCTTGGCTACATAGCCCTCGGTATCCTGGCATTAGTGCTCGCAGGGATGGGCTGGTTCGATGCGGTCAACCATGCCTTTGCTGCCCTATCTACGGGTGGCTTTTCTACCCAAGATGAATCAATTGGCCATTGGGATAGCGCTCTGATTGAAGCTGTTACGCTGGTCCTGATGCTGCTAGGCAGCCTTAGCTTTGTCACGAGCTATTTTACCTTGACCGGCAGATTTCAGAGTTTGTGGCGAGACGGTCAGGTACGCCTACAAACTGTTCTAATTGGTATTAGCACGCTAGTGCTTCTAACTATTGTGGCTTTACCAATCTACAGCGGTTTGGACAAGGCCATTCGGGTAGCATTATTTGAAACAGTCTCAGCCCTTACTACAACCGGTTTTTCGACCGTGGGCTATGACGACTGGGGTAGCTTAGGCTGGGGGATGATGATTTTGCTGATGCTAGTCGGCGGTGGTGCTGGTTCCACAGCTGGGGGCATCAAACAACTTCGTATTTATATGCTCTACCGCAGTCTGCTGTGGGAAGTTCAGCAGATGTTGAAACCGGATCGTGTCGTCGGTGAACCCTCCTTATGGCAAAGTGACCGTCGTCAGTTTCTGAAGGATACCCAAGTTCGGCAAGTCGCCGTTTTTATGTTCCTTTACCTCGCTACCTTCAGCCTGTTCACCCTGATTATGTCCGCCCACGGCTATGCCCTAGACAAGAGTCTGTTTGAGACAGCAAGCTCTATCGGCACCGTGGGTCTATCGGTGGGGGTCACCGCCCCTGACGCCCCTGTCACCTTGCTCTGGACCCAAATCGCTGCAATGTTTTTAGGGCGGCTAGAGTTTTTTACGGTATTTGTGGGCTTAACTCGGATGTTGCGCGATATGGGTCCGGTCTTGTCCAGGAAGTAGTCTCCAACCCTAAATCAGCCAAAGGTGCTGCCGTTCCAGCCCCACATGGCCCCCGCCGCATCGGCAAACTCAATGTAAGTGCGGTTTTGGGGCACCCCCAGGGCGCTTTCCACCTTGGCGCAAAAATCTTGACTCATGGCTTTGGTTTTACTGCCGCCCATGGTGCCGACACTCTTGATTTCGATGTAACAGACTGGGTCGGTAGTGCCCCCAAAGGTCATCGGCACATCAGCATCAAAGGCGGTCATGACGTAAGACTCTGACTTGCCAAGATGGTCAGACAGGCTGGCGGACAGGTCTTTTAGCATGGCCTCTACCTGGGTTTTGTCGGGGGCGGGTACCGAAGTTTGTACTTTAATCAGAGGCATGATGGTCCAGTGGTAACGTCTTAGATCAGCATACCGCTAGGGTTGAGTCCCAAAAAATAATGACGGGAGGTGGGACTTGGGGTTCACGACGCAAGGTGCAAGGTATACGGTAAGGCGAGCCGTGAACCGCAGACCGTGAACCGTAGACCGTGAACCGTGCACCGTCACGTCCGGCTTGACAGACCATGTTAAGGCTCAGGCCGGTTTGCTCAGAGCCAGCAAGGCCACACACCCTGTCACCAGCGCTACCCCGGCCCCCTGGATCAGGGTGAGCTGTTCTTGTAGCCCCACCCAAGCTAGCACAGCGGTTAACGCCGGATTGGCAGCCCCCAACATGGCCGCGGCCGTGGCCCCTACCAGGCGAATGCCCAGATTGTTGAGCACATGGCCAGTCACCGTTGCGATCGCCGATAGCGCCCCACCCATCCACAGAGCCGTCCAGGCCAGACCACTCAGGTCACTGCGCCAGACCAGGAGGCTACCCGTGGCCAGCACCAGGGTAGTGGCAAAGCTGATTGTCGTAAACGGTACCGGGTGAACGGTTTCAAACGCCCTTTGGGCTGTTACCGAATACAGGGCATAGGCCAGCCCAGAGGCCAAGCCAAAGATTACCCCCAGCCAGCTATCCACCGTTGTGCCATCCTGAGGCATCGTGAGACTGCTGCCTAACAAGATCACCCCCATAATGATCCAGCGCAGGCCACTGGGACGGTGGCCAAACCAGGCCCATGACAGCAATGCCGTGTACACCGGAAAGGTGAAAAATAGGGCCAGGGCAATGCCAGCAGCAACCCGACCAATGGCCACATACAGCAGCGCCAGGTAGCTAAACATCAGCACCCCACCCGTCAGGGCCAGGATCAGGTCTGGACGAGAGCGGGGTTGATGCAGTTGACGCAGATCAGACCACAAGCGTGGGTAGACCAGGGGCAAAAGCCCTAGCATCAGCGGTACACCAACGGCCATCCGCATAAACAGCAGCAGAAACGAATTAGCCAGGGTCGGAGCCACAAAGCCCCCAGTTTCCAGGTGACCCAGCAAGCTGGATGGGGTGAACAGCACCCGCACAATTAAATTCTGGCTACAGAAGAAAACCCCGGCCAGCAAAACAAGCCCATAGCCCACAGTCTGCGCTACTCCTGAAAATCATTGATATCCAGGGTTATCCTCTCATATGTGGATGAGGCGTCCCTAAGCCTAGTACCGCTACGCGGAATTAAAAATGCAAAGTTCAAGGTGAAAAATTGTGGCTGCCCAAGGATTTTAAGCGTCCTGAACAATAGACTGATTTCTGCCTCAGACCAGTAGTACCCGGTGGCATAAATCGGCCAACCCGTCATGTTACCTGTCACCTAGCACCTGACACCCCCAGCAAAGGTGGCCATATTTCGGCCAGGCAGTACTAGTGGTCTGTCAAGCCAAAGCTGATGGGCTGAGCCCCTAAAGACAGTCGTCGACAGCCACCCAAACCAGGGGGGTTTCGGTGTCGTCACGCCAGCGCACCCAACCCTCGGCACTACCGGAACCAGGCAGCGGCGTACAGCCATTGGCGGGCTGAACCACCCGCACCCGCAGCCAGTCATCTGCAACTTCTAGGGGTTCAATCAGGCTATTAGGCCCCACTAACGCTTGCAGCGAGGCGCTGGCACTGGGGGCAGAGCGCACTGGCTGAGACACACCCAAACGCCGAAACTCAACCCGATCTACCGCTGGCAGGTAGTCTTCCCAAGCCTCAACCACTAGGGTATTGGCCCCTAGATTGAGGTGGCTAACATGGGCCCAGGCACTGCCGGCGGGGGTGTACTGAAACTCAAACCAGCCATCATCGCGCAGCTCGAGCACTGGAAAGGTGTAGAGTCCCCGGTTGACCTGCACCATCGAAAAAGCCGCATCGCGACCAATGGCCAAGGGGTCATGCCCGTCAGACAGCAACCAGCCATTAACTAACCAGCCCCAGGGATCCCCTTCAGGGGCCGCATAAATGGGCAAAGCTGTGCCTCGCAGCCAGCGGGCGTTGAGCAAGGGACTGTTGCGCCAGTTGTTACCGGCTAAGGAATCCAGGTCAGCCGGTCGCAGATGACCAATGCCAAGGTCATCATTAGGCTGGGGCATAAGCCCGACGATACCGTTTTCGTCAGGCTCAATGGCGGTAGGAATATCAGCAGGCAGGGCCGGTACCGTGGGCCGTTGTTCTGATGCTTGATGTTGCTTCGGCTGCCCGGTGGTGGTGGCGGCAGTGGTATGCGTCCCCGCCGAGGGCGATGGGGTGGCCATGGCCTGTTGGGCGATCGCCCCTGACATCAAGATAACGCTAGCAAGCGCTGTGCAGCTGATTTCCCTCAAGTGGTGGATGATCGGACGGTTGATGGGCCTAACCATAGCAACGGCAGTAATTCAAGTAATTCAATGGCGGGGGGTAACGGTACGAGCCTGATCCCAGATTGGTTAATATCGGGTCAGACAGGTTATGTCTGGGATTCATCTTTTCCTTATTGTGCCCTATGAGACATCCCTAGGGATGAAGTTTCTATCAGGACTATCACTCTTGCCTGAGGATATTGAGATATAGAGTAGCCCTACGTCCTCAAGCGTCAGCGAGTTGACGGCCTCTTGGCGGCAAACTATACCTGGGATCACCTTTTTCAAACAACCTCTAAAGATAGCGGTAGCATTCTAGTGCAGCGTTAGGGAGCCCCCCATCATGCGCCGTTTTTTTGTCAAAGCTCCCCATCACTTGGCGATCGCCTGTCTCACGGGCCTGCTCTTGGCCCAACTGCTAGGCCTGGCGGCCTGGTGGTGGACCTGGCCCCAGGCCCAGCCGACCCTGCTGTCGTTTGTGGTGCCGCTGGATGAAGCCGCCGCCTGGCAGCCGTTGATTGCTGAGTTTGAAGCCCAAAACCCTGACATTCGGCTGCAACTGGTGGAAGGCACCTACAGTACGGACCAGGTCAAAGCCATCTATAGCGCTGATCTGAGTAGCGGTAGCCCCCAGCATGACCTGGTGTATATGGATGTGGTCTGGCTGCCCTGGTTTGCCAGTGAAGGCTGGCTGCAAGATCTCTCTACCCTATTGCCCGAGGATGAGCTGGCCGCCTTTATCCCCAGTGAGTTAGCGGCTGGGCGCTATGGGGACCGTCTGTACCGGCTACCCTTTCGGGCCGATGTGGGGCTCTTGTTTTATAACACTGATCTGCTGGCCCAGGTGGGGGCCGAGCCACCCCAAACCTTTGCCGACTTGGTGGCCCAGGCCCAGGGGACCCAGGCCCAGGGGACAACCTGGGGCTATCTCTGGCAGGGGCGGGAATACGAGGGGCTGGTGGCCAACTTTGTGGAGGTCTTGGCCGGCCACGGGGGGTTTTGGCTTGAACCCAGCACAGAGGAGGTGGGGTTGGATCAGCCAGCGGCGATCGCGGCTGCCCAGTTTTTAGCCGACACCATTCGCCAGGGAATTTCCCCCCAATTGGTCACCAGCTATGGGGAAACGGCGTCGTTTAATCAATTCCTGGATGGCCAGAGCCTGTTTGTGCGCAACTGGCCCGCCTTTTGGCAGTTGGCCCAGCAAGAGGAGTCGCCCCTGCAGCACCAGGTTAACCTGGCCCCCATGGTTGCCACCTCTGGGCGGAGGTCCCAGGCCTGCCGGGGGGGATGGGGATTTGGCATTCCCCGCAATGCAGCTCACCCCCAGGCGGCGGAACGGGCGATCACCTATTTCACCAGCGCCGCTGCCCAACGCCAGTTTGTGCTGGGCTCGGCCCATTTACCCAGCCGCACGGCCCTGTTTGAGACCCCGGAAATCGTGGCCCAGTATCCCTTTTTCCCTCAGATCTTAGAGATTCTGGAGCATAACTCCGTCTTTCGGCCCCAGATTCCCCAGTATGACCAGGTGTCGCGGATTTTGCAGGCCCACCTGTGGCAGGTATTGGTGGGGCAGACCACCCCCGAGGCGGCAATGACGGCCGCAGCAGCAGAGACACGGGCATGGCTGAGCGACCCAGAGCAATTAGTTCAGTAGGGTTAACAACCCGGTTGCTTCGTCACTGCCCTAACGGCATGACTGGCCTTCTGGCCCAGAAACCGGGGTTCTGTACCGGAGTTCTAGAAGCATCGCAGGTTGGGTGGAACGCCATGCAATACTGTTCGGATAAACAGAATTTCAGTATATTTGCACTGTTCTGACAGAGCAGGTGTATGGTGCAACTCAAGGA
>NZ_SMDQ01000139.1 GCF_012911975.1 Nodosilinea sp. P-1105 | reverse complement strand
CCCATCCACCCATCCACCCATCCACCCATCCACCCATCCACCCATCCACCCATCCACCCATCCACCCATCCACCCATCCACCCCTCTGATCCAATTCCCCGCCAGGGCAGACACCCAGGTCTGCCCCTACGTCTCCCCCACCGTCCCCATCTCCCCACCTTCCCACCTCCCCATCCCCCCATCCCCTAAGGAGCCTCCCTATGACTACTCCCAAACGCATTGGCATTCTCACCAGTGGTGGCGATTGCCCTGGCTTGAATGCAGTGATTCGGGCTGTGGTGAAATGTGCCAGTCGTCGCAACTGGCAGGTGATTGGTATTCCCTACGGTACCGACGGGCTGATGAAAGTGGCCGATGGGGAGTACGATATCGACAAACTCGTAATTCCAGAGCATGGCTATGACATTCCTGGTATTTTGCAGGGGATTGACGTATTGCAGTTCCTTAGTGGCTCAATTTTGGGCTCTTTGAATAAGGGGCATCCGGACGAAACGGAGACAGTGGCTAAGATCTTGGCGGGCTACAACCGGTTGAATCTGGATGCGTTGATTGCCATTGGTGGCGACGGCAGCCTGGACATTATTTACGAGCTGGCCAGAAAGGGGGGGTGGAACCTGATCGGCATTCCCAAAACCATTGATAACGATGTGCCGTTCACGGAAAAATCCATTGGGTTTAATACGGCGGTGCAGACGGTAAACAGCGCTTTATACGACTTGACCTTTACCGCCGCTAGCCACGATCGGGTGATGGTAGTAGAAGTGATGGGGCGCGATGCCGGCCACCTGGCCCTCCACGGCGGCATCGCCGGTGGGGCCGACGTGATTTTGATTCCAGAGTTGATCCCGGTGCTCAACGAAACCGTGATCGTTCAAGTGTGTCAAAAAATTGCTGAATTACGCCAGCGGGGTCGCAAGTTTGCCCTGGTGGTGGTGGCAGAAGGGGTGCGAGGCGAAGATGGCCAGCGCATGCGGGCCATTGGCGAGTTTCTGGCTCAGGCGATCGCCGATCGCAGCCATATTCTCTGTGAGTCTGGGGCGGCAGACTACTGCGATATGGACCAGGTGGAAACTCGGGCTATGGTGCTGGGCCATATTCAGCGCAGTGGCATTCCCACCGCCTCCGATCGCCTGTTGGCGGCTGCCTTTGGCCGCAAAGCCACCGACTTGATCGAAGATGGTCGCTTTAACCGACTGGTGGTCTGGGAGGCCGGTCGGGTGCGATCGAAAGATCTGGGGGATGCGATCGCGATCGTGCGAGCCTGCCACGATAAAGGGATCTGCCCTGGTCCCGTAGAAATCGATAGCACCATGGTCAAGGTGGCACGCTCCCTGGGTATTTATGTGGGGGATCCAATCCCCACCTCTCAAGCAGCGTCTCCTATGCCCCAGGCAGAAGCCAGCGTTGTTTAACCCCCATAATTTCGGTACCAAACTAATGTTCAGTGGTAATCAAAATTCCCGACTCGGGTATCGTCACCAACCGGCTCCACTCCCGCTGCTCTGCGTACCGGAGCAAATGCAGGTGGTTAATCGCCCCTCGTACCCCATCCGGTGAGCCAATCACCAGATTGCGCAATTTCGCCCGGCCCGGCCGGGAGATGGGAGATGCTATCTGCAGCGGATTAGGTTAGCTTGCAATTTGATCGGTCTTAGCGGCCATTACAAAATCGTTTTTATGCAGGCCATTGATGGCGTGGGTCCACCAGGTTACAGTCACCTTCCCCCATTCCGTTAGCAGGGCGGGATGATGCCCCTGAGCTTCGGCCTGTTCACCGACTTTATTGGTGAAAGCCAGTGCTTTAGCAAAATCTGGAAACTCGAACTGACGTTCTAAGCGGAGGCTCTCGTCCTGTTTCTTGATGTCCCAATCAGGAATTTGAGGCTTGAGCTGTTGTATCTCAGCCTCGGTAATCGGAGGCGACTCTTTGGTACAGGCCTCACATTTTTTTTTGGTAAGATCTTCTGTCATTCTAGTTTTCAATCAACAACTTTAATTAAACCGGATCCAAGTCCAGACCTGGAGTTTTGCCTGTGGGAAAACTCCAGATCCCGAGCTGGACTTGGTATAACAGCTTTTTCGCATCGTGCAAATATTTCCTGCATACAGAATAAAAATTTAGCCTTCTCAGCAATCTGGAAAGTCTAAAAAATTGCTACGATGACGTCTGCCAAACTCTCTATTCAGGATTTGATTTAGGATTTGGCAGTATTCTACTTATCTTTACACAATGGTTGAGATGTCTGACATCCTCCCCAATGGAGATTTTAAGATAATTTTATATGTCTTAATTCATTCTGCGGTCAGAAAAAAAGTGGCAATTCCCAGGCTGTGCGCATCCCTAAGGAGCTTCAGTTCGGTCGGTTGGATGTGGAGTATGAGATTGAGCGTCAGGGTGATAGCTTAATTATTCGTCCGGTGGGGGACTCCCTAGAGCATGCGTTGGATCGTTGCCATGCAGGCCGCACGGTTCGAACAGCAGCCTCCTGACCTACGGCCTCAGGCCTCTGAAGAGCCTAAAACCCATTGGGCTGCATAACCCCCTGAATTTTTACAATTCAACTTCCGGAGAAGCCGGTGAAAGGGCGGAGACTGGAGAGCGGAGAGCGGAGAGCTTTAGAAAAGGAATTTTTGATGCGGCCAGTGACTAGAACGCCGGTTCAGATCCCAGGGTTCTGTCCCTGGATGCCCCAAAAAACGTGGCCAAACAGCCCAAGAACCCTGGGATCTTGAGCTTTTGATGCAGCCAGTGACTAGCCATCAATGCTTTCCGTCCTCCGTCCTCCGTTTTCCGTCCTCCAAACCGTTTCCATTAATTCAACTTCCGGAGAAGTTTTGAGCTTTGTCCCCAATCCATACTCCGCTCTTCGCGAGCTGGTGGTTTCCATTAATTCAACTTCCGGAGAAGTTTTGAGACCAAAAGGTATCTGCTGACGGCAAGAAAACTTTGCGTTTCCATTAATTCAACTTCCGGAGAAGTTTTGAGGCGGGGAGGTGGAGGAGATCCATCAGTTTAACAGGTGCAGTTTCCATTAATTCAACTTCCGGAGAAGTTTTGAGGCGGGGAGGTGGAGGAGATCCATCAGTTTAACAGGTGCAGTTTCCATTAATTCAACTTCCGGAGAAGTTTTGAGAATTATACAGTAAACTTCCCCCGTGGTGGGGGTGGTTTCCATTAATTCAACTTCCGGAGAAGGGAGCACTCCACAAGGCGGGACGTTAAGGGGTTAATTGTCGTGTATCAATAGATACTTGTAAAGAAAAGCTCTGCGG
>NZ_SMDQ01000138.1 GCF_012911975.1 Nodosilinea sp. P-1105 | reverse complement strand
CCCGTCAGTCACTAAAAGCACAAACCCTCAGTCCCTTTCACTTAGAGGGTTTCCCGGCTTAAATCACACCCCAAATTGGGAGTACTCCACAAAGCGGGATGTTAAGCGGTTAGCTGTCGTGTATCAATAAGCACCTATGAAAAAAAGCTCTGCGGCAATGCCCAGAGCCCTGTATCGTACCCTTGCAACTATCAGTTAGGGAACGATGAGTTTAACTATACGGCAACGTGGGGTAAAGGTATTCCAGGCTATCCAAGCGGATGCGAGCCAAGGGGTACAGGCGGTTGCGTCAGTCATTGGGATATCGAAAAGTAGCGTCCACCGTCATCAACAGGCGATTGAGCGCCGTAACCAGCACCCCGAATCAAGCTGGTGGGAAACCGAAGCCGGTAGTGCCTGGCTAAAACGGTTGGTGGTCGGCAGTATTTTCTTCTTTGGCATTAAACACGGTATTGGTGTGGGAGAGCTATCCCAGTTTTTGAAAGCGCTGCGCCTAGAGCGCCATGTAGGGTGCTCTGCGAGTGCCCTGGCGAGGTTGAAGCAACAGCTTAACGACACGATTGAGGCCTACGGGGCGGCCCAGGCAGAGCACTGTCAACCCAAAGCGGGGCAAGGGATTTGCGTGGGTGGCGACGAAGTCTTCTTTGGCCTGCCTGTCCTGGTCTTAGCGGAACTGGCCAGTGGTTATCTGTTCACAGAGGTGCAATGTGAGGACCGGAGTTATGAGACGTGGGTGGCTCAGATTCAAGCCTGGTGGCACCAACGTGGATGGCAGTGTCATTTCATGGTCAGTGACCGGGCCAAAGCGTTGATTAAGTTAGCCACTGATGGGCTGGGCTGTGTGAGTGTCGCAGACTGGTTCCATGCCCTGCGCGCCCTAGGCCAACCCATCGGCCGTGCGATAGGCCGTCAGCAGGGACGCCTGGCCAAACAAATCAGGACCTTAACCGCACAGCGGGACGCCACCCAGCGCGAGGCCAAGCGGCTGGAGTTGACTCAAGCCTTGGCCGTCCTATCGACGCAACAAGAGACCTTAGCGCAAGACCAACACCGCTACCATCACGCCATCACCACCCTGACGGTAAGCCTGCATCCGTTTGACCTCAAGACTCAAGCCCCCCAAACCTGGAGCGATATCACCCCTCCATTTCAGACGACGTTGGTCCACCTGCGTGAGCTGAGCCAAACCTATGGTGGACAGAAGGCCATGGCGGCGATTAACAGCTTTGAGAGGCAGCTCCCAGATATCGCTCGAGGACTGCATGCCTGGTGGCAATGGGCGCTGCAAGCCCTGGCGGCGCAAACCTCCTCCCTTGAGGTCCAAAATTGGGTACTGATGTCTGTGTTGCCCTGGGTCTACTGGCAGCAGCAAACCGATAAAACGCAACAGCCAGACCTGAAAGCCCGATACCAACAAGCCGCTAGCGAGGCGGCCCAGCACCTGGTAGCTCATCCCTTAACCCAGACGATGGCCGCCGATGACCGCCAAGGCTGGATTGACTGGGCACGTTGGATGGCTGATCGCTACCAGCGCACCTCCTCGGCGGTGGAAGGCCGCAACGGTTATCTTTCCCGACTCCATCATGCTGGACGGGGCTTCTCGCCTCAGACCTTGAAGGGGCTCACCATTATCCACAACTTTCATCTCAAACGACCTGATGGCACCACGGCCGCCCAACGATTATTTGGCTATGACTTTCCTGATCTGTTTGAGTGGCTGGTCGACCATACGGGTGATCTCCCTGTTGCCCGTCAGTCGCGAAAAGCACAACGCCCAAACCCTTTTTACTTAAAGGGTTTCCCGGCTTAAATTACACCCCGGGGATTGTAGAGGAAGTCATCAGGTTGAAAACCTTCTTCCAGCAGTTTTTGGCCTTTGCCTCTTTGAGGGGCTTTGTAAATAGTAATGAACTGGCTAGATGATGCTTGATCAGGCTGCATGAGTTAGCATTTTGACAGAGAAATTCGGCATAGTTCCTCTACTGACCAACCGTAGGCAAGATAGTCCATGACGATTTGTGCGACACGAACCCGTGGACGTCGGTGTGATCGCGCAGGTTGATCGTCTTGATTTTCAATATGTGGGTAACTCAGGGCTAGCATACTATTTCGTTGTTTCCCAGCTAATTTTCCATATTCTTACATTATAGTCTCCGATACTGTTAGCAGATATCCATTTTCTGTAGCTGATAGTAAAGAGCTGTGATATGGAGATTTTAAGGTTAATCTGTCCTCTACGTCTGATTGACTGGCAAAACATCAGGAGTAGGTTGGGTGGAACGAAGTGAAACCCAACGCCAAGATAGGCTTTGTTGGGTTCTGCCAATGCGCCATCCAACCTACACGCTGCTTAACTCACCTAACTAGAAACAAAAATGTGTATTTTCATAGAAAAGAGGCAATACAGACCAGTCATATCTTTTCATGAGAGATACTTGCCTAGAAACAAAAAATCTAATAAATCGACCCCCCACAGTTCTCTTGCCCTTATCGAAATCAGAGATAGCACTATTCAAGCTCCGATCAGCAAGAATGTCTTCAAGAAAATCTTCACTCATCAAGGAAAAAGACTCTATCATTTCTTCTCTTACCTTGGATATACTACTTCGATTCTCATAGCTGTTATTTTGCTCCTGGGTCCATGCAACATCCCCAGTCACAGGAAAATCAAGACCCCCAAGAATAAGGATCTCAAAGAATTTCTTTTTAGCCTCAAGGGAAGTCCCTTGCCGCAGATATCTTGTTAAACCCTTCAGGTGATAAATATGCTCATCCAGTAAATCTTCAAATGATAGATAATCTATTTTTTTAGTGTAAATTTTTTCGTAAAAACCTTTCCACCAATCAGATTTTTTCTTGTTTACAAAGAAATTCATCTTCTGAGGATCGGACAGAATAGATTCCTTAATCCTGTCAATCTCTTGACTGAAATATACATCTAGCTTCTTTGAGCTTAGTGCCCTGGCCACTGCTTCAATTAAAAGCTCGAGATTTTTATGTATAGCTCCATAACCTTTGTTGTACTCGATCTTCTTCCTAAGGTTGCTATCAGTCTTTATCCAGTCCTCAGGAAAAGGATCGTCAAATATAATAATATCGGTTAGGCTAAAATAACGGCCTGTCATTGCGGCGGTGTACGCTATATTCATCATGGTAGGAATATTGGCGCTCAAGTGTGTCCCTATAATAAAGTATTTTAGGCAACGTAAAAACGATCTCTCAAGCTTTTTGCTGTTTTGACCGCGCTTAATAAGTTCAAAAGGTGAAAGTTTCTTTGTTGATGAAGAACTATACTTAACCCTTTCCTTGCAGAGTGCATCCCACTTTTGTAGCCCTCACCCTAAATCCCTCTCCCAGAGCGGGAGAGGGACTTTGAATCCGGCCCCCCTTCTCCCATTTTGGGAGAAGGGGCTGGGGGATGAGGGTAAATTTGCATAACTGGGGGGCGTAGTTAGGGGTTGGGGGAGTACACCTTAGGCATTACCGTGTCTGCTGGGAATAGCTCATCAAAGCGCTGATT
>NZ_SMDQ01000137.1 GCF_012911975.1 Nodosilinea sp. P-1105 | reverse complement strand
GCCTGCTTCTTCCCTTGCACCTCGTAAAGTTGCCTCACCACCTCGCTCCCCGCCACTAGAATCAGCGTTACCTCCTTGGCCGAACACCCATCCCGCAACGCCCGCTGCGCCACCCGCAACTCCAAACTGTCTGATGGCAACCCCGTCGAGTAGTGCTCCCACCGTTTCAAAAGCTGCTCCCTGGAATTCGCCTTTGCTGGTTCTGGAACCTCTACCCCTTGCTGCTCTCGTCCAACCGACCTTCCAACCGCTCCAGCGAGGCGATCAACTGCTGCTGCAAGGCCAACTCGGTCTTGAGTTGCCCGTTCCAACTGCTCAAAGCCGCAATTAACAACCGCAACTGCTCCTGCAAGGTCGCCTGCGCATCGGACGAGGTCTCGTCGCTGACGATACGCTGCAATTGCGCGACCAAGCGCCCCAAGCTCTGGTTCCAGTGCTGCGGCCACATCGCCAGATCCTGCCCCAAGGTCTGGACGTGGTCTTCCAGGTGCAGCACCCGCTGGGTATTCACGCAAATCTCCGCCCGTAGCGGTTCTAAGCTGCTCTGCAACACGCTGGCCAATACGCTCTCCCACTGCTCTGGGGTCAAAGCTGGGGATGGGTTCTGGTTGCCGTTGTTCCCGTTCGAGTAATTGTCCATGGTTCATCACCTGTTGAGTTAATGGCACATAGTCACTCACGTTCTCCTTGGCCCGCGACACCTGGGCCAACTGCACCAAGTCGGCCTGACTGGTGGTGTACAGGGTCACCGCCCGCTTGGCTCTGGAAATCGCCACATAAAACGCTTCTCGATTCGTCGTTTCGCCCAACAGCGCCAGCACCCGCTCCGCCGTCTTGCCCTGGCTGCTATAGGTGGTGCTCACCCAGGCATAGTCGATGTACTGATTCCCACCGAGGTTGATCGTGGTGGTTTGACCCAACCCATCTCGAATCGTCGCTGTCCCATCCGCCTCCAGTTCCGTCACCAAAAACCCCTGGCCATTGCGGATTCCAGCTTTGGGGTTATTGCGGGTCCATTTGAGGCGATCGCCCACTGCTACTGGAATCGATTGCGTTGTATAAACGGTTTTGCGAGGGCACGCTGCCGGATCAACCGACAGCACCGATCCACCTGGTGTCTCCAATACCACTTGCTGAGCCTCGGCATTCACCGCCACCACCCGGTACTGCTCCCCTCGGATTAACCCCTGCTTTCGATAGTCCTGAATTGGTACCAGCACATCGCCCACAGCATAAGCCTTGAGGTAACTAGCCTGAGCCGTAGTCAAGTCCTTGCGCCGCAAGCTCTGCATCACAAACCCGTCTGCGCCCAAAGCTTCTTCATCCTGTAAGCCAGCCCGTATCGCCTGAGTCAGCGCCAACCGCTCCGCATTGGTTCCTGCCAGCACCAGCGTTTTCTCCCGATCCTCTACTGTCAGCGCCAGGTAATCGGCAGCCACCTGCTGAATCCGCTCCTGAGCTTGAGATCCTTCCTTCACGCACCTAGCCTGGGCCAGAATTTCTATACCTTCCCTGACCTGCCCCTGGGCCACCAGTTCTACAGCCGATCGCAGCACCCCAGTCTGCTGCCGCCGATGGCTCTCCAGATACGCCGTCGTCATCCCGCCCGCCTGCAAACTTTTGAACGGGTTGCCCGCTTCCACCGCTGAGAGTTGACGAGTATCCCCCACCAACAAAACCCTTGTCTGTTCCAGTGCCGCTCGTCGCAAGAGAGCATGGGCATCCTTCATGCTCAGCAGACCCGCTTCATCGACGATCCACAACGTGGGCTGGGGAGGTTCATCCAACGGCTGGGACACCAAAAGTCCAGCGACCGTAGTGGTTTCAATCCCCAGCGATTCTCCCAAGACATGGGCGGTTTCAGCACTGGGGGCCAACCCTCGGATCATGTAGCCCTGCCCCTGAGCCAGATCCCTTAATATCCTCAAAGCATAGGTCTTGCCCGCTCCCGCTACCCCCTGCCATGCCATCACCGCATCCGGTGTAGTCACTGCCATCTCCACGGCATGTTGCTGCTCCGGGTTCAGGGAATGGCTCACCAGACTGTCTAACCGGGCATCGCTGGGGACAATCGGTTCCACCTGCCCCCGTCCCTGCTGCATCAGACGGATAGTGTTCAGTTCCAGATTCAGCGCTGTCTGGGTGGTGAACTTGCCGTCGGCGACTTGGATCAGTTCGGGGCTGTGGGCAATGGCTGCCTCAATCGCCTCAAACCCCTGCGCCCCCAGCTCGTGCTCAAAGATAAACCGCTCCAGCGTCGTTCGCCGAAACACTGACTCCCGTTCCCCGCAGTGTTGGATTGCCGCGTCAATTACTGATTTGGCCGATGGAGACGCCTCAGGTAACTGCTCTACTTCTTCAGGCAACTCTGGCAGCTCCAACCCCTTCAACTGAATCAGCGCGTTCCACCCCCGCTGAAGCAATCCCTCATCCACCTCCTTAGGCTTTCGCTTCCGCGATACCAGCGTCGCCGTCTCCCGCATGGCCCGGTTGTTCTCAGACCCTGTCGCCTCCCATTCCTCGATCAGCTTTAGAATCTGCTGCCGCCGAGTCGAGAACGCCTTGAGTAATTCTGGTGAATACCCCACCAACTCAAACTGCCCATGGGCCTTGGGTTCAATCTGGTACCCCTGCTGCCTCAGGGCTACGGCCAGTTCATTCTGGTAAATCTGGCCCAGGAGCTTTTGGTTAGCGATCGCACTTTTATTGCTCAAACTAAACCACCGCCCATCGCCCAACTGCGTCGCATTCATCACCACACAATGGCTGTGCAGCTGCGGCTCCGCCTCCCGACTGGTGGAATGGGTAAACACCGCTGCGGCGATATTCCCCGTGGTTACCTTTGTTCGTCCGGCCTCGGTTGAAACCCTAGTCTGGGCATAGCGCTCTTCCAATACCGACAGGGCCTTAGCCACTGCCTGATGATGGGCCGCCAACACCCGCTCGTCTTCCTGTACCAGAGCCGCAATGCTGACGCTCTTGGGGGCACTAAAGGTAAAGTCTGTTGCCGCCCGCCGTTTTTCAGGGTCAATTGCTTTTCCAGTTAGGGATTGTCCCCCTGGAGCCTGTCCAGACAGCATCTGGCTGAATTCTTGCTGATTGACCACCCCAGCCAAACCCAACGACGCAGCCCCCTTGCCCACCCACTTAGTCGGGTGAGCGGTTTCCTCGGCAGAGTAATAATCCTCTTTCGTGTAATAGGTCTCCGCCTGAGCGGCAGAGAGGTTGCTCGTGGAAAGCATGGAGAAACTGGGTTAAAAACACGACGCCACCCTGAAGGAAAAGCGATAGCGTCGTCAAAAACGGTAGAAACCCTGGGGGGAGGGCCGTTGCCCGGTTTTTGCCAAAACCTTGGCGTACTGTGTGGCCTCTCCGCGAAGCCCCCGATAGGGGCGCAGCATCCTGATACACCTCAGCATAGCGCATGTGCTCAGCATTAGTTCAGCTCTAAATCAAAAAGTCACGTTATGATTGTGATTAGTCAGCATAACAATCAGGGCGTCACGTTTTGGCACGTTTTGGCTCGGGG
>NZ_SMDQ01000136.1 GCF_012911975.1 Nodosilinea sp. P-1105 | reverse complement strand
CCACCCCTGTCAAGGTGGTGGTACTTTTCCCGAAAACCCCTTGGGCTGCGGGGCTGCGGCCACAACCACCAGGGAGTGAACTCCCTGGCTCACCGCAGAAGTCTGCTAAAGCAGACTGGGTAACTCGGCTCCCAATCCTCTTCAGAGGATTTCGGCTTTGAGCCTGGGACTTCTAGTCCTTGGCTCAGCGGCCAATCCGAGGGATCAATCCCTAAATTTGACCCACCTTGACAGGGCTGGGTGGGCTTTGCCCACCACTCACTCGGTAGACAGTTTTCTAGAAGTCACCTTAAGGGCTGCCTGGACAGCTAGGGTGATAAGACGAGGCAGAGCCCTGGGGGGGCGTTCCCACGCAGAGCATGGGAACGAGGGAAAACCCCCGACTCAAATAGGCATAGAGGGAATTTCCCAAGGCTATAATTGATTGAGAGCCATGAGGTAAAGCTGTTTTATGTCAAACCTTGAGCAAATTGAAGCAGCCATTCTCTCCCTACCATTCAGTGAGTTTAAGCAGCTGCGGCTGTGGTTTCTTGATTTAGATGACGAACGCTGGGACCAGCAGCTGGAGCAGGATATCGCAGACGGCAAGCTAGATGCATTAGCTCAGGAGGCAATTTCTGATTTTGAGGCGGGCCATTGCCGACAAATTTGATGCATTATGCAACCCGTCGTTTCTGGAAATGCTATGACAGCTTACCCGAGAGTGTTCAGAGAACGGCTGATGAGTGCTACAAGTTGCTAAAAGCTAATCCATCTCATCCGTCGCTACACTTTAAGCGCCTGGGGAAAAGATACTGGTCAGTGCGAGTCGGATTAAGCTATCGAGCTTTAGGGGTGGAAGTTGCCCAGGGTATTTCCTGGTTTTGACTCGGGACCCATGCTGAGTACGATAAGTTGATTAATAGGCTGTAAGACAGACTTCCCGTAGTGGTTAACGGCCACCTATCTAGTGCAGCTGTAGGGTGGGCATTGCCATCCCTGTCAAGGTGAGATTTTCTAAGCCAAATTCAGCGGATCGACGTCGATGGTCAGGCTCACCTGGGGCGGGCAGTAGTCTCGAACCTCCTGCAGGGCAGGAATCGCCACCCCGAGGGGAAACTTCAGCAGCAGGTGCCAGCGGTAGCGACGGGCCACCCGCAAAATCGGGGCCGGGGCAGGCCCCAGCAAGGTGTGGGGCCGATCGGCCAACAGGCCATCCAGCTTAGCGGCGAGGGTATGGGCGGTTTGTTCCACGGCCTGGGCATCTGGGCTGGCCAGGCGCAGCAGCACCAACTGCCCCGCTGGCGGGTATTGCAACAGTTGGCGTTGCTCCCACTCGCTGTGAATAAACCCGTCATAGGCGTGCTGGGTCACCGCTTCGATCACCGGATGTTCGGGGGTGTAGGTTTGCAACAGCACCTGCCCCGGTTGTGCCCCCCGCCCGGCCCGACCAGCCACCTGGATCAACGTCTGCAAGGCCCGCTCACTGGCCCAGTAGTCGCCCATGTAAAGCAGGCCGTCGGCGGCAATAATTCCCACCAGGGTGACCTGGGGCAGGTCCATGCCCTTGGTCAACATTTGGGTACCCACCAGCAGATCCGCCTCCCCGGCGGCAAAGCGACTGAGCAAGGCCCGGTGTGCTCCTTTGGTGCGGGTGGTGTCGCTGTCAAACCGAATGCAGGAGAGCTCGGGGAAGGTTTCGGCCAGGGCGTTCACCACCCGTTGGGTACCACTGCCAAAATGTTTAAGGTAGGGCGACCCACATTCGGGACAGGCTTTGGGGTGCCCCTGGGTGTAGCCGCAGTAGTGGCAGCGCAGGGTCATGGCACTGCGGGCATGGGGCTGGTGGTACGACAACGACACATCGCAGTGGGGACACATGATCACATAGCCGCAGCTGCGACAGGAGACAAAGCTGCTATGCCCCCGCCGATGAATAAACAGCAGCCCCTGGTTCCCCTGGTCCTTCATGGTTTGCAGGGCGGTTTGCAATGGGCGGCTAAAAATACTGCGGTTGCCCATGTGCAGTTCCTCCCGCATGTCGATCACCTGCACCTGGGGCATGGGGCGAGCCTGCACCCGCTGGGGCAGAGACAGGTAGTAGCTGGGTAGGTCAGCCGTTAGTTCAGCGGGGGGCCAGGGGGCTGCACCAGAGTTGGGCGGCCCCATCGTATCCGCAGCACTGTCCGCAGACGGTGCCCCCGTCTCGGCCCCCGCCAGGGCCGGATTGGCCAACCCCCGACACTGCACCCAGGTTTCCAGGGAGGGGGTGGCCGAACCCAAAATCAACGGGCAATGGTTGAGGGCGGCCCGCCAGCGGGCCACGGTGCGGGCATGGTAGCAGGGGGGCACATCCTGCTTGTAGCTGCTGTCGTGTTCTTCATCCAAAATAATCAGCCCCAACTGGGGCAGGGGCATAAAAATAGCGGAGCGAGTGCCCACAATCACCAGAGGCCGGTGGGGCTTGAGGCATTGCCGCCAGGTGTCGTAGCGCTCCCCTTCGGACAGGCTGCTGTGGTACACCCACACCTGGTCCCCAAACCGGCGGCGAAACCGATCGGTGAGCTGGGGGGTGAGGCCAATTTCGGGCACCAGCACCAGGGCCGATTGGCCAGCGGCCAGGCGGGGGGCGATCGCCTGTAGATACAGTTCTGTTTTGCCCGAGCCGGTCACCCCGTGCAGGAGCAGTTGGCTGGCCTGGTGCTGACGATTGATTACCCCCAGGGCCTGGGCCTGGTCAGCGGTGAGGGGCTTGGGCTGGTCTGGGGCCAGGGCTGGAGCCGTTTCGGTGCGCAACACTTCCCGAGGGGCGATCGCCAGCCAACCCAACGCCGCCAGCCGCTTCAGGGTAGCGCTGGTGGTCCGGCACAGTTGCAGGGCATCACTCAGCCACAGGTCGCCCCCATGGCGCTTGAGGATGGCCACAATCTCTCGCTGGCGCGGGGTCAGTGGTGTGGTTGGATCGCCCCCCACCAGGGTCACCGCCTGGCGCTGCTTAACCTTGGGCGGCTGGGGGGGCGCCAGGTAGGATTCCGCCCAGCCCAATTGCACCAACTGCTGCATCGCCCGGTAGGCATGGCCCTGCCGCTGTAGGTAAGACCAGGTATAGTCCCCCGTGGCCGACTGCTGCAACGCCTGGAACAGCTGGGCCGCCCCCGCCGACAGTTGACTAGCGTCAGCCTCGGCAATGCGATCGCGGCAGAGTCGCAGTCGGCGCTGCGATCGCGCCAATAGCCCCACCGGCAACGCCGCCTTCAACACCTGCATCAGCGGCACCTGGTAATGGTGGGCCACTCGTTGCAGCAAGGTCCAATAGGCCGCCGAGAAAAACCGCCGCTCTACCACCCCGTCCACCGGGCGAATCTGACTGGGGGCCAGCGAGTCCGGCGGTGTGTTCTGGAGGGACAGCGCGATCGCCCCCAGACTCTGCTGCCGAAACGGCACCGTCAAAATATCCCCCGCCTGTACCTCCAGGTGCTCGGGCACGCCATAGGTATAGATGGCCGGTTGGCCGCCGTAGTCTACCAGGACATTGACCCAGCGGGGTTGAGGGAGGGAGGGAGGGGAAGGCATGGGGAGGGGTGGATGGGGGGATGGGGGGATGGGGGGATGGGGGGATGGGGGGATGGG
>NZ_SMDQ01000135.1 GCF_012911975.1 Nodosilinea sp. P-1105 | reverse complement strand
CGCCTACCCATCCACCCGCCTACCCATCCACCCCCCTACCCATCCACCCCCTACCCTCCACCGCCTCCCCCTCCACCGCCTACCCATCCACCCGCCTACCCATCCACCGCCTACCCATGCCTACCATCGTTGATATTGCCACCACCACCGAAGGCTTCTCCACCCTGGTCGCCGCCGTCCAGGCCGCTGGGCTAGTTGAAGCACTGCAAAGTCCGGGGCCCTTTACCGTCTTTGCCCCCAACGATGCCGCCTTTGCCAAGCTGCCCCCGGGCACGGTGCAAACCCTGGTGCAGAACCCGCCCCAGCTCGGTCGCATTCTCAAGTTTCATGTCGTCGCGGGCAAATACACCCAGGACGAGCTGATCAAACTGGGCAAGGTCGACTCCCTAGAAGGAGCTCCCATCCCGATCGATGGCACTGAAGCCTTTGAGGTGAAAAATGCCACAGTGCTGATGGCGGACATTGAGGCGGATAATGGCATTATTCATGTGCTGGATAACGTCATTTTAATGGGCTGACAGCTTGCCGACTGGCGGCCATGGCTCGGTTTTGGGTTAAGCCAGTTACCATAGGGCTAGGGTCTATGGCCTTGGCCTACGCTTTTCAGATCAGTGTCCTATGTCAGTTCCTGAACCGTCGCCTCCGCCTATGGCCGCCGCTCCGGCGGCGGGTTTTGTGGCGGCTGGCGCAATGTTTGATGCCGCCCTAGCTCAGGTTCTAGATGCGATCGCCGTTCCGGTGTTTATTCAAGATGGCCAGCACCGCTGGTGTTTTTTGAATCAGGCCTGTGGGGGCTTGATGGGAGACGCCCCTGAGCGCTTAGTGGGGCAAACCCCATCTGACAGGTTTGAGCCTGCGGTGGCACGCACCTTTGCTGCTGGGGTAAAAGGGGCGCTGGCTGGTGACCGGGCGCACGAGTACCAGGTCACCTTGCCTGATGCGGCTGGCAAACAGAATGTGGTGATCGCCAAGGCATCACCCCTGCAGGCACCGTCGGGGGAACCGCTGGTCTTAACCACCCTGCAAAACATCACCACCCAGCGCCAGGTCAGCCAAACCCTAAAGCGCCAGTCCGAGCGAGAGCGGTTATTGGGGGCGATCGCCCAGCATCTGCTGCAGTCCATGAACCCGGAAGAACTGCTGCAAACCACCGTGAATGAGGTGCGCCGGTTCTTAAAAATCGACTGGGCTCTCTTTTACAGTTTTGACCCAGACTACCAGGGGGTGGTGGCCGAGTCCGTCAAGGGTCAATCTAGCGCCATGGCGAGACCTGGCTCAGACATGCTTAGCTTTATCCCCACTGACCTCACCCGTTACCGCCAGGGGGAGATGCTGATGATTGACGACATCAGTACGGCTAACCTACCGCCTCCCTATCGGGCTCAGCTCCATCAGGCCCAGGTGCAAGCCTGCTTAATCATCCCGATTGTGCAGGGGGAAGCCCTATACGGCTTGGTCTGTGCCCTGAACCAACGCCAGCCCAGGCCGTGGCACCCCTGGGAAGTGGAAACCTTGCAGGAGGTGGCCACCCAGGTGGGTAGCGCCATTAAGCAGGCCCGACTGTACAGCCAAGTGCAGCAGCTCAACAGCGATCTAGAACAGCAGGTGACCCAGCGCACCCAACAGTTGCAAACCGCCCTGGATTTCGAGGCCACCCTAAAGCGGATTACAGACCGGGTGCGCGACAGCCTAGACGTTAATCAAATCATGCAAACGGCGGTGAAAGAGCTCACCGCCGCCCTGACGGCCAAAGGGTCGAACGCCGCCCTCTATGACCTGGAGCAGGGCACCTCTACAATCTATTACGAATACAACAGCTCGGGACCAGCTTACCAGGGACGAGTGTCTCATATGGAAGCCTTTCCCGAAGTGTATGACCAGCTGCTAAACGGGCAGTACTTTCAGTTTTGTTCCATGGAGCCTAACCCCGATCGGGGGCATGTGGCCATGTTTGCCTGCCCGATTTTAGATGATCGGGGGGTGCTGGGGGATCTGTGGCTGATCAACGGCCGCGACCATGGGTTTAGAGATATTGAAATTCGGTTGGTGCAACAGGTGGCCAACCAATGTGCGATCGCCATTCGCCAGGCCCGCCTTTACCAAGCCGCCCAGTCCCAGGTGGAAGAACTAGAGCGGCTGAATACCCTCAAGGATGACTTTCTCAGCACGGTATCCCACGAACTGCGTACCCCCGTCACCAGCATGAAGGTTGCCCTGCAACTGTTGGGAGTTACCCTCAGCCAGGAGTTTGACCTCTCCGCTGACCAGGACAAACCCAAAGCCGAGCAATCCCGCATCTCCCGTTATTTCCATATTCTGCAAGAGGAATGCGAGCGGGAAATTAGCCTGATCAACGACCTGTTGGATTTGCAACGGCTGGATGTGGGCAACCATCCCCTCCGCACCGAACCCATTCCCCTGAAACAGTGGCTGCCCCCCTGGGCAGACAGTTTCGTCACCCGGGCCAAAAGCCGTGACCAAACCCTAGAGCTGATTATGGCCCCCTCCCTGCCGGTGATTCACACCGACATGGCCAGCCTTGAACGGGTGCTGGCGGAACTGCTGAACAACGCCTGTAAGTACACTCCGCCGGGAGAACGGATTACCCTAGATGTAGCCTCCATCGCCAATCAAGGCTCTAGCCTGATGCAATTTACCCTGACCAATACCGGCATTAGCATCCCCCCGGAAGAGCAGAGGCGCATTTTTGATAAGTTCTATCGGGTCCCCAGCGCTGACCCCTGGAAGCAGGGGGGAACTGGGCTGGGCCTCGCTCTGGTGAAAAAGCTGGTGCAGTATCTCGGGGGCGATATTGGGGTGACGAGCGGCGATCGTTCTACCTGCTTTACCGTCACCCTACCCACTCAAACGGCGTTACCCCTCTAGACCGTTAGACATTTGCCGTAACCCAGGAGGTTCCCTGCCCATGGACAACTCACCCACCCTTTACCAAGGCCAATTCGGCCCTTACACCATTGATGCCCAAGATCGCCGTGGGGTCGTGGTGTATCGCAGTGGTCTGATGGTGGCGGCCCTAGCCTTTGCCCTAGGCACGGCCCTAGCCCTGGGCTGGCCCCAGAATCCCCTAGCCGTGCAAGCCATTAGCCTTCTATACACGCTTTTTTGGCTAGCCCTGGGGTTGAGCTTGGCCACCATTCACATTTACCTGGTTCCCCTACACCGCCTACTCCAGGGGTTTTGGCTAGCGGGAGGGTTAGCCTCCTTAGCCATTGCCCATAGGGTCGATCAGCCCTTTGCCGCCACGGTAATCGCCTATCCCCAAACCCTATGGGGCATTGGGTTCACCTTTGCCGCGTTAACCGGCATCTTTTTCAAAGAGGCCTTTTGCTTTAACCGTTTTGAAACTAAGCTACTAACCCCGTTAGTCCCTCTGGTGCTGCTGGGTCACTTGTTTGGGCTGCTATCTACCCCTGTGTTGTCAGGGCTGATGGCCCTGTGGGCCTTGTTGTTTGTGGTGTTTGCCCTGCGCAAAGCCTTTCAACCCCTCGATCCTGACATTGGCGATAAATCAGTGTTCGAGTATTTAAAGGGAAATGTAGACACCGCCTCTGTTAGTTAGTGGTCTGTCAAGGTAAAGGTGACGGGCTGTGACAGGGTTTACGGTTCACGGTTTACGGTCTACGGCTGGCCTTGAACGATAGATCGTAAGCCGTGAACCCCATGCCGCAGACCCCGTCATCATCAGATTAACTGAGTACTAGTACTCTGAGGCGGAAGTAACCCGCCTGTTTGCTGAGGCTTAACGGGTGACAACGTACCTAGAGAGCTTGCTGCATCAGGGATAGAGCATAGAAACCTCGCTGAAAATAGAGTTG
>NZ_SMDQ01000134.1 GCF_012911975.1 Nodosilinea sp. P-1105 | reverse complement strand
CTCCCCCACCTCCCCCACCTCCCCCACCTCCCCCACCTCCCCCACCTCCCCTGACATCGTCTTTCTCTTCACTGGCCAGGGCTCCCAATCCCCAGGCATGGGGGCGGATCTTTACGCCACCCAGCCAGTCTTTAAGGCCGCCATCGATCGCTGCGCTGATCTGCTCCAGCCCTACCTGGATCAACCCCTGACCACCCTACTGTTTGGAGACGATCACCCCGATGCCGCCCTGCATCAAACCCGCTACACCCAACCCGCCCTGTTTGCCCTGGAATATGCCCTGGCCCAGTTTTGGCTTTCCTGGGGGGTGCGGCCAGCGGCGGTGGTGGGTCACAGTGTCGGGGAATATGTGGCCGCTTGCATCGCTGGGGTGATGGAGTTGGAAGATGGCCTGCGGCTGATGGCCCAGCGGGGCCGACTGATGCAGACCCTGCCAGCCAATGGCGGCATGGTGGCGGTGTTTGCCCCCGCCGCCAAAGTGGCCCCGGCCCTGGCACCCTTCCCAGAAACTGTCTCCCTGGCTACCTTGAATGGCCCCAAACACACGGTAATTGCTGGCCTGCAGTCGGATCTGGACCAGGTGGTTGACCAGCTACACCGCCAGGGGCTGCAAACCAAGCCTTTGCAGGTGTCCCACGCCTTCCACTCGCCCCTGATGGAGCCGGTGCTGAATGTGTTCGAGCAGACTGCCCAGGGCATTCGGTTTAAGCCACCCACGATTCCCCTGGTGTCTAACCTGACTGGGGATTTCGTGGACCAAACCCGGCCCATGGATGCCCACTACTGGCGACGCCAGGCCCGCGAACCGGTGCGGTTTGGCGATGCGATCGCCACCCTGCACCGGGCGGGCTACACCCACTTTCTGGAAGTGGGTCCTCACCCGGTGCTCAGCGCCATGGGCAAACGCTGCGTGGCCGAGGCGATCTGGCTACCCTCCCTGCGACGGGGCCAGGCCAGTTGGCAGACCCTGCTCACCACCCTGGGCCAGCTGTACCGCCAGGGGGTTGATATTGACTGGCACGGCTTTGACCGCCCCTACGATCGCCGCCCCCTGTCTCTGCCCACCTACCCTTTCCAGCGGCAGCGCTACTGGATTGACCTGCCCCTGGCGACCCAGCCCGTGGCCCCCGGCTTAGGTGTGGCTAACCCTCCGGCCCCGGCCACCCAAACGTCCCAGAGTGCGGCCTACCGGATCACCTGGCAGCCCCAGCCGCTCCTAGCGCCCGCTGATGGCCCCAACCCTGGGCTCTGGCTAGTAATCGATGACTGCGATCGGCTGTGGCCTGATCTAGGGGATGCCCTGGCGGCCCAGGGCTTAACCCCGATTCGAGTCACCCTGGGGTCCCAGTTTCAGCAGCGACGACCGGACCACTTCCAGGTCAATCCGGCGGACTTTCAACCGCTCTTTGCGGCCCTGGAAGCGTCTGGCCACGGGCCGATCGCCCATATTCTTTACCTGCCTAAGGCCCTGCCGCTGGCCGCCCCCGACCCCTGGCCTGACCGGGTGGCCGAGCCAGTGCTGGCCCTGCTCCATAGTCTGGTGGCTCAGTCAGGGCCGCTGCCCCGCCTGTGGTTAATCACCCAAGGGGCTCAAGCGGTGCAGCCAGGGGAATCGGTCATTACCCCGCCCCAGGCCGCCCTCTGGGGGTTGGGGCGTACCCTGCGCCTGGAACACCCAGAACTGTGGGGGGGGCTGATTGACCTGCAACCCCTCGCCCCTGAACCCCCGCAACCCAATCCAGCCCTGGTCACCGCTCTGGTGGCCCAGGTTCTGGGGGGTGATGGAGAGGACGAAGTAGCGTTGCGGGCAGGTCAGCGCTGGGTACCCCGGTTGCAGCCGGTAGATCTGGCTGCGATGGCAGAGATGACCGAACCTGCCGAACCGCCAGTTCAGTCGGAGGCGACCTATTTAATTACCGGCGGTACCGGTGGACTGGGGTTACGGCTGGCCCGTTGGTTGGTGGATCAGGGGGCGCGCACCCTGGTGTTGGTCAGTCGGCGGGGGCCGAAAGCCGAGGTGGACGCTGTGTTAGCTCGACTGCGCCAGGCAGGAGCTACGGTGTGGGTAGAAGCTGTGGATGTGGGCGATCGCGCCGCCCTGTCCACCCTGCTCCATCGGATTCAGGCCCAGTTGCCGCCCCTGCGGGGGCTGGTGCATGCGGCGGGCACCCTGGCCGATGGGATGTTGGCCAACCAATCCCTGGAGCAGTTCCATCGAGTCATGCCTGCTAAGCTGCAAGGGGCCTGGAATCTACACCAGTTGACCCAATCCATTTCCCTGGACTGGTTTGTGTTGTTTTCCTCTGTCACCTCCCTGCTGGGGTCACCGGGCCAGGGCAACTATGCCGCCGCCAATGCCGGTCTGGATGCCTTAGCCTATTACCGCCACCAGCGGGGGCTAACCGCCCTCAGCCTCAGTTGGGGGCCCTGGCAAGAGGCGGGCATGGCGGTGGATCATCAAACCAGTGGCACCTCCCTGGGTCAGCGGGGCATGGTCCCCCTGTCCGTTGGCGAAGGGTTGCAGTGGCTGGGTACCGTCCTACGGCGGGGAGCCGCTCTGCCCTCTCCCCATCTCGGCATCGCTCACCTGGACTGGGCTCGACTGCGGCGCTACCTGCCCACCGCTGCCCTGCCCCCGGTCCTATCCCAGGTGCTGCCCCAGGCAGAGGCTCCAGCCACCGCGATCGCCCCTAGCACCGAGCCATCCCGCCTGGAACAATTACTCGCCCTATCCCCAGCCCAGCGGACCGAGGCCCTCCAGACCTACTTTCAAACCCAGGTGGCCGCCGTCACCGGCCTGACGGGCACCATTTCCCTGGATACTTCCCTGCTGGATTTGGGCCTGGATTCCTTGATGACCATGGACCTGCTGGCCCTGTGCAAGCAAGACCTACAGTTGGTGCTATACCCCCGGGAGGTGCTGGCCCATCCCACCATCGCTGACCTATCGGCCTATGTGGCCCGGGAACTAGTGCGAGTACACCAGCCCCAAGACAGGCCCCAAGACCGGCCCGAAGACAAGGCTGACTCAGCCCCCGGGGAGGATCTATCCCAGACCCCCTGGCAGCCCCCGGCCCCCCTGTCCCCCCCCGTCCGACGCAACCCGCCCATGGTGTTCTTGCTGTCGGCCCCCCGCTCTGGCTCCACTCTACTGCGGGTAATGCTGGCGGGCCACCCGGACCTGTTCTGCCCCCCCGAGCTGCATCTGCTGCCCTTCAATACCCTGGCCGCCCAGCAATCGGCCCTGGGTCACAGCTACCTGCAGGAGGGATTGCAGCGGGCGGTGATGGAACTGCTCCAGGTGGAGGCCGACCCAGCCGCCGACCTGTTGGCGGAATGGCGGCAACATCAGTTGTCCACCGCCACCGTGTACGACAAGCTGCAGCAAATGGCCGGGGACCGCCTGCTGGTGGATAAATCCCCCACCTACAGCCTCAGCCTGGACACCCTGCACCGAGCGGAGCAGATATTTGAGGGGGCTAAGTACATTCACCTGGTGCGTCACCCCTATGCGGTGATTGATTCCTTTGTGCGGAACCGCATGCACAAGATCTTTGATCTGGACCCCGCTGACCCCTACCGGCTGGCGGAGCAGGTGTGGCAGGTGTGCAACCAAAATAGCCTCGACTTCTTGCAGACCGTTGACGGCGATCGCCACTATTTCCTGCGCTACGAAGACCTGGTCACCGATCCAGAAACCGCCATGGCGGATCTCTGTCGCTTCCTGGAGGTGCCCTTTGACCCGGCGGTGCTCACCCCCTATCAAGGGCGGCGCATGACCGACGGGGTAAGTGCCCAGTCCCTGGCGGTGGATGACCCCAACTTTCGCCAGCGTCGCCAAATTGAGGCCCACCTGGCCGATGCCTGGCAGGCGATCCATCTACCCCATCCACTCCAGGGGGTTAACCAAGCCCTGGCGGCGCAGTTTAGTTATGCGTTGCCGCGAGAACAGCCGCCCGGTCCCGGGCAGTCTGCCCCTCCCCACCTCCCCACCTCCCCACTCCCTCACCCCCCCACTCCCCCACTCCCCCACTCCCCCACCTCCCTACCCGCCGACTACCTTCCCCTGACGGCCATGACCGAAACCTGGGTTACCCTACGGGGACGGCAACATTGCCTTTGCCACTGGGGACCTGAGAATGGCTCCCTGGTGCTTTGTCTCCATGGCATTTTGGAGCATGGAGCGGCCTGGGATGGGGTGGCCTATGGTCTGGCCCAGCAGGGTTACCATGTGGTGGCTCCAGACCTGCGGGGCCACGGGCG
>NZ_SMDQ01000133.1 GCF_012911975.1 Nodosilinea sp. P-1105 | reverse complement strand
GGCAGAGGGCGGAGGGCGGAGGGCGGAGGGCGGAGGGCGGAGGGCGGAGGGCGGAGGGCGGAGGGCGGAGGGGAATATTAGGTGGGTTAGTTCTGCCAGGAGTTATCGTTGCAGTGGTCTATCAAGTTAAAGATAGCGGGCTGAAAAGGTTTACGCTTTACCGCCAGCCGTAAATCGTAAACCGCAGGCCGTGAACCGCGAACCTGATTAACCCACCCCTGCCCCTCCCAGGAGGGGACGCACCGCGAACCGTAAACCGTGAACCGCAACCCGTAAACCGTAAACCGTGAACCGTAAACCGTGAACCGTAAACCGTGAACCGCGAACCTGATTAACCCACCCCTGCCCCTCCCAGGAGGGGACGCACCGTGAACCGTAAACCGTAAACCGTGAACCGCAACCCGTGAACCGCAACCCGTAAACCGTAAACCGTAAACCGTGAACCGTGAACCGTGAACCGTGAACCGTGAACCGTGAACCGTGAACCGTGAACCGCAAACCGTCCCCAGCCACAGCCAGCGCCGACAACTGGCCCCTGGGGGGACACCATCCAGCGCCAACTTTCCTAGACTGAAGTGGTCCCCCCTGGAGACCCCTATGCAGCCCCTTAAAGCCCTCGCCATCAGCCTGATTGCCCTTGCTACCATTGCCGCAGCCCCGGCCCTGGCTGCGGAACGGGTGGTTCTGCGCTATCGCGGCTTTAGTCGCAGCGTGCCGGTGGAAGACCTGGCTATCCTGGCCGAAACTGGGGAGGCCCCCCGTTCGGTGGCGGGGTTATTACGCCAGGCCGGGCAAGATCCGAGCGCTGTACAATCGGCCCTGAATCGTCCGATCCCAGCCGATCCGGTGATGCTGGATCGAGCCCTCAACAGTGTCCCTGGCGGGTGGCTGCTCGACCAGGTGGGGGAAACTATTCGTCCCGCTGCCGGGGGGCGATCGCGCCAGGCGCTGCGATCGGCCCTGGTACTATCGGCCGCAGATGACAACCAAATCACCCTGATCGAAGTCTTGCAAAACTACCCAACGGCTGAAGTGGTGTTAGAAGGCGATCGCATCCACAGCACGTACAACCGCTTGGCCCAATTTTTGCGGCCTTTATCAATTTTGCTGTAGCCCCAGCCCAAGTACAGCAAGGCAGACGTATGAAGGCAAAAGGCAGAACGGGGAATCCAAGCCGAGCAGGGTCTTCCACTCTGGTGAATAGACCTGTCATTTCTGCCCTAGGGTACTGGTACCGCTAGGCGGAATTCAAAGCGACCCCTATGGGGCGCTGACTACCGCAGAGAAACCACCACCATCGCCGCCACAAACAGCACCACCAAGAAGGTTAATGGTTCAAACGTCAGCTCAGTCTCTTTGCTAGGTTTGGTGGCGTATACAAACACCATCACCGCTAACAAGATTGCAATAATATCAATGCCAGTAAACACAGCAGGTCTCCAACAGCAGTGAGTAATCCGCTAACACCCTGGCTTACAGCTATTTTAGCGGAAAGGTTCAGTTGCTAGAACAAAATATTGGAGGTGTCGGGTATTGGGTGTCGGGTATCAGCATCCCCTCCTTGGAGGGCTACTGTGTATACACATCTCGGCCCTCACCCCCAAGCCCTCTGGGCAGGCTACGCCAACAGTCCCCCTCTCCCCAAAATGGGCGTAGCTTGCTTCTCGAAGAGTGGGGGAAGCCAGACAAGGCTTTCCGGCTTCCCTTCTCCCGTCCTGGGGTTGGGGTATGTAGAGCTTGCGCTGCCCGCAGGGTGGGAAAAGCCATGGCGGCAAAGGTTCTAGGGCTACTGTGTACACATAAGCCCTGGAGGGGCAGAGGTGGGGTAGTCAGGGGCCGGATGCGCGCTCTTCCCCAGAAGCTCTGCCTCTGGCCAATCATTGCCATAGACCAGCCCATCGGCAAGCCCAAAGAAAAGCTTAGATGTACAGCATTTTTCCGGTTTGTCGCTTACATAGAGGTAAGAGACAAAACAGCCACCGGAGGGGTCAACCCGGCCAGCATGGGCGGGAATTCATGGTGATTACCATTCCCCCCTGGTTACCAGCCCCGATCATGCACATTCAAGCGAAGGACAATCCAGCATGGCAACCTTAAAAGTTGGAATCAATGGATTTGGCCGCATCGGCCGCCTAGTACTACGGGGGGGAATTAAAAACCCCAACTTGGAGTTCGTTGGCATTAATGACCTGGTGCCCCCCGCTAACCTGGCCTATTTGCTCAAATATGACTCCACCCATGGTCGATTTGACGGCAGCGTCGAAGCCGCCGAAGACGGCATTGTCGTAGATGGTAAAAAAATTCCCTGTATGTCGGTGCGCAACCCTGCCGAACTGCCCTGGAAAGACCTGGGGGTAGATTACGTGGTGGAATCCACCGGTCTGTTTACCACCTTTGACACCGCCCATCAGCACATTCAAGCGGGCGCTAAGCGGGTGATTTTGTCGGCCCCTACTAAAGATCCCGATAAGGTCTCCACGTTTGTGGTTGGCGTCAACCACGAGGCTTACAACCCCGACAGCGACTTGATTGTCTCCAACGCCAGCTGCACCACCAACTGCCTGGCCCCGATCGCCAAGGTGATTCAAGACAACTTTGGCCTGGCGGAAGGGTTGATGACCACCGTCCATGCCTCCACCGCCACCCAGCCCACGGTGGATGGCCCCTCGAAGAAAGATTTCCGGGGGGGACGGGGCGCTGGCCAAAACATCATCCCCGCCTCCACCGGGGCGGCTAAGGCCGTGACCCTGGTGCTGCCCGCCCTCAAGGGCAAGCTGACGGGCATGGCCTTTCGGGTACCGACCCCGAATGTGTCGGTGGTGGACCTGACCTTCAAGACCGACCAGGCTACCAGCTACGAGGCCATCTGTGCCGCCATGAAGGCCGCCGCCGATGGCCCGATGAAAGGGATTTTGGGCTACACCGACGACGATGTGGTGTCCACGGACTTTACGACCGATCCCCACTCCAGCACCTTTGACGCTGGCGCTGGGATTGCCCTGAACGACCACTTCTTTAAGGTGGTGTCCTGGTATGACAATGAGTGGGGCTACTCCATGCGGGTGGTGGATTTGATGCTGTACATGGCCCAACAGGAGGGCATTTTATCTGGGATCAAGATCCCGGCGATGGTTTAGGGCATCGGTACAGTTCACCAAGATTCCAGGGCTTTGTGCCCCATGGGAGCTTGATATAGAGAACCCTAAGATCTATTTCTCACTCTTCATGAGGTAGATAGCCCTATGGCAGCCACCCTTGTCAACGTGGTGGATTTAGGTTTGCCGTAGCTCGCGATACTGGGTCTGCACCATAGCCACCATGATCATCGCTTAGCTGGCGGTGACATCTACGGCTGGCTGGCGGTTGGCCTGCTTCGCGGCATACATGGCGGCATCGGCCTGGGCGATTAGCTTACGCAGGGAAGGGTTGATGTCAGTTCGGTGGCTCAGGGCTAGGCCCACACTCATCGACAGCTGATAGGGGCGATCATGGGTCTGGTTAAAGGCGTTGGCGTTGGCTTGTAACCGACTGACTATCTCTGTACCGTCGGTACAGTCCGCCACAAATATCACAAACTCGTCTCCCCCTAGGCGAGCCACAATGTCGGACTCTCGGCAGGTATTTCGCAGCAGCTGAGCTGCATTGACAATCAACCAGTCCCCTGCGTCATGGCCATAGTGATCGTTCACCTGCTTCAGGTAGTCCAAATCGATAAACAGGACTCCCACCACCTGTTGCTGTCGCTGGGCCAGCTTAAACTGTTGATTGGCCAGGACAAAGAAACTCCGGCGGTTGTGTAACCCCGTGAGGGCATCGGTCAGAGACAGCCGTCTCAGTTCATATTCAGTGGTGTGGCGTTGGAGAAGTTCGGCTCGCAAACGGGCATTTTGAACCTCTAGCTCTTGTAGGCGGGATGGGGAGGGCCGTGGTTCTAGGGCTTGGGGAAGCAACTTTTCTAGAACAGTGGCCGTGGTGTCTGCCAGCACCTGTAGCAGGTCTACTTCCTGGGATAACGGCTGGTGCCGCTCAGCCCAGTAAACCCCCACCGCACCAAGGGGAGTTGGGTGGTGCATGGGCACAATCGTTAAGCTTTTGACAAAGGTAGGGGCATAGGCCTCCACAGGAATACGGGCATCGCTGTAGACATCTTCAATCATGGCCACCTGCTGGTGAGTCATGGCCCAGCCACAAATGCAATGGTCTAGGGGAAACCGCTGCCCCTGCCAGAGGGGCGCGATCGCATTTTGGTAGTGCATTTTAGTGCAGGCCAGAGGAAAAGACCGGATGACCTTGCTTGGCCAGCTTCTCTCTGATGCAGCGATT
>NZ_SMDQ01000132.1 GCF_012911975.1 Nodosilinea sp. P-1105 | reverse complement strand
CCGCAGAGCTTTTCTTTACAAGTATCTATTGATACACGACAATTAACCCCTTAACGTCCCGCCTTGTGGAGTGCTCCCTTAGGTGCACAATAAGAGGACTCCCCACTCGCTGGGGAAACTAATTGAATGGAAACAAGTTAGCGTCGGGTAGGTAGTCATTATCTCATCGTACTCCCCACTCGCTGGGGAAACTAATTGAATGGAAACATGGAATGAAGGTAACGGTAATACTTATCCTTAGGAGTAAACTCCCCACTCGCTGGGGAAACTAATTGAATGGAAACCAGGTTTAAGCGGTGTTAGCGGTGCCGAAATTGGTTCTCCCCACTCGCTGGGGAAACTAATTGAATGGAAACCCGCTGCCAATCGCCGCTACGAATGGGTAGGACAAATGATCTCCCCACTCGCTGGGGAAACTAATTGAATGGAAACAATCTCTTGATTGCGACTCCCACATGGGGAATGTCGGTTTCACTCCCCACTCGCTGGGGAAACTAATTGAATGGAAACTCGGTTAAAGTCCCGTTTGCGTTCTCCTCTTCACAAATTATCTCCCCACTCGCTGGGGAAACTAATTGAATGGAAACATATAATTTAGGCGGTTGGTGTCAGCATCATACTGGTATACTCCCCACTCGCTGGGGAAACTAATTGAATGGAAACATTCCTACGATTTTACACATCTCAACGATTTGCTCGCGAGTCTCCCCACTCGCTGGGGAAACTAATTGAATGGAAACATGATAAACACCTCGCGATTCGGGCCTTTGCCGCCGACTGCTATAGCTCCCCACTCGCTGGGGAAACTAATTGAATGGAAACTCCTTAGAGATATGTTTGCAAGCCACATGCAAACAGCTATCTCCCCACTCGCTGGGGAAACTAATTGAATGGAAACAATCTATTTCGTGATGGACGGGCGCAAAGCGATATACATCGGCTCCCCACTCGCTGGGGAAACTAATTGAATGGAAACGCCGGTGTATCCGTTGTCCTGTATCTGTTGCCGCCCAAACTCCCCACTCGCTGGGGAAACTAATTGAATGGAAACAATACTTTGGTTGAGCCCAAAAACAAAACAGCTAGGACTCCCCACTCGCTGGGGAAACTAATTGAATGGAAACCATCGTTCCAGATTGCTTCGTCGGTGTAGCCATTCCACACAGGCTCCCCACTCGCTGGGGAAACTAATTGAATGGAAACTGTGGCGTTAGGATCTTGACTCATTGAGCTAACCTTTGTTCTCCCCACTCGCTGGGGAAACTAATTGAATGGAAACTGTCTCAATTGTGTTTTTCTTTTCTGGAATATGTTTAGAGACTCCCCACTCGCTGGGGAAACTAATTGAATGGAAACACGTCGGGCTCGCGTTCTTCGTGCGTGTCAGCTAGCTCGCGCCTCCCCACTCGCTGGGGAAACTAATTGAATGGAAACTCAGACACATCGAAGCGCTGACGAATAAATTCCCGCTCCCCACTCGCTGGGGAAACTAATTGAATGGAAACATACATACTCTCGTAAATCGTGCTCAACTTGCTCATACAACTCCCCACTCGCTGGGGAAACTAATTGAATGGAAACGAGCATGAAGTTGCTCATGCGTGTTTGAAGCTCGAACATCCGTCTCCCCACTCGCTGGGGAAACTAATTGAATGGAAACGTGCAAGAACTGGAGCAGCGCTGGGTAGCGGCTGGGGTGATCTCCCCACTCGCTGGGGAAACTAATTGAATGGAAACACTTGCCCTTGGCTCGCCTGGACGCAATCACAGAAAGTGCGTCTTCTCCCCACTCGCTGGGGAAACTAATTGAATGGAAACATTGTCTCATTAGAATTCCGAAAGGCTACTTGGTTACCAGCTCCCCACTCGCTGGGGAAACTAATTGAATGGAAACTGGGTTGGATATCCGATTTCGTTAGCTGTTTAACCTTAGCTCCCCACTCGCTGGGGAAACTAATTGAATGGAAACCTGCTTTAACCTCATCCAAAGAGGCATAAGGCTTGTCAGCTCCCCACTCGCTGGGGAAACTAATTGAATGGAAACTTCAGGATTACAACGCTGGCCTAACCTCTGATGAGCTCCCCACTCGCTGGGGAAACTAATTGAATGGAAACTTGCTCTGGTGGGGCCGTTTAAGGACTATGTAATCCCCCTCCCCACTCGCTGGGGAAACTAATTGAATGGAAACTCCTATTTGGTGAATGTGTGCTGTCAAGTTAGATCTATACTCCCCACTCGCTGGGGAAACTAATTGAATGGAAACTGGCTTCATATAAAATGAATTGATAATCACTAATACCTACTCCCCACTCGCTGGGGAAACTAATTGAATGGAAACTTACTTGACCAACGGGTAAATAGGAGATCGGTCAAATCGTCACTCCCCACTCGCTGGGGAAACTAATTGAATGGAAACACCAGGTTCTAGGCATACTGTCATCCCCCAGGTCAGCCCTCCCCACTCGCTGGGGAAACTAATTGAATGGAAACTTGAGGCCCCAGCGCACCCAAATTGCAGATGTTACAAAATACTCCCCACTCGCTGGGGAAACTAATTGAATGGAAACGATTTTACTGGAGTTCTTAACTGGGGAAACCCTTTTAACTCCCCACTCGCTGGGGAAACTAATTGAATGGAAACACGTAATCCCCTTCGCCGTCGATCACATCATCGGCAATCCTCCCCACTCGCTGGGGAAACTAATTGAATGGAAACTTTCCTCAAGCTTCCCGGATAGGCTGATCAAGTAACTCCCCACTCGCTGGGGAAACTAATTGAATGGAAACTTGGCTCCTACCAACGCTCTATCGAGCAAAATCATGGCGCTCCCCACTCGCTGGGGAAACTAATTGAATGGAAACCAACAGATCGCCACGGCCTGCCAGCGGGGCCAGACTGCTCCCCACTCGCTGGGGAAACTAATTGAATGGAAACTTTTCTTGTCTTGTGGTTCCGGCTCCAGACGTTGACTTTTCTCCCCACTCGCTGGGGAAACTAATTGAATGGAAACTCTTAGAACGTTGCGCCCCAGGTCGAGCTGAGCGAGCTGCGTCAACTCCCCACTCGCTGGGGAAACTAATTGAATGGAAACCTTCACGCTCAAAGTATGTAACCCACTTTAATGTAGGCTCCTCCCCACTCGCTGGGGAAACTAATTGAATGGAAACAAAACGGTCATCAGCCAAGAAACGAACATTGGTCAGAGCTCCCCACTCGCTGGGGAAACTAATTGAATGGAAACCTAGAAATTGCTTGGTTCGAAAGAAAAGCTGTAGAAGACTCCCCACTCGCTGGGGAAACTAATTGAATGGAAACGCTAAAGAGTTTGGTAAGGCGGCTATTTCAGTATTTAGCTCCCCACTCGCTGGGGAAACTAATTGAATGGAAACCAATGCCAGGGCTCGACGGTCTGTGGATTTCGCTATAAATCTCCCCACTCGCTGGGGAAACTAATTGAATGGAAACTAGCCTGAACGTCACGCATTGAACAGGTTGAGCTTATCCAAACCTCTCCCCACTCGCTGGGGAAACTAATTGAATGGAAACAGGGCTCTTGATTCGTTGTGGTCGTTCTTAGAGCTCATCTCCCCACTCGCTGGGGAAACTAATTGAATGGAAACACGAACACCCGTCAATGTGTTTCCCAGCCCTGGTGCATTCCACTCCCCACTCGCTGGGGAAACTAATTGAATTGAATGGAAACTTGTGCCCAGTACATATGGTTAGGTAGATCTAATTCTAAAGCTCCCCACTCGCTGGGGAAACTAATTGAATGGAAACTGCACTAGCTTGTAAGATGCAGGAAAACGATCGCGCTACTCCCCACTCGCTGGGGAAACTAATTGAATGGAAACCCTAAGTAAACCTTGGCAATATTGACATCCTTTCCGTTGACTCCCCACTCGCTGGGGAAACTAATTGAATGGAAACCGTAATCAACAGACCCCAGTACGTTCTGTCCTGGCTCTGCTCCCCACTCGCTGGGGAAACTAATTGAATGGAAACACTATTAATAAAATTAAAATAGAATATTAGGAATAGAAAAAAAGGACTAAAAAATTAGTAATTTAATGTGGGCAATCTACCCTAAAGAACCCCAACAACGCATCCCCGCCGCCCGCTGCTCCAGGTTCAGGTAGCTGGTCAACGACGCCAAGCTAGCATGGCCCGTAATCGCCATGATCTGCCGCAGGGGCACCCCTTTAAACTCAAACAGGTCCAAGGCCCGTCGCACCCTAGCACCCAACCTCAACCCCACCGAATCTCCTCAAACCGCTTGGGATTCAGCTTGGTATATCGAACCGTGTGCTCAATATTGCGGTGCCCCAACCAGTCCTGAATCAGTCGAGTGTCTAGCCCCTGGTTAGCGAGATAGTAACCACAGGCATGGCGCAGCATGTGGGGATGTACCGGCACTTAACGGGTGACAACGTACCTAGAGAGCTTGCTGCATCAGGGATAGAGCATAGAAACCTCGCTGAAAATAGAGTTG
>NZ_SMDQ01000131.1 GCF_012911975.1 Nodosilinea sp. P-1105 | reverse complement strand
CCCATCCCCCCATCCCCCCATCTCCCCATCCCCATGAACCTCTTCTACCGCAACCGCCAACTCCTCCTGCTCACCCTAGTGTTGGTCGTCGTCTGGGGCCTCTCCGCCTTTCTCACCCTGCCTCGCCTGGAAGACCCGGAAATCGTGCAGCGGTTTGCCCGCGTGACCACCTTCTTGCCAGGGGCAACGCCGGAGCGGGTGGAAACTTTGGTGACTGAGAAGATCGAAGATCGGCTGTTTGAACTGGAAGAAATCGCGTCCCTACAATCCACCTCGGGCACCGGCATCTCCGTCATCACTGTAGAGCTGAAAGAGACCATCCCCGACGTTGACCCAGTGTGGGCCAAGGTGCGCAGCAAGGTGGATGATGCGGTGCCGGATTTGCCAGCGGATGCGTCCACGCCGGAGTATGCCGATAGCTCCACCAAGGCCAGTGCCCTAATCGTTGGCCTCACCTGGCTGCGGGAGGATGCGCCCAACTACCCGATCATGGGGCGGCTGGTGGCGGCCCTAGAGGATCGGCTGCGGGCAATACCGGGCACTGAGACGGTGGATCTGTTTGGCGAACCAGACGAAGAAATTCGGGTAGACATCACTGCAACAGAGCTCTCGCGGCTGGAGCTGTCAGCGGCGGCCCTAGCCCAGCAGATTGCCGCCAGTGATGCGAAGGTATCGGCGGGGCAGTTTCGCAGTGACAGTTCTGAGTTTCTGCTGGAGGTGAATAGCAACCTCAGTTCCCTGGAGCAGATTCGCGCCATCCCGATTGCAACGGGGGGCGCAGGACAGGTGGCCCGACTGGGAGACATTGCCACCGTCACCAAAACCATACAAGACCCGCCCACAGACCTAGCTTTAGTAAATGGGCATCCGGCGATCGCCCTGGCGGCCAAGGTGGAGTCTGCCGAACGGGTAGACCTCTGGGCCGGGCAGGCTAGAACGGTGCTGGAGACTTTTCGCGCCGAGCTGCCCCAGGGGCTGGGGTTACATGTCGTCCTCGACCAGAGCCAGTACGTGCAGCAGCGGCTTAACGGGGTGGTTCGCAATCTGGTGCTGGGGTCGCTGCTGGTAATTGCTGTGTCATTGCTGATTTTGGGCTGGAAGTCGGCCCTGCTGGTGGGGCTAGCGCTTCCCCTGACCACCCTGACCGTGTTTGGCACCATGGGGGCACTGGGGGTGCCGCTGCATCAGATGTCGGTGACGGGCATCATCATTGCCCTGGGGCTGCTGATCGACAACGCCATCATTGTGGTGGATGAAGTGCAGGGGCGGCTGCGCCAGGGAATTCTCCCTGCCGATGCGGTCGGGCAGACAGTGCATCACCTACTGGTGCCGCTGCTGGCCTCAACCCTGACCACGGTGCTGGCCTTTGTGCCCATTGCCACGTCGCCGGGGGGCGTGGGGGAATTCATCGGCACCATCGGCCTAACGGTAATTTTGGCACTACTGAGTTCCTTGACCCTGTCCTTGACGGTGATTGTGGCCTTGGCGGGGCGGCTGCATCGGTGGAATCCGCTGCCACTGGGTTGGGACTGGTTGCAGCACGGGGTCTCCAATGACGACCTGGCCCATGCCTATCGGTGGAGTCTGCACACAGTGTTTCGCCGCCCTTGGCTTGGGGTCGGGCTATCGTTGGTGCTGCCGGTGATCGGCTTTGCGGTGTTTGCTAGCCTGCCCCAGCAGTTCTTTCCCCCCACCAACCGCAACCAGTTTCAGATCGAGTTTGAGCTACCGACCCAGGCGTCTCTGGCCGCAACCCAAACCCAGATTCGCCAGGCCCGGGAGCTGGCCCTTCAGCATCCTGAGGTGGACGACATTCACTGGTTCATGGGTCGCAGTGCACCGCCTTTTTTCTACAACGTGCTGGACAACCGCCGCAATGCCCAGAACTTTGCCCAGGGAATTGTCCAACTGGTAGGCACTGACCACATTCGCCAGACCATTCAAGCCCTGCAAACCGAGCTGGATGCGGCTTTCCCCCAAGCCCAGGTGTTGGTGAAGCAGCTGGAGCAGGGGCCACCCTTTGACGCGCCGATTGAGCTGCGGGTCTATGGGGCAGATCTGGCAGGGTTAAGGCAGGTGGGCGATCGCCTCCGCGCCGAGCTGGCCCAAGTGACTGATGTCGTCCATACCCGGGCCACCCTGACTGAAGCCCTACCTAAGCTAGCCCTCACTGTCGATGAAGCCCAGGCCCGCCGCCTGGGGTTGGATAACCAGGCGATCGCAGCTCAGCTCAACGCTGCTCTAGATGGCAGAACGGGGGGCTCGGTGATGGATGGCAGCCGCGACATTCCCGTGCGGGTGCGGGTGCCGGAAGAACAGCAGGGGGATCTGGGGGCGATTGGTTCGTTAGAGATGGTGACGGCCCAGGGGCAGATGCCTTTAGATGCGATCGCGACCCTTTCTCTGGTGCCCGACACCGCCAGCATCAGCCGCCGCAATGGCCAGCGGATCAATACGGTGCAGGGATTCATCATGGCCGGGGCTTTACCCAGTAGGGTGCTGGCCGCATTCCAAGCACGGTTGAACGACCAGGACTTTGAACTGCCCCCCGGCTACCGGATTGAGTATGGTGGCGAGGCCGATGCGCGCGGCACCGCCGTGGGCAACCTGCTGTCTACCGTTGGGATACTGACAATCCTGATGACCGCCACCCTGGTGCTGTCCTTCAACTCCTTTGGCTTAGCGGCCCTGATTGGTTCGGTGGCTATCCTTGCCGTGGGGTTGGCGGCCCTAGCGCTGAAGCTATTCGGCTCCATCTTTGGCTTCACCGCCATTCTCGGCACCCTGGGGTTGATTGGTCTGGCGATCAACGACTCGATTGTGGTGCTGGCGGCCTTACGGGAAGACCCTGAGGCCAAGTTGGGGCATCCCCAAGCGGTGGAGGACGTGGTGTTCCACGCCACCCGCCACGTGATTGCGACGACAGTGACCACCATCGTCGGCTTTGTGCCGCTGATGCTTGACCCCACCGGGTTTTGGCCACCTCTGGCGATCGCGATCGCAGGCGGCCTCGGCGGTGCCACCCTGCTGGCCCTCTACTACATCCCCTCGGTGTATCGGCTGCTGAGCTGCCGAAAACAGGAACTTGTAACGCAAACAGCCGCAACAGCATCGCTGGCTGTCTTCCCTACACTGCGGGATTAGGGCATTCAGTCTCCTGGGCCTGTAGTCGGCGGCCTACCCACGTTGCCAGATCAGCCCGTCCAGCGTCAATCAGCGCTTTGTCGCGAATTCGGCAAGAATCGCACCGTCCGCAGGGCTCTTTACCCCCTTCGTAACACGACCAGGTTTCAGCGATCGGTACGCCCAGGCGCAGAGCCCGGTGGACGATATCAACCTTGGAGTCCATCACTAGGGGGGCGACCAGTTGGGGGGCGTTGCCCTCTAGCCCAGCCTTAGAAGAAAGCTGAGCCAGCTGCTGAAAGGCGGCCAAATATTCAGGCCGACAGTCGGGGTAGCCGGAATAGTCCACGGCATTGATGCCCAGATAGATGGCGTCTGCCTGCTTGGCCTCGGCTAGGGATAGGGCAATGGCGATAAACACCGTGTTGCGCCCCGGCACATAGGTAGACGGAATCGCCCCGGCCTGCACCCCATCCTGGGGCAGGTTCTCGTTCAGGTCAGTGAGGGACGAGCCACCCCACTGGGCCAGGTTCACATCCATCACATGGTGCTCTGCGATGCCCAGATGGGCGGCGAGCTTGCGGGCGGCCTCTAGCTCTCGCTCGTGACGTTGGCCGTAGCGGAAGGAGAGGGCAATAGGGACGTAGCCGTCGGCCATGGCCTGTGCCGCTGCCGTGGCCGAGTCTAGCCCTCCCGATAGCAGAACAATGGCTTTGGGTTGAGTCATCGCTATTGGACTCCCAAAAATTTATGCGTTTGCAGGCTAACGCGCCACTCCGGATGTTTCAAGACGTAGTTGAACACAATCTGCTGACTGTCTGAGGTTTCCCACTCCGGCTGGAGTCGTTTGTCTACGGTTGGGGACAGCTGGGCCGCCTGCTGCTCGGCCCAGGCCAGGTCGGCCTCGGTGGCGACCACCACTTTCAGTTCGCTGGCCTGGGTATAGATGCTGGGATGGGGTGGCTTAAACCGTTTGGGGGAGAAGGTGACCCAGTCGAAGTGGCCACTGAAGGGGTGGGCACCGGAGGTTTCCAGGTGAACCTGGAGGTCAGCAGCTTTGAGTTGCTGGGTGAGCAGGGTTAGATTATGCATCAGCGGCTCTCCGCCGGTGATCACCACAATCTGGGGATTGGCGGCTTTGGCGGCGGAGACCAACGTCCCGATGGTCTGTTGAGGGTGACGCTTTGGGTTCCAGGAGTGCTTGGTGTCGCACCAGGGGCAGCCGACATCGCACCCCCCCAGTCGGATGAAGAAAGCGTTGGTGCCTGCCCAGGCCCCTTCTCCCTGAATGGAGTGAAATGTTTCGACGACGGGCAGGGTTTGGGCCAGCTCTGGGGACAAGTCAGCCGTTGGGGAGTTTGTGGTCGGGACGCTGATCTTAATCATCTTCATACTCGGCCCAGGAATTGGGGGTTTCGGAAACGCAGACCTTGAGCTTCACCCCCTCGGGCAGCTCTTTTTTGGTTTTGTCATAGATGTACTGGGCGATCATCTCGGCAGTGGTTTCGTAGCCTTCGGGCAGTACGTCATTGAGCACGCAGTGGTCGAGCCCCCCCTTGAGCAGGTCGCGTTTGGCCCAGCGCAGGGTGCGAAAGTCGGCCACCATCACCGGGTGGGGGCAGTACTGGGAGGAGTGGAGCTGGTGGGAGGTGGCCTCAAGGCGAACTCGGTAGGTGTGACCGTGCATGCGACCGCAGGGACCATCGTAGTCGCGGATGGAGTGGGCGGCATCAAAGGTGAATTCGGTGGAAAGTTTCCATTTGGGCATGGTGCTTAACGGGTGACAACGTACCTAGAGAGCTTGCTGCATCAGGGATAGAGCATAGAAACCTCGCTGAAAATAGAGTTG
>NZ_SMDQ01000130.1 GCF_012911975.1 Nodosilinea sp. P-1105 | reverse complement strand
CCACCCATCCACCCATCCACCCATCCACCCATCCACCCATCCACCCATCCACCCATCCACCCATCCACCCATCCACCTCCCCACCTCCCCACCTCCCCACCTCCCCACCTCCCCCACAACTGCTATAAAGAGACCGTACCAGCCCATCCTATCTACCCATGGTCTATCCCTTTCCCTCTGGCTTTGAGTGGGGCGTCGCCACCTCGGCTTACCAAATTGAAGGGGCAGCAGAGAGTCGCGGTGCCAGCGTCTGGGACAGCTTTAGCCAGACCCCAGGGCGGGTGCTAAATGGCGATACTGGGGCGATCGCCTGTGACCATCTCCACCGCTTTCGCGACGACATCGCCCTGATGGCAGAGCTGGGGGTGCGCCACTATCGCTTTAGTCTGTCGTGGCCGCGGATTTTGCCTGAGGGGCGAGGGGCCACTAACCCGGCTGGACTCGCCTTCTACAGCGAACTGGTGGACACCTTACTGGCGTACGGCATCACCCCCCACATCACCCTGTTCCACTGGGATAGCCCCCAGGCCCTAGAGGATGACTATGGTTCTTGGCGCAGTCGCCAGATGGCCCAGGACTTTGCCGACTACGTGGCGATCGCTGTTAAGCACTTGGGGGACCGGGTCAACCACTGGATTACCCTGAACGAAATTTTTTGCTTTACCCACCTGGGCTATGGGGTCAACCAGGTGCCCGAAATGGCTCCCGGCACCGTGGTTCCCACCCTAAAGCAGGTGTGGCAGACCTCCCACCATGCCCTGCTGGCCCACGGGTTGGGCTGCCAGGCGATTCGGGCCAATACTCCCCAGCCCTGCACGGTGGCCCTGGTGGACAACTACCTGGCCACCGTGCCCCTGGCCGACACCCTCGACCATGTCGCTGCCGCCCAGGCCGCCTTCTCCACGGTGGGGACCAACGGCGGCATCATCGTCCCGGCCCTAACTGGCGCCTATAGCCCCCAACTGCTAGAAACTCTGGGGGAGAACGCCCCTGACATCCAACCCGGGGATCTGACTACCATCCACCAACCCCTGGATGCCCTGGGTTTTAATGTCTATACCGGGCTCTATGTGCGGGCGGCCAATACCCCCCAGGGCTATGAGGTGCTGCCCTTTCCCTGCGGTTATCCCCGGTTGCACATGCCCTGGCTGCATGTGGTGCCCGACAGCCTGTACTGGGGGGTGCGCCACATTAGCGATACGCTCAACCGCCCTGACCTGCGGGTGTTCATCAGCGAAAATGGCTGTGCCGCCCAAGATACCCTGACGAATCAGGGGGAGGTGCTAGACCTGGATCGGATTGAGTACCTGCGCCAGTACCTGCGATCGGCCCACCGAGCCGCTAGTGAGGGCTACCCCTTAACCGGCTACTTTCTCTGGAGCTTTTTGGATAACTTTGAATGGGCCTATGGCCGCGATCGCCGCTTTGGCATCACCTACATTGACTATGCCACCCAACAGCGTATTCCCAAGGCTAGCTTTCACTGGTACGCCAGCTGTGTTCAAGAAAACCGCGTTTTGTAGTTTTCAGGGTTTGGAGACGTCTGACGCTAGATCTGCCAGCAAAAGCGCAAACCAGCCATGGGACATAGGCTGAGGTTGCCCCGTTCTGTCACCCAAGCGGTCACTCTAACTCTCGAGACTTGGCGGTGGTTTAATTGGCAAAAATAAACGTGGGCGCCAACTCCATCGGTCGATCGCCTGCCACCCCACAAGCTGCCAGCGACGCCGCTGGGGACAAGTCGGTGGTCTCTACCAGGCCCAGTACACAGTCTGAATACCGCAGCGGCAGGATACTACGGCTACAGTTATCCAACACCTGGGTACTATCGGCCATCTCTAAATTGGTGTGGAGGGCGGTGACGCAGGTGGCCAGTTCCTGGGGACGGCGATCGCGCTGGCAGGCGGTCAATGCTTGATTCGCCATCATGTCGGTGCTGTCGGTAATATCGGTAACACAGCGGGCCATCACCTGGGGATGCAGGGCCTGGGCACAGGCAGCCGCCACCGCTTCAGCATCGAGCCCGGCCTCGGTTAACACCCGACCACAGGTCAAAAACTCATTGGCGATCGCAGCTGTGGGCGTCAAGACAATTCCAGAGGCCACCAGCGCCCCAAAGGTCGCAAACGGTATTAAAGCGCACTGGCGTACGACCAAAGAATGGAGAAAATAAACCATAACAGAACATTAAGGGTTGTATCGCTTGGTTAACGGGCGTCAGTGACGGTTACCAGGTGTTGATCAATAAACTACATGGGATTTTATCCAACAGATGCCCCGCAGGGGGTTTTCTTAATGAGTCCTGTTTCCCTTGTCTGTCTCTAACCGCTATATCTTTTACAGTGAATAGAGCAGGAAAAAATAACGCGTGACCCAGAGGTTAACCTAGTATGCGCCTGAGTGACATAACTCATCCTAACCAGCTACACGGTCTTTCTATTCGTCAGCTAGAGGATATTGCCCGTCAGATCCGCGAAAAGCACCTGGAAACTGTAGCGGCTAGTGGTGGACATTTGGGGCCAGGGTTAGGGGTTGTCGAGCTTACCTTGGCTCTGTATCAAACCCTGGATTTAGACCGAGATAAAGTTACTTGGGATGTGGGCCACCAGGCTTACCCCCACAAGTTGATTACCGGTCGTTACCACGACTTTCACACCCTGCGCCAGAAAGATGGCGTGGCGGGTTATCTAAAGCGCAGCGAAAGCAAATTTGACCACTTTGGGGCCGGCCATGCCTCCACCAGTATCTCCGCTGCCCTGGGGATGGCCCTGGCTCGGGACATGGCTGGCGATGACTACAAAGTCGCCGCGATCATCGGGGATGGGGCCCTGACCGGTGGTATGGCCCTAGAAGCCATTAACCACGCTGGACATTTGCCCAACACCAACCTGTTGGTGGTGCTCAACGACAACGAAATGTCGATCTCTCCCAACGTGGGGGCAATTCCCCGCTACCTCAACAAGATGCGCCTCAGCCCGCCGGTACAGTTCCTCACCGACAACCTGGAAGAGCAGTTTAAGCATCTGCCCTTTGTGGGCCATTCCCTGTCTCCAGAGTTGGATCGGGTGAAAGAGGGGATGAAGCGTCTGGCGGTGCCTAAGGTGGGGGCCGTATTTGAAGAATTAGGCTTTACCTACATGGGGCCGGTAGATGGCCACAACTTACAAGAGCTGATCGCCACCTTCAAAGAAGCCCACAATCACACTGGGCCAGTACTGGTGCATGTGGCTACTACCAAGGGCAAGGGCTATGCGATCGCGGAAAAAGACCAGGTAGGCTACCATGCCCAGTCTCCCTTTAACCTCTCTACTGGCAAGGGCTTACCCTCAACCAAACCCAAGCCCCCCAGCTACTCCAAGGTGTTTGCCGAAACCCTGATCAAGCTGGCAGAAGACAACCCCAAAATCATCGGCATTACCGCCGCCATGGCCACGGGTACTGGCCTCGATAAGCTACAGCAGAAACTGCCGAAGCAATACATTGATGTGGGCATTGCCGAACAGCACGCCGTCACCCTGGCGGCTGGTTTGGCCTGCGAAGGCATGCGCCCCGTGGCGACCATCTACTCCACCTTCCTGCAGCGGGCCTTTGATCAGATCATCCATGATGTCTGCATTCAAAAGCTGCCAGTGTTCTTTTGCCTCGACCGGGCTGGCATTGTCGGGGCAGATGGCCCCACCCACCAGGGCATGTACGACATTGCTTACCTGCGCTGCATCCCCAACATGGTGCTGATGGCCCCCAAGGATGAAGCTGAGTTGCAGCGAATGCTAGTTACTGGCATTAATTACACTGACGGGGCGATCGCGCTGCGGTACCCCCGGGGCAGTGGCTACGGTGTACCTCTAATGGAAGAAGGGTGGGAGCCGGTGCCCATCGGCAAAGCCGAAATTCTGCGCCAAGGGGATGACGTATTGCTGCTGGGCTATGGCTCCATGGTGTACCCAGCCATGCAAACCGCCGAAATCCTCAGCGAACATGGTATCGAAGCCACGGTCATTAACGCCCGCTTTGTCAAACCATTGGATACTGAGCTCATCCTGCCCCTGGCCCAGTCCATCGGCAAGGTGGTCACCCTGGAGGAAGGCTGCATCATGGGGGGCTTTGGCTCTGCCGTCGCCGAGGCGATCATGGATGCCCAAATTCCAGCGTCGGTGATGCGCCTTGGGGTGCCGGATGTGCTGGTTGACCATGCGAGTCCTGACCAGTCCAAGGCTGCCTTGGGGTTAACCCCGCCCCAAATGGCTGAGCGCATCCTCAGCACCTACCCGCTGGAGAAACCTGTGTTGACTCGCTAGAACTTTGGATGGACCTCAGAGTTCTAAGCTTTCATGGTCCTGAGACAGCAGCGATTTTGCCCTACTCATCGATCATGAACTTGAGGATATCCCAGGATTGTGCCCTGGAATTTGTACCGGTGCTCCAGATTTACCGGAGCCGGGCCAGCACGCCAAGCTCCGGTAAATCTGCAGACTACTCCAGCAGCATGGTTTTGGTCAAAATCACCATCCACACCTTGACTCCGCTCGGTGGAGCCCCCTCGACTGTGCTCGGTGGCGTCTCCTTGGTGGGGTTGATGGCTGGGAGAACCTCTCCATCTTTGGGCACTGGCAATGGCTCACTCCAGTCCTTGGGCTCGGCATAGCCCAGGGCATGGAGGACTTTGATCGTCCGGTCCAGGGCGGGCAGGCTGCCGTAGAGCAGATGGCGGACTTTTTCGGGTCGAGGGGGGCGGGGGTTGCTGGCCGACGGCGGCAGACTGGACGCACTGCCGGACGCAGCACCGGCGCCCGGTTCGAGATATTGCAACATCGGTTCTGTTTCCTTTTTTGCGTTTGCAGAGAACAAACCCTTCGCCGCCATCCCCTCCTCGGAGGCTTGTACTGTTCGCACAGCGACCCCAGAGGGGTAACCTGTCGAAGTGGGCAGGGGTGGGTTTGAGGAAAACAGAACGCGAAAACCCTAGCCACCCACGCTGGAGGTGCAAACTGGGTGCTAGGGTTGATCCTAGCCTCGCAATCTGCTAGTTAGATGTGCGGGGTTAGCTGTCGGTTGGTGGTTCCAGCACCTTCCGGCAGCGCCAAAGCTTTCGAGTTCTGTGTGGTCACCGTTCGACTGAACGGCTTAATGTAAGAGCATAGTGGGGCGAC
>NZ_SMDQ01000013.1 GCF_012911975.1 Nodosilinea sp. P-1105 | reverse complement strand
CCTTGCCCGTCAGTCACTAAAAGCACAAACCCTCAGTCCCTTTCACTTAGAGGGTTTCCCGGCTTAAATCACACCCCATATCACCTCGAGAATCTATGAACACAGCTCCCGATTGTTCTCCAAACCTGGAAACATAAATACCATCTCCCCAAAAGCCTTCACCTGTAACAAGGATGTCACCCCTAGACAGTTCTACATTAGGCTCGTATTGATTACTTAAAAGTACTAAGCCATTAGGGGCATCTATCCAAGCATCACCAATACTAATGTCGGCAGTTGAGGGCAAATCAAAAAAGCTGGGTTGAGTTAGTTGTAAGCTTTGATCGAGAAATCGATCAAAATCCAGGTCCAAACCTGTGATATTTTCTACAGGTATACTAATTATATTAGGAGATATTCCTGCCCTAATATCTAAAGTTGGTTGAGCACCACCATCAATGCTTATAACGGTGCCATCGGTTAGAACTAATGTTTCTTGCAAAAAGTCGATTCCAGGAACACCAGAATCGGCTAGATAATAGATATAGGCAGTACCGATTGTGACTGACCCTCCTGCCAAAACATGTAAAGAACTACCTCTATACCCCTCAATATTCACATCTCCGAGGGCACGAATGATAGGGTCAATGGGACTAAACAGTTGACCTAAAGCTTCATTTAGAGTTTCTACCCGAAAGCTGCCACCGCTCCAGTAGTGGGCATCACCTGCTACGGGGTTGCCAGACCGCAGCACCATATCCCCATAGCTATACAACCCGCTATCCCGGTGGCCCAACGCCACAATATCCACCCGCTCATTCCCCTGCACCAGCAGGTCACCCCCCGCAAACCCCACAAACGGCGTATCTGCCGTATCGCGAATCTGCACCGTATCCAACCCCAGCAGCATCAGGTTGCCCCCCGCCGCCACCTGCCCCTGCAAATCCAAATTGTTCGCCGCCAGGGTCAGGTTGCCCTGCGCCGTCAGTTGGCCCCGGTTCTGAATATCCCCAGAGGCATCACTCAGGTAGGTGCTAAACAAGGCACTGGGGTTCACCGTCAGCAGGCTGCTCTGCTCCGGTTCTGTGGCGCTATAGACCCCATCCCCCAGGGCGATCGCCTCAGCGGTGCTGGCATAAAACGAGCCCTGAATATCCAAACTGGCATTTTCCCCAAACACAATCCCGTTGGGGTTAATCAAAAACAAACTCGCTGGCCCATCCACCCCCAAGGTGCCGAAAATATTGGACGGGTTGCCCCCTGTCACCCGGCTCAGGATGGCCTCAATGCCAGCAGGATTAGCAAAATAGACCCGCTGCCCGGCATCAATATTGAAGTCTGCAAAGCTATGGAACAGATTTTGGCCCCTTGCGGCACCGCCCTCAATGATTGTGGTCTCTAAACCATCCACTACTGCCTGGGGTAGCACCCGAGATGCTTCGGCATCCAGGGTACTATCGGGAATGATCTGAGCCTGAGCGACCGAGGGTATAGCCAGAGCTGCTCCCAAGCTCAAAACCAGCCCTAACCGACCACGGCTTACCCCACCCACGAGTCCTAGGCCCATCCCGTGCACCCTGAAATCTTAGGTTAATCGTAAGCGCTTTCCCACTGTAGAGCGCCACCGTTTAGGATTCTTTAGCTAGTACTAGCTAAGGAAATGCGGTCACCTTTGAGGGTGTCAGGTTCTGGGTGTCAGATATCAGGACTGGTTGACCCACTTAAGCCACAGAGGACTAGTACCGCTACGCGGAATTCAAAATGCAAAGTTCAAGATGAAAAATTGTTGCTGCGCAAGGATTTTAAGCGTCCTGAACAGCAGGTTGATTTCTGCCTTGGTGTACTAGCTCCTGTCTCCTGACTCCTGCCTCCTGTCTCCTGCCTCTTACCTCCTGACCTATTCAAAATTCCCAGTCTAATGCTCACGCCCTTTCAATCAGCTTGAGCTTGCTGAAAACTGCATAAGTGGGCTCCGTTACTGGCCAAAAGACTGTCTAAATCCTGCCATAGGGTTGGCATTTATGACTAGATAAGCCAACTCTCTTGGTTTTTATGCTAATGGCAATCCTCTGTGTAAAGGCCAAGACAATCATGGAAACCCTAACCCAAGATCAATCCCTATTTCCAACAGTCTATGACTTTTCAGCCAGTCAGAAAATTGCCTTTGACGCCTGGTCGGCTGATGCCGGTAGTCTTTTCAATTCGCAATCTATCCATGAGTTGGCCCTCCCCGATGGGGGCAACCTTGATGACTGGCTAGATAGTGTTACCACCAGTGTAGATTTAAGCGCGATCGCCCCTGAATTTAGTCTATTCAAGCGTTCTGGTCACTATCAACTCACCGATATCCTCTACCACAGTAACGAAACAGAGATACTCGCCGCCTCTGGCCAGGATACCCTGACTGGTCTCTTTCCCACTGACAGTGTTGCTGGCACGGCTGATTTCACGGTGCACCACTATCAAGGCAGTTTACGGGCTGATTGGTTTACCTATACTGGCCAAAGCCAAGTCAGTATTTACTCTGGCCATGGCAATGTTGACTTTGGCTCTGGGTATTGGGACATCCTCGATTTATCCCATATTTCTATTAATGACGTCACTGGCTGGGATCCGGCTTTTAGTAGTGGCGGTGGGGTTGTGCTAGAGATGGCCGATGGCTTGCGCGTGTTTGATGCCATGACCTTGAGTAACGGCAACGTGATTTTAATGGAAGGGTTAGACGGTCTGGTATTTCAGAAAGGCTGGCATAACTTCAATCAAAGTGTATTGCCCAACGACCCGCTGTTTGGTCAACAGTGGAATTTGCACATGATGGGGGTTCACAATGCTTGGCGATTTAACCAAGGCAGTGACTCGATCTTGCTAGGGGTGCAAGATTCTGGACTGGCCTTTAATCGCCAGGGGTTGACCCACAGCGATATTGACCTCAGTCGTACCTATGGTATCGCTGGCAATATTCAAGACGACTTCAGCCGATCGACCTCCCACGGTACGCCGGTGCAGGGGATTATGGCCGCCAGTAGCAACAACGGCCAGGGCATGAGCGGCATCAACTGGTATGCCGATGTGATGAATATCGATGTGTTGGGCGGTGACCCAACGGATCTGGATTTGGACGAAGCCACCCAAATCATGACCGACCATGCCCGCGCCACAGGGCGTCGAGTGGTGATCAATATGAGTTTGAGTCGGGGTGACCATGGTACCCCAATTGGGGCTTTTCCCACTCTAGAACGTTTGATTGCCCTTAACCAAGACAATGCTTTGTTTGTGATTTCTTCAGGCAACGATGATGCGCCAATGCTGTCGTATCCAGCCATTTTGGCCAACGCTTACAGCAATGTGATCGCGGTGGGGGCTTCCTGGGGCACCCAAGATTGGTTTGGCCAAGAGACGAATCCGGGCGATCGCATCTCCTACCCCGGGTGGTGGGGCAGCAACTATGGCTGGGGCCTATCGCTAATGGGACCGTCGGAGGTGATCGCTACCCGGGCTGAATTAGGCTGGTCTGACGTGCAATTTGGTTATAACCTAAATGCTCCAATGTGGCAGCATGGCACCGAACCATTCAATGGCACCTCTGCCGCCGCGCCCAACGTGTCTGGGGTGGCGTCCCTGGTGTGGAGCGCCAATCCTGGGTTAAGTGCCGTGGATGTCCACAGTATCTTGGCCCGCACCGCCTATGATTTGGGTGCCCCCGGCTATGACCCCATCTACGGTCACGGCTTTGTCAATGCCGATGCCGCCGTGCGTAAGGCCCTGGCCCTATCACGGGTGAGCGGTCAGGCTTACCTGGCCCCTAACGCCTTTGGTGCGGAGGTCGCGGGGACTATGGCCCCTAGCCGTGACTGGAGCCCAGTGCTGCGTCCCCTGACTGAGATAGTTGGATCCTTCCAGGAGAGCATTGCTGAGGTAGCCCCAGCGCATCCACTCATCCCCTCGTCCACCCATCCCCTGTCTCAACCCTCACTGGTGGCTTTATCTGCCAGAATCAGTGATCCCCATAATTTTGTGACCGGGTTTAATTCCCAGGGGACGCAGGAAGGGCTGGAAATCGGAGATGAAGACGCTGGGGTAGGGGCGATCGCGATAGACCGCCCGGTACAACTGACGCCACAGTCCTTGACTACCCATTTAGTCGAGCCAGTGTCCCTAGAGTCACTCCTGACCTGGGATCTCCCCTCCCTGTTTGATCAAGCCCTACTGCCCGAGCTAGTACTCTGAGGCATAAGTCGGCCCACCATTCCTGACACCTGTGTAACCCACCCCTACCCCTCCCAGGAGGGGATGCCGATACCTGACACCCTCAGCAACGGTGGTTATATTTCTGCCAGGCAGTACTAGCTGCCGCCTAGAACCCCAGGGCAGATCCCAGGGGTCTGCCATCAAGCTATTACTTAGCTTGCACTTTTCAGCAATGAACATAGACAAAACTGGAAGTCAGGCTGGCAATTATCTCTAGTGAATCAAACCATCTCAAACCATACAGTAAAGATGTTGTTGATATCCAAAAGCCCCCATGGTAACTCAAAAAACTCTCAAATTCTTTGGTCAGCTGCTGGTGATTAACGTATCGGTTTTAGGTCTTTCCTCGTTACCAGTTTCGGCCACTCAAAATGTAGATCTGGTCCGTAATAATTTATCCTTCAACGCTGAAGACTTAGTGGTTGAGCCCAAGTCAACCCAGGGTGAAATTCCCATTATTGGCGGCGGTTACGGCGACGGGGCTACACAGCCCCTGATTCCTAACTTTTCTCAGGCCCCTAATAATTCAAGGACGATCGTGGGTGATTTAGATATGGGATTTGGCCCGGAAGGCTGTAATCGACCTGGTCAGCTTTCAGTCTGTGTTTACGACCAATAGCCCCTCGATTACTCCACTATAGTTATCCCCCAGGAGTCTGTGACTATGGAATTTCTAACTGTGCTTTTTGTTGTTTTTATTCTTCATACGATTGGCTGTTTCTCTAAGCCTCCAAAGCCCGAAAAAACTGTTGACGAAAAACTCAGCGAAGCGTTAGCTGAATATGTCAAGAAAGGCGTTAAGATTAGAGGCTAAGGTCCAACTCGAGTGCATCCCACTTATGCAAGTTGGCCCACCCTGCGGGAAGCGCAAGCTCTACATCCCCCAGCCCCTGCTACGCACGTCCTACGGCCTACTCCCAAAATGGGAGAAGGGGGGCCGGATTCAAAGTCCCTCTCCCGCTCTGGGAGAGGGATTTAGGGTGTAGACGCGGAGCGGCTTCTCTTGAGTGGGCTGCAAAAGTGGGATGTACCCTCCAACTCTCACTTGAAGAGGCCGCAAGAGACCAACGCTAGAGTATCGGTACAATAGGTCAAGAACCCAGGGCTCTGCTCTCGGATACCCAAAAAAATACTGGCTAATCAGCCCAAGAACCCTGGGTTCTGTATCGGCGTTCTAGGACTCAAATCATACCTACCGGTTGCTCATGCAAAAAAGGATCGGCTGATTAAGAGTTTAATCTTCTTTCGGGCACCTCTGATACGCTTAAGGGTAGCCGTTGAGTCTGTCACTCTCTGTATCCTGTTCGGCAAGGATGGTGTTGCCATGCCAAATCTGCTCCGTCTTGGTCTATGTCGGGTTTGGGGCGTTTTCTTTTTGGTCAGCCTGACCCTGACCATTTGGCTGCATCCTACCCTGTCGTGGCCCAGCATAGCTGATATGGGTAGCACCGACCAGAGGACTACACCAGCCCAGTTGGTTCAGGAGGGGGTGGCCCTGTACCAGGACGGGGACTTTCAACCAGCCATAGACCGTTGGCAATCCGCTTTGCAAGCTTATACCCAGGCGGCTGATGTGGCCGCCCAAGCGGTGATTAACGAAAACCTGGCCCGGGCCTATCAACAGTTGGGGCAACCGGCGGCGGCCCTGGATGCTTGGGGGGCGGCGGCTAGCCACTACCGCCGTTTAGGGGATGCAACTAAGCTGGGTCGCACGTTGACCGAACAGGCCCAGGTGCATTTACGGTTGGGCCAGTATCGCCGGGCGATCGCGCTATTGTGCCATCCCCAGCTAGATCAGTCCGATCAACCTTGCGTCGCTGGGTCAGCGTGGGCCTTGGCCCAGACCCACCAAGACCGCCTGGGGGAAGTGGCGGCATTGGGTAGCTTAGGGGAAAGCTATCGTCTCTGGGGAAACTACACCACCGCCGAGGAGCTATTGCAGCAGGGCTTGACCCTGGCCGAAGCCGAGGGCTACGTCCAATTTCAGGTCCCCATCTTGAACAGCTTAGGCAGCCTGGCCCAGCGCCAGGCCCGCGTCAGCTCTCAGCGGGCTGAGTCAGCTCAGCAACTGGGGCTAAGTGGTTTTGCCAGCGACTTCTTTGCCCAGGCCCAGCAGCGCCAAGCCGAAGCCCAGCAGGTGCTCGAACGCAGCTTAACCCTGGCCCAGGAGCACCAAGATCCCCTGGGGGAATTACAAACTCGGCTGAATCTACTGCCAATTTACCGCCATCAGGCGGATAGCGGCGCCTTGCAAGAGAACCGGCAACACTTGGCGACATTGCTGGCCCAACTACCCGCCAGTCGTTCGGTGGCCTACGGGGCGATCGCCCTGGGCAAATCCTACCAACCCATGGATGTTGGTTTTCGCTGTGGGGGCACTGACTGGCTAGCCCAGGCTCAGCCCTGGCTAGAACGGGGAGCTGCGATCGCCGTCACCATTGGCGATCGCCGGGCCGAGTCCTTTGCCCTGGGCGAACTGGGGCACCTGTATGAGTGCCGAGGCGCTTTCCCCCAAGCGATGGGCTGGACCACAAGGGCTCAACTGGCCGCTACCGATGGCCTGGGGGCAGCCGATAGTCTGTATTTGTGGCAGTGGCAAGCGGGCCGTATTTACCGGCAACAGCAACAGTGGGGACAGGCCATGGGAGCCTACGAGCAGGCGGTAGCCACCCTAGAGAGCATCCGCACCGAAATTCTCGTGGCCGATCAAGACCTGCAATTCGATTTTCGAGATACGGTGGAACCGATCTATCGAGAGCTGATTGATTTACAACTCTCAACCGTTGACCCGGCCCTACCCGTGGCCGTAGCCCCAGGGGTGAAGCAGGGGACGTCACCGCCCACAGACGCCACCCGTCTGCTTGAGGCCGCCCTGGTCACCGCCGATTCCCTAAGGCTAGCCGAGTTGCAAAATTACTTTGGCAACGACTGCATCCTTACCCCAGTGGCCCAGGCCCGGGTTGACCTGCTGGCCCAAAGTACCAACACGGCAGTGATTAGCTCCGTGGTGCTGCCCGATCGCACCGCCCTGATTGCCAACATCCCCAACCAGCCCCCCAAATTAATTTGGATCGACCATAGCCAAGACCTGCAAGAGCAGGTGATTCAATTTCGCCTGGGGCTCGAAGCCTTCTTTACCGAACCCTATGACACCGCGATCGCTCAGCACCTGTATCAGCAACTGATTGCGCCCCTGGAGCCCACCTTACAGGCCGCTGACATTAACACCCTTGTCTTTATCCATGATGGCTTTTTGCGCAGTGTGCCCATGGCCGCCCTCTATGACGGTCAGCGGTTTTTGATTGAAAAATACGCGATCGCCACCACCCCGGCCCTCACCCTCACCGCTCCAGAAGCCTTGAGCCTGGAGAACATGCAGGCCCTCGTGCTGGGTAGTAGTCAGGCGGTTGTCGCCGCTGGGCGTCAGTTTCGACCGTTGCCAGGGGTGCCCAGGGAAGTGGACTCGGTGTTAGCGGCACTACCGGGCAGCCAGGCCCTGCTGGATACAGACTTTAGCCAGGCCAGCTTGCAGCGTTTGCTGCAAGCCCACCCCTACGACATTTTGCACTTTGCCACCCATGGACAGTTCAGCCCCGACCCCCAGGAGAATTTCATCATTACCGGACAGGGGGAGACGGTCACCTTCGGTCAGTTAGAGGCCTTGATTCGGGCTAGCAGTCCGAACGATCCCCAGGTTGACTTAGTGATGCTCACCGCCTGCGACACCGCAGCGGGGGATGATCGCTCCACCCTGGGCTTGGCTGGGGTAGCCATTCGGGCCGGGGCTAGAAGCGCGATCGCCTCCCTTTGGCAAGCTGACGATTTGACCACGGCCCAAATCGTCCAGGACTTTTATCACTACTTGCAAGACCCACAACTGAATAAGGCCCAAGCTCTGCAGCAGGCTCAAATCCAGGCGATTCAGCGGGGGGCCAGTGTGACCCCGGGCAAGTGGGCACCGTTGATTTTAGTGGGCAATTGGCTTTAGGCGCTACGGATTCGCCAGGTACAGCAGCCGTTCGCTAAACAGCGACAGGTCATCGTTAGGGTTTTCGGCTTCCAGGGCCGCTAGATTAGCCAATAGTGCCTGGCGGTAGGTGGCCGCCTCGGGGGAAACGGGGGCTTGGGAGAGGAGGGCGATCGCATCGTACCAGAGCCCCGCCGCGATCGCCTGTTCCGCCTGACTCACCGGATCAGCAGCAGGCTGATCGACCCCATCAGCCACCACCACCAGGTCAGCCTCATCCAGGGCACTCCGGGACGGCTGCCCCGGAAAGCAGTGCACAATTACCTTCCAGCGGTAGGTTTCCCCTACCGTCAGCCCCGGCTGATCATCCGGCAGGGTAAAGGTCTGATAGCCAGATTGGCTAGGCCCCAGGTCAAAGACTGCGATCGGCTCTAGCTCATCCCCCTGGGCCTCGGCATACCGATACAGCTGGAGCTCAGTATCGTAGGGGGTGTCGTCCGGTACGTACCAGACCAGGGTGGGATGGCTCATTGCCGTCTGGCCTACATGGCCCTGGGGTGCCAGAATAGTCAGGTCAATGGGGGCATCTCCAGCACAGCCTCCTCGGGTTCCTCCTCCGGTGGTACGGCGAGGGGCACGGGTATTGGGGGGAGGTTGATAACCCCGCTGATTCCCCCGCTGTGTTAGGACCTGCCCCGGCCCTGACTGAGGTCCAGTGGGTAGGGTGCGCCCCCAACTGGGGGAACTGGCGGCCATCCACAGCCCAGTTAAGCTGCCTAGGCTCAGTAAGGTTATCGCTAAGGTCGATCGGCGCATTCCTGAGTACTGAATCATGGGTCTACTCCTGACGCTAATGCCATCCTATGGCAGTGGACAAAGGGGAAACGAGGTCGGCAGAAAAAATTAGCAAAGCTACCGGGTTGGGATGGTTTAACCGTAGCGGGTGGTTGCGCCATGGGGTTGTCTTATACGTGCCAAGCCCCTGGCTGGTTTCTGCCTAACGCGGCGAAGGCCAGCGCAGTTCGCAACAGGTACCCGCCTCGGTAAAACGGCGTTGGAAATGTCCCCGCAGTTGTCGAGCTAACTGCTGGGCCTGTTGGGTCCCCCAGCCGTCTACCCCTGGTTCGGATGAGTGGTCGCGCTGCCCCTGGCCGTTATCAGTGACTTGGATCAGGTTTTCGTCAGTGGTGGCCTGGCACACCACCGTCAACCGGCTGACCCCCACCCCATGTTTGCCCACATTCAGCAGTGCCTCTTCTAAAAATTGGCACAGGGCCTGGCGATCGTCGGCGGATAAGTGGTCGGCATTCAGGGGTTTAAAGTCCACCACTTGGAACTTAATCCCCTGTAGCCCTGGAAATTCCCGTTGGCCCCGATGCAGGGTGGCGGTGTAGGTTTCCCATAGGTCTTCGTGGAGGGGAGTTTGGGGCGCATCGACCCTACGTTGGTCGGCGGGCAAGCGCTCGCGGATATCTCGCAATTCCTGGTTGAGCTGGTGGAGCCTGGGTACCGCCTGGAGCCAATCCAGGTTGTCGGCCTCGCGCAGGAGTAGGGCCAGGGTTTGCAGCGGACCATTGTGGATGGCCGTATAGGTTTGATCGATGGCTCGCTGGCGGGCTTCGATCCGCGATCGCAGGGTTTGGTCATATAAATAAAATCCTGGCAGCACCAGCCCGTTCAGGCTAAATACCACCAGGGTGGGCACCAAAGGCACCCACCAGCCCCCCAACACCAGTAGCCCATAGCTCAGACCCGCGATCGCCAAGCCAATCACCCCCACCATCAGCAAGTAGCGCGAAGGGGATTTGAGGCCCCGAATCAGCACCATCCCCACCCCACCCCAGACAATAATCCACAGGTACTCAAATTCCTGGGGCCAGGTGCGCAACATGGGGCGATCGTCCAGCACCGCACTGACCAGTTGACTGGTGACATGGGCATGCATCACCACCCCATACACCTGCCCTGGATGGTCAGACACCACCGCCGCTGAGTTAACAAAGTCTTTCACACTGGGGGAGGTGATACCCACCAGCACAATGGCGTCCTGAATCCAGTCGGGGTCCACACTATCCGCCAAAACCTCAGCCAACGACACCTGGCGAAAGGGGGTGGCCCCACTGCGCCCATTCAGCAGCACCTGGTGGCCGCCGGTATCAGCCCCCACATACCCGCCCGTATGGGGGGGGATGCTAGAAAACTCTGTGTCGCCAAAGCGCTTGGCCCAGGGGTCCCGCACTCCATTGGTCAGGGGCATACCTTCGGGTTGCAGGTAGGTTTCCGCTAGCCGCAGGGCCAAAGAAAGCCGGTACTCCCCCACGGCATCGGGGGAACCGAGTAAGGCTCGTCGCACAAACCCGTCGTTGTCGGTGGGAAAGTCCACAAACCCAATCTGTTCTGGAGGCAGGTAGTCGGGGGCCGCAATGGGGGGATTGCTTAAGATGTATTCAATGGCAATCGCCTGGGGCAGGGCTATCAGGGTCTCCACCAGGTCCTGATGACCTGGTTCCACTACCATGTCCCGGAAGATATCGATGCCGATGGCGCGGGGATGGTGACGTTCCAGGGTCTGAATTAACTCGGCTAAGACTCCGTCAGGAACAGGGTAGGTGCCCAACTGCTGAATATCAACTTCGTCAATGCCAATAATCAAGATGCGCTCATCGGTTGGTTCTGCCGGTCGCCAGCGCAGTAGCGTGTCCAGCATTTTTAGCTCTAGCTCTTGAAACAAGCCCAGCAGCCGCAGGGCGACAATCACCCCCAGCACCACTGCCCCGGGCAGTAGCTGACGCCAGGCCAGCGATCTGGATGACAGCGGCTGAAAGGGGACAAAGCGCTTCATGGGCAAAATTGTTGAGGTCGTGGAATAGCGATTGGTGGAAATGTGTATCTTGACTTACGCTATACCAAGTCCAGCTCGGGATCTGGAGTTTTCCCGCAGGCAGAACTCTAGGTCTGGACTTGACGTTGGTTTAAGTCGAAGTTGGGTTGCATTTAATGGCAGTCTAGGCCATTTCTATGGCTGCTTTGGTGGTAAGTTGCTCATCATGTTTGACACCGTCTGCAAATTTTTGGTCGAAACCTTTTCCGCCGACTTTGCCACCTGGCTGTTGGGCGCACCCATCGCCCTCACCGAACTCAGCCCTGCCGAACTCTCCCTAGAGCCGATCCGCGCCGATGCATTGATTCTCCTGCAATCCCCCGACACCATCCTGCACCTGGAATTTCAGGCCCGGCCCGATCCCACCATGGCCTTCAGGATGATCGACTACCGCCTGCGGGTCTATCGCCGCTTTCCCCACAAGGCCATGCGCCAGGTGGTCATTTACCTCACCCCCACTCAGTCAGAGGCTGTCTATCAAACCACCTTTGAAGTGCCCGGCACCCGCCACGACTTTGAAGTCGTGCGTCTGTGGGAACAGCCCTCCGCTTTGTTCCTCAACCAAACCGGCCTGCTACCCCTGGCCCCACTCACCCAAACCGACGATCCAGCTCAGTTATTGCGTCAAGTGGCGACGGAAATAGACACTATTGGCGATCGCCGCACCCAGAGTAACGTCGCCGCCTCTGCCGCCATTCTGGCCGGGTTAGTATTAGACAAAAGCCTGATTCAGCAAATCCTGAGGAGGGAACTGATGCAAGAGTCCGTCATTTATCGAGAAATCAAAGCCGAAGGCTGGCAGGAAGGTCTACAGGAAGGACTTCAGGAAGGACTTCAAGAAGGTCGTCAGGAAGGTCTACAGGAGGGGCGCCAGGAGGGGCGGCGCCAGGAGGCGCTAGCACTGGTGCTACGACTCTTGAGCCGTCGAGTCGGGGCTTTGCCAGAGGCGATTCGCTCTGCCGTGGTTACCCTCTCCTTAGCGCAGATTGAATCTCTGGGGGAGGCTCTGTTAGAGTTTACCGACCGCTCCGACTTGCAAACCTGGCTAGCGCAGCAGCAGCAGCGACAGGCGGTGATCGTGGAGCAGTTAACGACTCAATTAGCAACCTTGTCCCCCCCGTCTGTGGCAGCGGTACAGGCCCTCTCTTTGGAGCAGTTGGCTGAGCTACAGGTGGCCTTGGCAGACTGGGCTGATGAGTCCGACTTTATCGCTTGGTTGCAAGCCCAAGCTGAAACGGATGATAGTGATAGTCTGCCCTGAGTCAGCTGTTTGCCTTTTGAGCCGGTAGTCAAGTAGCGCTAGCATCTCGCCTGCCGCCCACGGAGAGAGGCTGAGCCGCCGGGAAGCGTTCCCACGCAGAGCATGGGAACGAGGACAATAAAGGCGACTGGGGCACACACGCGGGGCAGCATTACCGCTAGCTGCGAGAGTCTTTATCGATGACTAACAACCCTTTCCGAGCGGGGGGTAGGTGCGGCCATCCCTAGGCGCACCACGGTCATAAACGTCCTAATTTCGTCCGCTGTAATCGCAATCCCCATACCGTTGGTCGTGCGGGCTGTACCAATTACATTGCCCTCAGAGGACGTCACAGGTGCGCCCAGCATCCTGGTATTAATACCAATCACTTGACCCTGGTTGTTGACCAAAGGCCCACCAGAATTGCCGGGGTTGATGGCTGCACTGTGCATGACTTCTGTTTGATCAGCCAAAATATTGCTGATAATGCCGCTGCTCAGGGTATTACGAATGCCTTGGGGTGAACCAATGGCGTAAACGGCATCGCCAATCCGGCTCTCACCAATGGATGCCGCCAGGGTCGCCACAGGTAGCTGATGAGTTCCGCGTAACTCTACGACAGCCAGATCGTTGCCTTGGCGGTCAAAGCCGACGATATCGGCTAGATAGCTGGAACCATCAGCCAAAACAACACCAACAGCAGCGTGGTCTGCACTGACGACATGGGCATTGGTCATAATTAAGCCGTCGGCACGGACAATAAACCCACTGCCATGACTCAAAAGATTTTGGTCTTCATCGAGCAAAACTATTGTTACCACTGCAGGGTTCACCTGCTCATAGATTTCAGCTGGTGTTAATGCCGCTGTTGCAGATGAAGTTGAGGCCAATGCATTACTGCTAGGAAGCCAATGAGAGAGTTGCGCCGACTTCGGCAAGTTGGGCGCCACCAACCCTAAGGCCAGTACTGAGGTTGTGGCCAGCAAACCAGAACTCATGAACCGTACAAATGCTTGTTTCATGGGGACCCTCTTAAGAATGGATCATCGTGAATTGTGTAAGGAGCAATCGGCTGGTTTAGAACCGATTGATTTCAGCTTAGGGAAACCCACGACAGCAGTCATTCCTAAAACCAGCCAGATGCGATGCTGAAATCTGCCAAGTTATCTGACTTGAATCAGCCAGTTGATCCGTCGAAACCAGCCATGCTGACCAAATTTACTTTTGTTCATCTACTTGAATGAAGCTAACGTTTATGTCACAAGGGCGAATGGTTGGCAGGCCAATGTGATAACTTTGGGCCATTCTTGCTGTCTGCTTTCACCGTGTCTATGTTTGTCCCTCGCCCGTGGTACGTTGCTAGCCTGCTTGCTCCCTGGCTGTGCCTGGCCGCACCTTTGCCGACCCTGGCCCAGATTACCCCCGATGCCACCTTGGGAGCAGAGGGGTCTGTGGTGACCCCAGAGATGGTGCAGGGGGCCGAGGCCGAACTGATTGAAGGGGGGGCAGTGCGCGATGGCAACCTGTTTCACAGTTTTCTAGAGTTCAACATTGATGACGGCCAGCGGGTGTATTTTGCCAATCCGGCGGGGATTGAATCGATTCTTAGCCGGGTAACGGGAGGCAATCCATCCAATATTTTCGGCACCCTGGGGGTAGATGGGGCCGCGGACTTGTTTATGATTAACCCCAATGGGATTGTGTTTGGCGAAAATGCCACCCTGGATATTCAGGGCTCGTTTTATGCCAGCACCGCCGAGGCGATCCCCCTGGGGGATGGGATCTACAGCGCCACAGAACCGGAGCAGAGCAGTTTGCTGACCGTGCACCCCAGTGCGTTGTTTAGCAACTACCTGAGCGATGCCTCTGGGGATATCCAGAACCGGGGCCAACTGGCGGCGCAGGGGAATCTGACCCTGGCGGCGAATAATCTGGATTTGCAGGGGCAGGTGGCGGCGGGGGGCGACTTGACGCTGCTGGGGTTGGATACGGTGCAGATTCGCGATACGGCAGATACGCCGTTTGTGGGGTTTGCGGGGGGTGCCCTGCTGGTGCAGGGGAATGAATTGGTGGATATTGTGGCGTTGAGCCATGGGGATAGTGGGTTGTATAGCCATGGGGATATGGTGCTGCGATCTGGGAACCCCGTAGCAGGCGATGCCCACTACTGGAGCGGCGGCAGCTTTCGGGTGGAAACTCTAGATCATTCTTTGGGGGAGCTGTTCAGCCCCATCGACCCGGTGATTCGTGCCCTGGGTGATGTGGAGTTGCTTGGCTATAGCGGGGGATCCCTCCACATCCTTGCGGGGGGCTCAGTCAATATTGGTACGGCAATTATTACCGATGCTGACCCTGGGGAACTGGGCGTTGATTTTCTGCGAGAAACGATTACTCTCTCCGATGGCACTGTAGTTGAGATCGACGGGGGGGCTCAGCCGACCTTGGACGTGCGGGCTGGGGTGTCTCCTGAAGCGATTGGGCTGGTGCCTCCAGGCAATATCACTGGCCTCGATCCGGCCTTCATTCTATTGGGACTGGATGCCACGACTGTGCCGACTAATGGCGATATTACCGTTGGCGATGTGTTGATGGCTGCACCAAATGGGCTAGTGCTGCTCACTACTCGATACCAGCCTAACGCAAGACTATCTAGAGGCAACATTTTGGTTACCGGACAGGGACTTGCTAATGTTGGCATTGATGCGCGAGGTTTTGGTGGTCAAGGAGGAGTCGTATATCTTGATGCTCGAAATAATGTTGTAGTGACTAATAGCTCAATTCAGACTACAGGAGCTGGAGTCGTAGGCGATGTGGTGATTAATGCAGGTAATACAGTTCGCTTTGAACGGCAAACTCGTCGGACGGTGGCGGCTAGTAACTTAGCAGCAGGCGTAACGGGAACTGGAGGAAATATCCGAATTGTCGCTACAAATGTGGAGCTTTTTGGCGGGGCACAGCTGCAATCTAGTATTGATGGCACCGGTAATGCGGGAAATGTAGAAATCAAGGCTCGTGATCGCATTGTCTTTGATGGAACTAGTGCTGATGGTCAATTACCTAGTGCTGCTTTTAGCGATGTCGGGCCTGAGGCAGAGGGGGCAGGAGGTAATGTAGTAATTCGTACTGGCTTTCTCGCATTGTTTAACGGGGCACAACTGCAAGTTATTACTGCTGGCATAGGTGATGCAGGCAATGTGGAAATTGAGGCCCGCGATAGCGTTGTCTTTGATGGAACTAGTGCTGATGGTCAATTATCTAGTGCTGCTTTTAGCGATGTCGGAGCTGCAGCGGAGGGAACAGGGGGTAGTGTGATTATTCGCACCGGCTCTCTGATAGTTACTAATGGGGCGGGACTCAATGCCAACACCTTTGGCACTGGGAACGCGGGCAATGTGGAAATCGAGGCCCGCGATAGCGTTGTCTTTGATGGAACTAGCACTGATGGCCGATTTCGTAGTGCTACCTTTAGCCGTGTTGGACCTATGGCAGAAGGAGTGGGGGGTAATGTGCTTATTAGCACCGGCTCCCTGACGATCACAAATGGAGCTAGACTCAATACTAGTACTGCAGGTTTTGGGGATGCAGGCAATGTGAAAATCGAGGCCCATGGCAGCGTTATCTTAGACGGTAGAAGTGATGATGGCCAATTTCCTAGTGGTGTCGTGACTCGTGTCGAACGTCAGGGAACGGGCCAAGCAGGAGGCATCACGATTTCAGCCAATTTGCTACAAGTGAGTAGTGGTGCAACCCTTACATCGTCAACACTAGGCATTGGAGATGCAGGACATGTAGATATAGATGTCCGCGGTGCCGCTGTATTTGACAATAACAGCACTGTCTTTAGCAACGTCGCGTCTACAGCATCAGGTACTGGAGGGAACCTAGTGATTCGCACTAGCTCCTTGACAGTAACTAACGGAGCACAGCTTATTACCGACACTAGAGGTATTGGAGATGCAGGAAGGGTAGATATAGACGCCCGCGACACTATCCTCTTTGATGGCACCAGCAACGATGGTCAGTTTCCTAGTGCTGCCTTTAGCACCGTCGAATTCGGGGCTGTGGGAGCTGGTGGAGACGTGGTGGTTACTACAGGTTCTCTAGCTGTGACCAATGGGGCACGACTGAGTACCAGCACCGAGGGCACGGGCGATGCGGGGAATGTGGTGATTAACGTCGATGGTCGAATGCGAGTTGTCAATGGAACAATTGACTCATTTGCGCTAGAAACCTCCGGTGGGCAAATTGATATTCAAGCAGGGAACCTAATTCTTAGAAACAACAGCGATATTTTGACTGCGGTTGCCTTTGGAGAAGGCAGTGGTGGCAATATCACCATCATTGCCGATTTTGTCATTGCCCTAGACGACAGCGACATCCTTGCCTTTTCCGCCGATGGTCGCGGCGGCAACATTGACCTCAGCCGCACCACCTTCTTCGGCCAAAACGCCAACATTGGCTCTGGCTCCCTCACCCGTGAAGAACTATTTGACTTGATTAACAACGATCGCGTGGATGTTAACGCCAGTGGTGCCGTTGAATCGGGGCAAATCATTGTGGGCGACAGCAGCTTCATCGAAAACAGCCTCACCTCCCTAGCCGACACCATCATCGACACCGCCGCCCTCACCGCTGGCAGTTGCATCGCCCGCACCGACGACAGCCTCGGCGACTTTGTGATCACCGGCAGCGGTGGCCTACCCCAGCGCCCCGGCGACAGCGGCATTTCCGCCTACCCCACCGGCACCGTCCGCCCCATTACCGAACCCACCGCCACCCTGCAAGAACCCGACGGCGTCTACCAACTCCCCGATGGCCGCCTGGTGCTCAGCCACGCCTGCGAGTAAGGTTGCTGCGCCAGATCCCAGGGTTCTGCCCTAACCTTTGCTAAACACCGAGGTCTGTCGCTAGAACCCTGGGCTCTATGATGGCCAAGGTATACTGAAAGCTAGGAAATTAAAGTGGTTTGATGCCTGACATAAGAGCCATCAGCAGTATGTTGCCTCAAAAACCCTTGACTAGCCTGCTCACTGCCTATGCTCTACGTTTTTGATACTAACGTTTGGGTAGCTGCCCTTAGATCTCGTCGTGGAGCAAGCTTTGTCGTTCTATCGGCTCTCAGCCGTAGGTTAATGAGCGGTGCCGTGTCAGAAGCATTATTTTTAGAATATGGCGATGTGCTGCGCCGAGATGCGAACCTCAAAAATTTCTGGACTGATAATAATGAAATAGAAGTGGTTTTAGCGATGCTAGCGTCTCACTTGATGCCAGTACCCATTTACTTTACATGGCGTCCATAACTCTCGGATCCGGATGACGAGAGAGTGCTGGACTGTGCCATTAATGCCCGGGCCGACGCGATTGTAACCTTCAATGCTCAAGATTTTCTACCTGCGGCGCGGAAATTTGGCCTTGATGTGATTAGACCACAAGAGTTAGTACATAGGCATAGGTTAGGGGAGAGTTAGCTCAATGAGTTCTTATACGTTGTTGTTACCTAATGACTTGCTGGAAGAAATTAGCCAATTAGCCAATGAAAATGATGTTTCGCTTGATCAGTGGTTAGTAGCAGCTATTTCAGAGAAAGTTGGAGCCGCTAGAACCGAGCGCCTACTGCGTCATTATGCTGAAAAAGCTGATGAGGAGCAGTTTGCACAAATTTTGGCACGAGTGCCGGATGTTGAGCCGCTACCAGGGGATGAACTTTTGTAGAGCTCAACAGCCTCACCTCTCTGAAAGAAATCATCATCGATCCCTCCACCTTCACTACCGGCAGTTGCATCGCCCGCACCGACGACAGCCTCGGCGACTTCGTGGTTACTGGCAGTGGGGGTCTGCCCCAGCGCCCGGGGGACAGCGGCATTTCCACCTACCCCACCGGCACCGTCCGCACCCTGGCCGAACCCACTGCCACCCTGCAAGAACCCGACGGTGTCTACCAGCTCCCCGATGGCCGCCTAGTGCTCAGCCATGCCTGTGAGTAGGGTGGTGCGCCAGAACCCAGGGTTCTAGCGGTAGACCTTGGCGGGCGGCAAAGGTTGAGGCAGAACCCTGGGTTCTAGGGTCAAGGTATGATCAGGATAGTTAGGTGCCTACCTAAGGACAGTAAGCATTGCAGAGATAACGCTCATGACCCTTGTGGACCTTTCACCTGCCCTGCGGGAGCTATCGCGGGTTGAGAAACTTCAAGCCATGCAGTTTCTTTTAGCCGAAATTAGTCAGGCTGAAGCAGGTGTGGCGTCTGAGTTGATCGTCGATCACCCGGTAGAGCCCAAGCTTTGCCGTAAAGGGGGTGTGCTGGTGATTGAAACAGGGCCACTAGACGAGCCTGCCTTAGCCGATCTGGTCAGCCAGACGCGAGAAGAACGGCTACAAAAGTTGCTTTCTCTGTGAAAATTCTACTGGACTCATCGGTACTGGTTCCGGCTTTAGTTCCATCTCATCCCTGCCATGAGCTTTGTTACCCCTACCTCAAAGCGGCCAAAGAGCGCCAAACCACAGCTTACATCTCCACCCATAGCCTGGCCGAGGTGTATAGCGTTATCACCCGATTGCCGGTTAAGCCTCGGCCAACCCCAACCCAGGCACAAACTCTGCTGACTGATTTGCTCACCTATACCCTCTCCTTAGCGCAGATTGAGTCCCTAGGGGAAGCCCTCCTAGAACTTACTGACTGTTCAGACTTGCAATTTGGTTACAAGCCCAAGCTGAAACGGATGGTAATTTGCTATGAGCCAGCTTTCTAACTGTTGAGCCAGTAGTGAGTTGACGCTATGTCCCACTCTGTTACAGTTTGCCAGCCAGAATTTGATTGGTACTGAGGTGCAGCCCCGGCAGTGTGGGCGACTGAATCTGCTGATCGGCCCAAACCTCCGTGGAGTCATAGAACTGGTGGTCTAACACACACAGGGTTACTTTTTTGTCTAACGAATCCACTATCCAGTACTCAGGAATTTCCAATAGCCCATATTCTGAGCGCTTAGAGCGGTAGTCATCGGCTTCGGTGGAGTCGCTTACCACTTCGACCACCAGCAAGGGTGGCGGTTCATGTAGGCGAATGACAGCTTCACGATCAGCCATGGCGTCCCACTGCCCTAGGGGTAAAATCGTCACATCAGGAATCCGGGAGGTGTCCCAGCGCCTACCGCGAGGCGACTGCACCCCCACCATCATGGCTTTAGCGGTCCACGGTAGCTGCTGGCGTTTAATTTCGTCCCGAAATTGGTCATTCAAAAACTCGATGATCCTGCCATGCTGGCCAGTCCCCAGACTCATGGGCACCAGTTCCCCATCGACGAGTTCATAGCGGGTATCTGTCCCATCGTGATAGGCAAGGTAATCCTCAAAGGTCAGTTTTTGCGTTGTGGCCGTCATCGTTGGTATACCCAGGGGTGACGCTGTTGAGCAAACGGTTATTTGATCGTACCTCCGATCGCACCGGGGTTACTCCTCCTCGGTGGATGCGGCCTGGTTCTCGCTGGACTCTGGCAGGGTAACTGTAAGCACCTGGGTGACGGTTTCGCCTTTGGTGGGCTTAACCACGCGATCGCATTCTCCGGTGCGACCCTGACGCGGTACCGACTCGATGGGCACGATGGCCACCCGCTCGGCGCTGGTCAGCACCGTCAGGGCCGTATGGGGGATGGCTGGGGTTAGGGCCACCAGGTGATCGGTCTTTTGGCTGAACTGGAACGATTGGGTGCCAATGTCCCCCCGTTTGGCCAGGCGCAGGGCCTCCCCTGGCAGACGTTTGCCATAGCCCGCCGCTGACATCAGTAGCACACAATCGTTTTTCCCCTGCACCGCCACACAGCCAATCAGGGTTTCATGTTTACCCATGCGTATCCCCTGGGGACCTTGGGCGGCCCGCCCCATGATCGGTAAATTGTCATCATCGATGGGGAAGCGCAGCAGTCTGCCCCCAGATGTCCCTAAGATCACCTCATCCCCCGCCTGGGCCAGGGTGACATAGGCTAAGTCATCGCCCGTTTTTACCTTCATCGCTGTCAGCCCCCGCCCGGTCAGGTTGGTGAACTCCCTCAGGGGGGCACGCTTGATTTTGCCTTTGCGGGTGACCAAAATCAGGTCCTGCCCGAGGTTGCTGTCATTAATCATCAGTTGGGTCACGACCGCATCGGCATCGGCGGGCACCGAATCGGGCAACAGGTTCACCAGCGGTACCCCTCTGCCCTGGCGGGGATTGGCTGGAATATCCTCCACGCTCACCGTAAAGGCGCGACCATCCCGGGTGAGGGTCAGCACCTCCTGGGTGGTGACAGCCGCTTCCACCTGAATGGTTAAGTCCTCTTCGGCATCATGCAGCTTGGGGTTGGTGTCTGCATCCAGCCGCGCCTGGCGCCGCTGGTACGATCGCTGGGAATACCGCCGCACATAGCCCTTCTGGCTAAATTCCACCACGGTGTCTTCTTCCACCGCCTCCGCGATGATGTCCTCAATCTGTTGAGATTCTTCTTCTCGCTCAGCTTCTGTTTGAATTCGGGTGCGGCGGGAATCGCCATATTTCTTCTTCAGCGCCCGGAGCCCTTTCTTCATCGCCTTCAACAGTTCCCGCCGGTCTGACAACAGCCGCTGCAGCTGGTCTCGCCGCTGGGTAAACTCTTCATACTCAGTTTCCAGCCCTTGCCGTTCCATGCCGGTTAGTTTGCGTAGGGGCATGGCCAAAATCGCATCGGCTTGGCGTTCGCTGAGCTCAAATTGCTGCTGAAACTGCTGCTTGGCGGTGGTGCCGTCGGGAGCATTGCGCAAAATGTCGATAATCGCATCCAGGTTGCCCAGGGCGGTTAATAAGCCATCCAGAATGTGCAGCCGGTTTTCTGTTTTGTCCAACTGATGCTGGTAGTGGCGGGTCAGGGTGGTTTCTCGAAAGTCTAGAAACGCCTGCATCACCTCCCGCAGGGGCAACTGGCGGGGCTGGCCATTATCCAGGGCCAGCATAATTACCCCGAAATTACTTTGCAGGGGGGTCATCCGGTACAGGTCTTGCAGCACCCGCTGTCCCGAGGTTTCCCGCTTTAGTTCGATCACCACCCGCATGCCGTCGCGATCGCTCTCATCGCGAATATCGGCAATACCATCCAGCTTATTAGCGTTGACCAGTTGGGCAATCTTCTCAATCCAGCCCGCTTTATTCACCTGATAGGGCAGTTCGGTGATCACGATGGCATTGCGTCGCTGGCGGCCTCGACCGGGGCGAATTTCCTCAAACTGGCTGACTCCCCGCACCGGAATGCTGCCCCGACCGGTACGATAGGCGTCATAAATCCCCTCAGTGCCGATAATTTCGCCGCCCGTGGGGAAGTCAGGCCCTGGCACCAGGCGAAATAGCTCTTCGTCAGACAGGGTGGGTCGATCAATCAGGGCAATCAGCCCGTCGATTACCTCTCCCAGGTTGTGGGGCGGGATGTTGGTGGCCATACCCACCGCAATCCCTGAGGACCCATTGAGCAAGAGGTTGGGCAACTGGGTCGGCAGCACCACCGGTTCTTGCTGGGAACTGTCGAAGTTATCGCTAAAGTCCACCAGGGCCTCGCTGATATCCTCTAGCAGGGCCTCATTACTGATGGGCGATAGGCGAGTCTCGGTGTACCGCATGGCGGCCGGGGGGTCGTTATCCACCGAGCCAAAGTTGCCGTGGCCATCCAGCAGGGGATAGCGGCTGGAAAAGGTCTGCACCATCCGCACCAAGGCATCGTAAACCGCCTGATCGCCATGGGGATGGTACTTACCCAGCACATCCCCCACCACCCGGGCGCACTTACGGTAGGGGCGATCGGGGGTTAACCCCAGTTCGTGCATAGCGTACAGAATCCGCCGATGCACTGGTTTCAGACCGTCACGCACATCGGGTAGGGCACGACCCACAATCACGCTCATGGCGTATTCCAGGTATGACCGTTGCACCTCGGTATGCAGAGAGGTGGGCACAATTTGCCCAGAAGCAAGGATGTTAAGTTGGTCGGCCATGGGCAGGATCCTGGGTGAACTGAGAGATATGGGGCATGGGTGGCAACGACGTCAGGCGCTTAACCCTAGGGAATCTAACGTTCCCAGCCTGAACCTGGAATTGTCAACCTGTCTTTTGACAAGGCCATAACAGGGGGATAAAGCCCCTTAGGGTGGATGGGAGTACCTTCATCTACGGTAATCCCTGGACGGTACTGGCGACCAAGATAGGCAAAGACAACGAATCATCAGTGGGATGTGGTACATCAGGGTTAACAATGCTGTACGTTATAAGCAATGCCCTGGGTATGGCAAGCCTATCGTTTTGGTCGTAGGGAAACACCCAAGCCATGAAAACTGTTTTGATTGTGGAAGATGACCTGGTCAATGCCCGCGTCTTTTCTAAGATTTTGACCAAACGCGGCGGCCTGGCCGTTAAGCACACGGAAGATGTGGACGAGGTGATGGCCATTGCCCGTCGCGGCGAAGCCGATGTGGTACTGATGGATGTGTCTCTGGCCCACAGCATGTACCAGGGAAAACCGATGGATGGCATCAAAATCACCCAGCTCCTCAAGGCTGACCCCAACACCGCTAGTTTGCCAGTGATTTTGGTCACCGCCCACGCCATGGAGGGGGATCGAGAAAATTTCCTCCATGAAAGTGGTGCCGATGGCTATATTTCTAAACCCGTAATCGACCATCAGGAGTTTGTGGATCAAATCAAGTCTGCCATGGGAGAATAGGTAGTGGTATTTTTGTACTATATCGCAGGTGCTTTGACAAGCCTACAGCAGTAGCTCTTTAACGCCCCACTAGTCTTGAGTCAAGTCTTGAATTTAGGGTTAACAGATGTAAGGATTTTGTGCCGTCAAGGTCCGAAATCCCCTCCTTTGGAGGCCTGTGCTGAGCCTGTCGAAGTAGGTAGGGGTGGGTCAAGCAAGCCCGAAGAACCCACCCCGCCCTCCGGGCACCCCTCCCAGGAGGGGAACACCCCGCCCTTTCCTGCAGAACGCTTTTCCTCGGAACGCTTCGCGAACGCGAACGGGCACCCCTCCTTGGGAGGGTATGGTAAGGCCTGGTGTATTGAGGCAACCTCCCTCCTGCGGAACTCACGGCCCCCAGTTTTGCCCCAGGTACAGAGCCCTTTCTGCCTGGCGACGGCGCACCAACCCCGGCAGGATCTGGCCATCGGCATAGATCCAGCGGGGAAACTCGTCGGCTGCCCCGGCAAAATCCCCGGCATTATGCTTGCGCAGCAAGGTGGAGTTGCGGAAAGCCCCCAGGCCGACGTTAAAGGCAAAGGAAACCATGGCTGAAAACTGGTCGTCATTGGTGATGATGGTCAGAGCATCGGCTACCCCCCGTTCGAACAGATCCAGGTCTTGCTTGAGAATGGCTTCGGCTTCGGCGGCAGTAATGGTCATACCTTCGACAACCGGGGGTGGTCCGGCCATGGAGGTGTGGCCATAGCCGATGGTCCAGATGCCAACCGGGTCCTGGTAGGCGGTTAGGCGCAACCCCTCGAAGTGCTTGATCAGGGCGATGCCTGCGGGGTTGGTTTTGCCGCTATGGCTGGGCACCCAGGGGTCGGGCTCGGGGGCGCCCGTGCCCATGGCAAAGGTCATGGCAGTGGGGTAGTCGGGGCGCTCAAACCAGGCGGCCATGCCGGTAATGTTCAGCACCTGTTCTTGAGGATTGGCAGCGGAGGGGGTTTTGGTCAGGCGGGAAATCCAGGTGTTACCGCGCATCAGGTAAATGGCCAGGTCGGTTGCTTTCATCCAGGTGCCGGTGGTTGATGACAGGGGCGCCTGGGTGGCCATGGCTACGGAGCGATCGCCGTAGTCCCAGCGAGCCCGGTAGCCCCTGGCATCAATGTGGGTAAAGCTGCGAGCACTGGCCAGTCCGCCCCGGCTGCCCCACCAGGCGTCTAAGTCGGCGTAGACATCAAAGGGATGGCGGCCCGGCACCACAAAGTCCACGGCATCGCCAAATAAATGGCGAGAGTTGGGTGATCCGCCGACGGCCGCGTTGGTGGCCGGGTCCCGATACCAGGAGGTGACCGTGATCGGGCGATCGCCGTAGCGCTTACGAATATCTTCCATGGCCCGGGCGATGCGCTGGATGCCATAGATCACATCGGCACTGGCCGGACGGCGGTACTGGCCCGTGGTCGGGTTGACGTGGAGGGCTTCCCCCCAGGTGAAATTGCCGCGATCGCCGTACTGGGTCTGCCAGAAAATCGGATCATTGGCATAGTAGGTGCCGCTAAAGCCAGGAAACTGGAGGGGAATGCCGCGATCGCCGCCCCCGCCCGATCCGCCATTGTTTTGGTCATTGGGGTTGTTCCCAATCTCTGTACCCACCACATAAATGTCCGGCAAAAAGCAGTACCAGGTATTACGGTTTTGCGGACCCAGAAATGCCCCTTTGAGGGCGACTTTGACGTGGTTGCTGGCGGGTTGGGCGTAGGAACTGAGCTCAAAGATGGTGTTGCGCCGCACCAGCACCTTTTCCTCGGCGGGCAACTGACTGGACTGAGCGGTACTGGTCTTAAACACCGTGTCACTCAGCACCTGCAGCAACTGCCGCTGGCCCTGAATCGTGACGTGGGGATTATAGACGTACCAAACGCTGTCCTGATTAGGACCCAGGTGGGTATCGGCCAGTTCGATGCGAGTGTGATTGCCAGCGGCGGGCAGGTGGCTAATCAGGGTAAATTGGCTGCCCGTGGCCACGGAAACCTTAGCACTGTCGGGCAACGTGACAGCGGGCTGGGGGGATTTCTTGAAGATAGTGGGGCTGGTCACGGTCAGGGTGATGTCAGACACCAGTTTGGTATCGCGGGTGTTGATATACCAGCTGGTGGCTTTTCCATCCCCCAGGTTGGGTTCCACCAGCTCAATCAGCCATTGATGGGTACTGTGGTCCAGGTAGTATTGAATCGGCAAGATTTCCCCAGCCTTGACCTGCACCTGTTGGTCCTCGGGCAGAGCCTGGGGGGGCTGGGGGCTCAGGGTGAAAACCGTGTCTCGCACCGTTTCCACTTGCAGCCCCTGGTGCGGGATACTGCCATTGTCCTGGGTTTTGGCGTGGCGGTTATAGACATACCACAGGCTGCCGTTATTGGGGCCGAGGGTGGCATCGGCTAGCTCAATCTGGGTGTGGTTGGCTGCCGCTGGCAGGAAAGAGGCGAGCCTGAACTGATGCCCCTGGGACACAAATACCTTGGCGGCATCGGGCAGGGTGGTGGATGGTTGGGGGGCTAGCTTAAACAGGGTATCGTAAGTCACCGTTAGGGTGTCATCGGTGCCCAGGCGCATGTGGGGGATGTAGACATACCAGAGGGTGCGATCGCCGCTACCCAGGCTAGGTGCCTGTAAATCCACGAGCCAGTGATTGGCGCTGGCCTCGCTGTAGTAGCGAATTGGCAGAATCGTGCCTTGCCTGACCAGCACTTTGTCGCGATCGCCCAGTTGGCTAGAGGGCTGGGTACTGGTTTTGAAAAAGGTGTCGCCCACCACATGCAGTTGACCATTAAAGGCTATTGCCAGGGCCTCATCGCCAGGGCCAGGGGCAGGGGCCACGGGTTCCGGTTCTGGAGCCCCCGTTCCCACAGCTACGGTCATACCCCGAGGTCGATCACTGCGGGCAAACCACCCCTTGAGCGGGCTGACATTGGCAATCTGCTCTTTGGGGTTGCTGGGGGAAGGGCGTTTCAACACAGAGTCGAGGTAGCCATTGCCCTGCATTAAGTACAGAGCCTGATCGGTTTCTTTAATCCACGTTCCCATCCTGAGTCACCCCTCTAATGCCCACCTGGGCTAACGCTACGGTATCCCGATCTCTTTTGTACAAGGACTATGTAGGAAAGTGATAAGGCTGTAGCGCAGGGGGTGAGCCTGTAAACGGTGGGGTGATGCTGCAGTAAGTCAACCAGGCCACCCTCACAGGACCAACCCCACCAGGGGCAGCAGCTTGTGGCCCTGCTTGCCCAACCAGCCCGCTGTTGCTTCCACATGGGGCCGCAATTTATCGATCGCCTCCGCAAAGCCCGACAACGTTTTGGTGTAAGTCAACCCGGTTTCCAGGGTGGTGGCGATGACATCCTTGCTGGGCTCTGGCTTGTGCGCCTCTTCGGCGAGCTTTTGGGCCACACCGCTAGCGACGGGGTCATTTAAACTGACCAGAACGGCTTGCAGGGCTTGCAACTCGGCTCGAATATCGACGGCGTCGGGTGCCGGCAAGGTGGCCTGCTGAACCTGAACCGAGACCGTGTTGCTGTCACCGACGACGACAGCGCCGCCGGTGACATTACCGCTAATTTGCACCGAGCGATTCGGACCTGGGGAGTCTGGACGGGTCATCACGCCACCTAAACATAAAGAAGCCAATTCTACTGTAGCCAAGGTTTTAGGGAGGGCTCAGGGTCTTTATAGTCTTTTCGGACGCATACCACAGCGTACTAGTCAACCCATGGTTTCCCATAGCTCGGGTGAGGCTGGTAGTACACCTTCGACCCCTGATCGGGGACAAAGTGACAGGCCCAGTACGATCGCACAAAACTGCGCCAGATGGGCTCGTCAGACGAACGATAGTAGTCCCCCAGCACCGGCTTAATTGCGGCTGTAGCTGCTTTCAGATGGTAATGGGGAATACCCAGAAAAATATGGTGGGCCACATGGGTACCAATGTTGTGGTGAATCGGGTTCAACCAGCCGTAGTCGCGATCGATGGTAGATAGAGCCCCTTTCAGGAAGTGCCAATCATCGTTACGGTACCAGGGGATCTCAGAGTCGCTGTGGTGCAAGAACGTGACGAGATCTAGCCAAACCACAAACACCAGGTAAGGGGCAACATAGTACTTCAGCAAAAACAACGGCCCAAACTGGATGGCTAGCCCAATTAAAACTAATACCATCGCTGCCCAGCAAATTGTGCTGGTGAGTACCTGCCTGCGCTCAGAAGGGCGAAACAGGGCGCTGCTGGGCAAAAAGTGGGACCCATCACGGCCAGGGGAACGCAGAAATAAATAAACTGGATAGGCCAGCAAGGATCCATAAAATCGCACCAGCTTAGCGATCCATGACATGGCCCGATAGTCTGCTTCAGCAATGGGGTACCAACTCTCGTCAGTATCGATGTTGCCGGTATTGGCGTGGTGGGTGCGGTGGCTGATGCGCCAGCCGTGGTAAGGCACCAAAATCGGGGTATGGGCCAGGTGGCCAATCAGATTATTCAGCCATTTTGCCTTGGAAAACGACCCATGGCCGCAGTCGTGCCCAACGACAAACAGCGCCCAGAATAAGGTGCCTTGCATCAGCCAAAACACGGGTAAAAATAACCAGGAGTTAATTTGGGCAGCCACCCCGTAGAGGGCGGCGATCATGGCTATATCCCCAAAAAAATAGCCCAGGGATCGCAGCACCGAGGGCTCAAAACAAGGTTGAGGGATTGCGGCTTTTAGATCTTGCAGGGTGAAAGGAAGGTCTGACTGAGAGGAAGAGGGCGCTGGGGTGGATGCCCCAGGCCCAAGCAGAACGCTATCTAATTGCACAGAGGTACCGATTTAACCGCTTAAGGTGTACACAGCCTGCCAGCCGCTAGCTTTATGAGCAGGCCGTTACATATCTTAACTTTTAGCGGTATAAAAATGCACCCTAGTCCAGGGCGGTAGGGGGTGCATCTAGGGGTGGGCCATAGGTGCGATTGGTCATCTGGTCACGGACTAGGGCAAATTCCTGGCGAATTTCGATCGCCGGGGTGGTATCCAGCAAGCTAACCACCACGATCGCAACCAGGCTAAAGATAAATCCGGGCAAAATTTCGTACAGATCAAACAGCCCCCCTTCCAGTTGGGCCCAGATAATCACTGTCAGGGCACCCACAACAATGCCAGCGGCGGCGCCATTGCGGGTAATGCGGTGCCAAAACAAAGACAAAATCATCACCGGCCCAAAGGCAGCGCCAAACCCGGCCCAGGCGTAGCCCACCAGGGCCAAAATCCGGGCTTCGGGGTTAGAAGCCAGCACGGTGGCAATCAATGCAATGATCACGACACTAATTCGGCCCAGGTTGACCAGTTCCCGTTCGCTGGCCTGGGGACGGACGATGCCCCGATAGAAGTCCTCGGAAATCACACTGCCGCACACCAGCAGTTGCGAGTCGACGGTACTCATAATCGCCGCCAGCACCCCGGCTAGCAAGACACCGCCCACCCAGGGATTGGTGAGCACCTGGGTAAACTGTAAGAACACGGTTTCAGGGTTGTCGAGGGGGGCATCAGCAAAGAAGGCCACGCCGCTATAGCCGGTGAGCAGAGCCCCGTACATGGCCAGCACCACCCAGAACATGGCCACCAGTTGGGCGGTGGGCACTTCCCGGGGCGATCGCACCGCCATAAACCGGGCCAGAATGTGGGGTTGCCCAAAGTAGCCTAACCCCCAGGCCATCAGAGAGATAATGCCCAAAAGCGAAGTACCGGTCATGATGTCGTTAAAACCAGGGTCTAATTGCCCCACCTGGGTGGCCACTTCCCCCAGTCCTCCCAGGGAGGTGATGGCCACGATGGGCACAATCACAATCGCCAAGAACATGATGATGCCCTGGATAAAGTCGGTCCAGCAGACCGCCAAAAAGCCCCCCAGGAAGGTGTAGCCGACGATAATCAACGCCCCTACCCACAGGGCCACCGTGTAGTCGAGGCCAAAGGATTGCTGAAACAAGATGCCGCCCCCCACCAGCCCGGCGGAGGTGTAGAGGGTAAAGAAGATTAAAATCACAATGGCCGACAGGACTCGTAACAGCCGGGCGCGATCGCGAAAGCGGTTATCTAAAAAGTCAGGGAGGGTGAGGGCATCTCCCGATACCTCCGTATAAACCCGCAGGCGCTTGGCCACAAACTGCCAGTTAATAAAAATGCCGATCATCAAGCCAATCACAATCCAGGCCTGGTTCATGCCGTCGGCGTAGATGGCCCCCGGCAGCCCCAGCAATAGCCAACCGCTCATGTCAGAGGCTCCAGCGCTGAGGGCCGCCACCCCTGGCCCCAGACTGCGGCCACCCAAAATGTAATCGGCATGTTTGTTGGTGAGTTTGTAGCCAAATAAGCCAATGCCCAACATCACCAACAGGTAAAGGGCAAAGGCAATCAAGGTACTCGCAGCCATGACAAAAGTTTCCTAAAACAGATGTTTATTATCTGATCTGAATAGCTGACAGGGGTCACGGTTTACGGCTCACGGTCCACGGTCCACGGCTCACGGCTCACGGTCTATGACGGGCTGTGAACTCCAGTGCGCAGAACTCACCCCCATTAGCTTGACTGAGTAATAGACACGGCGTCCTATACCAAGTCCAGCTCGGGATCTGGAGTTTTTCCCCAGGCAGAACTCCAGGTCTGGACTTGGATTTGGTTTAGATTGGGGATCATTCCGACCGACTTTCTAGCTTGTAGGGTTGTTTGCGCGATCGCATGTGGGCCTGTTCTTGCCAGTATTGCCATACCGACCAACCCAAGCAGATCACCGCAGGAATCAGCAGCCAAAACCAGGTGGCCGCAGTAAACGCACTATCCATGACATAACCTTTTCTTATTCGTGAGTAGAGGCTACGTCCCCAGTCGCAAAAGTTGATAGGGCAAGGTTAAACGACACAAGCGATCGTTAACACTTGCCCCCAGACATGACGCCCAGCAGGTCGCAGCCCAATATATCTTTGTTAGATTATTGTAGTCAGGGATACTGCCCCCGCAGATTAAGTTTCTCGAAGCAATGGAAAAGGTTTCAGCCGTCAGGATCGTGCCATTTTCTTAAGGAGCAAGGATTAAATAACGTGAGATAGCCATCTCAGCTCTCCACGGGCAGGTAAGCTATCTAACCTGCAAAACTTGCATTCAATAAAATTCTAATTTCAAAAAAAGATAGCATTTTCCTACGGTTTCACCTTCCCATTTCCCCTACCTTAAACCTGATTTAGGACATTCTTCAGTTACTGACATTAGAGTAGGCTATCCATCCCATAACACCTTCTATAGCACTTGAAACAACCGATCCAAAATCGGGTGTTCTTCTACCCAGACCGACACCGAGCCACCGTTACAGCGAAATTCGGCCCAACCGTGTTCATTGGTCTTAATCGGTGCCTTGATGTGACCCGTCAGGTCATAGAAATTAGCATTTGGTTTACCCACCTCCATCCATTTCGTGCCGCTGTCACCGTTACTCAGCAACACCGCCATGGCGCGATCGTGAGCTTCTTCCCCCAGCCGGGTCCAGCCCACCACATTGGGGTGGTCAAAGTAGTCGTACTGGGGGCCATAGGCAAAGTGCTTGCGGGCAATCAACAGGCGATCCAATATCCATCGATGGGAAGCAAGCCAGATTTCATACTCGTTACCATCTTTACCGTGATCGACGTAGTGGGCCCCGTAATAGTCGCAGTGAAAGATGCAGGGGTAGCCCTCGGCCCGCAGCAGGATCAGAGCATAGGCCAGGGGTTTAAACCAGGCTTCCACCACCGACTCTAAATCTTGCAGCGGCTGGGTATCGTGGTTTTCCACCAGGGTGACCGCCAACAACGGCATTTCCTTGACCACGGTATGGTCAAAGATGCGGCGCAGGTCATAGTGAGGACCGGCCTTACTGGCTTTATGGAAATTCAGGTGTAGTGGGGCATCGAATAAATCCAAACGCCCCCCGGAATTACCAGCGTACCAACTCAGGGTGCCGAGGTCGTAGGTCCAATATTCGCCCACGCAGAATAGATCCCGCTGGGCATAGTGTTCCAGGTGTCCCAACCAGTCCACAAAAAAGTCACCACAGATGTGCTTAATCGCATCCAGGCGAAAGCCATCGACGCCAATGTGGTCCAACATCCACTCGCCCCAATATTTGAGTTCCCCTCGCACCTCTGGGTGGTCAATATCCAGGTCGCAGCCCATCAAGTAGTCAAAGGTGCCCAGTTCCCAGCTCACCTTGTCTTCAAAAGCCTTGTCTTCAATCAGCCAGACGGCCTTATAGTCAGGCTCGTAGCTGTTGTAGTCCACAGCATCAAAGTGGTACCAGTGCCATTTCATGCTGGAATACTGATCCCCCCGCCCCGGGAAAGTGTACTTGGTCCAGGACTTGATTTTGCGCATTTCCCCCAAAGGCCGGTGGCGATCGTTGGGGTCCATGGGGGTGGCGTTAAACTCTTCCTCTTCATCCGCCGCCATTTTGTGGTTAAACACTACGTCAGCGTAGATGTTAATGCTCAGTTCCCGACAGGTTTTGACCGCAGCCACATACTCGTCCTTAGTGCCGTACTTAGTGCGCACGGTGCCCTTTTGGTCAAACTCCCCCAGGTCAAATAGGTCGTAGACCCCGTAACCCACGTCGTAACCGCCGCCAATCCCCTTATAGGCTGGCGGCAACCACAGGGCGGTAATACCAGCGTCAGCCAGGGCCTTGGCTTCCTGCTTAAGCTGCTTCCAGTGGCTGCCGTCGGCAGGGGTATACCAGTGGAAGTACTGCATCATAGTGCCGTTAAACTCTCCGGATTTGCGCTTGCCCCGAATAACGTCGGCATTGGCGTTCAGCCAATCTCGCAGGAGACTCTTAGCATTGTCACGGGCTTCGACAGTAAGATCAGAGCCAAAGGAGGCAAAGGTATCTTTAAGCTGCTGGAAAGGGTTCGCCATCGTAGTAGTGGGGGTAAAGGACGCAAGTAGTAGGGGTTAGCAGAAAAGCGACCATCAGAGTTGAAGGTGTCGGGTGTCGGGTATGTGGTGAGCGATGCAAGGTGTTGGGTGTCAGGTACGAGGTGTCGGGTATGTGGTGACTGGACTTGGTATAAGGCCTATGGGCTATGAATTTGGGTGCTTCCCCATGGGAAACTCTGAAATCGGTACCGGTGCCCAAGTAATCTGCCAAGCTAAAGATGACAGGTCAGTAGGGTGTAAGGTTCACGGCTGGCCATTAACCTTACATCTGAAGCCGTGAATCCTGGACTATAAGACCCAGTCATTATCAGATTGACTGAGCACCAGCGCCGCCTGCCAAATGATTGAAATATCAAATCAGCATAAGCTACACAAGTAAGGAAAATATACGAGTTTGCGCAGATTCTGTCTTTAGACGGAGTAAGACCGATCAGGCTATCGATCAAGCTATTAAGAATCATTGCCAGGTTACGTTTTATTGACAATAGTGACCCCTTATTTTGGTCTTATGTTTCTGTGGCACGGTCAGAATTGGTTTGATTGAAAGGTGGTTCGGCCTTGCCTGTTTTCCCCGAAAGGAGCGCGTTATGACCTTGACCCGCTGGTTAAAGCGGTTAGCACCGCTAGTGTTGTGCTTAGTTTTATTGGTTACGGCCTGTTCATCGGCACCGTCTAGGTATGACCAGGTACAGAAAGATACCACTGGTTTTCGGTCTCCAGCGGCGGTAGATAAGAAGGCCGAGAAGGGTGGTACGTTCAATCAGTTCTTTCCCGCCAGCCAGGGAGACTATCAGGTGATTCCCTATCAAGAGAAGAAAGGCTTTGCAGAATATAAGCTACAACGGGGAGATACCACCGTCGCCATGCTCACCATTAACGACACCATCAGCCTGCCCGTTGCCGCCGAGAAATATGTGGACGCCGCCGAGTTAGTCAGCGGTTATCCCTCGGTCGACCAAGGGACGACCGCCACCGGGTTATTGGTCAACGGTCGCTACCAGGTGAAGGTATTGTCTCGGGATGCCTCCTTTGGCAAAGCAGAGCGGGTTGATTGGTTGCAAAAATTTGATCTGCAGGGGCTAGCCCAACTGCAAGGCAAGGCGGTCGTGCAGCCCAAGCGATCGGCAGCTAACCCCATTACCCCGTCGGATACCCCCGTGGCCAAGGACGCCACCCCAGCCAAACCCGGGTTCAAGCTACCCAAAATTCAAGTACCGGCACCAGAGCCCACCCTTCAGCCTGCGGGCTAGGGATGGGTTGATCCTGGCCATCATGGACGGATAGTCAGATACGCACAGCAAACCGTAAGGAGCTGACCTGTGAGCAAAAAGATTTACGAAGTCGTCGATAAGCTGCCTAAAGGGGGGCTAACAGTACGGGCGTTAAAATCCCTTGATACGTTTGTGCCGGGCCAATGGGACAATCTGGTGGGGTTTGACAACACCATCAAGGTGGTCACCGGAGAAACCGATGAGGCCATGATCCAGGCCATCGGTGAGCGCGCTGTGGCCCTGTTCAATGACAAGAAGCAGGGGTACCAGACGGCCCTCTGGCTATACGAAACCGTCGACTCTGCCTCTGGCCTCTTGGGCACTGCCGCGTTGGCTAACCGCATTGGTCAAGACACGTTTTTAGGGTTTTTGAAAAATATTTCCCCCAAGCCAGAGCAAGCCCAAACCATTGACCTGGCGGTGAAGCTGGTGACAGAGGTGGTGGCCTTCTGCAAAATTAGCGGCATTCCTGGGGATAGCCTGGGGGACTTTCTTACCGCCCTGGGAGACTACAGCAGTGAGTCGCTGGTTCGGATGGCAGCCCTGGTCTCTTTCGATGGCATTATCCCCCTGGGGGCTGAATTTTCCACCAAAGCCCTCAATGCCATCAAGGGCATGTCCCCTTCGGACATTGAAAGCAATCAAACCTTTAAGGGGATTAAGAACGAAATTCCGGGCAACGATTCTAAGGGCAAGCTGTCGTTTATGACCGAAAGCTTTGAGTCCACTAAGGGCTGGATGGATACGTTTGTGGCCGACAAGGGGATTACCCAAAGCGGCCTGTTGGACAATTTGGGCGGCTTTATTGAGGGGTCTAGGGGCAAGCTCGACTACCTGGGCGCATTTTTGGACATGTCGGTTAAATATTACGAACACACTGGCACCCAAACCCTGGCCCGCCGGTTGATTGAGCGGGCCGTGGCGGAACTTTAACGGCTGGGGGCAACCAGCGTTACCATGGCAGCCGTAGGGGTGGGCATCGTCGGAACTGGCTTTGTGGCCCGTAAGCGGGCTGAAGCCCTGGAACAGGATGGCCGGGGCCGGTTGGTGGCGGTGGCTGGTTATCTGCCTGGGGATAGCGAGGCCTTTGCCCAGCAGTACCAGACGCTGGCCCTACCTACCTGGCAGCAGGTGGTCCATCATCCCCAGGTTGACCTGGTGCTGGTGTGCCACATCAACTGCTACCACGGGGCGGTGGCCGCGGCGGCCCTAGGGGCCAAAAAGCATGTGGTGGTGGAGTATCCCCTGGCGTTGACCGTGGCTGAGGCGGAAGCGTTGCTGACCTTGGCCCATGCCCGCGATCGCCTACTGCATGTGGAGCACATTGAGCTGCTGGGGGGCACCCACCAGGCCCTAAAGACCCATCTAGCTACCCTGGGCCAGATTCACTACGCCCGCTATAGCACCCTGGCCCCGAAACGTCGGGTGCCCCGCTCCTGGTCCTATTGCCCCCAGCAGTTTGGCTTTCCACTGGTGGGGGCTCTATCGCGGCTGCACCGGCTGATCGATGCCTTTGGCCCAGTGCAGCGGGTGTATGGCCAAAACCAGTACGGCGGCCTGGCCCAGGCAAGCGACGGGCTGGACTATTACACCACCTGCCTCTGCACCGCCCAACTCACGTTTACCAGCGGCCTGGTGGCGGCGGTGGCTTACGGTAAGGGGGAAGGCTTTTGGACCTCCACCCGCCGGTTAGAGGTTTACGGCAGCCAGGGACAATTGGTGCTGGACGGGGATGGAGGGGAATGGGTGAATGCCCAGGGGGCGCGATCGCTTTCATTGGGCTCCCGGCGAGGGCTATTTGCCGCCGACACCACAGCGGTGCTGGACCATTTACTGGCGGACAAGCCCCTGTACTGTACCCCCGCCGCCAGTGTGTATAGCCTACGGGTGGCTACAGCGGTGCAGCAGTCGGCGGCATCTGGCCAGTCGATCACTGTTGCAGGGTAGCCGTTTGGCATAGTGTGCCTGGGTACGCACAATGGCGATCAAGGGGCTGTGGGGGTAAGCTTGGGCAAACTGCACGGCAAACAACCCCTGCCCCGCTCCAATGTCCATACAGGTGGGGCATCGGGCAGGGGCACTGGCGGCATTAAAGGGCCACATGGGGAACTAGAAGTTAAGCTTTTACTATGTATCCGGCCTGTTCAATCGCCTCGGTAATCGAGCTTTCGTTGATACTGGCTTCAATCTGAACCGCCTTAGATTCCAGATTGGTATCAATCTTAGCGGTAGGATCAAGGGTTTTGATCGCTTTAGTAATGGTATCGACACAGGCCCCACAGGCCATATCAGGAACCGTCAGATTAACAGTGGTCATAGGATTTTGTGGGCATTAAAGCCATGGGTGAACATTAGTATTTTAGATGCTGATTTCAGACAGCTCATCCCCAGAGCACCGGCCCAGTTTATCAAGATCCCAGGGTGCTTGGGCTGATTGGCTATGAACTTTGGGGCACCCCTGGGCAGAACTCTGGGATCTGTGCCGGCGTTCTACACGAAATGATACGGTGGCAAGGCATCGCTGAGGGTGATGTCCCAATGGCGCACCCGTGTGTTTACGGCCTCTAGCCACTGCTGCAAGTCAACAGCTCGCTGCCGCTCTACTAAAATGTATACCTTCGCTTCGCCCGTGGGGCTACCCCCTTCTACGCCGGGACCATAGGCAGTATGTAACTCCTGTAGCAGGGTATGCAGTTCGGCCTGTTGCTGTTCTTGGGCAGTGGTTTGATCGTGCAGTTGCTGTTTTTTAGCTAGAAAGTAGTCCCGTCCTTTCAATCCATCGGGTACAGGGGGTAAAGGAATGTCCTGGGGCAACAACTTAATTTGGTACTCAACTTTGTCTGCCAGGGCGGTTAGCTTGGCCTGGTAGGTGTGCTGCTGGTCAGCTAAGTGCTGTTTGAGGGCTTCCAGAGAGGCTAACTGGGTACCAAACCGTAGGGGCAGCAGGGGCATCTGCTGAAACAGCTCACAAATGACGCGATCGTGGCTAAGCACGGCGGTCAGCAGACGGGGATCGTCAGCCTGTAAGCCCTCTAGATCTAGGCCTGGCTCAACAATCGCGGCAATCGCCCCTTCGGTGACCACCTGTAGTTCTCCCTCTAAGCCCAGGGGCAGCGGCGGCAGGGAGGCAGGCGGCGGCACACAAATGCCATAGATGTAAATCAACTCGGTAGCGGCCATGGTCATTTCAGTCAGGGCTTTCCTTTGATGGTAGTCTGCTGAACCACCAGGGGAAACCCCCCGCTCTGGTCGCGATCGCTTCATCTGCTTCCCCCCAGAGCTAACCATGGATATTACAGCGTCGGGGATATCGGCAATAATGGGGGCATCTCCTCTAACCAGAGGTACAGCGCTAACACGTGTAATCTTGCCCATGGCTTCTCCCCTACCAGGAATGGATCTATATACTGTTTAAATTTGATAAGTACAGTAAAAATTTGATGATTTTTGGGACTCAAGAACAATTAAAACCATACGATAAATTTGGTGAGAGTATGCAAGCCCGACGATACCCAAACCAAAGAGAGTGTGCAAATTTCAGCAACTAATCGAGCCATTTCTCAAACTGTTGCTGAATAAATGAAATGAAAGGAAAGCATTCAGGGTTTCTATGCGGAGATCTCTGCAGAAGCTCTTATTAAATGAATTTGCTTTACGAGCTGACAAATCGGAGGTGCATAATGGCTAAGCTTTCTAATGCTATCCAACAAGATTTGGAAGTATTTCTACAATCTGTAAAAAATGATGAGAGAAGGGAAGAAGACGAAAGACTAAGGAACGATTTGAAAATCATTCAGGAGAACGTAAACCAAGCACTAAAATCTTTGAAGCTACAGGACGACTCATCCCATTCCTACCAGATTCCAATATGGTTTGTTGTTCTTTTTACGGTAGTAGGAATCTGGGCTGTAGCAGCAACTTTCTTAGTTGGATTGGTGATTGGTAACGAGAACAATAGTCTATTGCCTAGGTCTGATCAAATTGAATATCAAATTTCAGTTTGATCGCTCTCTATCTGAGAGATCATCGTATCTAGCAAACAGAGAAGGGAATCTTGTTCTGGCCAACCATTGAAATGAGTGGACTTAAGTAACTAACCTGCTCTTAATCCACCTAAAGGTCACTTTACTGCGTCTCCAACCCGCAAAACCTTACCCCCTTGGTTGCGAATATTAGTATTCACAGCTAAGCGATAGAAATGGTTGAACCGATCGCGGTGGGTCCAAGGAGGCAAGGTGGTCTGCCGCTGCTGGGTAAACACCCGCTGAAAATTGGGGCTGACTTCCCCTGTTCTTGCATCGCGGGTGGGTACGACACATCGCTGGCAGGGGTTGATGCCGTCAAATACCACATCCCCGATCGCGAAAGATACAGGGGTAGCACCAGGGCCAAACAGTTGGTCTTCCCAGAAGGCTGGAACGCCACCAATTTCCAGATTAGTGCGCAGGCGACGGCGCACCTCAGCTACGGTGAGGTCGGGGTACCAGGCGGCAACGGCCTCCAGGGTGGCCGTGCTAATAACGGTAGGGCCAGCGGCTTCGGTATCGTCGGGAAACCCCTCAGTGTCGTTAGCTTGTACTGTCACCGGCTGTTGAAAATAGTCACTCAGCCAGGCGTTCAGGGCTGAGCGGTCGGTCTGGAGGTGAAAGGTGTGCTCTGCTTCGTTGCCATCCACCCGAATAGCCATGGCCTGCAAATCCGTGGAAAAGGTAGCCCGCAGCCGGTGAATGGCAGCATTGCGCTTGCCATTAATAAACCGGTTTTTGGCGTCAAACAGGGCAAAGGTGCGATCGCGCTCCAACGCCCCACTGTTTAGCACCGTCACTTTGGGGACCCTGACCCCATCTAGGGATTTAACTGGGAATAAGTCAATGCGGGTGAGATGGGGGGGCATGGGGGATGGGGAGGTGAAGAGGTGGGGGAATTTTGGATTTTGGGTTCGTAGCGTGGGTTAGGCGGTCAGGGTAATGGCGATCGCCTGGCCAGTTAAGTGCCGCCGTAACCCACGGGGAAGGGATGGGAAGGTGGGGGGATTTTGGATTTTGGATTCGTAGGGTGCATTAGCGGTCGGGGTCGGGGGATTGGCGGTCAACCTGGGGCCGCACTGCACCGGTCTCAAATGCCGCCGTAACCCATGGGCCAGGGATAGGGCGATCGCTACCAGGGGTGGTAATCTTGCGGCATACTTTAGAAATGTGTATGTTGCTAAAGTCTAATTTTACCCCTGCTCCATGACCTCCTCCCTCGCGGCCACCACCAATCCCCTGCTCAACCTCGACTATTTACCCGCCCTTGAGGCCCTGGGGAACGAATTTTACGACGTAGTGGAGGCGGCTAGTTTTCCTCAGCACCAACTGCGCTTTCGTAATGATGCCATTTTGGCACAGCTAGGGTTAGATCCAGCCCAGGTGAGCGACGAGCACTTTATTCAAGCCTTTGGCCAATTCTTGCAGCGACAGCCATTTTTAGCCCTACGCTACCACGGCTATCAGTTTGGGGAATATAACCCCTATTTAGGGGATGGACGCGGCTTTTTATACGGCCAGGTGCAGGGTACAGATGGCACAGTCTATGACTTTGGTACCAAAGGGTCGGGCACAACCCCCTACTCTCGTGGCGGCGATGGTCGCTTGACTTTGAAAGGCGGCGTGCGGGAAGTGCTGGCGGCAGAAGCCCTCCATGCCCTGGGGGTGACCACCTCTCGCACCCTTAGTCTGATTGAAACTGGCGAGGGCCTGTGGCGCGGGGATGAACCTTCCCCCACCCGGTCGGCGGTGATGGTGCGGTTTAGCCGCTCCCACATTCGGTTTGGCACCTTTGAACGACTGGAGTTTCACCAGCGCCCCGACCTAATTACCAAGTTGTTGGAGCATGTGATCGACCTGTACTACCCAGCAGCGCGCCTGTTTACCGACCCCCAAGACCGGTTTTTACAGTTCTACGATGAGTTGGTAGACCGGGTGGCGGCCCTGGCCGCCCAGTGGATGACGGCGGGCTTTTGCCATGGGGTGTTGAACACCGACAACATGTCAATTACCGGGGAAAGCTTTGACTATGGCCCCTATGCCTTTATAGATCAGTACGATCCCCGCTTTACCGCCGCCTACTTTGACTATGCTGGTCGCTACAGCTATGGCAACCAGCCGATGATTTGCCAGCTGAACCTGAAGGCACTGCACAAACCCCTGAAGCTGGTGATGGTCGAAGCCGATCTTGAGGCCACTTTAGGGCATTACCAAGAGCGTTACCTGGGCCACTATCGCCAGCGGATGCTGCGCAAGCTAGGGCTGGAGAATCTAGCAGCGGAACTGGCGATCGCGATCGTCAACCAAACCCAGAACTTGCTAGGTTCAGTCAACGTCGGCTACCACGACTTTTTTCTAGGACTGACCCAGCAGTTTAGTCCCCAGTGGCGAGACGATTCCAGCCAAATTTTGAGCACCACCCTAGAGGCCTCAGACCCAGCCGCAGCAGAGGCCCTAAGACTCTGGCGCGATCTCTACCACCGTTGCCTGCAAACGTTACCGGCAGAGGCCATGGAAACTGTGAGGCAATGCCTCAGCAGCACCAATCCTAAAACGGTGCTGCTGCGCCCCGAGATCGAAGCGATCTGGGAACCGATTACCACCGACAACCACTGGCAACCGTTTTACGATCTGCTGCAGCGTATCCAGCATCCGTTTGAGGCGAATTGACAGGGGCATTATTTTGAACGTCCTTGTCCCCCTGCTATCAGGCGGGAAGTTACTCTGCGTCTATATTCCCCACCAGGGCGGACACGTGGGTCCGCCCCTACGTATCTGAAGAACGAAAAACGAAAACAGAAAAACATAGGGCGTAGCCCGTGCGTAGCAAAGGGAAGGGTCCAAAATCCAAAATCCAAAATCCAAAATTCCCCCCCCCCCCCCCCCCCCCACTCCTTCACTCCCTCACTCCCCCACTCCCCCCTTCGCCACCCCCTGGCCAAGTAGAGTGTGATAATAGAAAAATTGCGTTTTTGCCTTAGACATTGCCATCACACCCTATGAGCCCTAAACCGACCCCGCCTCAGCCCTGGCTGTCTGTGAAGCGACTGTTTTTGATTGTGGTAACAGCCCTGGTAGGCCTGGTGCTGGTGCAGTCGTTGCTGAACAGTTGGAACGAACCCCAGGTGGCCAACCAACTCCAGCTATACCAAACGGACCTACTGCTGGAAGGTAGCGCCTGGCAGGGGGAGGGGCTGCCGGAGGACCAGTGGCCCATAGTCCGGGAAGGGTTATTGGGCCAGGACCCCGTCGGGACGGCCAAAACCCAGTATGAGACGGTTCGTCAAGATGCAGCTGAAACCATGAGCCGCTGGTCAGAACCAGAGGCGCCTGGGGCGACTGGTTCCCTAGGGCCTGACACCCTAGCGAATGGAACCAATGCCGGCAAACCCCTGTCACGGCGACTGCAAACGGCGATTAGCCAACAGGGAGCGCTGATTGACCAATTGGATATTCGCCTGGGGTTGATGGAGGCCTACCAGGGGGACACCCAGTCGGCCCTCGACCGTTGGCTCCAAGTGCGAGACAGCAACACGACCCCGGCCCCGCTGATGCGCACCGCCGATACCCTCATCCGCCTGTGGCAAGACCAACCCCCTCAACCGGAGGATGAAGCTTGGCTACAGCAATCCCTAGATGGCTGGTTTGAATACCGTGCCCTAGATCAGCTCTATACCATAGAAGGGCTAGAGGAAGCGCGATCGCAGTTACAGGCTCAAGAACAAGCGACCGCCCGCACCAAACTGTTGAAGTTGGCCCTAGTCGGTATCCTACCCGCCATAGGAGCAGCGATTGGGGTGGGGTTGATTCTCTGGTTGTTAGCCCAGCGGGTGATCCGGGGTAACCAATCCCTACTGCGACAAAATGCCAGCCAGGGCTGGGCCATCCCCTGGACAGCGGAGACCATCTGGCAAGTGTTGATCGTCGGCTTTTTCTTTGTAGGGCAAATCGTACTGCCCCTAGTGCTAGGGAGCTTGGGCATTGCCAGTGCCAACCTGGATAGCCGCAGTCGAGCGGTTTTTTCCCTGGTGTACTACCTACTGATGGCCGCCGGGGGGCTAGGGGTGCTGTGGTGGTCCATTCGGGCTTACAGCCCCATCCCCACCGACATGTTTCGGCTGAAACCATCGAGTCGGGGCCTGCTATGGGGCATCGGCGGCTACTTTGTGGCCCTACCACTGATGTTTGGGGTGGCGCTGATCAACCAACAGATTTGGCAGGGACAGGGGGGCAGCAACCCTTTACTGCAAACCGTGCTGGAAGAACAGGACCCGGTGGCGCTGGTGGTGTTTTTCCTCACCGCTGCCATTGCCGCCCCGCTGTTTGAAGAGGTCTTGTTTCGGGGTTTTCTGCTGCCCTCGTTGACCAAGTACATGTCCGTGGGCTGGTCGATTGTGCTCAGCAGCCTGATTTTCGCCACCGCCCACCTGAGCCTGTCAGAGGTGTTGCCCCTGACCCTGCTAGGCGCGATTTTGGGGTTTGTCTACACGCGATCGCGCAATCTCCTCTCCCCCATGGTGCTCCACAGCGCCTGGAACAGCGTCACCATGGTGGGGTTGTTTATTTTGGGTGGCTAAATTCGGGAAACACTTGCTGCACCGCTGGATGCACCAACTTACCCTCGGCCACGTTTAGCCCCCCCCGCAGACCATTATCGGCATCAAGGGCGTCCACTAGCCCCTGGTTAGCCAGCTTGGTCACGTAGGGCAAGGTGGCATTACTCAGGGCCTGGGTGGCTGTCCAGGGCACTGCCCCCGGCATGTTGGGTACGCCAAAATGCAGCACCCCCGACTCAATGTAGGTGGGCTGACTATGGGAGGTGGGCCGCAGGGTTTCGATGCAGCCCCCTTGGTCCACTGCCACATCAATAATCACAGAGCCCGGACGCATGGTGGACACCATTGGCTTAGACACCAGAGTGGGGGTCTTGCGGCCAGGTATCAACACAGCCCCAATCAGCAGGTCAGCCTGGGGCACCAGGGCTTCAATTTGGCTGGGGCTGCTGTATAGCAACTCCACCCGAGAACCAAACAAGGTTTCTAGATAGGCCAATTGGTCCAAATTAATGTCGACAATTTGCACCCTGGCTCCCATACCCACGGCAATTTTAGCCGCCTCAGTGCCGACTACACCGCCTCCTAAAATTAATACGGTTCCTGGGGAAACCCCAGGAATGCCCCCTATCAGCACCCCTCGTCCCCCTTGCTGGCGCTCTAGGTAGCGAGCCCCAAACTGGACCGACAACCGACCCGCGATCACACTCATCGGGGTGAGTAGTGGTAGGCGGCCATCGGCGGTGGTGACGGTTTCATAGGCCAGGGCGGTAATGCCGCTTTTGACCAGAGCTTCTGTAAGCTTAGGCTCGGCGGCCAAGTGCAAATAGGTAAACAAAATCAAGTTGGGGCGAAAGAAGCCATACTCCGAAGGCTGCGGTTCCTTCACCTTCACCACCATGTCTTGGTTCCAGACGATGGTAGGATCAGTCACCAATGAAGCCCCAGCCTGGCGATACGCCGTATCCTCAAACCCGGCACCGACGCCAGCGCCTTCTTCAACCACGACCTGGTGGCCCTGGCGGCAAAGACTAGCTACGGCGGCAGGGGTCAGACCGACCCGAAATTCTTGATCCTTGACTTCCTTGGGTAGCCCAATGTTCATGGTGATGTGTTGGTTGAATGGATTTAGCTGGATTCAGTGGTGATCTCGGCTGGGGTAACCGCTGGTAAATATAGGGTAAAACAACTCCCCTGGCCCACGGCTGAGGTGACGCCAATGGCACCACCATGAAGTTTAGCGATCCGTTGGGCTAGGTGTAACCCCAACCCATGACCGGCCCGGGCCTGATTGCCCTGACGAAACCACTGAAAAATCTTAGCCTGATCCTCAGGGGTAATACCGATACCGGTGTCAGCCACCGCAACCCAAACCCAAGTATCAGCCTTGGCCGAGGCGATTTCAGCTTGAATCGCAGGGGGCAGTTCTGGCCCAGCTCCCACTGTCACAGTTACCCTACCCTGGTCGGTAAATTTAATTGCATTACCCACCAGGTTGGTGACAACCCGTCGCAGTTCCAAATAGTCGCCTTCGATGTCAAACACGGATGGGGGTGTCGGCGGCGTGCTCTCAGCGGTTGGACCCATTAAACAGTCAACTTGCTTTTCAGCGGCTACAGGGGCCAGTTCTTGCACCACCGCCTCGGCTAGCTCAACCAAGTTCACAGACGACACCGTTAAGGACTTGTGACCAGCTTCGTGACGGTACACCTCTAGCAGAGTGTTGACCATATTGAGCAGGTTATTGTTGTTGTCAATGATGTTGCCAGCGGCTTGTTTGGCCTCGACGGGAATAGGTCCGAAGGCGTCATCTTGGCACAACTTGAGCATCCGGTTGGCGGCCACCAGTGGAGTCCTGAGATCGTGGGTAAGACGGGCTACAAAATCATCCCGCTGGCGAATCATGTGGGCCTGGGCATCAATACTCCGCTTTAACCGCAACAGCGATCGCACCCTGGCTTTCAACTCGTTCACATCCACGGGCTTACGAATGAATTCGTCGGCTCCAGCGTCTAGGCCTTGCACCAAGCTGGACTGGTCGTGGGCCGTAATCAGCAAAATCGGAATGTAGGGCAGGGAGGAATTTTGGCGAATGCGTGCGGTGACGGCATAGCCGTCTAGCCCCGGCATCATCACGTCCAGTAAAATCACATCGGGGGGAGACTGCTCTACCACCGCCAGCGCCTCCTGGCCACTGGCCACGCAGGTGATCTGGTAGCTGGGGTGATCTAAGATGGTCTCAATCAAAAATAAATTGTCCGGGGAATCGTCGACGGCCAGGATGTGATGAGAACCTTGGGAAAAATCCGGAGGCATTATAGATTCCGAGGTATCGGCGAAGGGCGCTACAAGATGAATAAGCTCAGCTGTTTAGGGATGGGGCGATCGCATCTAAAAATCTCCCCGAGAGCTGGCCTGACTCATTGCCCATTAGTGTCACACAGAGCGCTCTACCTTCCTCTATCCCAGGATATAAGTTTCCCCGCCTGGTTCAGCGTTTAGCCTAAAGGGTAAATAGTTCGAGGCCCTCGTGACGTCCTCGAATTGGTTGCAACCCCACAGACACCAGGGGCCAATCTTGCAGCTGTTGCTGGGTACTGGCGCTCAATAGCAGACCATGGCCCAGGGATTTAGTCAGGGCTTCAATCCGGGTGGCCACATTGACAGTGTCGCCAATCACCGTAAACTCGAGCCGACTGCCAGTGCCCAAGCAGCCAGCTACCACTGGCCCCGAGTGCAGGCCAATGCCCATAGCCAGGGGCGAAATTTGCTGCACTTCTGCCAGCATGGCCATGGCCGCCCGCAGGGCCTGGTCTGCGGCATTGTCTAGCGGTTCTGGAGCCCCAAACACCGCTAACATGCCATCGCCCATAAACTTATCAACCCAACCGCCGTGACCCTCCACCAAGTGAACCAGCAACCCCTGGTAGCGGTTTAGGAACGATAAAACTGCTTGGGGGTCTTGGGTTTCAGCAAACTGGGTGAAGTTGCGCAGGTCGGTGACCATCACCGTCACCTGGCACTTTTGGGGCCGCTGCACCAGACTGAGGGGATCTTCGAAGGCCGCCTGCACCACAGTTTTAGGCAAAAACCGCTCCATCAGCACCCGGCCCGCCTCGTTTTTGACATGGCGGCGCACAATGGTGGCCATCCACAGCCCCAAAAGGCCGGTGCCCAAAATTGTAACCGCCGCAAAGAGCCCCACCGCCAGGCTGGCCTGAAACAGCATCGCCCCATAGGCAAAGTTCACCAGGGCTAAGACTGTCGTCAGCCAAGCGGCCCGACGACTCAGGCGCATGCCGCCAGAAACCGCCATCAGGCCGCAAAAAGCCGCAATGTTGGCAAAAATCAACGGCTGGCTTTCCCCAAACACCCGGGCAATGTTGGTGATGAAGGCCCACAGCAACAGACCATCAAACAGGGGAATCACCACCTGCCAGCGTCGTAGGGTGCTGAGGGCCATCTCCTGGCGTAAACTATGCACCAGGCCTAGGGCTACCAGGGTGGCACAAAAGCTGATGATCACAATGGTGGGGGGAATCTGGTCTTGCCCCATCAACGGTTTGGGAAACAAAAACACCAGCCCATCCAGCACCAGGGAAATCAACAACACCACCGATCGCACATAGGCCAGCCGCAGCTCATTACGGTGGGCCGCATCGGCTACGACCTGGTCAAGGGAGGCCTGAATCGTCAGGGACCGGGGCCGATCGTTCCAGGCCAACGTTGGGGATGACGGTACCCTCATCGCCGAAACCTCGGAGGAATAATGCAGTAACGCTCAACCTGGCACACTCTGATGCTTTTAATGTAGCAGTCCATTACCAAATCACAGCGATCGCGGCTGCCGGTCGATCAATCGTCGATAATTGGCACAGTTTGCTGTCCGTCCCCATCTTTTTTCTAGACCCCTTATGGAGCGCAACCAGTTTCGTGTCGGCACGTTTAACCTGCGTAATCTGGCCCTACCAGAGCGCGACTTTTACCAAGGAGAAACCTACAGCCAAGAGCAGTACCTGAAAAAGCTCACCTGGACCGGGCAACAACTGGACCGCATGCAGGTTGATATTATCGGCTTTCAGGAGGTCTTTCACCGGGGAGCCCTGAAGGAGGCCCTGCATCGCAGTGACTACCACCAACGCCATGAAATTGTGATGGCAGAAGGCTTTGGCCTGGGGCCGGGGCTAGCCCTAGCCACCCGGTTTCCAGTGCTCGATCAGCGGATTTACGAAGCCTTCCCTGCCGATAGTCGGATCGATATAGAAGGGGCGGAAATTCAGCTCAATAGCTTTTCCCACCCAGTGTTGGCGGTGGACCTGGCCCTGACCGAGGCCATTCACTGCACGGTGTTTGTGGTCCACCTGAAGTCCAAACGCCCAATGATGGCAGACCGGGCCGATCGCAGTGACCCGGTGGAAATTGCTAAGGGTCACGCCCGTTCGTTAATTCGCAGAGCTGCCGAAGCCACCGCCCTGCGCTGCATTTTGATGGAGGTATTGCGCGATCGCGCCTACCCGGTAATTGTGCTGGGCGACGTTAACGACAACCACACAGCCATTACCACTCAAATTGTGGCCGGCCAACCCCCCTGGGAATGCTGGCCCTACCGCAAAAAAGCCCCCGTCTGGGATGTGCTACTGTACCAGGCCAAAGACATCCAGGCTCGCCTGGGCTACGGCGACCACTATTACACCCACATCCACAACGGCCACTACGACAGCCTGGACCACATCATGGTCAGCGAAGAATTTTCCGCCCAAAACCGCGATCGCATTGGCCGGGTCACCTACGTATCGGTGTACAACGACCACCTGTTTGACCAAACCCTGCTGGAAGACAACATCGAACCCTGGCAGTCAGACCACGGCCAGGTCGTGGCGACGATTGAGTTAGACGGCGCGCCGTCTGCGCGACCGCGGATGGGGTGATGGGTGGATGGGGTGATGGGGTGATGGGGTGATGGGTGGATGGGGTGATGGGGTGATGGGTGGGGAGGTTATAGATAGGGCGTAGGGGCGGACCGGTGTGTCCGCCCTGGCGAGGAAATGAACCGGCGAGAAGGCAGAGAGGATGGAGAAGGTGGCGTAGGGGCGGACCGGTGTGTCCGCCCTGGCGAGGAAATGAACCGGCGAGAAGGCAGAGAGGATGGAGAAGGTGGCGTAGGGGCGGACCGGTGTGTCCGCCCTGGCGAGGAAATGGAGAGGGTGGGGAGATTTTGGATTTTGGATTTTGGATTTTCGTTCTTCCCTTTTCCTTTTTCGTTTTTCAGATACGGACTGGTGTGTCCGCCCTGCCAGGGGATGGTTAACGTGGATAGGCGGACAGAGGGCCCGGATGGGAGCGTCCGCTAAAATTGGTGCAGCCCCGTTTGCAGGCTCACCATGGCATCTCCCTTTCCAGGTATGGATCCTTACTTAGAACAGGCCATCTTTTGGTCAGAGTTTCACAGCCGCCTGATTGTGGCGATCGCCGATGCCCTTGCCCCCAGCTTACTGCCGCAATACTACGTGGCGGTAGAGACTCGCACCTATATGGATAGTGCCGATGAAGAATTACTAGTGAGGATTCCGGATGCCGTTGTGTTGTCTACCCCAGGACCGTTTACTCCGGCGAGCCCTGCATTTCCGCTGCCTCTAAAAGCAATGGGGGAGCAGGTGATGGTTGATTTGCAACCACTGGTTAACGGCATTTATGAGCGCAGTGGATACAGCATTCGGATAGATTACCAAGCCCCTGTGCCACCACCAGCCCTATCTGCAGAGGAGCAAGCCTGGGTAAATCAGGTGCTGCTGTAAAATCGCTAACTAAGGTTAACTCCCCAGACGCGGGTTACGGCGAGCCTTGAGTGACCTGACGATCGCCCCAACCCCGACCGCCTAACCCACGCTACGAATCCAAAATCCAAAACCTCCCCACCTTCCCCACCCTCCCCATCTCCATCCCCCCATCCCCCCTACCCTGCGGGAAGCCGCTCCGCGTCTACACTCCCCTACAACTGCCGCTCCACCCGCACCATCCGCCGGTAGGACAGCCAGCCCGCAGCCACCATCACCAGGGCAAATATCCCTAAAAACCACACATTGCCGCTGACTTCAGCTAGGCTGCTGCCGTCGGCGGCAATGCCACCCATGGCTTCGATCATGTGGTAGATCGGGTTGAACCGGGTCAGGGTAAGCAGCGACTCGGGAAAAAAGTCAGTGGGCAAAAACGCCCCGCCCAAAATCATCAATGGCACCCCAAAGGCGGCCACCAGGGCGTTGACATCTTCGGTGCGGCGAGCAAATTGGGTGCCCAGCACAAACCCCACCCCCACATAGGCGGCAATGCTGAGCAGCACAATCAGCAGGCTGGCGAGAATTGAGCCTTCAATCACCGCACCTTGGGAAAAGGCGATCGCGTATAGCAGCACCGTCTGCCCCAGCCCAATTACCCCATAGGCCAACACAATCCCCAAAAAGTATGACACTCCGCTCAGGGGCGATAGGAACAACCGCTTCAGAGTTTGCTGCTCCCGCTCAGCCACCACCGTAGCCACGCTGCCCCCCAGGCAGCTAAAAAACAGGGCGGCACCGACCAGGGTGGGGGGCGAGGCATTGGTATAGGCATCCTCCAGGGGAATTTGAGCCCGTTCCTGCAGAATCAAACTGTTGAGGATCAGCAGCAGGGTCGGAAAAATGGCCCAAAATACCAGGCTACGCCTGCGTCGCCACAGCTCGGCCAAAATTCGCTGAGCAACCGAAATTGTTTCTCGCACGTATTTCATCAGGATGAGTAGACTGTAAAAGCAACTTAATACTAGTCTTTACTTAGTCATTAATTGGGTTTCACGGGGGGATTCCGCTGTTTTGGCCGACAGGCTGGAACCTCACTCCTCTGGCCGGGAGTCTGTGATACCGTAATGCCGAAGTCGCTCTTCTCACACCCTCAGGGTTCTCCCTAAGGTTGAGTTTGACCTAAGCACTGTCCGTATACCTTAAATGAGTCAATCTTTAGAGGGGCTATTCGCCCAAACCCTTGCCCGTCGCCATGTGCTCAAGCTATTTGGCATTGGGGGCCTAGCCGCCCTGCTGGGCTACTCTCGCCTCAGCAAACCCCAGCCCACCGTGTTTCAGCAAGACCGGCTGGAACTACCCTTCCGGCTGTCACAACCGGCTACCGCTGTGGTGATCGGCGGTGGACTGGCCGGGTTGGCCGCCGCCTACGAACTCAGTCAGCGGGGGGTAGCGGTAACGCTGCTAGAGCGATCGCCCCAACTCGGGGGCAAAATTGCCAGCTGGCCGATCCAAGTGGGAGACCAGTCCTTCATGATGGAGCATGGCTTCCATGGCTTTTTCCCCCAGTATTACAACCTATTTAGCCTGGTCAACGATCTGAACATCAGCCAGAACTTTAAGTCTTTGGACTTTTATTCCCTGGTTTACAAAGAGCACTACGCCCCAGAGGTGTTCCGTCCCAGCAACTCTGCCTTTCCTTGGAACATTGTGGATCTGGCCATTTCCTCCTCCAATCGGCTGGAGTGGGGGATTAACCTCACCCATATCAAACACCTGCAGGTGTTTCGGGAGATTACCGGCTTCCGTAACCCCCAGAGCTACCAGCGGTTGGACCAACTTTCTGTAGAGGAGTGGGTGGGGGATGACTTTCCCCGAGGGCTCTATGATTTGTACTTTTTGCCCTTTGCCAAGTCCAGCTTAAATGCCCCCGATGTGCTGAGTGCTGGGGAGTTGATGCAGTTCTTCCACTTTTACTTTTTTGGCAATCCAGAGGGGCTAGCTTTCAACGGCACCTGCCAGGATATGGGTCGTTGTCTGGTGGACCCTCTAGTGGCGGCGATCGAGGCCAACGGTGGCCAGGTGCTGACGGGGGTCACCGTCAGCCAAGTGGATTGGCAAGATAATAAAATTGCCGGAGTGACCTACCAAAAGGGTAGTGTCGCGAATAATTCAGTACCCTTCTGGGTAGATCGCAATCCTCTGCTCAGTTCCGAACAGATGGAGTACTTCGGGGCTGGCGACCAGGTCTATTCCCTGGCCCCCGGTGCCGACATGGCCCTTTCCCTGACCTGCACTCACCAGGGCTGTAGTGTGCAACGGCAGGTGGAACCCAACGAAGCGGGCTACCTGTGCCCTTGCCACGGTGCGGCCTATGCCAGTAATGGCCAGGTGCTGGCGGGGCCGGCAAAAGACAATCTTACCCAGTATCAGGTGTTGAAGCGAGAGGGCGATCGCCTTCAGCTTGTGGCGGCCAATCTCAATCAGGGCAACCCACCGATGCCCCTGAAAGCCGACTACTATGTGATGGCCGCCGACATCCCTGGCATCAAGGCTCTGTTTGCCCTGTCGGAAGGCACCGTCGAGCCCACTTTGGCCGCCCAGGTGGACGAGCTGCAAGTGGCCGATCCCTTTGCTGTGGGCCGCTTCTGGTTCGATCGCGACTTCGACTGGCAACACAGCTGGTTCACCAGCCTCTCGGGCTACCGCCTCACCGATAGCATTACCCTGTACCACCGCATCCAGGACGACTACATTGCCTGGGCCGAACGTACCGGCGGCAGCGTGGTCGAGCTACACGCCTACTGCTATAAAGAAAAAGACTTTCCTACCCAGGCGGATATCCTCAGCACCTTCGAAGCTGAACTGTACGAGATTGTGCCCGAGCTAAAAGGGGCCACGGTGCTACATCGCCAGTTGGTTAACCAAAAGAACTTTGCCGGTTTTCCACCGGGTAGCTTTGCTAACCGACCCCAAACCACCACGGCGGCAGACAACCTACTATTTGCAGGCGACTGGGTGCGGATGCCCTTTCCCTGTGGCCTGATGGAACGAGCCGTCAGCAGTGGGTTGTTGGCCGCCAATGCCATCTTGCAGCAGCAAGGGGTGAAGCGCCGCCCGATTCTCAGCGTCAACCCCGAGGGAGTGCTGAAGATTTAGGCATAACCTAAGCCTAAGCACGCTTTCGTCCCAGACAACAGTCGCTTCTCCTTCTAAATTAACTACCCTTGGTCTAATGGCGTTATCGTCCCTGCCCAGCAGAGAAAAACGTCAGCAATGGCGGTGCCCCGTCTGTGGTGAAGGGCTCGTCAATGGCGCTGATCTGGTTTTCGCGGCAGGGCGACCGAAATACTTGCGATCGCCAGCCTCAGACGATGTTTAAGTGACTTCTTCAGCCACCTCTTCAGAGGGCGTCCGGTTCTCGGGACCACACCTGCCAATAGCTGGCTAGACGTCGGGTAAACGCGCCGGGTTTTTCACTGTAGAGTTTTTCACCCAGTCCCTGTATCTGTTGCTGGAGTCTGTCTTGGCGATGGGTCAGCAGTGGCAGCAAAACCTGAGTATGGACATCCTTGATAACCACATCGTCTGGTGGGTTGACTAAAAAGTGCTTGAGTTCAGCACAGTCATTGTGGTCCCCCAACAGCCTTGACAGTTGGTGGGCCTCGTCGTCAAAAGCTTGCATCACTGGGGGCCACAGCTGCCGCAGTAGGCGGGTATCGTGCCACAGGTCTTTGACCCGCTTGCGCCATTCGTGAAAAGCCTCATCGCTACCCGTGTCATAGGCAGTTTGATAGCGGGTTTGGCCCTGGCGGTATAGTCGCTTGGCATTCTTGGCAACAGCCTCCCAGCCCGTCTTGTGTAGGGAAAGTTGGGCGAGACGAGCCCGACTCCCCTTCAGCTCGCCAACCATAGCTGCAATGGTATTGTCTGACTGAGTCAGGCGATGCAGCCTCTCCTGTTGCAAGTCGGCCAGGCTAATTTGCAGGTCAGTAAAGCCATCGGCATCTAGGGTCAGGTCGTAGGTCTCCAGCAGGGAGACCAGGGTGGTTTGGTAGGCTTCGGCATCGCGGGCCGGGGCCAGCACTCGCCCCAGGTCGCGCAGCAAGGACTTTTCCCGCTGGTAGGTGGCTTTGTCGATGGACTTGCGCACCAGCCGCAGCACTGACCGCGATCGCTTCAGGCGTTTGCGGGCATTATGCACGGCCCGCGCCGGAGCCATGGGAAAGGCTTCGCTGAGCTGATATATCGCTTTTTCGAGCTGTTCGCTCAAAATGCGCTGAACATCGGCATCAACGGTGCTGTAACGAAAAAAACGATAGGCCATTGAGAAGAGAAAACTTAAATAACCCACCCCTGCCCCTCGAGGGGATGCTAATACCTGAAACCCGAAACCTCTAATCATACCAGTCATATACCTGACCAATACCTTCAGCCCACCTCCAGGTGTTGCAGCACAGCCTTGGCCGCCGCCGCCGAGGAGGCCGGGTTTTGCCCAGTAATTAAGCTACCGTCACAGGCGACATGGGTCTGCCAGTCTTCTGCCTTAGTATAATTGCCGCCGTTTTGGGTGAGCACATCTTCCACCAAAAACGGTACCACCTCGGTTAAGCCCACGGCGGCTTCCTCGCTGTTAGCAAAGCCTGTCACCGCCTTACCCTTGACCAGGGGTTGGCCAGCAGGGCCTTTGGCATGGCGCAGCACCCCAGGGGCATGGCAGACAGCACCAACGGGCTTCCCTGCCTGGTAAAACGCCTCAATTAAGGCAATGGAGCGGGCATCCTCGGCTAGATCCCACAGCGGCCCATGGCCGCCTGGGTAAAACACCGCATCGTAGTGATTGGCAGATACCTCAGACAGCACGACTGTATTGGCCAAGGCGGCCTGGGCGTCCGGGTCTTGGTGGAACCGCTCGGTAGCCTCAGTCTGGGCTTCCGGCGCGTTACTTTTGGGGTCTAGGGGTGGCTGGCCGCCCTGGGGAGAGGCCAGGGTGAGAGTAGCCCCAGCATCCTTAAAGACATAGTAAGGAGCGGCAAATTCCTCCAGCCAAAAGCCGGTTTTTTGACCACTGTCTCCCAGTTGGTCGTGGGAGGTCAATACCATCAATATGTTCACGGGTTGTCCTTGGCGTAATGGGCAATGCCATATCCTGCTTGTCTGCCGATGCTTCAAACACTCAGCAGGCATTCGGCTGGGGAAACAAGCAAGATGACTGAGTCCCATTGTCGCTGTTGGTCATCGTTGCTGCCATCCCCCTGGATTGGTAATTAGGGTGTAGATGCCACGGTGATGAGGACACTCTAGAACGCCGGTACAGAAACCCAGTTTCTCAGCCATACCGCAGATTATGTCTTTGGCGCAGCGACGAAGAAACCGGGTTTTTAGCCACACTGAACCGATGCCCTAGATCCGTAACGTCTGGGGACAACAGGTGTCCCAATCCATCTTGCTGCCATGGGGCTGGTCACACACTAAACCCCCGGCAGGGGCCGGGGGTAAGGGGTTAGTTTCGGTGGCTAAAGGCTATGGTCGCGTCACCACAACTGCTACTGCCCACCCAAGCGCTGATTGATTTCCTGCTGCAAGGCGGGGTCTTGCTGGGCCTGGGTCAAGATTTGCTCAAATTCCTCTATGGTCAGGTCTTGAGCCTGAATGGCCGCTTCCATATCATCCCGAGCGCTGGCCCGGATAGTCGATACCTGCTCGACGGCAGCAGCAAATTGCTCAGTTTGCTCGGCGGGGATTTCAGCGGCCGCTTCAGGGGACTGCTGCGACTCGGCGATCGCGTTGTAGTCATCCACCGACAGCCCTTCAGCTTCCACTGCGGCCACCAGATCAGCTTGCACCTCTTGCTGAATCATTTGAATGGCTTGGTAGGCATTCACGAAGCTATCTATCTGGGCAGGAGACAACTCCACCTGAGGTTCAGGAGTAGGCTGGGGAGCCATCTCAGGCTGGGGTGCTGTCTCAGGTTGTTGGGCAACTGCGGCCGCAGGGGCAGCAATCACCAGAGTTGCAGCCAAAACGCCTCGTAAAAGGGTTGAGGGTTTCATACAGGGTCCTCTTATATCATCAGCCGTGATCCCGATAGGGCATGTTCACGGTAAGGCAATGATCGCTATGTTAACGATTCTTGCCCTGGGTGGATAGACTATGGGGCGATTACGACAGCGATGTGTTGTCCATGTGTCGATGATGTGACGTTACAAATTGTCAGCCTAAGAGAAATGGGCTAGCACCGGTGCCGCCTGCAGCAATGTCTGGCTGTAAGGGTGTTGGGGGGACTCAAACAAGGTTTGGGTAGGGGCCAGTTCAACAATTTTGCCCTTTTCCATCACCGCAATGCGATCGCACATAAACCGGGCCACCCACAGATCGTGGGTAATGAACAGGTAGGTCAGGTCGAATTCTTGTTTTAGGGCCAGCATGAGCTCTAGTACCTGGGTTTGCACCGTGGCATCCAGCATGCTGACGGGCTCGTCGCAGATCACTAGCTGCGGGGTGGTAATCAACGCCCGGGCGATCGCCACCCGCTGCTGCTGTCCCCCCGACAAGTCCCGAGGAAAACGATGGAAAAAGTCCTGACTGGGGGTGAGGCTGACGCGGGCCAGCATGGCATGGGCTTGCTTTTCGGCCTCGGTGACGGTGGCTAGACCGTGAATCAGTAGGGGGTCGGCAATACTTTTGCCCACCGTCATCATTGGGTTGAGGCAGGCGAGGGGGTCTTGAAACACCAACTGCAAGTGCCGCCGCAGGGGGCGCATCTGCTGCCGGGACAGGCGGGACAGGTCAGTGCCGTTAAATTCAACTGTGCCAGCAGTAGGCTTAACCAACTGCAAAATTGTGCGGGACAGGGTGCTTTTGCCGCAGCCCGACTCTCCCACCAGCCCCACCACCTCACCTGGGTAAATGGCAAGGTCTACCCCATCGACGGCTTTAATTAGACTGGCAGTCTGTCCCCCCAGCCAGCGAGCCACCAGGTTGGTGTCCAGGGTGTAGTGCTGCTGTACATTCCGCAACCTCAGAATTGGGGTATCCATCGCCCCGCTGTGGGCTAACCCTGTGGCCCGCTGCATTTGCCGAGCAGAGGCGACCAATGATTGGGTGTAAACATCCACAGGGTTCTGTAATACGGCGGTGGCCGGCCCCGTCTCTACAATATGCCCTTGGTACATCACGGCAACGCGATCGCAGTACTCGGCCACCAACGGCAGGTCATGGGAGATCAGCACCAGGGTTGTGCCCAACTGGTCGCACAGGCGGGTGAGTTCATCTAAAATTTGGGCTGACACCGTCACATCCAGACTGGTGGTGGGTTCATCTGCCACAATCAGCTGGGGCTCTAAAATCATCGCCAGGGCGATCGCCACCCGCTGGCGCATGCCACCACTAAATTCATGGGGATACTGCGTCAAACGACTGGCAGGAATATTGACCGTTTCCAGTACGGCCACTGCCCGTTCCTTAGCCACCGCCCGAGATAGCCCAGGCCGGTGGGCTCGCAGGGTCTCGATGCAGTGCTCCCCGATGGTCATTAGCGGATTCAGTCGGGTCATGGGGTCTTGAAAGACCAGGGCCACCGCCTCCCCCCGAAACTGGCGCAGCCGTCGGGGACTAAAGTCGAGCACTGACGCACCGTTAAACCACACCCGCCCCTGTAGGGTGGTTGACGGCGGCAGCAGCCGCAGCATCGCCCGCCCTAGGGTTGATTTGCCGCAGCCGGACTCCCCCACTAGACCCAGCTTTTCCCCAGGCTCTAAGGTCAGGGACACCTGCTCCACGGCCGGAATAGCTTGGCCTGTATAGAGGACTGAAAAGTTTTCTACCGCCAGGAGCGGCGCGACTGTATCCAGGGGGTTGGCCATTGTCTACTGTTCAAATCGACGCATTAAATAAGCGACCCCAAAATCACCATTGGGGTGCTGCTCCAGCAGATCAGCCAATTCAAAGATGCGATGGGCAATCTCTGGGCCTAATTTATCGAGGGTGGCTTGTTTTTCCCGTTCTGTGTGTTCTAGCTCTCGCACCTGGGCTTGCCAATCGGCAGAAAAGATATAGTCAATATGGGTATCTAACCCCAACTGCTGCAAAATTTCCCATTCCCCGGCATCGCACCAGATCCCTTTACAGTTAGGGCAGCGCTCCACATAAAAGGCCCCTTGCTGAATCGTGATTCGCCCCCGCACTAAATAGCTGCGACAGTCGGGGCAGAGGGCAGCTCGGTTATCAAGGGGAGCGGGTTGAAACGGTGTCTGCAAGGACAGGGGCAACAGTGACACCTGGATGGGTTGATCTGGGTCAACCTGCGGCTGTTGCCAGGTCACATAGGCTTCTGGTGGAATCCAATTGCCACCACAACTGGGGCAAGCATGGGCGGCTAATCCTGGGGCCAACTGACTATCTTGAAGGTCGACATTGCCTTCTTTGGGGCACTGATACAAGGCGTTTTCTCCCAACCGTTTGCTGCCAGCCGCTGTTTGCCCCCCAAGGTCATCGAGAGCTAGATTGGCTCAACCCTTGAGACTGATCGGCGGTCTAGCGCTTCTCATTGTATAGCGGCATTGTATAGCGGCAACGGCCGATCACAGACTTGATATTGGTGGGCCTAAACTACCAGCTCAAGTTATGGCCTTAGATGGGGCCGGGGTCAACTGGGGGCTACCACCATTTAGGTTAGGGGCTGCTTCGGCGATCAGTAGGTTGCGAATTAGCCGGGCCAGGCCTCGCTGGGCTAACCCCGACATCACCTGCTGCCCCATGGCTTGGGTTTCAGGCTTAAATAAAATCGCCGGAATGCGAGTCGCCACCTGGGCGGGGTCAAACCCCTGGGTGTCTTTGAGAATGTCCAGAATCCGCATTAAGTGGGCCAGGTCATCGTTGCCATTGGTTGCCGTCTCTGTCGCGGGTGCCGCTGGCTTTAGGCCCAATCGTCGTTGTACGGAGGTGGTCAGGTTCTGCAGGGTGGTTTGGCCCAGGTGGTCTAAGCCATTGACCAGTTCGGTGACGATGCGATCGCGCAAAAACGACCCTCGTTCCGAAAACAAAAACTCCAGGGTTTGGTCTAGCACCTGATCCATATCGTAGTCATCGCTATCCTTAGCGTTGCGCAGCAGATTTTCTAGCCGGTTCCAGCGAAAGCTGCCGTCCTTAAACAATAAATCCTGTAAGGATGATCGCAATTGGGGAGAGGAATCGGTGAGTAGGCGCTTAGCCACATAGGGATAGGCTTTGCTCAGCACCTTAAACTCAGGGTCTACGTTGATGGCAATGCCCTCTAGGGTCACCAGGGAGCGAATGATCAGGGCATAGTAGGCGGGTACCCGGAAAGGATACTCATACATCAAGGCCGAAAATTCGTCCGTGATACTTTTGAAGTTCAATTCCGCCACGCTGGCCCCCAGGGCATTGTTGAAGACCTCCGCCAGAGCCGGGATAATCGGGCTGAGATCAGTATCGGGGGTGAGAAACTCAAGCTTGATATAGTCATTGGCCAGCCCCTCAAAGTCGCGATTTACCATATGCACTACCGCTTCAATCAAACCGTAGCGCTGGTAGGGCTTGACCTCGCTCATCATGCCAAAGTCTAGATAAGCCAACTTGCCATCGGCCATGGCCAACAGGTTACCGGGGTGGGGGTCGGCGTGGAAAAAGCCGTGCTCTAGCAGCTGGCGTAGGGAACACTGCACCCCCACATCGATCAGGTGGGTGGCGTCAATCCCCTGGCGGTCGAGGGAGTCAATGTTAGTCAGCTTAGTGCCCTCAATCCACTCCATGGTCAGTACCCGGCGGGCCGTGTACTGGGGATAAATATGGGGCACATAAATATCTGGAATGTGACCATAGAGTTTTGCAAAGCGTTGAGCGTTTTGCCCCTCGTGGGTGTAGTCCATCTCTTCAAAGATGCGCTCACCAAATTCGTCCATGATGGCGACCAGGTCGCTGCGAATTTGGTCGATGCGGTAAGTGGCAAACTTGGCTAACTGGCGCAGAATAAATAGATCGAGGGTAATGCGCTTGGCTAGGCCAGGCCGTTGCACTTTCACGGCCACCGCTTCACCGGTTTTAAGTTTGCCCTTATAGACCTGGCCCAGGGAGGCGGCAGCTACCGGATCGGCCGATAACTCGGCGTAAACCTCGTGGGGTGGGGCACCCAACTCTTCTTCAATGAAGCGAAAGGCAATGTCGTTGGCGAAGGGGGGAAGCTGATCTTGCAGTTGGGTCAGTTCGTCTAAAAATAAAGGAGGCACCAGATCTGGCCGGGTCGACAGGGCCTGACCAATTTTGATATAGGCTGGTCCCAGGTTAGTCAGCATCTCTCGCAGTTGCACTGCTCGCAGTTGCTCGTTTTGGGCACTTCTACCCCGTTGCCGGTCTAGCCACAGCCGCACATAGAAGCTGATCAAGGGCAGCAAAATGGCCACAAACCGGGTCGCCACCAGAAAGGGACGCCGACCATAGTAGGTGGCGATCGCCTCTGGGTCGTAGGCAAACTCTTCAAAAGGGTCTTGGGGTTTTTGGGGCAATCCCGTCGTGGCCTGGCTGACAGCGGCATGGGAAGATGCGGTCGCTGGCTCCGTCAGCACCTCCCCCGTCACCGTAATTGCAGCGGCATCTACGGCATGGCCGGACGGCTGAGTCGAATTTTGGGTCAAATTATCAGCCATAGCACGCTCAGAGGAGGTTAGGGGCAGACGGACAGTCACAGTCATTAAACCAAATTACATTCCCGTAAACTATTGTAACGGGGTTGCCGATTTTACCCAGGGCAGACTTCCGTACCTGTCTTCAGGGTTGTTGAAGAACGAAAAACGAAAAAGGAGAATCCAAAATCCAAAATCCAAAATCCAAAATCCACCCATCCACCCATCCACCCATCACTCCCCCCCTCCCTCTGCAATAATAATCAAGTCAACCCCTTCCCCCCTCCCCCCATGCCCTTGCCTTTCCTGCGGTCTGATGTGGTTCAACTGGCGGCCTATACCCCTCACCCTGGGGCTGCTGATGCGATCACCCCAGCCTATTTAGATCCTCTGGACACCAACGAGTGCCCTTACGATTTACCCCAGGCGCTAAAGGAGAAACTGGCCTGGATGGCCCAGCAGGATATTGCGGCTAACCGCTACCCTGATGGTGGTCATGGAGCCCTGAAGGACGCGATCGCCGCCTATGTCAGTGAAGCCATTACCCATGGGTTAACCGCCGATCACATATCTGTGGGCAATGGGTCTGATGAATTGATTCGCTCCTTATTGATTGCCACCTGTGTTGGAGGCGAAGGGGCAGTACTGGTCGCCAATCCCACATTTTCTATGTACGGCATCTTAGCCCGTACCTTGGGCATCCCGGTGGTCACTGTGGGGCGACACGATGACAGCTTTGCCACAGATTTGGATGCGGCTCAGCAGGCGATTGAGCATCCCCAGGGAGTGCCAGTGCGAGCGGTGTTTATGGTGCACCCCAATTCCCCCACCGGTAATGGCCTGACCGAGGCCGAGCTGGCTTGGCTACGGCAGCTGCCCGACCACATTTTGGTGGTGGTGGACGAAGCGTATTTCGAGTTCAGCCAGCAGACCACCGTGACTGATGGGCTAAGCCGCCCCAACTGGGTGGTACTGCGCACCTTTTCAAAAGCCTTTCGCCTCGCTGCCTATCGGGTTGGCTATGCCGTGGCCAACCCGGAGTTAATTGCGGCCCTCGAAAAAGTACGGTTGCCCTATAACCTGCCCAGCACCACCCAGGCCGCCGCTTCCCTGGCGCTGGCCCACCGCCAGGAACTGCTGGCGGTGATTCCCGAAATCCAGGCCCAGCGGGACGGGTTAATGCAGGGCATTACGCAGCAGACGGCATTGCGGGTGTGGCCGAGTGTGGCCAACTTTATTTACGCTCGCCCCCACCCGTCCCAGATGCCCATGGAAGCGGCTCTAGCCCACTATTTCCAAGCATTGAAAGCCCAGGGTACATTAATTCGTCACACTGGCGGTGGCCTCAGGATTACGGTGGGCAGCCCAGCCGAAAACCAACGTACGCTGGCCCATTTGCGTCAGGTACCAAATTAGTGGTCTGTCAAATTAAAAATGATCGGCTGATAAAAGGGCTTACGGCTCACGGCCAGTCGTATACCGTGAACCCCAGGTCAAAAATCCCGTCAGTATCAGATTGACTGGCCACTAGAGCTCGACCGTGATGCTCATACCAGAGCCCTAGCGTGGCGAACCGTATAGGGCAATACGCCAACCAGTAGGGCAAAGGCCTCATCGGGGACCTGATCAACTATGGTCTGGTCAAAGTAGCTTTTAAACTGCTCTAAGATCATGCGGGCTCGGTCAATGGGCACCGGCTTATCTGTGAAATTTTGGGTTAAGCGGATCCACTGCAACCGAATTCGCAGAGCCTTTTGCTGTGCTTCGGCCGAGCTAGGCGAAATCAACGACAGATTTCCTAAGGAAATCACCCCACGACAGTCCTGATCGAGGCCACCGCCAATGGCAGCACCAGGACCGGCAAATTCGGTATAAAACTCTTTGTGAATAATCAGGCCATTGCGGCGACGACTGTTGACCACCCACAGCTCATTGCCCCGAGTCTTGGCCAGAATGTCGTCATCATCAAGACCTGACGCTCCCCCAGATAGCAGAGAGGGTTCCAGGGAAATACCTTGGTGAGGATAGTTAGGATGGCCTGGACGAGCTGAATAGCTGCCATGGGGGATTAGGGAACTGCCATGCCATTGGCCTACCAAGTTTTGCTCAAAATATGGGCTCATCCCTGCTCATTCACAATGACAACATTGGTTCGTCACCGTCCCGTCAACGTTAGAGTTTATCCAAAGCTCTAAGCTAAGTTTAGAGGGTTTTTTGAACCTCTATTCTAAAACAGTAGGTCCCTATAACTTTCCCGCGAAAGCTTGAGGAGCTGCTAAAGAACGAATGAATTTACTCGCTATGACTTTAAGGTTTTCATAAAGTCTGCTGATTTTCAGGAAAACTTTTTGAATTTGTTATGGTGCGATAACAGTTAGAGGGCGATCGCCTTATGCAGTAACATCCGACGGGCCTGCAGTCCGAACCAAGTGGCTGGACTTTCCTCAACCCGGCACAAGCGAAACCCAGCAAATTGATAGAGGCGACGGGCTTGCAGGTTATCTTCCATCACATGCAGATACAAGTCCGCCACTGACCAATGTTGAGCAAGGCGATCGCAGTGGGCCAGCAGGGCTTTGGCAATGCCCTGGCGGCGAAAGGTACGATCCACAGCTAAGTTAGACAGATACCCATAGGAGCTGGGTAATCCTTGCCACGGCCAAGACTGGCGCTGGGAGATCTCTACGGTGCCAGCGACTACTCCCTCGGCGGCACTATAGGCCGCCAGGCAAGCATAGTTAGGTTTGGTGTAGGTCAACCGCTGCTTCAGATCCTCCTGAATGCCAAGCTTTAGCACCGGAAAGATCAACCGCTTCCAGCCACAGTCCGCATAAAAGCTAGTAGCTAGCAGGTGAGTTAGCTGCGTCACATCCTGTGGCGCAGCCGGCCGAATTAGGGGATTCGAGCTGGGTTCGGTAGCCAGGCTGGCGCCAAGGGAATCGGCTGCCAATGGAAAGGATAGACGAGGTTCGAAGGAAGCCATCAGTCAGCACGATACATGTCCTTGAAGAAACTATACCCTGTCTGCTAAGAGTTGTGCCCAGTTCTGGGGTTAATTCTGCCCACGCCTGCTTAGCAATTCATTAGGATATGAAGGGTACTAACGCGATCGCCCTTTCAGTCTATCGTTCCGTAGCACTGAGTACTGCCTGGCAAAACTATGGCTACCGTTGCTAAAGGTGTCAGGGCTGGTTCGCCGACTTAGGTGATCGCTAGGAAAGATTTTCCCTTGATGTAGGATGGGCAAAGGGCCTTGCCAGTGCCCATCAGCTGTTGAGGAATGGGCACTGTACACAAGCATAACTCTATTGCCTTCTGCCTTTCTGCACCAGGGTATGCATATTTCCTTTCTGACCACCGTTAGCCAGTACCGCGATCCAAAACTGCTTTGGCCCCTGGCGGCGATCGCCTCTCTGTTGGTCCATGGCACAGCCCTGGCCTTACTACGCCCAGTGTTGGAAACGCGATCCGCAGTCGATGAGTTGGCTACCTCGCCCCCCATCCAGCTGTTAACCCTGGCCCCTGATTCAGAACCGGCAGCCTATTCAGGGGAGGTGGATCCAATACCTCCAGATCTGACCCCCAGGAATACCTCAGGTGCCGAATCAGAACCGGCGGTGACCCCGCCCCCTGAGTCTGCCGCAGACCCCGCCCCTCCAAATCCAGTGGAACCGCCGCCAGAGGTGGCATCCTCACTGCCAACCGCCCCATCGCCACCAGCCTCCTCTTCCCCTGCGACTCCGGCTCCGGTGGATCCGCCCCCTGCGACCCCAGCCCCAGAGGTGGCCCCCCGTCCTCCAGTAACTCCGACGCTCCCGGCTGAGCCTTCTCCGGCACCCCCTACAGGGGCCACATCAGAGGCCCCTGCCCCCCGTCCTCCGGTAGACTCGCCGCCGCCGGTCTCGTCTCCGCCAACAACGCCGTCCCCTGCTCCGCCCCGGCCGTCTGCCCCTGGTGGTGGGGCCAGCGAAACCGGGGGCCAACTGCAAGCCCTAAGAATTGTTCAAGAACAACAGGCGAGGGATATTCCTGATTCGCCACCTCGCCTGACTGGGACGACCAGGATTTCCCTAGACCCGCTACCTGCGGGGTGTCAGGCCGCTGGGGACAGCTCAGCCCTAACCTCTGGTCAGGTGAATTTACGTATTCGGGTGGAGGCTAGCGGAGAAATTTCCTATACAACGGTGGTGCAAAGTAGTGGTAACTCAGCCCTGGATGAGTTAGTGAGCTGTGTGGTGCGCCAGGCTCTACAGGTGGAGCCCGCCTCCGTCGGCGGCACCCCCCTACCCTCTACGGATTATGTGCTGGAAACCCAGGTGCAGATGCCGTTTTAGTCCAGCTGACTCAGATGGTGGCTGTCATTCCAACGTTTAATTTGCCACAGGGCTGTGTTAAACCGGTTGGCGCCAGGATCGTACCAACGGTCGCGGTCCAGCCAGAACTCAAACAGCGCCGTGTGGTCTATGGCTAACCCCCAGGGGCGATCGCAGCCCATCAGAGCCGCAATCATCTGCTGCAGAAGGCCATGGTGGCTGATCACCCAAACGCGATCGCCGTTGCGATGTTGGCCTAACAGGTGATCAACAAATTGTTGGGCTCGCCTGGCTCCCTGTACTGGGGTTTCCGCCTGGGGAATGGGGTGCCAGTCCAGACAGGTTTCCAGGTGGTGGCAAAGATCGGGAGCTATGGTTTGGGCTTCAGCCCAGGTGAGGCCATTAAAGATACCCTGATTCAGCTCTTTCAGGTCTTCTCGTAATTGGATCGGCACAGAGCCCTGGCGCAGCGGAATGCGGTTGGGTAGAGGCACTGGCATCACCTGCGACTGACCCGCAAAACCAGTCAGCAGGCCGGCTAGGGTCGCTGTTGCCCGGAGCAGCGGGCTGCAATACATGTGAGTAGGATCCCAGTCTATTTTGGCTAGCCGCTGCCCCAGGGCGATAGCCTGCTGCTGTCCCAGGATCGTCAGGGGGGTTGAGTGCCACCCTTCCAGGCGTCCATCCACATTGCCCTGGGACTGGCCATGGCGAATTAGCAATAGTTTTAGGGGAACCATCGCCCACGTCTGTTTAGGGTGTTAGCAAAACCTGGGTACATTAAGATCACATCTAGGAAACTTTCTACCGAGTGGTGGGCATTGCCCACACTACGAAAGCTTAGGATTGCGAAAAATAACGTGGGATAGCCGTCCCGGCTGTCCACGGTCAGGCATCTTGCCTGACCTACAAGCATTGCACCTTAAAAGATCCACGTTCCTTAGAGCAGGATCCCCTTTCTGCTTCTGCCTTCTGCTTTCTGCCTTCTGCTTTCTGCCTTCTGCCTTTATTCCCCAGCCTATCCGCAAACTGTCTATTCAGGCGTGCATCTGCTAAAAACCATGCCAAAATACCAAGTACTTTAGGCCCAACCTGTCCTATTCCATGAGTTTATGGTTTCTCCACTGAGTTCTTGCCCATCTCCCCTATGTAACCCGGTACTGAATCCCCAGACCCGGCAACGGTTGGGGTTATTTTTGGCCCTAGTGCTGGGGTTTGCCCTGGTGGAGTGGCTGGTGGGGCATCACAGCCATAGTCTGGCTTTGCAATCTGACGCTGGCCATATGTTGACCGATGCTGGGGCGATCGCCTTGGCCTTAAGCGGTAGTTGGCTAACTCGACTGTCTCTGCTGCGTCGAGGCCGTCGCTGGGGCCATTATGATCGACTGGCCGCCTTGGTCAACGGTGTAATTCTGCTGCTGATTGCGGTGATGCTAGCCTGGGAAGCCTGGCACCACCTGACAGCTCCACCCATGACCTTGGTTAGCCAACCCATGGTCGTAACAGCCCTGTTGGGGCTAGGGGTGAATGGCTTGGGGGTCTGGCTGCTTCATGCCGACCGACAAAACGACATCAATCTGCATGGGGCTTTTTTGCATACCCTGGCGGACTTGATCAGCTCGATTGGGGTGATTGTCGGCGCATTGGCCGTGGCCATTTTCCACTGTGGATGGGTAGATGGGGCGATTAGCCTGGGCATTGCCCTACTGATTGGCAGTCGGGCGGTGCCGTTTATCTATCGCAGTTGGCAGCATCTGGGGCAGCCCTCGCAGGATGACCTGGCAGCCCTGGGATTTCTAGAAGTGGGGCAGGGGGACTTGCAAGTGCTGGTGACCAGATCAACTGCGGCGCAGTAGCCCCCCTATTCCCCTGGGAAAACTGGGAACAAGCATAAGCCACAACCACTAGGGAGTGAACTCCCTGGCTCATAGCGAAAGTCTGCTAAAGCAGACTGCGCCAGATGGCCCATAATCCTCTTCAGAGGATTTCGGCTTTGAGCCTTGGACTTCTAGTCCTTGGCTCGGGGCCAATCTGAAGGATAGCCCCCTAAAACTTGACAGGGCTGCCATTCCTAACCCCAGTCACCTGTCACCTGCCACCTGAGACCCTCTGAAACGGTTGTCACACTTCGGCTAAGCAGCACGAGTGCTACAAAATTTGCGATCAAGCCAACAAACCTGCGTCATATTACCGATTCGATTCTATATTCATAGCTAGGGCGGCTTTTCTGGAGCAACTGGGTCGCTCGTTCATTCGTTAACGTGAGGCATAGCCATGGGCACCTGGGTTAAGGAAACAGACGAAGCCTTTTACCTAATGCGGGGTAACACCTGGATTTCCCGTATTCAAAAACGACCGTCTAGCACCAATCCCCAAGAGCAGGTGCTTAACGTAGAAGGGATGCGTCAGTGGTTCATGCGTTCCGATTTTCCCAGGGCCATGACGGTCTCAGTGGGGCTTGAAGCACCGGAACCACAGCAGTTTGGTGGAAGTTCAGGGTCGGCATCACCGGAAACCAAACAGGAAGAGGCCGCTCCTGTGGTTGCTCCCACCGATCACCAGGAGGATCCGGAGCCCCCTGCTGTTGACAGTGATGAGAATGCCGACGAACGGGAAGGGCTAAAGGTTAAGGTTGCAACCACGACTTACTTTAAACTTCAGCCCAAGCTATCTGACCAACTGAGTGATGCGGAAAAAGTGCTGGTGACCAATGGCACGGTCTTGGACATTCAGTATTACGTCGATGTCGGCAAAAATCATTGGCGAATCGAACTTTTAAATGCCACCCTGGGCGACAAAACCAATCGTAGTTGGTTTGTCTTTGCCCCTGACATTGAAGTCTTGACCGGGGTCAAGCTAACCACTGTTAACGATACCCTGTTCAAGGCTGAGCCGAAGATGTCGTCGCAGCTTGCAGATGATCAAAAAGTGCCGGTAAAAAATGGCACCCAGCATACGTTGCTATCTTTCACCCCTGCTGCTGGCGATCATCTAGAGGTTGAACTGGCCGACGCCACCCTAGGGGAGGACCAGAAACGCACCTGGTATGTCTTTAACCCTGACGTTAAGGTCGATGGAAACCGTCAAACATTAGAGGTGGTAGGGGACACAATCTTTAAGGTTGAACCGGTTCAATCGAGCCAGTTGCCAGATGCTGATAAGGTTTTGGTTAAAAAGGGGACAGTTTTTCTGCTTAACTCCTATGCGCAGCCCGAGAAAAATCACGTTCGGGTGGCGTTACAGGGGGCATTTTTAGGGCCTAAAAATCTAACCACTTGGTACGCTTTTGTGCCCGATATCCAAATTTCTGGCACTGAAATTGGCAACCGACCTGAGGACAGTACCCCAGCCGCACCAGCTACAGTCAGCCAGGCCGCGACTCCGATTGATCGGGGTGTTGCTCTAACCTTCCCTGGGTTTACCGGCACTTACTTTTCTAACAATCCGATTAAAACTGGGCTCAATTTTACTTGGGCAGAGGCTCTACATGTAAATCGCAATAACGGTCGTTATCGACGACCAGCCAATGCCAATGTGATTTACAACATTCTCAAAGTGGCGGAGGTGATGCAGGAAATTCGTAGCATGTATGGCAATCGGCCAATTCGGATCAATTCTTGGTACCGTGACCCTGCGACTAATCGAGCCGTGGGTGGCGCCTCGCGATCGCGCCACCTAACAGGAGATGCCGTTGACTTTGTAATCCCTGGGGTCAGCAACTTTGATGTTTATGCTCGCTTAAACCCTTGGTGGGGTAGTCGGGGAGGACTGGCCAGTTCTTCGGTATTTACCCACATTGATGTGCGGGGCTATCGGGCTCGCTGGAGTTATGGGTATTAGCGATGGGTGTCAGGTGTCAGGTTTTAGGTCAAGGTTTAAACCCGGCACCCGATACCCGGCACCCTAAGTTTCGGCGGGGACAAACTCTAGGGCTACCCCATTCATGCAGTAACGCTGACCAGTGGGTTTAGGACCATCAGGGAAAACATGGCCCAGGTGGCCGCCACAGGTGGCGCAGTGCACTTCGGTGCGGGTCATGAAGAAGGTTCGATCGGTTTTAGTTGCGATCGCCCCCTCGATGGGAGCATAAAAGCTAGGCCAGCCGGTACCGCTGTTGAACTTGGTGTCGGCGGTGAACAGGGGAGTACCGCAACCGGCACACTTATAGACCCCGGCTTCATAAACTTTGTCCAGGGGACTGGTACCAGCCCGCTCAGTGCCATGTTGGCGCAGCACCCGAAACTGCTCTGGGGTTAATGCTTCACGCCATTCTTGCTCAGTTTTGTTGACGGTAAATTGTTCGTTGGTAGTGGTCATAATCTCTTGTTCACTAGGGTCAGTCTGATTGGTGAGGGTGCTGAACACCCAGGCGCTGCCAATCACGGCAGTACCCGCTTCCAGTAACCTGCGTCGTTTCATGGATAAATTCCCACAAGTCTATGGAACAAATGGGGGCGATCGCCCTGGGAAGACCAAGGGCTTCCCTTTACTTAAGTTAACGTATCCTCAGCATCGTCGTCTTATCCCCCGTTTGATTCCCGCACCTGGGACTCTGGCTGGTGGCCCAAACTTGAGGATTAACGTGAGCAAGAATATGGGACTGGTGTGGTAGAACGGCTTTGAGTTTTAATATAGTTTTTCATCAATGGTTTCAAGAGTAGTTCAGAGTCATCCGTACTAACTAGTGCCCTTGATTGCAATGAGGTGATGGTTTCTATCAACCTGGCGCTGGGAAGATAATTTAGATGCGATCGCAAATCTGATAGCGGCAACGGGGCATCTTGGGTTGCCAACACATCCATAACCGTCTGAAGTGAGGTTGGCAGTATCCGCAACTGTTGATCTAATAATTCGTTCACCCTGGCAAAAAAGCGTACTTCTTGATTCAAGAAGGCGGTTATGCTGCCACCAAAAAAACGCTGAATCATGTCTCCTACAAACCCTAATATCAAAGGATTGCCATCGTAGTAGCTGACTAACTGCTGCCAGTCTGCCTGAGTCCCTTGAAAATGGCCTCTGGTCTTCAGTAGGTGTTGAATATCGTCTGGGGTCAGCCCTGGAACGTTTAGGGCCTGGGTCTTGCCACTAGCCCCAGCATGAAACTGTAACCACCTGGGCTGCACTCGACTCGTTAAAATAATGCAACTCTGATGCCGCCCTTGTCCCAACTGTCTGAGGAATTCGACGTAGGCTTCATACGCATCAGCGCCGCAATCAGTCAAAGGCTCGTTTTCAAGATAGGGTTCTGCTGCTGAACTAGAGCGAGAGTCGGGCAGAATAGACTCAATATTATCCAGTACTAGCAAGCAGGGACGCGATCGCAGCACGTCCATAAGTTGTCTGATTTTGCCGATAACGGTTTCTGGAACGGTTGATTGGGGTTGAGGAAGTAGATGTTCGAGCAGGTCGTCGAGAAAGATTGAGAATGGGATCAGGGCATCCGTACGGGCGATCGGTCTCAGGCTGCGCCAAACCACCGTTGCAAAGTCCTGCTGGAGTTGTTCGCTTAGCCGGGTTGCTAGCCAGGTTTTGCCAACACCGCCAATACCAAACAGGGCAACAACTCGACAACGCTGGTCTAATACCCATTGCTTCAACGTGGCCAATTCTGCAGTACGCCCACAAAACTCTGACACATCTGGTGCCATTCCCCAGCTGACAATGGGGTTTGAGTGAGGCAAGATTTTTGTTTGGGAGGCGGTGGATAGAGAAAATTTCATCTGCTTTGATGGTCCATTCTCTAAAAGAGAAATGTCCGTCACGGGGAACAAGCAGTAGTCATTGGCATCCAGGGTCAGATTAAAAGCGTTAAAGTACCGGGTTAAGGTTCTTAAGTCGACCCCAGCTTGCCTGGCATGAACTTTACTCAAGGTGTGGGTCGATAGACCTGTGTATTCGCTTAGTTTCTCTAAGGTGCAAGACTTAGTACAGGGGTTCCAGCAGTCTAGCTGGGACGTTGCTTCCTGGAGCTTCTGAAAACCGGTTGGGGTGAGAATAGCTACCTTTCGACGTCGTGGACGAGAATGGGACATGGGTCGGCTTCTATGGATCTAAAGGGCAACATGAGTGAGCTTATGGAAAGCTTCATCAAAAAATAGTCATTTTACGGAAAATCACGGATAATGTCGGGAAATCACCTCACACAGGCAACCATTCAGGCTATTCGCGCCCTGAACTGAACCAATTCCCGCAGATCGTAAGACGCATTTCTCAAGTGCCTGAATGCTTCGTAACCCTGGTTGATGGGCAAAACTGCCATAACTCATACCCTGCATTAAGGTAAGGGACCTGCGTTAGATCTCAGGAGGAAGCTGGCTTCTAGTTTCTGATGCTTGAATTCACACTTTAGAAAATTTATAGACTTTACGTGAGTAGCTCATAAAGTCTCTAAAATTTCTACTTAAGATCGCAAAAATCAATTGCTTAATAAGTATTTCAGCTGTTAAATAGCCCTATGAGCAGCAAGTCTTAGACACAGCAATATTTGGTTATCTGTTAGTTTTTTAACTATAACTAATTGCTGACATAAGGAGCTGCGATAGAACTTCATCTAAAGAGGATATTAGACATGGTGGCTGTAGTCAGAAAAAATCGTCTTATCGTTAATCGGGTTTCATACTTTAGGGCTCACGCCGAAGATGTTGTTATTGGCAGTATTGGCAGAAAGCGAACTCCCATTGGTAAGCGAAACTATCTTGATGTGGAAGATAGAATTCCTCCTCGCAGAATTGACGTAATTCAGGGTGCAGAGCTAGATATTGACTTTAGCAGAACTTCAAAAGGTGACTTTAACACTTCAATTGATGCCATTATTAAAGGTGTGCCCGTTAAGCTTTCCGGTGGTGTAGCCTTTGATCGTATGCGATCGGGAGAATTGAAATTGGTGAAGCTAAGTGTTTTAAACAATAGGATGATGCAGGCCGCGAATAACTCACCTCAAAAACTGCGATCGCTGATTGACTGGGGAAATTCAGCCCGAATCGTACATCAAATTTTTGTGGTTATGGAGGCTTCGTTGTCTAATCAACTTAGTACTAGTTCAAATCTCAGTATATCCGGTGGGCAAGATGATATTCAGGCCAGCTTAGATGGTACTGGATCAACATCAGTTAAAACTACAATCTCTATATCTAAAGGAACTTGTTTTGCTTATCTTATGGCTCGGATAGAGTGGGATGCAAGACAAAAGAGAAATAGAACTCGAATTGTTGGCTTGCGCAATGAACAAGTCGGCATTGGTTGAGCGCAATACTTTTTAAGTGTTGTTTTTTTAATAGAACTTAGGTGCTATACCAAGTCCAGCTCGGGATCTGGAGTTTTCCCACAGGCAGAACTCCAGGTCTGGACTTGGATCTGGTTTAGATTTAAAACAAACTTTAAAAGTTTTGAATTTAGCACCTATTTTTTTAAAACGATTATTGGTTCTTAGCTATATCAAGTCCAGCTCTAGATTTGGGATTTTCCCACAGACAGAAATCTAGGCCTAGACTTGGACCTGGTTTTAGGACTAGATTTAGTCTGATATGTTTCTAAATAAGTTAACTGAATCATGAGTTCGATGATTTCTTGGGATGAAGATTATCAAAATCGCATGAACCCCAAGTTGATGACAACACTTTTGCGTGAAGCTGTACCAGTCCTGGGCTATGTGAACTGGCAGGTTATTGATGTGGACGAAGGCTATGCCAAGACAGTTCTACCTTTGAACTATGAATCAACCAATCAACATGGTACACACCAAGCTGCACTGATTGCCCTAGCGGCTGATTATACGGGTGGATTAGCGTTAGCATCATTGATTCGGGGAATCCCTATTACTGGAGTTCATCCAAACTCAACTGATAACCCGATTGCCCTTTGGCTGGTCAGCATTGATATGAATTACAAGGTCCCTAGCGCTGGTGATCTGACTGTTACTGCGCAAATTCCCGCATCACGGGTTGACTTGATTCGTCGCCGCTATGAAGAAGGTAAAATAGTTGTCGAAAGAGTTGAAATTCAACTTGAAGGCGATGATGGGCAGATTGCTGTTGGCACTATGACCTACTTTCTTAGGCAATCAAAAAAGCTACGACCACAATCATCAGAATCAAAATTGAATGCTATTTTTAGCCACAGCATTAAGGCATCTGCTAGGCTAATTGCTGCACTCCGGGGGATGGAAATAGCTCGTAAAAATCCTCTCTATCACGATCCCTATTCCTCTGTAGCAGCAAGTGTCCATGGCAAGTTGCTGGCTGAACGATTTACAAAGAACCTGCCTCAGCTTCAGCCTATGATCGCGGCAAGAACGAAAGATATTGATGACTTGATTGAACAGTGGAAAACCCTTAGTCAGGTCGTCTTTGTTGGAGTAGGTTTTGACTTTCGACCTTTTCGCCTTTTCAAGAATCGTAATATACGAGTTTTTGAAATCGATTTGCCTCACATGCTCGTAGAGCGGGAAAAAATAATTGCTAGCTTTGACAACTTACCTCTGGTTGATCGGATACCAGTTGAGCTTAATCTAGAGTTGGACGATTTAAGTGTCCAATTGCTTGAGAGTGAGTTTAAGGTGAATCAAGAAACTCTCTTCATCTTAGAAGGTGCGTCAATGTACTTTGATGAAGCATCAAACTGCAAAATTTTGCGTTCGATCCAGAATTTGATGGGTAATTTACATAGTAAATTGTGGGTTGATATTGTGGACAATATTATTGTTGAGCGACGTACGAAGCAAAATGACATCATCAAGTTTTTAGAAGGCATGGATAAATTAGGAGAACCCTTTATTTTTGGTTTAGATAATCCACATGATTTTTTCCAAGACTTAGGATATCGTGTGTGTAAGTCTACCCCTTCAAACACCTATCTCTCTGATTCGTCAGATCAAACTTATAAATTTTACAACTTTTTTCAACTTCAGAAACAAGAGTGATTTAGGGATGATTAGTTGTGTCTCCAAAGTGACTTAGCAGTCGCTTTGGAGGTAGCTCTTGTATATGACTGCATACGGCATGGGGACCTATGGTGTATGCAGGTTCCGCTATGGATATAGCAAGTTCTAACGTTGACCTTGCTATTTCTGGCGAGATGTTCATTCAAACCAAGATTAACAGCCATAAATGTATCTTTTCTTGTAGTTGTAACCTAAACAACAGACAGGTATAAAATCAAAATCCCATAAACTTTGTGATATTTCGCAAAGTTTGAAGTTGATGATCTGATTATTTCCTTAAGAGAGCGGTGGCTCCTTCATCTTCCATTGCAAAATACTTAGGCACGATCAGGTCCTGTCTCTGGCTACCTTGCCTGCCTGTCTACGTTCCGTCATCATCATTCAAAATTCAAAAATCAATGCCCGGTGAATTCATGACCCAAACCCACTTACCCCAACCCCAAGGTCTCTACGATCCACAGTTTGAGCATGATGCCTGTGGCGTTGGCTTCATTGTTCACATGAAAGGCGCCCAGTCCCACAGCATTGTGGAGCAGGGGTTAACCATTCTGCTGAATCTCTCCCACCGGGGGGCAGTGGGGGCTGAAGCCAATACGGGCGACGGGGCAGGCATCTTGCTGCAAATGCCCCATCGATTCATGGCTAAGGTGGCCGCCGCCGAGGGTATTACCCTGCCAGCCCCAGAGCACTATGGGGTGGGGTTTTTCTTTGCCTCCCCTGACCCAGTAGAGCGGGCCAAGAGTCGCCGGGTATTTGAACGGATTGTGGTAGAAGAGGGACAGCAGGTGCTGGGCTGGCGGGATGTGCCCACGGATAATGCCTCGTTGGGGGCAACGGCTCAGGCCAGCGAACCGTTTATGGAGCAGGTGTTTATCCAGCGGTCTAGGGATGTTGCTGATGATCAGGCCTTTGAGCGCCAGCTGTACGTAATTCGCAAGCGATCGCACTCTGCCATTCGCCCTACTGGGGTCGATCCCTACTGGTATGCCACCAGTCTTTCCTGCCGCACCCTGGTCTACAAGGGCATGCTCACCCCGGAGCAGGTGGGGCTGTATTTCCCCGATCTGGCCGACCCGGATATGGCAAGCGCCCTGGCCCTGGTGCACTCTCGCTTTAGTACCAATACCTTCCCTAGCTGGGAGCGATCGCACCCCTACCGCTATGTGGCCCACAATGGCGAAATCAACACCCTACGGGGCAACATCAACTGGATGTACGCCCGTCAGTCGATGTTTGAGTCGGAGCTGTTCGGGGAGAGCCTACAGCGGGCCAAGCCGTTGATTAATAAAGACGGCAGCGACTCTGGCATTTTCGACAACACCCTAGAGCTGATGACCCTGGCGGGCCGCTCCCTGCCCCATGCGGTGATGATGATGGTGCCTGAGCCCTGGACAGCCCACGAGTCCATGAGCCCCGAGAAAAAGGCCTTCTACGAGTACCACGCCTGTCTGATGGAACCCTGGGATGGGCCAGCTGCGATCGCCTTTACCGATGGCACCATGATGGGGGCGGTCCTAGACCGCAATGGTCTGCGGCCCTCCCGCTACACAGTGACCAAAGACGACCTGGTAATCATGGCCTCCGAAGCCGGAGTCCTGCCCATCCCTCCCGAAAACGTGGCCTACAAAGGCCGCCTAGAGCCGGGCCGCATGTTCCTGGTGAATATGGAGGAAGGCCGCATCGTCGCCGATGAGGAGATCAAGCAGCAAATCGCCACCGAGCAACCCTACCGGGAATGGTTGGATCGGCACCTGGTGAAGTTGACTGATTTGGAGAGTGGGGAGATGGGGAGATGGGGAGATGGGGAGAGCGGCACCACCCCACCACCCCACCACCCCACCACCTCACTTTCCATCCTCCAGACTGCCTTCGGCTACAGCTTCGAGGAGCTACGCCTGCTACTAAAGCCCATGGCTGAGAATGGCGTCGAGGCGATCGGGGCCATGGGCACCGATACTCCCCTGCCGGTGCTATCCAACAAGCCCCGGCTGCTGTATGACTACTTCCACCAGTTGTTTGCCCAGGTCACCAACCCACCCATCGACTCTATTCGTGAGTCAATCATCACCTCGGCCACCACCACCATCGGCAGCGAGCGCAACTTGCTCAAGCCACAGCCAGAGAGCTGTCGGCTGATTAGCCTGGAAACGCCGATCATCACCAACGGCGAATTAGCAAAGCTGACGCAGGCCGGTTCCCAGGGGTTCTCTTCGGTGACCCTGCCCATGGTGTTTGAGGCCGCCCAGGGGGAGGCAGGACTGAAAACGGCCCTAGACGGAATTTGTGAAGCAGCGGATCAGGCCATTGCCCAGGGGAAAAACCTGATCGTCCTCAGCGATCGCACCATCGACCCCGACCATGCCCCTATCCCGGCCCTACTCGCCGTCGGTGGCCTGCACCACCACCTGATTCGCAATGGCACCCGCACCCGGGTAGGCCTAGTGCTTGAATCGGGCGAACCCCGGGAAGTGCACCACTTCGCTACCCTGATCGGTTACGGCTGTGGCGCCATCAACCCCTACCTGGTGTTCGACACCATCGAGGGCATGATTGAGGATCAACTTCTGCCGCCCATGGATCTGGAGAAAGCCTGCCAGAACTTTATCAAGGCGGTCACCAAGGGGGTGATCAAAATTGCCTCCAAGATTGGCATTTCCACCATCCAAAGCTACCGGGGCGCCCAGATCTTCGAAGCCCTGGGCCTGAACCAGGCGGTGATCGATCAATACTTCACCTGGACCGCCTCCCGCATTCAGGGGGTTGGCCTTGATGTGTTGGCTGCAGAGGCCCTGAAGCGCCATCGCCATGCCTTCCCCGATCGCCCCAGCGGCCCCGTCACCCTGGATGTGGGCGGTGACTATCAGTGGCGTAAGGAAGGGGAAGCCCACCTACTCAGCCCCGAGGTGATTCACTCCCTGCAAAAGGCGGTGCGCACGGGCGACTACGAGGCCTACAAACAGTACGCCAACCTGGTGAACCAGCAAGAGCAGCAGCTGTTTCGCCTGCGGGATCTGTTGCAGTTTAAGCCCCGCACCCCTGTTCCCCTGGACGAGGTGGAGCCGATTGAGGCGATTACCCGCCGGTTTAAAACCGGAGCCATGAGCTATGGGTCAATTTCGAAGGAGGCCCACGAGGCACTGGCGATCGCCATGAATCGCATCGGCGGTAAGTCCAATACCGGGGAAGGGGGCGAAGACCCCGAACGCTACACCTGGACCAACGAGAAAGGCGACTCTAAAAACAGCGCCATCAAGCAGGTGGCCTCCGGCCGCTTCGGCGTCACCAGCCTCTACCTTTCCCAGGCCAAAGAACTGCAAATCAAAATGGCCCAGGGGGCCAAGCCCGGCGAAGGGGGCCAACTACCCGGCCGCAAGGTCTATCCCTGGATTGCCAAGGTGCGCCACTCTACCCCTGGGGTCGGCCTAATTTCGCCGCCGCCCCACCACGACATCTACTCCATCGAAGACCTGGCGGAGCTGATCCATGACCTGAAAAACGCCAACCGCGACGCCCGCGTCAACGTCAAGCTGGTGTCCGAGGTGGGGGTGGGCACCATCGCCGCCGGGGTGGCCAAGGCCCATGCTGATGTGATTTTGATCGCCGGGTTCGATGGGGGCACCGGGGCCTCGCCCCAAACCTCGATCAAGCACGCCGGTCTGCCCTGGGAGCTGGGTCTGGCGGAAACCCACCAAACCTTGGTGATGAACAACCTGCGTAGCCGGGTAGTGGTGGAAACCGATGGCCAAATGAAGACCGGCCGCGACGTGGTGATTGGTGCCCTGCTGGGGGCCGAAGAATTCGGCTTTTCCACCGCACCCCTGGTCTCCATGGGCTGCATTATGATGCGGGTCTGCCACCTGAACACCTGCCCGGTGGGGGTCGCCACCCAAGACCCCTCCCTGCGGAAGCACTTCATGGGGGATCCCGACCATGTGGTCAACTTCATGCGGTTCATTGCCCAGGAAATGCGGGAACTGATGGCCCAGCTGGGCTTCCGCACCCTGGATGAAATGGTGGGTCGTACCGATGTGCTAGAGCCCAAGGCCGCCATCGACCACTGGAAGGCCAAGGGGCTCGACCTCTCCCCCATCCTGCACCAGCCCCAGGTTGGCCCCGAGGTAGGACGCTACTGCCAGATGGCCCAGGACCACGGTCTGGAGGAATCCCTGGATATGACCACCCTGCTGGAGCTGTGCGCCCCTGCCATTGAACGGGGGGAAAAGGTCAGCGCCACCTTGCCGATCCAAAATATCAATCGGGTAGTGGGTACCATTCTGGGCAACGAAATCACCAAGCGCTACTGGGAAGGTCTACCCGACGACACCGTACACCTGCACTTCCAGGGCAGCGCCGGACAGAGCTTTGGCGCCTTTGTCCCCAAGGGGGTCACCCTGGAACTGGAAGGGGAAGCCAACGACTACCTGGGCAAGGGCCTGAGTGGCGGCAAGCTGATCCTCTACCCGCCGAAACAATCCACCTTTGTCCCCGCTGAGAACATCATCATCGGCAATGTGGCCTTCTATGGCGCCACCAGCGGCGAAGCCTACATTCGCGGCCTAGCCGGGGAACGCTTCTGTGTCCGCAACTCCGGTGTCACCGCTGTGGTAGAAGGGGTTGGCGACCACGCCTGCGAATACATGACCGGCGGCAAGGCGGTTGTGTTGGGGTTAACGGGGCGTAACTTTGCGGCGGGCATGAGCGGCGGCGTCGCCTACGTGCTCGATGAAGCCGGTGACTTCCCCAGCCGCTGTAACCGCGAAATGGTAGACCTGGAGCGCCTGGAGGAACCGGAGGAAATCCGCGACCTGCAAGCGCTGATTCAGCGCCACGTGGACTACACCCAGAGCAAACGCGGGTTGACGGTGCTAGAAGACTGGGAGAACACCGTGCCCAAGTTTGTGAAGGTGATGCCCCGGGATTACAAGCGGGTGCTGCAACACATCCAAAAAGCCCTGGCCGATGGGCTGACTGGCGACGATGCTCTCACCGCCGCCTTCGAAGAAAACGCCCGCGACGTCGCCCGCATTGGGGGGAGTTAGATTAACCGTAGGGTGGGCATTGCCCACCATCACCGTAAACTCAATGATAATCCCACTTAGTCCTGCACATCTATGGAAACAAAGACCATTCAGATTCGAGTTAGCGCAGAAGCCGCCGAACGATTTGAAGCTGCATCTGATGAGGAAAGGCGCAAAATCGAAGCTCTGTTGAGCTTACAACTGGGGGACTTGACTCGGCCCAAGCGATCGCTAGAAGAGATCATGGATTCGATGAGTAACTATGCTCAATCTGAAGGGCTAACACCTGAAATCCTAGAATCCATTCTGAATGACGAGTAACCGTTTTGTTCTAGACACTAATATCTTACTAAATCATGCCTCGAATTATGCTGCACTGTCTGAGTAGTTATAGACAGGAACCTGAACAAAATGATCGGGCTTTGCTCCCTCTAGAATTGTTTGCTGCAAGCGCTCTACCGTCAATGGGGAGAAAAACTGTTTTCCAATTTCTTCATTAACACGAGCAGGCACATTTTTGATCAGGATGATTTGACCATTTAAGTTCAAGGTATAAGTAACCTGCTTCTCAACTAGGATCTCTTGCCATTCAGTTTTCATTATTAACCGACCTCCTTTTTGTAAAATTGCGGTTCCATTTTTCGACTTCAGGTTCGTATAAGGTGATGATTTTTATGATTGGGCGGGAGGGATAACTACATTGAATATATTGTAGGTTGGGTGGAAGGTCGTGGAACCCAACGCCAAGTTTCTACAATGTTGGGTTTCGCTGGCGCTTCACCCAACCTACGGCAAGCCAATTTTTTACCAATAGCAAAATCAATCACATTCAGGACAATCACCATGGGAAAACCGACTGGCTTTATGGAATACCTGCGGGAAGTGGCCCAAGAAGTCGCTCCCGCCGATCGCATTCGCAACTGGGACGAGTTCCACCTACCCATGCCGGAGGACAACCTGCGCACCCAGGGCGCCCGCTGCATGGACTGCGGCACCCCCTTTTGCCACACCGGCATCACCATCAGCGGCATGGCCAGTGGCTGCCCGATCAACAACCTAATCCCCGAGTGGAACGACCTGGTCTATCGAGGTCTGTGGCAAGAAGCCCTGGAGCGATTACATAAGACCAACAACTTCCCAGAATTCACGGGGCGGGTTTGCCCGGCCCCCTGCGAGGGCTCCTGTGTACTGGGCATCACCAGCCCACCGGTGACGATTAAAAACATCGAGTATTCCATCGCTGAAAAGGGCTGGGAGTCGGGCTGGATTACCCCCAACCCGCCGAAACAGCGCACCGGTAAGAAAGTCGCCGTGATCGGCTCTGGCCCCGCTGGGCTGTCCGCCGCCGCCCAGCTCAACTCGGCGGGCCACTGGGTCACCGTGTACGAACGGGCCGATCGCCCGGGTGGTCTGCTGATGTATGGCATCCCCAATATGAAGCTGGATAAGCAGCAGGTGGTGCAGCGTCGCCTCGACGTGCTGGAAGCCGAGGGCGTCACTTTTGTCTGCAATACCGAAGTGGGCAAAGATATCTCGGCGGAAAACCTGCTCAAGGAGTTTGATTCGGTGGTGCTCTGTACCGGCTCCACCCGTCCCCGGGACCTGCCAATCGCTGGGCGCGAGCTGAAGGGCATCCACTTTGCCATGGAATTTCTGACCGCCAACACCCAGGCGCTGCTGGATGGCTACCCCGGCAATGACTACATCTCGGCGGCGGGCAAAGATGTGGTGATCATCGGCGGCGGCGACACCGGCACGGACTGCGTCGGCACCTCCATTCGCCACGGCTGCAACAGTGTCACCCAGTTGGAAATCATGCCCCAGCCGCCGGAAAACCGCTCTGCGGCTAATCCCTGGCCCGAGTGGCCCAAGGTCTACAAAATGGACTATGGCCAGGAAGAAGCCGCCGCCATGTTTGGCGATGACCCCCGGGCTTACCTGACCACCGCCACTCAATTTGAGGGGGATGAGCAGGGGAACGTTAAGGCCATCCACACGGTGCAGATTCAGTGGGGCAAAGATGAGAACGGGCGGTTTGTGCCGCAGAATGTGCCCGGTACGGAGAAGGTGATTCCGGCCCAGCTGGTTCTACTGGCCATGGGGTTTCTGGGGCCAGAGCAGCCCTTGATCGACGCCCTGGGGCTTGAGACCGATGGCCGCAGCAACGTCAAGGCCGAGCATGAGCAGTACACCACCTCGATTCCCGGGGTGTTTGCCGCCGGGGATTGTCGTCGGGGTCAGAGTCTGGTGGTGTGGGCGATCAACGAGGGCCGGGGGGCGGCTCGGGAGTGCGATCGCTACCTAATGGGCACCACTGAGCTACCCTAGCCCATGCAGTTTGAGTGGAATGATCGAAAGAATGCAACCAACATCGGCAAGCACGGCTTCGATTTCGCAGACACGTATCGAATCTTTGACTTGCCGTTGTTGATTGATCTAGATGAGCGCGATGATTATGGTGAAGACCGAAGGGTAGGCATTGGTTTGTTGGATGGCCGCGTGGTCGTGGTCATATTCACCGAGCCAGCGGCAAATACGATTCGCGTCATTTCTCTAAGAAAGGCACTCTCGCATGAACGAAAGCGCTATGAACAATACATCCAAGACCGACTGGGCCAGAATTGACGCCATGACCGATGACGACATTGACACGTCAGACATTCCACCGCTGGATGACGCTTTTTTTGCAAAAGCAAAGCTACGCATGCCTCAATCAGCGGTTTCTCAAGTCACTGTTCCCATTGATGCCGAAACCTTGAACTGGTTTCAAGCTCAAGGAGAAGGCGCAGAACAACATATGGCAGCAGCTCTCAAAATCTATGCCGAATCCCAAAAGCAGGCTGCTTTGCTGCATAGACCAACCTAAGCACAGCCAAAACCGGTTGATCCATGGACACGCTGAAAATTTTACAAGCATCTAACCAGGCCAACTGGGACTACGATGACAATGCGGATGTCTTGTATCTATCGCTTGGTAAACCTTGTCCAGCCGTTGGAGTTGATATTGGCGATGGGGTTGTACTTCGCTATGATGCAGCAATCCAGGAAGTCGTTGGGCTAACGGTGGTTGGCTTGTGGGCCAAGTTGGCGAAGGCTACTTAGCACCGCATCGCTTGCAGCAAGGAGATTCTGGACTTGAGTAACCATGGGGACTGAAGTTGCCGAAGAAAATTCGAGAGCTGAAAGCTATGCTTAAAAAAGCTGGCTTCTATGAAAAATCAGGCAAGGGGAGCCATACCAAGTGGTTGCACCCCCAATATATGGGTCGAGTCACTTTATCTGGCAAGGATGGGAATGATGCTAAACCCTACCAGGAAAGGGAAGTAGCCGAAGCGATTAGAGTAGTGATGCAGCAAGGGGATGAGAGATAATGAGCACCCTTCGTTATGAGATGGTAATTGTCTGGTCAGAGGAAGATGATTGCTTCCTAGTGCATCTGCCCGATTTTCCTGAACAGATCTATCGTACCCATGGCAACAGTTATGAAGAAGCTGCTCGCAATGGCCAGGAGGTCTTACAGCTTCTGCTAGAGGAAGATGGACTTCCCCTGCCTAAACCCAAAGCTGCTGTTGCTTGATAAGCATTAGCGATGGGGTTGTGCTTCGCTATGACAAAGCAACCCAGAAAGTTGCTGGGTTAACGGTAGTTGGGTTACGGACGAAGCTTGCGAAAGCGACTTAGCTTAATTCTAAAGTAGGAAGTCTAGGGTGTAGCTTTGGTACCGCCATTAACTTGCTAGCAGAGGCAAACAATTGGCAGAAATTAGCGACGATTAGATGAGCGATGTTGGTGAAAAAGCCTTAAATGTGAGTTAGCAGGCATGAAATCGAGAGGATTCGGGGGAAAGAAATTTAAGGTGCGAAGGCAAAATCAGAAGCAGAAGCAGGTGATCGTAGGTGATTGGGATCCAAATATACTGAAAGAAATTGCGATATCAGGTGGAGAAAAGATTTGCTCAGCATGGGACTTGCAAGCTCAAGAGATCAGGAAAAAATCTCATAATTCTTATGGGAAAGATCTGAGAGAGGCTCGAATGATGCTGATCTCTGCGCTTTCATATTTGATGATTGAGAGGAAAGGTATTCCTGGGATTACAAACCAAAAAATAGGGCAAATTTTACAGCAAGTAGCCATTTTTTATCAAGGAGAAACATACACAGAAAAAGCTATATCTGAAGGGCAATACATTAAAGCCAGTGCTTTAGTAAAGCAAGAACTAGAAATATTAGCTCGAATTGCTGAAATAGAAAAAGGACAAGAGAAAGATGGTAGCACTCCCAAGGTTAAACATCTTTCGACAGATCTACGTAAACAATACGGTGACATGAATGATATAGCTCACATAGCAAAAATTGGATATCTTGATCTTTTCAGTTCAATAGACAAAAACAGTTTCCGTGGAGTAGCATTTCAACCCATCTTCCATGCGGGAGTAGCAAGGTGTCTATATGAGACTCATATCTATATCTTTTACAATATTGTTCTTCAGCAAATTTCAATTTCTGAGCAGTTGTATCCTGGCGATTCTGAGCTGATCGTTCCTCCTTGCAGAACTATGGAGTTGGTAACAGGCTTGTTCAAAAAAGATGGCTTCTTTTCAGGTAAAGTTGATGAAAATGCTTAGCGTTTAAAAGCTTCGATGTAACTCTTCAAAGCCACAAAAAGCTTAATAAGATGTTTGGAAAGGCTTTTTAGAACGGGTGTAAAATCAGATGTCCTTCAGATCTTGACGCAATTAATTGAAACTTGAATCGTTCACTTAAATCCAGAATCATGAGCAAAGAAGCCTATAAGAGTTTTGAAATTCGCACGGCGGAGCACTACTTTAATCAATTGGTTCTTCAATCATTTGAAGACTTCAAGAAAAATATTCTTTCGAGCAAGAGCGCGATAATCTGCGCTGTTTTTGTTTGGCACTTCCATGAGTGGATGTGGGCACAGAGCTCTTGTGAGATAAAAGTGAATCTTGGAATCAAGAAATGCAACGAATTCAAGAATTATCTTTATAAAGAATGTCCATCATTTCTTATCGTTTCTGAGATAGCTAATGGCTCTAAGCATTTTAATTCAGACGGAAAAATGATTAACCATACCAGCTTGCAACACGGATTTGTTGGCATGACTATGCCTCTTGAGTCGCATCTTATAATAAAAACTCCTGATAAAATCTATTTTTTTGTCAATGAACTTCGTGCTTGTATTCAATACTGGGAAGATTTCATGAAGGATAAGATATAATATAAAAAATATTTTTTCAGCCTCAGCCGTAGGGCTCTGCCCACCATTCTATGAAACTGCTCTCAAAGTTATGCCCCAACCTCTAAATCTTGCTCAAACCTATTCATCTCTATCGCTTTGCCGCCACATTGGCATCCCCAATCCATTCCATAAAATCCCTCGCCCACAAACCGCCGAAAGCTTGAATACTCCCACTGATGAGGGCAACGTGCTAGGCCATGCTTTACCGGGTTGTAGTGCAAGTAATTTAGGTGTTGCGCCCAATCTTCCTCATCTCTAAGGGTGTATTCCCAAAACCGTCGTTTCCAAACATCACTCTCGCGGTGCTTTTGGCGCGATGGGCCAACATCTTGCGGCAGCGAATTTTTGCCTCGAAGAAATTGCGTAAAAAGAATCTTCAATCGCCCTACTCGTCTGGAATAATTGCCATCTTCCTGGGGCAAATTCCAAACAAAATGTATGTGATCGGGCAAAATCACTGCTGCTGTAACGTCAAAAGGCATCTCAGCTTTCATGGTAGAAACAGCCTTCCGTAACAGCTGCACATGGTTGGGTTCCGCGAAAATGGGTTGACGCTTGAACGTTACCAGGGTCAGAAAGACTGCTCCCCCAGGGGTGAAGATGCGTCGATAGGTGGGCATGCCTAGAAAGATGGGTCTGATGTCTTTTTAAATTTTCCTGATTAATGGTGGGCAAAGCCCACCCTACAGAACTGCTCACCCAGGGGTAAAGATGCGTCGATAGGTGGGCATACCTGGTTATAGATAGGTCTGATTTGTTTCTAGGTTTCCCGTGGATGGTGGGCAGAGTCCACCCTACCGAGCTACGGAACTGATTTCTCTTTAAGGGTTCCCTGGATGATGGTGGGCAGAGCCCACCCTACAGAACTGTTTAATCCTCAGACTCATCGGCTTCAAAGGCTTTACATCCCTGATGTTCAAAGGTCAGCAAACCTGCTCTGGGGCTGGCAGAGTTAGCACACACGCCCCAATCCATGCCCAGTTGACCCCCCAACGGCAAGAAATACTTGCAGCCACAAGAACAATCGGGACCCCAGTCATCATCGCGACTACGACGGCCATAGGGCTCAAAGTCGCTGGGCAGCCGTTGAATCATCTTCAGAAGGCACTGATGCAGGTCAGACATAGTTCGCTGCTGTTATATGACAAAGACAGCCCTATTCTAGGATCGCCAGCCTGGTAACACTCTGGGCTCGGCGGCTCGAACGCGATGGCTGAGCCCCTAAGTTTGGGGGTTTGGGGGGCCAAAGTCCACACAGGCAATAGTCCTTTTCAACAATAAAAAACCCTGTAGTCAATCGGCCCAAGCTCCCTGGAAGCTTGGGCCGATTGATTCGCTGTTTAGAGCTTACGCACGGTGGCCTGGCCGTCTTTTACCTCGCCAATCAGCACTTCGGTGGCCGCCCCCACAAATAGCCCGTTGTCTAAGACACCGGGGATGTTGTTAATCGTCTTTTCAAGGCCAGCCGGATCATCAATAGCATCGAACTTCACGTCCAAAATCATGTTGCCCTGATCGGTAATTACTGGGCCGTCTTTCTTGATCCCCATGCGCAGGTCAGGTGTACCCCCCAGCGCTTCCAGGGCTTTGGTGACTGGGGTCACCGCCAGAGGCATCACTTCCACCGGCAGGGCAAAGGTAGTGCCTAGTTTATCCACCAGCTTGGAGCTATCCACCACTACAATAAACTCTTTCGCCAGGGAGTCGACGATTTTCTCCCGGGTGTGGGCTGCGCCGCCCCCTTTAATCAGGTTCATCTGAGGGTCAACTTCGTCGGCCCCATCAATCGCCAGGGCGATGTCGTCAGCTTCATCCAGGGTGGTGAGGGGAATGTTGTACTGCTTAGCCAATACCGACGCTTGAAACGAGGTGGGTATGCCTTTAATGTTGCTAATTTCCCCTTTGGCCAGGCGCTCGCCAATGAACTGGATGGCAAAGGCGGTGGTGGACCCGGTGCCCAAGCCAACGACGGTGTTTGACTGTACCCGTGCCGCCGCTTGACGCCCCACCTCTTGCTTCATAAGTTTGACAGGATCCATTTCTGCCATGGTTGCAATCCTCCATAAGTCACTGCGTTTCGGTATCTAGCATGACCTAAAGCGGGGCGGCTGCATAGGAAGATTCGCCATTAAAACAGCCGATGCAGGCCGATCACAATCAACAGAGTGCCTGGGAAGTAGGGCAGCTGACGAAACCAGCGATGCCCAGCAATCATCATGCCCAGGCGAATCCCCACGTAGATAAAGGCACTGCTCATTAACGCCATCGTCAGAATAATCAGCCAGGGGGAATAGCCCAGTAGGCGAATGCCAATACCAGCCACAAAGGAGTCGAGGGAAACCGCTAGCCCCAGAAAAAAGGCCTCATGTAGAGAAATAGTATGGGACTGATCGAAATCAGCCGCATCGGGGCTGGCTAAAATGCGAGGAATGATCTTCAACGGGTTGAAGTCTGAGTGATCGGGGGACCCCTGGTCAGCCTGAGGGGACAAATCAGGGGCATAGGGCTTTTCCCGGGGGGGCATTTGAGACTTAATTTGGTTCAGCACCGCCAGCAAGCCAATCCCCACTAACAAGCCTCCCCCCAGGGCTTCAGGGGCCTCTGGGGAAATCAGGGTAACAATCACTTCCCCTGTAAACACTGACAACAGCAAGGTCAGGGCTGTGCAGAGGGTGATCATGGCCAGTGACCAAAAGGGGACGTGAATGCGTCGCACGCCGTAAGCCACGCCAACGCCAAAGCTGTCTAAGCTAACGGCAACCGCCAGGGGTAATAACGAAAAGAAGTTCACAATTTGGGCTAAGGTGCCCTACCTCACAATTAATCGATATGGATAGTAGTGAATACAAACCGAATCAAACTGATTCCCCAATCGCAAACGCCAGACACATTGCTAATTTTATTTTTAATAGAAAAAATTGACAACGTTAACTTGCCTGGTAGAACACAGAGAAGTATCTTTAAGCATGGTTACACCAGGGCAAGTTTGGGATATGGAGTTGTCCCACAGACAGAGCTCCAGATCTGGACTTGAATTTGGTTTACATCACTTTACTTTATGATAACAATTGTCACAATGGCCGCAATTACCCAGGGCCTGAGCTTCGGCGCGGAACCCAAAGGCGACCAGCAATCCTTGCCAGCGACAGCGATCGCTGTGTAGAAACTGCTGTATGCCTCCCTTTGCTTCGAGTGGTAATGATGGCCTGTTCTGGGCATCTGACCTGAGTTGATAGTGAAACGGGTCTAGCCAGACGAGCTGGCCAGTGCTGTGCAGCCAGGACAAGGCGATCGCCCCCTGGGGAAATCGCTGACTGATCTGGCCCACGTCGCCGGTCTTGGGAATGACCTTGACCAGTTGCTGGGCTTGCTGCTGTAGGGTCTGGGTCTGGGCTTGAAAAAATTTGACCCGTTGGCGATCGCTGGGATCAAGCCAACCTGTGGGCTCACTCACCAGGGTCAAGGCCTCGGCGGGCTTGCCATCACGCCCAGCCCGGCCTACCTCCTGCACATACTCGGTGATCGTGCACGGGGCTTGATAGTGCACCACCCAGCGGGTATTGGGCTTATTCACCCCCATGCCAAAGGCCGAGGTGCAGACCACAAACTGGAGTCGATCGCTCATCCATTCCGATTCAATCTGGCGGCGATCGCGACTACTCAACCCAGCGTGATAGGGGGCCACCCGATATCGCTGCCCCAGCTGGTGGGCCAGGGCCTCACTATCCTGGCGAGTGCGTACGTATACCAACCCCGCCTGGTTAGGATGGGCTGCCAGATAACGGTCTAAGATTCGCTTCCGTTGCCCAGTGCCAATGACCGCTTTGACCCGCAGGTCTAAATTGGGGCGATGGGGGTTCAGCCGTACCACCTGCGGCGATTCGAGCTGCAAGACATTTCGCAATATTCTCTGAGCACCAGGGTCTGCGGTAGCGGTGAAGGCCGCTATGGGCAGCGTACTCCCCGCTGGTCGATGCGCCAGCAACGTCGGGCGCACTGCCCCCAACCGGCGGTAGGCCGGGCGGAAGGTTTCCCCCCACTGCACCAAACAGTGGGCCTCGTCCAGAATCAGGCCATTCAGGCGCAGATCCGGCTGACACAGGCGCTCCCATACCGGCGGACTCAGCAAGGTTTCAGGAGATAAATACAGCAGCCGTAATTGCTGACGTTCCAGGGCTTGCAACACCCGACGTCGCTCTGGAGGGGGTAGCTGGCTGTGAAGGGCCGCTGCCGGTAATGCTTTCTGTCGTAGTTCCTGCACCTGATTCTCCATCAGTGCCACCAGGGGAGACACGACCAAGGTCACACCGGTTTGCAGCAACGCCGGTAACTGAAAGCAGATAGATTTGCCGCCGCCAGTGGGCAGCACCACCAGCAGATCCCGATGGTCGAGTAAGGCTCTAACAATGGCATCCTGGGGTGGACGAAAATCGGTATAGCCCCAAATTCGCTGAAATTCTTGGAGTACCCGATCCCAGGGCAAAGTAGTATCAACGGCCATCGACATCCCTCTGTCTACGACCGTTAGCATGCCCAAACGCAGTCCAACAGAAGATAAAGACCGGCAGAAATCAGCACAAACAAGCAGGGCCCACGGCCAGAGTTATCACCCTGAAGCCGTGAGCCCTGCTGTCAATCGGTCGGGTCAACCCTTCCTGTTACCTGTTACCTGTCACCTGACACCTTCCATCTTCCCAGGTGACCTTAGTCAGTGAACCAAGGAATGGTGTAGCCGACACCCACCGCCAGACCAAAACCAAAGCCGCTGGTGACTCGGAAATTAGCATTGGTGTTGAGGGTGAATTGGGGGGAGAGGGGATAGTCAGCCCCAGCATTAATCAGCAATGCGGTGCTACTACCCACATCAGCCCCGACCCCCACATAGGGTTGGAAGCGGAAACCACCCACTTGATACTGGTTAAAGTTGAACGTCAGGGGAATCGTAAACGAGGTATCCCGCTCAGACACCAGGAAGCTGGGTCGCACAGAAAACCGAGGTCCCAGATCAAACTTGCTGATGACCGCAAAGCCCCAGTCTCCCACGGCACTGTCATTAGAGACAAAACCCAGGTTGCCGCCTACCCCCAGATAGGCCGAGGGAATCGGGCCAGGGCTGACCGGGGTGATTTGGGCGAGTTCTGGGGAGTCATTCCCCAGAGCCTCAGAGTTGATGGTGCTGGACTCTAGGGCTAAATCGATCAGGCTGCCATCAAAACTAGAAAAGGTGAGGTCGTCATTAGCCTCTGTGGGCTGCATCAGGGTAGCCGCTGAGGTATCGACAACGGTGTTGTCTACCTCAGAACTGGTCACGACCTCAGAGCTGGTCAGTAGATCAAGCTCTAGGTCCAGGTTGGCCAGATCAGGAACTAGGCTATCCTCAAAGCTTTGGGAGCCTAGAGCGTCGGCTTGGGCGGGCAGAGCGGTACCAACGGCGGCTAGGGCCGCTAGGCCAGCGATTAACGAAAAGTACTTGGCGGAAACCATGGTTTTGTTCACTCCTCAGGTTTGTGGCAGTTGTGGGGCATTGCCCCCTTAGGTAACCTCAGCAAGGAGCCCTGGCCAGTTACGTCCATCATTCAAGACGTGATCACAGCAAGATTGCTATTCCTGGCCACAAGCCCCAATACGTCACACTCACACTTTATAAGTTGCCTCGAATTTTAGCACCTCTATTAAAAGGAGCAGGTTCATATTGATCACATTGACACGAATTGATTCATCTATAAGAGCAAGGGTGCTCACTAGTACTGCTTGGCAGAAATATGACCACCGTTGCTGAGGGTGTCAGGTATCGGCATCCCCTCCTGGGAGGGGCAGGGGTGGGTCACCCAGGTGTCAGGAGCCTCAGAGTACTAATGGTCTGTCCAGCCAGAAGGATTCAGGCCCCTAGCGCATGGGTGACCAATTGACTGAGGCGCGGCAAAATGTGACGGTTCTGGCTATGCTCAGCTCCCTCCGTAAAGGCCACCAGCACCATCGGTTGACCGCTAGGCAACTCGATGTAAGCGGCATCGTGGCGTACTTTGCTGGTAAATCCAGCTTTAGAGTACAGGGCTGTTTGGGGCGGCAATCCTGCCCCTAAAAATCCAGAGACCTGGTTTTCATCGGTTGAGGCTGAGGCCAGGGCGGGGTCCCGCTTCATCAGGGCGAGCATGGTTTGCGATCGCGCGGCGGAGACGGCCACCCCCCCAGCGATCGCGTGCACTAACCGAGCTACCGCATTAGTGGATAGGCGGTTACGGTTTTCGTAGAGTTCTCCCACAAACGCTCGCTCCCGACCATAGGGGCCATCTCCCCAAGTTTTTTGGTTAAGATTCACTCCCTCTAACTCCGGCCAGCCCATCGCCTGGAAAAAGCGATTGACGATATTGCGCTGGTATTGCCAGGTGGCAAAGGGGCCTGCAGGCAGCTCAGGACCACTGGTGGTACCGGTCAGCTCATCCACCACCAAGGCAGTGGCATCATTGCTCGAATCGACAATCATATCTCGCAAGGCCCGGTCTAGCTCTGCTGAGGCGGGGATCATACCCTGTTGCAGCCACTCCTGGGCTGCCACCAGGTAAAACAACTTAACCACACTGGCGGGGTAAATCAGCTCTAGCCCCCGATAGGCGACCCCCCGGGGTTGGTGCTGCCAAAATTCTGTTGCACTTAAGGCCCCACCCGTATTGGTCACATAGGGCGGGTCGTAGACCACCCAGGTCAACGCTAACTGGGTCTGACTGAGGGTAGGGAAATCAGCCCAAAGCTGTTCTAGAACTTGGTCGAGGTGGTGCTGTAGGTCAGCGTCTGGGGTAAAAAACGTCTTCATCACAACTGGCCAGAAAGGGTCATGGGGTGGACGATAGTTAATCCGTCTTTACGGTAACGGCGAACTGAATCCTGGGTAAGCTAGTAATTAGTCAATCTGATCATGGCGGTTTTTGTGAACCCTTTCAGCCCGTCGTCTTGAACTTGATAGACCACTAGGGCTAGCCAGTGGTACTGGCATCTACCCCGTCCGGGTAATAGTATTTCGCCGGGAATGGGGTTAACCTACCGTAATATTTCGCCTGGATACGAGTACAGTAATAGGTATTTCAGTGAATAGCGGCCTAATCTAGGTATTACCCCTTGACCAGACCTTCGCGATCGCCCCGACTCGTTTTGGCCACGCTTGATATGGGATTTTTATGGCGCCCCAGACCGACCCCAGCATAATTACCGCCCTGTCCCTGGTGCATCAGAGTAGTTCGTTAACTCACCGGGTGCGAGACCTGCCAACTCCCCAGTTCATTGAGCTGCTAGATCAAATTACCGCAGAATTTGAGCATTTTTTGCGGGCGATCGACATGATCAACAATGAATCGTTGGAGATCATGCTGGAGCAAATTCTGGAGGCGTTTACCCTCAAAATTGGCCAAATTCTGCAAGCGGAACGCACCACTATTTTCATGGTGGACCACGACAAGCAAGAACTGTGGTCCAAGGTGGCCCAGGGGGATGGGGAGCGCTCTCTGGAAATTCGAGTTCCTATGAACAAGGGCATCTCTGGTTATGTGGCCACTAACGTGCTGCCCTTAAACATCCCTGACGCCTACGCCGATGAGCGCTTTGATCACACCTACGACCAAAAAACCGGCTACCGCACCCGCAACATTCTCTGCATGCCGGTACTCAGCAAAAAAACCAACAACATCGTGGCGGTGGTACAGCTGCTCAACAAGCTCAATCAAATGCCCTTCGATGCCAAAGACGAGCAGCGCTTCAAAGAGTTTGCCACCTCCCTGGGGGTGATTCTAGAAAGCTGTAATTCCTTTTATGTGGCGGCCCGTAATCAGAAAGGGGTAGCCGCCCTGCTGAAGGCGATCTCATCCCTAGAGCAGAGTTTGGACCTGGAAAAAACTCTACAGTCGGTAATGGAAGAGGCCCGACAGCTGATGCAGGCGGACCGCAGCACCCTCTGGCTGATTGACGATGACAGTGGCGATCTGTGGTCTAAGGTTAAGTCGGCGGACGGTCGGTCTTTGGTGGAACTACGAATTCCCAATACAGCAGGCATTGTCGGTCATGTCGCCACCACGGGCGAATGCCTTAACATTCCTGACGCTTACGAAGACCCCCGCTTCAGCCCCGATGCCGATAAGCGCACTGGCTATCGTACCCGCACCATCCTCTGTATGCCAGTGTTTGACTCTGGGGGCAAACTCATTGCTGTGACCCAGTTGATCAACAAGGCCCAAGGCACCTTTACCGGCTCAGATGAAGCCTTTATGCGGGCGTTTAACATCCAAGCGGGGGTGGCCCTGGAAAATGCCCAGCTATTTGAAAGTGTCTTGGTGGAAAAGCAATATCAAAAAGACATCTTGCAAAGTCTGTCCGATGCCGTGGTGTCCACCGACATGGAGGGCCGGATTGTCACCATCAATGACGCCGCTCTCGAGTTGCTGGGCTGCCCCATGGAGGGGGAACAGAGTCGGGGAGACCGCGATCGCTGGCAGAAAGCGCTGCTCCACCGCCCCGTCTGGCAGGTGATTCCCATCGAATCCTTGCGCTTTAGGCTGGAAGACAGCCTGACCCACGGGGCGAAACACTATGTGCCCGAGCAGACCCTGCGGTTGGGGATTGTGCCAGCAGCCCTTAGTCCGACAGATGTAGGGGACCAGCTGGCCCTGGCGAGTCCGCCGCAGTCGGGTAGCTACCGGCTTTGGGGTTATCCGGATGGGGAGGTACTCTCCCCCGACCAGGTGCAGCGCCTAGAGCGGAGCCTCAATTTAACGGTAAATCCCCTTACCGACCCAGAGGGGGGCGTCCTGGGGGGGCTGCTGGTGTTAGAAGACATTAGCCAGGAAAAGCGGATGAAGAGTACCCTCTACCGCTACATGACCCCTGGGGTGGCTGAACAGGTGATGGCCCTGGGGGATGACCTGCTGATGAAAGGGGAACGCAAAGATGTGACCGTACTGTTTTCTGACATTCGCGGCTACACCACCCTGACCGAAAACCTGGAAGCGGACAAAGTGGTGGAAATGCTCAACACCTACTTTGAGACCATGGTGGAGGCGGTGTTTAACTTTGAGGGCACCCTGGATAAGTTCATTGGGGATGCCCTAATGGCCGTCTTTGGAGCGCCCCTACCCCTGAGCAACCATGCCTGGGCCGCCGTCCAGAGTGCCCTGGACATGCGACGGCGACTGGTCCAGTACAACGCTGAACGGATTGAGCTTAACCAGCCGGAAATCCGCATTGGCATTGGCATCAGTTCAGGGGAAGTGGTATCGGGCAATATTGGCTCCCAACGCAAAATGGAATACACCGTGATTGGTGATGGAGTGAACCTCAGCTCTCGGCTGGAGGGGGTGACGAAGGAATATGGCTGTGACATTGTGATCAGCGAGTACACGTACTCCCTGTGTCGCGACAGAATTTGGGTGCGCGAACTGGACCGCACCCAGGTTAAGGGTAAACGTCAGCCCGTCAACCTCTATGAACTGATCGATCGGCGCGATCAGCCCCTGGATGCTGATACCCAGGCGTTTTTGAATCTCTATGCCAATGCCCGTAACGCCTACACCGCCATGCGATTTGAGCAAGCACTGGATCTATTTCAGCAGGCCAAGCAGATGCGCCCTGAGGATAAAGCCGTTGCCGTGCATATGCAGCGAGCCCAGCAGTATTTGCAGCAACCCCCTCCAGCCGACTGGGATGGGGTACACATTATGACCACCAAGTAAGCCAATCAGATGACGGTAAGCAGGCATTCTGCAGCATAGTCGGCCAACCTGCCTGCCCCCTGACTACCCACCCCTACCCCTACCAAGAGGGAATTCTGACACCGGATACCTGGCACCTGATACCTGACACCTGATACCTAAACCACTCAACCGGGCAAAACCCACGCTACTATGTTGAAGCTCTTTATCGGCTCTCGACCATGTCTTTTGGGGAAAAGCTGTACGAAGGCAAAGCCAAAATCATTTATGCCACCGATGATCCAGAGGTTTTGCTGACCTACTTTAAGGATGATGCCACGGCCTTTAATGCCCAAAAACGAGGGCAGATTGTCGATAAGGGCAAGATCAACTGCGCTATTTCGACCGAATTGTTTCAGCGCTTAGCCGCCGCCGCCATCCCCACCCACTGGATTGACACCATCAGCGATCGCGAAATGCGAGTCAAAGCCCTGACCATTATCCCCCTGGAGGTGGTGGTCCGTAACCTGGCGGCGGGTAGCCTGTGTCGCCAGACCAACCTGCCCTTAGGCCAGCGGCTCGATCCCCCCCTGGTGGAGTTCTACTACAAAAACGATGACCTCGGGGATCCGCTTTTGACCCTGGATCGCATACATGCCATGGCTCTGGCCAGCCAGGAACAGATCGCTACCCTGCGCCGTCAAGCTCTCAAGATCAATCAACTCTTAACGGACTTTTTTATGGGCTGCGGCATTACCCTGGTAGATTTCAAATTGGAATTTGGTTTAGACCCTAGCCAGCAGGTGATATTGGCCGATGAAATTAGCCCAGACACCTGTCGCCTGTGGGATCAAACGGCCACCGATGAAACCCAACGGGTGATGGATAAGGATCGATTTCGCCAAGACCTGGGCCAGGTAGAGCAGGCCTATCAGCGGGTGCTAGATCGGGTGCTGGCACAATCCCCTAAGAATTAGCCCCGTCAATGCGGTAGAATTTGTCCGTTTACTGGGGGCTGGACCCTTCAAGCAGGATTGTCCGCTGTTCTCATCTCGTCAGGGGTGGGCATTTCCGTGGTGTGTGGATGTCATTAGTAGGTGTGTGTAGATGCGGGTATCTCCTCAGTGTTTAGTCATATTGGCCACGTCAGGACTACTGGGGTGGGCTGCCATGCCGGCCGCTGCCAGTGGAGAGTTTGAGGTTACGACTACCTCAGCTAATGCCAGCCAGGAAAATACTAGCCAGGAGTTGAGCTCTGGTGAGAGCTTGCGAGTCACCCACGAGCCCACCCCCGAAACCGGGGCGGCGGCCCTGGAACTGTCCAATGGGCAAGCGGTTGACAGTGCCGCGATCGCCGCTGAGCTGCAGGCCGCCATTGATGGGTACCAGCCCGCCAGCGCCAGTCATGGCACCCACCATGCTGACTCCGGGGATACCCACTCAGGGGAGCCGAACTCAGTGGATCTGGCTACTCCCCAAGGGGAGGAGGGCGCTGGGCCTGTGATCGCCGACCCTGCGGCAGCAGAAGCACATAACCCCGCCCCCACCGTCAACGCTGACCCCATCCAACTCGGTCAGGGACCCCGCCAGATTACCCCCGAAGAAGCAGAGCGGATCATTGAAGGGGCCGTCGAGCGGCGCAGCCAGCCCCCCGGCCAACCCACCACCGACACCCCAGAGCCCGATCCAGACGCCGATCCATCCCTAGATCTGCCAGACGCCGTCGATGCCGACGAACCTGATGACGAGCCAGTGGTCGAAGAAGAACCTGAAGAGCCCCGGGTACTGGTGGCCGAAGTACTGGTGGCCCCGAGTCAGGGAGAGCTAGACCCAGAGTTGGAAAACCTGGTGTACAACGTGGTTGAAACTCGGCCTGGGCGCACCACCACCCGCACCCAACTGCAGCAAGACATCAACAATGTGTTTGCCACGGGCTTTTTTGCCGATGTGGATGTGGTGCCCGAAGACACCGATTTAGGGGTACGGGTGACCTTTGTGGTGCAGCCGAACCCGGTGCTCACCGATGTGCGGGTGGTGGGTAATGAGGTGTTGCCCGAGGCGGAAGTGGATCGGATCTTTGCTGATCAAAAGGGCGAAATTATTAACCTGATTGATTTTCAAGAAGGTATTGTGGAGCTGAACGAATGGTATCAGCGCAATGGCTACGTGCTAGCCCAGGTGATTGCCGCCCCCCGGGTGTCTGACCAGGGGGTAGTCACCCTGGAGGTGGCCGAAGGGGTAATTGAGTCAATTCAGGTGCGCTTTGTCAACGAAGAGGGGCAAACCGTCGACGAAGAGGGCAACCCAGTACAAGGCAGAACCCGCGACTTTATCATTACCCGGGAATTTCAGACCCAGCCGGGGGATGTGTTTAACCAAGCCCAAATTGAACGGGACTTTGGTCGGGTGTTTGGCCTGCAAATCTTTGACGATGTCAGCCCTGGGCTAGAGCCCTCCCAAGAGGATCCCCGCAAGGTGAATGTGATCGTCAATGTGACTGAACGCAACACCGGCTCGGTCGCCGCTGGTCTGGGCTTTAACTTTACCGGAGATATTTTTGGTACCGTCAGCTTCCGTCAGGACAACTTTGGCGGCAACAACCAGAAATTTACTGCCGAAGCCCAGCTCAGCACTCGCGATCTGCTGTTTGACATTTCCTTTACCGATCCCTGGATTGCCGGTGACCCCTTCCGCACTTCCTACACGGCCAATGCCTTTGCCCGTCGGGCGATTAACCTAAACTTTGACGGTGGCCCTAACCCGATCAACCTGGAGAATGGCGATCGCGTCCGCGTTCGGCGGATTGGCTCGGGCATTACCTTTAGCCGCCCCTTAGCCAATGGTTGGACCGTGGCTGTGGGTACCCAGTTCCAAAATGTGTCCTCCCGTGACGCTGACGGCAACGTCAATGCCACCGACGCCCAGGGCAATCCCCTCACCGTCAGTGGTACTGGGGTAGACGACCTCTGGACTGTTCCCATCAGTGCCAGCCTGGATCGCCGTAACGACCCGTTTAACCCGACCAGCGGCAGTATTCTGCGGCTCAATGCCGAGCAGTCAATCCCCTTGGGGCGGGGCAGTATCTTTATGAATCGGCTGCGGGGCAGCTACAGTCATTACATCCCCCTGAGTCTGCTGAATATTGCAGAAGGTCCCCAAGCCTTAGCCATGAATGTGCAAGTGGGGACTATCCTGGGAGATGTTCCCCCCTATGAAGCCTTTGCCCTGGGGGGAACTAACTCCATCCGTGGCTATGATGAAGGGGAAGTGGGCGGCGGGCGTAGTTATGCCCAGTTCACGGCTGAGTATCGCTTTCCCGTGTTCGCCTTCTTGGGCGGGGCCCTATTTGTGGATGCGGGCACAGACCTGGGTAGCGGCAACGCAGTGCCCGGCTCCCCTGGTCCATCTCGAGGTAAACCCGGTAGTGGCTTTGGCTATGGGGCCGGGGTGAGAATCCAAACCCCCTTAGGTCCGCTGCGGATTGACTACGGCTTTGGCGATCAAGGGCAAGGACGATTACACTTTGGCATTGGGGAGCGATTCTAATGATCACGTCAGCGGCTGGTGGTCAGTTAGCCACTCAGTCTAATGGATCAATCAGAGGACAGCGGACCCTGGCTACCACGGTGCAGCGGCAGGGGGTAGGGCTCCATTCTGGGGTAATAACGACCCTGACCCTGCAGCCAGCCGCCGCCAACCAAGGGCGTTATTTTGTGCGTACAGATTTGCCTGGGCAACCAGCGATCGCCGCTACCCTCGACACCGTTGATCAGACGGTGCTTTCCACCGAATTACGCCAGGGGCAGGCGACGGTGCGCACCGTTGAGCATGTGCTGGCGGCTCTGGTGGGATTAGGGATTGATAACGCTCGCATTGACATCGATGGCCCAGAAGTTCCCCTGCTAGATGGCTCGGCCTTGAACTGGGTGGAGGCGATTCAGGCCGCTGGCTGGGTTGATCAGGCCCCAAAACCGCCGGTCCCCATCCTTCGGCAGCCGGTGTCGGTCCAGCACCAGGATGCCTTTGTGGCCGCTTTTCCGGCCCCTGAGCTACGCCTCACCTATGGGATTGACTTTGATGTGGCTGCCATTGGTAATCAGTGGTTTAGCTGGACCCCCGGTGCCGATCCATTTGGTGACGAGGGCTTTGCCACCGCGATCGCCCCAGCTCGCACCTTCGGTTTGGCCCACCAGATCGAAGCCCTCAAGGCTCGTGGTTTAATTCAAGGGGGTAGCTTAGACAATGCCCTGGTCTGTAGCCATCAGGGCTGGGTTAACCCGCCCCTGCGATTTGATAATGAGCCAGTGCGCCATAAGCTGCTAGATTTGATCGGTGACTTGAGTTTATTGGGCCGCTTACCCCAGGCCCATATTGTGGCCTATAAGGCCAGCCACAAGCTGCACGGAGATCTGGCTCGGGCGATGCAGCCAGTCTTGAGATTTTCCGAAGATGACATCTAGTGGCAAAATCAAGGGGCATAACGCCAAGGATAGGGAGACCGCTTAGCTATTGTGATTGACGTAACTTCATCTAGCCATACGCCTTCAACGGTGAGCGATCGCAGCACTGTGTCCACTGACACCGTAAACACAGTGTCCACTGACACTGCAGGCATCAACTCGACCGATGGCATCAACCCAGCCATCAAGCGGGAATATTCTGCTTCAGAAATCTATGACATCCTGCCCCATCGCTATCCCTTTGCCCTAGTCGATCGAATTATTGACTATGTGCCTGAAAAACGGGCGGTGGGCATTAAAAATATCACCCTGAATGAGCCCCAGTTTCAAGGACACTTTCCAGGGCAACCGATTATGCCCGGGGTGCTGATTGTAGAAGCGATGGCCCAGGTGGGTGGCGTCGTGCTCAGCCAGATTCCTGGGGTGAATGGCCTGTGCGTGTTTGCCGGTATCGACAAGGTGCGGTTTCGTCGCCCTGTGGTCCCCGGCGATTGCCTGGTCATGACCGTCGAGTTGCTGGCCATCAAGCGGCTACGGTTTGGCAAAATGCACGCCAGGGCTGAGGTAGATGGCCAACTGGCCTGTGAAGGAGAATTGATGTTCTCTGTGGTAGAGTCGGCTGCGGGCCGGTCTAGCTGATGGACACATGTGTATCTCAAGCTCTGGCTTCCGGAGGCAAGGCGTTGACAACTACCCTGATTCACCCGACGGCTGTGATTGACCCTGGGGCTACACTCCACCCCACGGTTAAGGTGGGGCCCTATGCCGTGATTGGCCGTCAAGTCACCATTGGCCCTGGCACTGAAATCGGTTCCCATGTGGTGATTGATGGCCACACGACGATTGGGGCTAACAACCGCATCTTCCCTGGGGCCGCCATTGGCCTAGAGTCTCAAGACTTGAAGGATGACGGTTCGATGAGCCAGGTCAACATTGGTGATCACAATCTGATTCGCGAGTACGTCACCATTAATCGGGCCACCACCGCCGGGGCCGCCACCCTGATCGGCCACAACAACATGCTAATGGCCTACTCCCACGTGGCCCATAATTGCGTGGTGGAAAATCAAGTGATTATCGCCAATTCTGTGGCCTTAGCGGGCCATGTGCATGTGGAGTCGGGGGCACGCATTAGCGGGCTGATTGGGGTGCACCAGTTTGTGCACATTGGTCGGTTGGCGATGATTGGTGGCCTCACCCGGATTGACCGAGATGTGCCCCCCTACACCCTGGTCAACGGTAATCCGGCTGAGGTGCGGGGACTCAACCAAATTGGCCTGCAGCGGGCTGGTCTGACCGCCCTTGACCAGGGGCAAGCTTACCGAGAACTGAAGCAGGCTTACCGATTGGTCTACCGCTCTGGAGAATCCATCAGTGATGCCGTGGCTAAGCTAAGCCAGTGGGAGCACAATGACTTGGTGCGTCACTTTAGCCAGTTTTTACAGGCGGCTTTAGAACCCGATCGCCGGGGGTTGACCCCAGGTCGTAAGCGCAGCCGCAGCGATCGCTCAGAATAGGCCGTAGGAAAATTGATGACGCAGTCTGGGAATGGGGCCAAGCGGGTCTTTATTAGCACAGGGGAAGTATCTGGGGATTTGCAGGGGGCGTTGCTGGTCACAGCCCTGATGGCGGTGGCCACCGAGCAGCAAATGCCGCTGGAGATTGTTGCCCTGGGGGGAAACCAGATGGCCCAGGCCGGGGTCACCCTGCTGGGTAACACCACTGCCATTGGCTCGGTGGGAATTTTTGAGGCCCTGCCCTACCTGCTGCCGATTCTGCGATTGCAACGACAGGCGAAACGGCATCTCAAGGCTAATCCGCCCGATGTGGCCGTGCTGATTGACTACATGGGGCCTAATCTGGCCATGGGGCAGTATCTAAAGGCAAAGCATCCCCAGGTGCCAGTGGTGTACTACATTGCTCCGCAGCAGTGGGTGTGGGCTTTTTCTGACCGCGATACTCGGCAGTTGGTCGATCAATGCGATCGCCTGGCCGCTATTTTTAAGGCTGAAGCCGACTACTACCGTCAGCATGGGGCTGAGGCCACCTGGGTGGGCCACCCCCTGGTTGATCGCTACCCCAGCCCCCCCGATAAAGCCGCCGCCCGGCAACAGTTGGGCCTTGACCCCAATGCCCAGGTGATTACCCTATTACCGGCGTCTCGGCGGCAGGAGGTGACGTATCTGATGCCGGTGATGTTGCAAGCTGCCCAGCAGGTGCAGGCTCGTCACCCAGAGGTGCAGTTTTTGTTGCCAGTGTCTAACCCTGCCCTGGGGGCCGCCTTTGAACAGGGACTGGTTCAGTATGATTTGCGAGGGCAGGTGCTGGCGGGGCAGAGTACCGATGCCATTGCCGCGGCCGATGTAGCTATAACCAAGTCAGGTACCGCCAACCTAGAAATTGCCCTGATGAATGTGCCCCAGGTGGTGGCCTACCGCCTAAACCCAATCACCGCCTGGATTGGCCGTTACCTACTGCGATTTGATATTCCGTTTGTGTCGCCAGTCAACCTGGTGGTGAACCAGCCAGTGGTGCCCGAGTTTTTGCAATGGCAAGCGACCCCGGCGGCGATCGCCGCCGCCACCCTGGATTTGCTCGAAAATACCACCACTCGCCAAACCATGTTGGCTGGTTACGCCAAAATGCGCCAGGAACTCGGCGAGCCCGGGGCCTGCCGCCGCGCCGCCCAGTTAACTTTAGAGTTGATCCCTAATTCTGGGGATTGATCCGGTTGGCCAGTAGGGCCACCAGAAACATCGGTAGCGATACCCCCAGGCAAATCAACCACTGGGTAATCGACAGGGGAGCGGTGGAAAACAGGAAGTTCATCACCCCCAGCTGGCTAAACAGCACCTGGAAGACGATCGCCACCAAGATCCCGTAGCCAATGGCAGAGGCATCCCCCAGGGGCACATTCAGGCCGCGAATTTTGGCCGACACCGAAGCCCAAAACTGGCTGATACTGAGCAGGTAGATAATCCGCCCGGCCACCAGCGCCTGGATTGCCATGGTGCGGGCCAGGGCCAGGGTGTGTTCGGTGGCGTCTTCATCCCCCAGGTCGCCGGGTATCCATCCCAGATCCCCGGCGGACTGGCGCACCCACTCGAACATGCCAAAAATCAAAATCCAGTTGAAGATAGAAATCAGGCCGATGCGCTTCAGCAGGTTCTTGGAGAGCAGCGGCTCGTGGGGCAGTCGGGGGGGCCGATTCATTAAGTTGTGGGACTTGGGCTCAAACGCCACCGGCACAGTCATGGCAATGGAGTTGACCATGTTCAGCCACAGCACTTGCAACGACAGAATCGGCAGCACATCGCCACGACCAATCAGCACACTCAGCAAGATGGTCATGGATTCACCGCCGTTCACCGGCAGAATAAAGGCGATCGCCTTCATCAGGTTGCGAAAGACGTTGCGCCCCTCTTCCACCGCCGCCTCGATGGAAGCAAAGTTATCGTCCGTGAGCACCATGTCGGCGGCTTCTTTGGCCACTTCGGTACCGGCCTTGCCCATGGCGATGCCAATGTCGGCCTGTTTCAGGGCGGGGGCATCGTTGACGCCGTCGCCAGTCATGGCCACAATGTGCCCCTTCGACTTCAGGGCTTCCACCAGGCGCAGCTTTTGCTCGGGGGCCACCCGGGCAAACACCGAGCCGTTTTGCACTTCGTTGGTCAGCTCAGTTTGATCCATTTGGGCCAGTTCTTGACCGGTAAAGGCGATCACCTGGTCGGTGGAGCTGAGGTTCATGCGCTCGGCGATCGCGGCAGCGGTCACCTTGTGGTCCCCGGTGATCATCTTCACCTCGATGCCAGCTGTTTTACAGGCCTGCACCGCCTTAATGGCCTCAGAGCGGGGCGGGTCGATCATCCCCTGCAAGCCCAGGAACACCAGACCCGATTTCAGATCCTCGTGGTCAATGTGATGGCCATGGAAATCCAGGGCGGCAAAGGCCAGCACCCGCAGCCCCCGGGAGGCCATGCGCTCGGCCTGGAGGAAAATATGGTCGCGGTCGATCGGGTCGGTGTCCCCTGTAACGGTCAGAACGCGATCGCAGCGGGCCACAATCGCCTCCACCGACCCCTTCATTAGCAACCACTGGCCAGCGGTATCCTGCTGGTGCAGGGTAGCCATGTACTGAAATTCTGACTCAAACGGAATGCTATCGATGCGCGGGTAGCTCTGGTTCAGCTCGGCACGGTCGAACCCGGCTTTGCGGGCGGCCACCAGCAACGCCCCCTCGGTGGGGTCCCCCACCACGCCCCACCGGTTATCCTTGTGTTCCAGTTCTGAATCGTTGCACAGCATCCCCGCCTTCAAGCACTGGCGCAGGGGAGGCGACATGGCCTCGATCGGCACGGGGTTATCTTCCCCGTCGCGCAGTTCGCCGTGGGGGGTATAGCCTACCCCCGTCAAGTCATAGTGGTGCTCCCCGGCATAGACAATTTGCACCGTCATCTGGTTCTCGGTCAGGGTGCCGGTTTTGTCGGAACAGATCACCGTAGCGCTACCCAGGGTTTCCACCGCCGGTAGTTTGCGGACAATGGCGTTACGGCTGGCCATGCGCGACACCCCAATGGCCAGGGTAATGGTGACCACCGCTGGCAACCCCTCGGGGATGGCGCTCACCGCCAAGGCCACGGCGGCTTCAAACATTTCGATTGGCGAGTTGCCCCAGCCCAGCCCCGCCGCAAAGGTGAGGGCGGCCACGGCCAAAATCACATAGAGCAGCGTTTTGCTGAAGCGATCGAACTTGCGAGTTAGGGGCGTAACCAGGTTGGTGCTTTCCTCCATCAGCTTGGAGATGCGCCCGGTTTCGGTATTGGTGCCAGTTTCTACCACCACCCCTTCCCCTTGGCCAAAGGTGATAAAGCTACCGGCGTAGGCCATGTTATGGCGATCGCCCAGGGGGGTGTCTGCTGGTAACGAAGCGAGGTCCGGCTGCTTTTCGGTAGCTACCGATTCCCCAGTCAAGGCCGATTCGTTGACTTGTAGGGTGCGCCCCCGCAGCAACCGCAGGTCAGCGGGTACCTTGTCGCCAGAGGCCAACAGCACAATATCCCCCGGCACCAAGTCTTTGGAGGATACTTGCACCTGTTGGCCATCCCGACGCACCATGGTTTCGGTTTCCACGGATGAAGCTAAAGCGGCGATCGCGTTTTCCGCCTTAGACTCCTGCACAAAGCCGATGATGGCGTTAATCACGGTAACGCCCCAGATCACCCCAGCATTTACCCACTGACCCAACAGTGCCTTAATCAAACCCGCCACCAGCAGGATGTAGAGCAAGGGCTGATTGAACTGCAACAGAAACAGAATGATCGGGTGCTTGCCCTTTTTAGCCTTTAGCTGGTTGGGACCGTAATGCTCTAGACGGCTCTGCACCTCTTGGGCTGGTAGCCCGGCATCGGGGTCAACCCCAAACTCGTGCAAGATCTTATCCACCGCCGCCTGGTGCCAGACTAATGACCTCTGGCTTTGGGATTGAGCATCCGACAGCTGCTGAGTCACAGAAATAGTCCTCCATAGAGTGGGTTGTAGGACAGAGTGGGTCGTAGGACAACGCCCAAGGATAATATGCCTAAGAGATCACCCTAGCCCATAAGTACCAAGAGTTTTATCTAACTAAAGGAATAGCAACAAAAGACATACCCTAGTCGTCTGCCAAGCCAAAGATGACAGGTTAGTGGGGGGGCAAGGTAAAAGGTGTGAGGTCTAGGGCTTGCCTTGAACCGTATACCGTAGCCCCTGGACCGTTAACGGCTATCAAAATCGGCTTGGTCAAGTCTTAGCCAATGAAGCCCCTGGCTAAATCTGGGCTATTCTAGCTACCGGGCCACAAATGAAGGACCTATATGGTATTGGCATCTAACCAGCAACAGTTACAGTCCATGCTACAAGCTGGTCGCTTTGATGCGGTGCGAGCCGAGCTCCTGCCCATGCAGTCAGCGGATGTGGCTGATTTAATTGATCAATTACCCGAAACCCTTCAGGCCGTTACCTTTCGACTATTGCCCAAAGATCAGGCGATCGAAGTTTACGAGTATCTGCCTGCCCGGGTACAGCAGTCCCTACTAGCAGATCTGAAAAATCCAGAGGTCCTTGATATCGTCGATCGTATGTCCCCCGACGACCGGGCCAGACTGTTTGACGAGCTGCCCGCCAAAGTGGTGCGTCGCCTGTACCAAAGCCTGAGCCCCACCGAGCGGCAGGCTACAGCCCAATTGCTGGGCTATCCGGCTGACAGCACCGGCCGGATCATGACCTCCGAGTTTGTGGCCCTGCGGGAAGCCGTCACCGTTGAGCAGGCCCTAGAGCGGATTCGCCACCTGGCCGATACCTCAGAGACGATCTATACCCTCTATGTGCTAGACAACTCCAGGCATCTAATTGGTACCCTGTCGTTGCGGGATCTAGTCGTGGCTCAGCCGGAGCGCACCCTACAAGACATCATGACCCGTGACCCGATCTATGTACACACAGACACTGACCGGGAAGAGGCGGCCCGATTAATTCAACGCTACGACTTTTTGGCGCTCCCCGTTGTCGATCGGGAACAGCGACTGGTGGGTATTGTCACCATCGACGACCTGATGGATGTGATCGAAGCCGAGGTGACTGAAGACATTTACACCGCTGGGGGGGTACAAAGCGGAGGTGACAGTTATTTCCAGGCCAACCTATTTGCTGTGGCACGCAAACGGGTGGTATGGCTGTTGATTTTGCTGCTGACCAACACTGGCACCAGCGCCGTAATCCAAAGCGAAGAAGCCCTACTGGAGCAGGTGGTGGTTTTGGCTGCGTTTATTCCACTGTTAATTGATGCTGGCGGCAATGTCGGAGCCCAGTCATCCACCGTGGTGATTCGCGGCTTAAATACCGACGAGGTGCGATCGGCCCAAATGGGTACTATCGTCTGGCGTGAAGGGTTGGCTGGGCTGTTGCTGGGGTTAATGTTAGGGGCTGTGGTGGCGGTATGGGCCTATGTCTTGCAGGGCAATTGGCCGGTGGCAATTTCCGTCGGCGTTAGCCTGGTGGCGATTTCCCTGCTGGCTTCGGTGGCGGGGGCCGCCTTGCCGTTTTTGTTCAAATTTTTGAAGTTTGACCCAGCCTTAATGTCAGCCCCGTTCATTACTACGGCAGTAGATGTGCTGGGGGTATTGATTTATTTGAATGTGGCCCGTTCAATTTTGGGAATCTAAACCCCACCCTAGTGGTCTGTCAAGCCAGAAGTGGCGGGTCAACAGGGTCTACGGTGCAAGGTGAACGGCAGAACCGCTGATTTATGCCGCTGCTACCGGTTGAAACCGAGATAGCTTAAACAGGCTGGTGTCGTGGGGGGTGCGGCCATCGACGGCCAGATCGGCTAGCATCTTGCCCATCAGGGTAGTGAATTTGAAGCCGTGGCCAGAAAACCCGGCGCCAATCACCACCTGGGGATAGTGGGGATGCTGGTCAACCACGAAGTGTTTATCTGGGGTCAGGGTATAGAGGCAGCGGCGGGTGGAGAGCAATGGTCCGGCGGCAGCGGGAATGTACTGCTGGGCAAAGCCACGGATGCGCTCGGTCCAGGCTTGACTGGGGGTGTAGTCGACCTGGCCGGGAGTCTCCACTGTGTCCCAACCGTAGAAGGTGGTCAGTTTGAGGCCAATGGCTGGATCTTCATGGGGAATGCCGTAGGGCATTTCGCCGTAGTCCCCATTCATGTGGGCAAAGAAGACGGGAAACCTACCTGGCTCAAACTCTGCCGGGGATGAGGGCTGGTAAAACCCCAACTGACAAGGCATGATGGTGAGCGGTAGGTCAATGCCCTGGTCCGCCAGCAGGTGTTTGGCCCAACTGCCGACGGTCAACACCACGCGATCGCCATAAAACACCTCCTGGCCCGTGTGCACCTCCACTCCGTTCGCTAAGGGCCGCACCTTAAGCACCGGGGTTTGGTCGAGCACCGTGGCCCCATGGGCTTGGGCCAACCGCACATGGGCCAGTACACAGCGAGAGGCCCGCAGCAACCCGGTATCGGCATGGAACAAGCCCTCCATGCCGTCATCTAGGGCAAACTGGGGATACCGTTGGGCTATGGCAACTTTGTCCAGGTGCTCATAGTCCAACCCGGCGGCATCGAGGCTAGCCTGCATCTGGCGAAAGGTATCTGTAGTGGGGAAGCCAAAGTCAAGCCCACCGGTTTTCACATATAACGATTCTTCGGCTTCATCTTGTAGGGCAAACCACAGGGGATAGGCCGCCCGCATCAAGTCCACGTAGATGGGATTATCGTAGGTGTAGCGAATCACCCGGGAATACCCGTAGGAACTGCCCTTTTGGTGATCTAGCTCAAACTGCTCTAGCAGCAGTACCCGCTTACCGGCCTTCGATAAATAGTAGGCGGCTGCACTACCCACGCCGCCAGCGCCAATCACAATCACATCAAATGGCTGGGCCATCACAACACGCTCCTAGCGAAAAAGTAGAGATAGAGCTTGCTAGGGGGGCGGGGCGATCGCAACCCTAACACCTGATGTCTGATGTTGGGTTGCCAGAGTTAGGTGAGCCAGGGCCAAAGAGTTGCCTACTAGTTGGCGATCGCCTTTTCTTCGGCCTCTTTCAGCTTTTTACCTTCATGCACCACCCCATGTTCATACTGCAAGCCCTTGTAGACGCTGTAGCACATGATCAACAGAATCACTGCAAAAGGTAACCCTGTGGTGATTGCGGCGGTTTGCAACGCCGATAGGCCACCGCCTAGTAGTAACGCTGCGGCCACCACCCCTTCCAGTACCGCCCAAAAGATGCGCTGAGGGGCAGGAGACTCCAGTTTGCCCCCAGAGGTCAGACTGGCCACCACCAGCGAACCGGAATCTGACGAGGTGACAAAAAACACCACCACCAGCACAATCGCGACGAAGGAGGTAATCGCAGTCAGTGGCAATTGTTGCAGCATGACAAACAAAGCTGTGGCCACATCGTCGGACACGGCCCCGCTGATCACCCCACTCAGGTTTCCGAGTTCCATGCTCAAGGCAGTGCCCCCAAATACCGACATCCACAAAAAGGTCAGCATCGACGGCAGCAGCAGCACACCTAGAATAAATTCTCGTACGGTGCGCCCTCGGGAGACCCGGGCAATAAAGATGCCCACAAACGGCGACCAGGAGACCCACCAACCCCAGTAGAACACCGTCCAGCCAGCTTGCCATTCAGTGCCTGAAAAGGATTCTGTCCAAAAACTCATGACCGGCAGCGAGGCGACGTAGTAGCCCAGGCTTTCCACGAACGAACCCATGATAAATAGGGTCGGTCCCACCAATAGCACAAACACCATTAGCATCGCCGCCAAAATCATGTTCAGTTCGCTGAGGCGGCGGACACCATTGCCTAACCCCGACACCACAGAAGCGGTGGCAAAGCCCGTGATGATGGCAATCAACCCCACCTGCACCGGGGTACTGATCTCCAGTCCAACCAAGAAATTGAGTCCAGCGTTCGCTTGCTGGACCCCAAACCCCAGGGAGGTGGCTAACCCAAACAGGGTAGAGGCGACCGCCAGAATATCAATCACATTGCCCGGCCAGCCGTAGATGCGTTCTCCCAGCAACGGATAAAACACGGAGCGAATGGTCAGCGGTAACCCCCAGTTGAACGCAAAGAAGGCCAGGGAAAGCCCCACCAGAGCATAGACTCCCCAGGCATGTAACCCCCAGTGGAAGAAGGTGATGGTCATCGCCTGCTGGGCAGCACTAGCCGTATTAGGCTCGATGGTGCCTAACATGACTGGCGGGTCTTGCAGGTGGAAGATGGGTTCGGCAATGCTCCAAAACATCAGCCCAGTTCCCATGCCCGCACTAATCAGCATCGCCACCCAGGCAAAGGTAGGAAACTCTGGCTTAGCGTTAGCTCCTCCCAAACGCACATTGCCTAGCTTGCTAAACGCAATGTAAACACCAAAAATCAGAAATAGACTGACTGAGAGAATTAAAAACCAACCTAAAGCCCCAGTAATCAAAGATTGCACCGCCCCAAAGGCAGATTCCGCCGGTTCCTGAAACAACAAGGTCAGCAGAACAAACAGCACAACTAACCCCCCCGAGACTAAAAAGACCTCTGGGTGAAAGTCAAAGCCTTTGGCCGTGATGTTGCGATCGCCTGGACGACGACGAATATGGCGCGTCGGCGCATGAGCTGGCATCTCATTATGAAGCTCCTCATGTCCGGGGCGCCCCGAATCTGGTGTAGTCATAGTAATCCCATCTTGTCTATAGCTCACCTTTCACTACAGGCAGAAAGCTTGTCAAGGGTTCGGAACAGCCTGTAACAGTCTGCCATTGGGTTTCAGCCCAGCTGAAGCAGTACTACCCTGGGGCTGTTGAAGGGCGTTCAAAGAAGGGTATTGACCCCCAATAAACGCTATTCGCAAATGAATTCCGACCACACCAAAGCAAACTCTATCGATGCTGACAGTAAGCGGGACTGAATTATAAAACTGTCCCATGCGATACAGTTGTTACTACAAGTCTTAAAACTTCAATCTTGGGATTCCAAAAGTTTTTGCTAGAAACCTGGTCCCTCAGTAAAAATTTACCTTTTCCCCAGAGAGATATTCAGGAAAACGTTACGATTTCCTGAATAGGAAAATCACAGAATGTTATCCAGGAAACAATATTTTGATTTTAAAGGCAGTAGGCTTCGCTTTAGACTTGTAATTACATGTCTAAAAAGCATGCTTTTATAAGTTCTTTGTGAATCTATCTTTGTGAATCTAATAAAAGTCTGATTGGCGGGATATGGCAAGGTTTTGGGGTTTTCGAAGTTCAGGCCAATTATTGGTCGAATGGTGGCCCTGAAAATTGTTCTTCCCGTGTTGCCCTTGTCCCTTTAATGTCGTCGGTGCTGAGGCCAAGTATGACCCAGGAATATGTTACAAGTGCCCCCCCGGACTTGACCCTGGTGGACCCCCCTGGGACTGTTCAGCGGCGGGAAATGAACCGAGAGTCTTCTGTCATTTGTTTGGATGACTACCGTCACCCCGGCTTGCCCGCTGAGGCTTACACCAGTGCCCGCTACCTAAAGCAGGAGAGGGCAACCGTTTTTAGTCAGTACTGGGTGTGTGTGGGATTAGCCTCTGATATTCCCCAGTCAGGGGATGTGTACCCCACCGAGGTGGCGGGTATGCCGATTGTGCTGGTGCGCGATCGCGCTGGTACGCTGCGAGCCTTTCACAATATCTGTAGCCATCGGGGGCTGCAATTGGTGTCCCAGCCCTGCAACGTGCAGGGAAACCTGCGCTGTCCCTACCACGCCTGGGCCTACAGGCTGGATGGCCAGCTCAAAAGCACCCCCCATTTTGGCGGTTACTACAACCATAGCTACGACGGCTTTGATCAGAACAGTAAAGGGCTGAGTCCGATTCGTTGTGACCAGTGGTTAGATCTGGTGTTTGTCAATCTTTCTGGCGATGCCCCCCCTCTGCAAGACTACCTGAAACCAGTGGTCGATCGCTGGGCCAGCTACGACCTGAGCCAGTTGCGCCGAGAGCCTCGACAGGTCACCTTGCAGTGCAATGCCAACTGGAAACTGGCGGTGGAAAACTTTTCCGAAAGCTACCACCTCAGCTGGGTACACCCCGCCCTAAATGCCTGTTCCCGCATGGAAGACCACTTCGGCTTTGATGTCGGTAATATCCACGTAGGCCAGGGTAGCTTGCTGTATAAAAGTGGAGAAATTGAGGGGCGATCGCTACCTACCTTTCCTAACCTAGCAGCCCACCAAAAACAGACCGTCGCCGAATATGTCACCGTTTTCCCAAACCTAATGTTAGGGGTTCATCCCGATTACTTTCTGGTGTTTGTCGCCAACCCCCTCAGCCCCAAACGCACCCATGAACGCATGACCTTTTACTTCGTTGGGGACGCCGCCATGACCCCCGAAAATCAGCCCCTACGCCACCTGCCCATGGACCTGTGGCAAGACACCAACGACGAAGACATCGCCATGATCGAGCGCATGCAAATCGGTCGCAACTCCCCCCGTTTCGACGGCGGCTGCTTTTCCCCCGAACTAGAGCAAACCGTGTATCGGTTCCAGCAGATGATCGCCAGAGCAGTGGAGGGGTAAGGGTAGGCGAGTGGATGGGTAGGCGGGTAGGCGGGTGGGCGGGTGCCCTGGCATCTAGAACCTCATCCCCATTCATATCCCTGCCTCTTTAACCCATCCACTCATCCACTCATCCACTCTCCCACCCATCCACCCATCCACCCATCCACCCATCCACCCATCCACCCATCCACCCATCCACCCATCCACTCTCCCACCCATCCCCCCATCCACCACCCACCCCACCACTCCCCATGAACCCCACCGCCTCCCTCGTTGTCATCGGTGCTGGCATTGTCGGCTGTAGCACCACCTACCACCTGGCCAAACTGGGCTGGAAAGATATTGTTGTGGTCGAGCAAGGCCCGCTATTTGCCACGGGAGGCTCCACCTCCCACGCGCCGGGGCTGGTGTTTCAGACCAACTCGTCGAAGACCATGACCAAGCTGGCCCAGTACACCGTAGAGCTGTACAGCCAGCTCAGCACCGCAGAAGGCCCCGCTTTTTACCCCGTCGGCGGCATTGAGGTGGCCTACACCGAGGCCCGGATGGCAGAGCTCAAGCGCAAGCTGGGCTGGGCCAAGGCCTGGGGGGTTGAGGGAGCCTGTTTACTCTCCCCTGCCGAGGTCAAGGCCAAGCTGCCCCTAGTGGATGACAGCAAAATTTTGGGGGGCTACTACGTGCCCACCGACGGCATCGCCAAAGCCCTACGGGCCGCCGAGGCCATGGCCACCTATGCCCAGGAGGCGGGGGCTGCCCAGTTCTATGGCCACACCACCGTGACAGACATTGAGGTGGTAGATGGCCAGGTGCAGGCGGTCGTCACCGACCAGGGGCGAATTGAGACCAGTAACGTGCTGGTTTGTGCGGGCATTTGGGGACCACGCATTGGCCGCATGGTGGGGGAAGTGATTCCCCTGACGCCAGTGCAGCACCAGTATGTAAAAACCGGGCCGATTCCAGAGCTGGCAGGCGCTACCGAAGAGGTCACCTACCCGATGGTACGCCACCAGGATCACGCCATGTACTTTCGTCAGCATGGCGACTGTTGGGGAATTGGCTCGTACCAGCACGAGCCGCTGCTGGTGGACCCTGACAACATTCTGCCCTACGCCGAAGCGCCGGTGATGCCTTCGGTGAAGCCCTTTACCGAAGAGCACTTTGGCCCCGCCTGGGAGTCGACCAAAGAACTGTTCCCCGCCCTCGAAGGGGCTGAGTTGACCTATAAAATCAACGGCATGTTTTCCTTTACCCCTGACAGCGGCTCGGTAATTGGCGAATCGGCCAAGGCCAAGGGCTTTTGGGTGGCAGAGGCGGTGTGGGTCACCCACGGGGGCGGCGTCGGCAAAATTGTCTCAGAACTGATGACCACCGGGGTGCCCAGCCTCGACATTCACGAAATGGATATTCACCGGTTTCCGGCCGTATGCAAAAGTACCGACTACATTCTCAAGGCCGGGGCACAGCAATACGACGAGGTGTACGACATTATTCACCCCCTGGACCAGCAGACCCACTCTCGAGAATTGCGGGTCAGCCCCTTTTATCCCCGCCTGCAAGCTCTGGGGGCGCAATGTGTGTTTAGCGCTGGCTGGGAACGGCCCCAGTGGTTTAAGGCTAACGTCACCTTGCTGGATGAATACGTCATTCCCCTGCGCCAGGGCTGGGAAGCCAAACACTGGTCACCGATTCAAGCCGCAGAGCACCTGGCTACTCGGGAAAAGGCGGCTCTCTACGACCTTACCCCCTTTGCCAAGTTTGAAGTGACTGGTCCCGGCGTGGTGGATTACCTCCAGCACCTCTGCGCCAACGACATCGACAAGCCTGTGGGCCGAGTGATCTACACCGCCATGCTGGATGACCATGGCGGCATCATCTGCGACCTGACGGTGAGCCGTTTAGGCAAAGAGATCTATTGGGTGGTCACAGGCGGGTCTGTCCACGGTCATGATTTAGCCTGGATGACGGCCCATTTGCCCACCGATGGCTCGGTGCGGCTCACAGATGTGTCGTCGAGCTACTGCTGCGTGGGGCTGTGGGGGCCAAAAGCGCCGGAGATCTTGCAGGCGGTCACCCAAGCCGATGTGTCTAAGCCCAGGTTCAAGTTCTTCACCAATCAGCGTCTCTACATCGGCAACATCCCCGTGCTGGCGGTGCGGGTGTCTTATGTCGGTGAAGCGGGTTGGGAAATTTATGCCCCTACAGAATCGGGCCTGAAGCTCTGGGATACGCTGTGGGCGGCGGGGCAGCCCCACGGCATGATTGCCGCTGGATTGGGAGCGTTTGAATCATTGCGGCTGGAGAAAGGGTTTCTGCTGTGGGGTACGGATATTCATACGGAATACGACCCCTACGAGGCGGGCCTGGGGTTTGCGGTCAAACCCCAGAAAGGGGATTTCATCGGTAAGCAGGCGCTACTGCAACGACAGGAGTATGCCAACCGCAAACTCTGCTTTCTTACCCTAGACGACCCGGCGGCGGTGGTGATGGGTAAGGAACCCGTGATGGCCGAGGGCAAGGTGTTGGGCTACGTCACCAGCGCTGGCTACGGCCACAGTCTAGGGCGCTGTGTGGCCTACGCCTACCTGCCCCTGAGCTATGCCCAGCCCGGCACCCAGGTCTGGGTGGAATACTTCGGCAAGCCCCTGGCGGCAACGGTGGTTGAGAAGCTGCTGTAGACGCTTTCATGCTCATGCACTAGTACTGGCTAGCATAAATAGAGCAACCCTTGCGGGGGGGTGTCAGGTGCTAGGTGTCAGGTTTCAGGAATAGTTGGCTGACTTCTACCGCAGAGTACTAGCTCCCGGTTCGCTCATTTTTGAGTGAGGTCGGCCAATTAGGTTAGATTTGGGCTATGGAAACTCCTCTAACCGTTATCACAGAACGGGTTGACGATATTCCCCTGCTG
>NZ_SMDQ01000129.1 GCF_012911975.1 Nodosilinea sp. P-1105 | reverse complement strand
CGGTCGTCATGGTGCGCAGTACCCGCCAACTCTGGAACAAAACCACCACCGAGGTTCGGTTCTACATCAGTAGTTTGCCGTCCAATGCTGTCCGCCATGCCCAGGTGATTCGCTCCCACTGGAGTGTAGAAAACAGTCTTCACTGGGTGCTTGATGTCACCTTCAATGAAGATGCGAGTCGGATTCGCCAAGGCGATGCCGCCCAAAACCTCGGGCTGATCCGTCGGCTCAGTGTCAGTTTGCTGAAGCGCGAACCGTCGAAGCTCAGTCTGAAGATGAAGCGCTACACCGCCGCAATGGACGATAACTTTATGCTTAAAATCCTGGCGGCTAGCGCGGTGGGTGAAGCGTGACGGCCAACTCGAGGCCTACCCTGTGATAAAGACAACTGGTTTCATCAGGAGGCAATTAACCCGAAAATCCGACAATGGCAGGGCCGTAGGCCTAAATCGACTCGCGATAACCTGCTGTTTTTTTATCCCTCAGCCCATCACTACGAGCACTCGTTTAAGATGCGATTACCCTGGGTGAGCGGGTTGAGGTTCCTATCGTGAACGAACGAGACCGTCAAACCTACTATGGCGCTTTAGATTTACTCAGCAAACGCCTGCTCGTTCAAGCGCACGAGAAAGGGGATACCACCGAAACCATTGCCTATTTGAAATTTTTGCAATCGCAATGGCCACAGCAGCGCTTACTGATTCTCTGGGATGGAGCCAGTTACCATCGCTCCAAAGAACTCCAGGCCTTTCTCGCTGAAGTCAATGCTGGGTTAGACCCTGACGCCTGGAAGATCCATTGTGTCCGATTCGCCCCGAATGACCCGAGCCAGAACCCCATTGAAGATGCCTGGCTACAAGCTAAAACGTGGCTGAGACGCATGTCCGGGCTCAAGCCCTGCTTTGCTGCGCTCAAAGCCCTCTTCGAGCAGTTTTTTAGGCTAGAGGTGTTCGATTTCCCAAAAATGCACCGATATGGATCCTTTTCATGAATCAAATAGGATTGCTATAAGAGCTTTTTAGGGTGATACAAACTTTCACTAAGGTATCAAGAGCTACGTTTTCAGAATGATTGACTATCTGCAGGAAGGCTGACCCATGAGTATCTCTTACCAGATCGAGGCAGTCTACCAACGGGCCCTCCACCTGCGCGAGCAGGCTATCACCAACCCCGTCGACCCGTCGCTGTTAGAGCTGTCTCTCAAAGACCTCTACCTGGTGCTGGAAGAGCTTCAGGCGGTGGATGCAGAATTGCACCAACAAAATCAGATACTCAGCGACACCCGATATCAGGTTGACCTCGAACGCCAGCGTTACCGCACCCTGTTTGAGCTGGCCCCCGACAGCTACCTGGTCACAGACGAAGTCGGCAAAATTTACCACGCTAACCGGGCGGCGGCGACGCTGTTTGCCCTGCCCCAGACTGGGTTAGTCGGTAAACCCCTGGTAGTGCTGATCGATCAGGGGGACTGGTCAGAGCTTCAGAGACGCCTGGCCCAGCCCGACCGCACCACACCCTGGAACGTTACCCTCAAATCGCAGCAGGGAAATCCGGTGACAGTGGCGATCGCCACCAACGTTCTCAAAGACAGTCGCCATGGAGCCACTACCATTCTTTGGTCCCTGCGAGATATTTCCCAACAGCGCCGGATGGAGCAAGAACTTCAGGCGGCCCACGGCGATCTCGAAGGGTTAATCGCCGCCCGCACCGCAGAACTCACCCAGGAGAATGCCCAGTTGCGCCAAGACCTCAGCGACTGTCGTCAGGGTAGGGCGCAGTGAATACAGTGCTTGAGCGCATCGATGCTGTACAGCAACGGGCGCTGCAGCTGCACAATCATGCCAGCGAGTCACCCGTTCAGCTCGAGCTGCTGGCTCAGGCCCTAGTCGACGTCAGCCTGGTGCTTGAAGAGCTGCGCACCGCCCACGAACAGCTGATGCAGCAAAATCAAGCCCTGGCCGACTATCGTCAGCAGCTAGAGACCGAGCGCCAGCGCTACCAAGACCTGTTTAACCTGGCCCCCGACGGCTACCTGGTGAGCGATGCCAAGGGCATCGTTCAGGCGGGCAATGTGGCGATCGCGACCCTGCTGCACCGGCCTCAAGAATCGCTGGTGGGCAAACCCATGGTGCTGTTTCTACCGGTAAAGCACCGCCGCGCTTTTTACACCCTGTTGGCCCAGCTCAGCCGCACCCCCCAGACGCTACCCCCCAAAATCTGGGAAACTAAAATTTTGCCCCGAGAGGGCACGGCCATCGATGTGGCCATTACCGTCTCCACCAGTCACGAGGGGGGCGAGGCGCGCCTGCACTGGCTGGTGCGCGACAACACCGAAAAAAAGCAGGCCGAGGCCAAAATTCACCGCCAAGCCTTCTACGACCAGCTCACCGGTCTACCCAATCGCGCCTTCCTTGACACCTACCTGCCCAAGGTACTGGCCCAGGCCGATCGTCAACAGACCCGAGTGGCCGTGGCCTTTTTAGACCTCGACAAATTTAAAGACATCAACGACAGCCTGGGCCACGAGGTCGGCGACCAAATACTGCACCGAGTTGCCCAGCGTCTAGCCCACTGTCTGCGCGGCGAAGATCTGCTGGTGCGCTGGGGTGGCGACGAGTTTATTTTGGTGCTCTCGCAGCTGACGGCTGTAGAGGCGGTGACACGGACCTGCGATCGCATTTTAGCAAGCCTGCAACCCACCTTTGCCATCGGCGACCACCGGCTACACATCGGCACCAGCGTTGGCGTTGCCCTCTTCCCGCAGGATGGCACTGATCCGACCACCCTATTACGTCAGGCGGATCACGCCCTCTACCAGGCCAAAAGCCAGGGCCGCAACACCTACCGGTTTTACAGCGTCGACCCCCACACCTAACATTAGCTGGCAGACATATGACCCTCAATGTCTTGAGCATTGATCGCAATTCCAGCAATTCTCCCTGTTGAAGCAACTCAGGGGTTGATTTTTAACTCACAGAGAATGAAATCCAGACTAGGAAGGCCACCAGCAAAACGGCCGCTGACCCTAGCAAAATATATCGTCGCTGCTGCCTTGGCGAAGGGTATTTTGAAGGGTATACCTTAGGCTCGGTAGCGAAGTTATTGATTAGCCCCTCATCGTCGACCGTCGTACCTGGAACGGCTACATCCTGGGTGAGTGGGTCAGTATCATGATGGCGAATATTGGCCTGAACCTCGGCGGGGATCAGCTGACCACCGTCACTAGCAAGTTTGGGATCTGAATTTGTATTGGCCATGGGGGCTCCTGATTGGGTGTTTTGAACATTGAAGCGAGAAGCAAGTTACTTATTAATCAAAATCAAAGGCTTGGCTTGCAACCCTATATCTACTGGGCATCTTGACTTTAACTAAGCGCTGCTGGAGGTTATGCTGTGGCAATGGCATGTGGCTTAGTCCGAGTTCTGTGATTTACGGCCCAGTCTTTAATATTGACCGTCCGGGTCGACTTTGCTTGGTCAACCAAATTCAACACTTCCCTGACTAAATGATCAATATCAGTGGGCTTAAGCAGGTAGCCTTCAACCATAGCTAGCAGATTTTGGACAGATTTAGCTGCACAATAGGCCGAAACCACAAGAATTGGAATCGAATTTTCTCTATCTTGTTCTACAGCTCTAATTTTCTGAATCAACGACAAAGCATCTTCATTAAAAAATCTAACTTCACAGATCAAGATATCAGGAGAAAAACATTCTAAAAGAGTCATGGCATCGGCAATTGATTCAATGGTCGTCACCTGTGCGCCGCAGGTTTCAAACAAAGTCTTGTGGAGATATCGACTATCGATATTGTTGTCAACAACAAGTATCTGAAAATCCTTAAGCATGCCAGATTTGGGAAGAGTCTGACTTTCATAAGACATATTGAAGACCTCAAATTAGTGAATAACTCAGGTACAAAAACTGCCATGAAATTTGGTCAATCTAGGCCATGAATAATATGCTATCTCCTAGCAATGGCATAGCTTGAAAACAATGGCTACAGCGCCAATACACTTGGTTCGATCGCACGTGACGAAGTAATATATCTGAGCAGCAAGGGCACAGGTGTCTAACCCCTAAAGACCGTTTTTGAGCGATCGCGCTGGGAAGGATGTGAGCTTTCTCCAGATTAGAGATTGATGTGGCAAAGTTAATGGCCATGAATTTATCCATTGAAAGATCAGGCTAGGGACGTCTACCGAAATATCTGAATCAGGTAGTCGAAATAAGCGCCAACCTCGCTGTTGTCTTCGGCTGATAGTAGGGTAGTGGTTACAGTTTTCATGGCGCGAATGCTTTCGCCTATTCCCTCCATCGGGGTGCCGAGGGAGTTGTACATTTGGCGCACGCCAATCACGCCAATTTCTTCTATGGGGGTGGTGTCTCCGGCGGCGACCCCATAGCTGACCAGGCGCAGGTAATAGTCCATGTCGCGCAGGCAGGTGGCGGTCATGTCTTTGCCGTAGGCGTTGCCGCCGGGGGCCACTAAACTGGGGTTCTTTTGAAAGAGTTGGTTAGCGGCCTGTTTGACGATGCGATCGCGGCCATCCGCCAAGGCCTGCACCAACCGCACCCGCCGGGTACCACTGGCGACAAAGATTTTAATCTGATCCACTTCCCCAGGGGTGAGGTAGCGGCATTCGGCATCGGCGTTGACAATTAGGGTTTTAACAATGCTCATTTTTTATCGCCTGATAATGTACCCGTTCAATTCCGCTCTTAGCCGATTTATAATTTCGACAATGCCCAAAACCATGGTGGCTAGCTACGGTGCCGCCTTTGCTGGTATGACCTTAGGGCTATAAATCTCTGCCCGAAGGACGTAATTCTGGGCTTCGACCTGAGCCCTCAGCCGAGCGTAGGCCTTGAGATTCCAACCCCCCCCAGAGTTAGTGGGGTGGAGGGGTAAATCATACTGGCGTTAAGCAACGCCGTAGGCTAGTCAACGTAAGCTAGTCGATGACTTTTTTGATGTTGTCTTTGCCATCTTCAACGGTATTGCGAACATCGCCTTCGGCCTGTTTAGCTTTCCCCTTGGCCTGGGCTTCGTGGTTGCCGGTAAGATCGCCGGCAGTTTCTTGAATTTTGCCTTCAACTTTTTTGGCGGTGGCCTTAGCTCTATCTTCAATACTCATGGTGGTATCCTTTTGTCAGTTGGTTTAGACCGAATCTAGGGGTGTGATTTAAGCCGGGAAACCCTCTAAGTGAAAGGGACTGAGGGTTTGTGCTTTTAGTGACTGACGGGCAAGG
>NZ_SMDQ01000128.1 GCF_012911975.1 Nodosilinea sp. P-1105 | reverse complement strand
CCAGAGGCCCACCTGGGCATTGTGGTGGTGTTGACGGACTGGCCGGGGATGGTGGTCAAAGCCCTGCGGTTCTTCACCGTGTCGCCGTTCTTCACCCAGAAGCTGATTGAGGCGCTGCTAAGTACGGCACCCGCCTATACCTTTGAGGGCTATGAGCAGGGGGTACAGCGGGTGTTTCAGAACTACCCGGTGAATGCGATCGGTGATGGGTGCCGGGTGCGGTGTAAGTCTGGGGATTGAGGGTTTTGCTGTGCTAGTGACGAAGAAGGCTACCCGTTACTGCCTCCTGACCAGAAATCCAAAGAGAAACCCTCCAAATTACAGGCTGACGTCTCCACTATTCCAGAATCGGATGTAACTGAATGAACTAAACCTCATTAAGTGGCAGTTGCCCGAGGACACCAACCATGTTCGATACCAAGACCCCTCAACAAGTCAGAAAACTGGCCAAAAAATCCACCTGGGGGGCAGGGTTGCTCACCTTCTTCCTGACCCCAGTCGGATACCTCTACACTGGGCGGAAAAAGTTAGCCCTGATCACCCTGGCAATTTGGCTACCGCTTATTCTGGCCGATGTAGACGATGGCCCCCTGAGTGCCCTACTGGGATTTTTAATCATTGGTGCTCCCATCGAAAACGTTATGGCTATCCACAAAGCCAGAGGAGCGGCTAAAGAACTGGGCATTAGCGCTGGACAGGAAGAGAACGCCAGCGATCTCACGGTTACCTTGCTCAGATTTGCCCAGGAGAAAGGCGAAGTGACCATGGCCGATTGTGTTATCAAGACTGGCAAAAGCCCGGAGGAACTGCGCGGCACCTTGCTTGAGATGGAGCATCAAGACCTGCTGAGGTCTGGCAACCGAGAGAGTGACGGAGCCGTGGTGTACAGAATTGTCTAGGGTTTTTGACGTTGCGACCTACCCGATGGATGCCATTGTGATAGCTGCCGGGTGCGGTGTAAGTCTGGGGATTGAGCTCTCCACAGCCTAGACTGCCGCTAGTTGGGCATGTTCAACCCGAGTGCCCAAAACCGTCAAGAATTCAGCTAACCACCGGGGATGAGCAGGCCAGGCGGGAGCCGTCACCAGGTTGCCGTCTGGTCATCGACACCTAGAGCCCACGTCACGGGTTGCCCTACATCTGTTCTGGCTAGGGGTTTCTGTCCCCTTTCGGGGTAATGGGATTTGAACCCGTTGAGGTTATAAACGAGATTAAAAACCTTGTGAAGTTTCCGTCCCCTTGCGGGGTAATGGGATTTGAACAGGGGAAACCCTTTAACACAGACATTGATACCTGGGTATACGTTTCCGTCCCCTTGCGGGGTAATGGGATTTGAACTTGAGAGTCTGGAGGTCCAAACGGGGGCTAGCGCAGTTTCCGTCCCCTTGCGGGGTAATGGGATTTGAACTATCTACTGTTTTCCAGCGGAATTCCAATTCCTGTTTCCGTCCCCTTGCGGGGTAATGGGATTTGAACTCGCACCACCCATATTTCAGTGGATCGGCGTTACGATATGTTTCCGTCCCCTTGCGGGGTAATGGGATTTGAACTACCCCTACAGGCTTCGCAGCTCGCTAAGCTCAACGTTTCCGTCCCCTTGCGGGGTAATGGGATTTGAACATGAGTATCGCCCCGTAGATATAGGAAAAGAACTTGCAGTTTCCGTCCCCTTGCGGGGTAATGGGATTTGAACCCGAGGAGAAGGAAACCTCTACAATGAAAACGATGGTTTCCGTCCCCTTGCGGGGTAATGGGATTTGAACTTGGGCGGTTACCATGACCTCTCCGCTTGATTGCGGGTTTCCGTCCCCTTGCGGGGTAATGGGATTTGAACCTTTATTAACATTCTCTCTTGGAACAGGGTTACTCGGGTTTCCGTCCCCTTGCGGGGTAATGGGATTTGAACACTTCTTGGTGGTCACGGCCCGGTATGCCGGGATGTTTCCGTCCCCTTGCGGGGTAATGGGATTTGAACAGGAGACTTATCTTATGCCTCGTTTAACTCGTTTTGGTTTCCGTCCCCTTGCGGGGTAATGGGATTTGAACCACCAACCAATCGGCTCTCTTTGGGGCCGGTACCGCTGGTTTCCGTCCCCTTGCGGGGTAATGGGATTTGAACCCGGGTACACCCCTGGCAACAGCACGCTCCAGGTGTTTCCGTCCCCTTGCGGGGTAATGGGATTTGAACCCCCTCAATCTGAAACCTTTACAAAGCAAGGCTTTCAACACCCCAAATCTGGGGGGGTCTAATCAGAGGCCAAATAACTGAGAATTACTGTCAATAACCCCTCTGCCAACAGGGCTGAAACCCTTGTACGGAGCGGCATCTGGGGGGGTCAACGAGATAATGCGGTTTTCGAGGTTCGGCAGACCCCCTCAGAAACGGGAGCTTTATAAGCATATTAGCTTCGTATTTTAGGATATTCAACTCAGATTGGTCCTCTTCACAAAAATTGAATATTTGCGCCAATCATGCCATTTCCCCCAGAACATTAAGCCACCTTCCCCAACGCCCCCTCTAGCCGCTCAGCAAACACCGACCTGCGATCGCAACTCAACACCAGCACCTCGATCGCCCTGGTCATGGCCACATAGAGCAACCGGGCCTCATCAGTCACTTCCCCATACCTGTTGGGCAGGTAGCCCACCCCAGGGATGAACACCACCGGGAACTCTAGCCCCTTGCTCGCGTGCATCGTCATCAGCTTGATGCTTTGGGTCGAGGGGTCAAAGTGACGGCTAGCGCTGCTCTGGTTGATCCAGTCCACCGGCAACCCGGCCTGCTGGAGCTGCTGGAAGGCCTTCTCCCCCATCCACTTGGCGCGATAGATGATCGCCATCTCATTCCAGGGAATGCCCCGCTCTTGCAGCTGCTGAGCCCGCTGAAGAATGTGGGCTATCTCTTCCTTATAGCTCCGGCATTTCACCAGCTCCGGTACTGGTCCCTGCCGACCGGCGCTGCTGGGGGCGACCAGGGGCGGCATATCATCATCGGTGTCATCGGTGGGCTGCATGACTTCTTTAGCGAACTCATAGGCCAGCAGCAGCACCTGGGCCGTATTGCGGTAGTTGAGCTTGAGGATAGTGGTTCTGCCCTGGGCCTTGATACCGACGCTCTTGAAGCTGAATTCGCGCTTGGCCCGTTGCCCATAGAGGTTCTGGGCATCGTCGTAGAGGATCAGCAGAGAATCAGTCTTCGGGTTCACCATTTGAGCCACCAGCTTTAACCACTCTGGGGCAAAGTCGTGGCCCTCATCCACCATCACCGCACCATACTGCCCCATGGGGATTGTCCCGGTCTCGACGGCGGCCAGGGTCCGTTTCTCCAGTTCTTCGACGTAGGCTGTGCCTTTGAACTGGTTGTAGTTGGGCCGGGGGATACCATAGCGCCTCAGCTGATCGCCGCACCAGCCATGGAAGTGGCGGACAGTGACTTGGTGATCCAAGCCCTTCTCTTTCATCAAGGCTCGCAGTTTCGCCGCCAGCGTCACGTTGTAGCAAAGCACCAACACCGATTGCAGGGTTTCAGCCAGGTGCTGGCAGCGGTAGGCCAGGATCAGGGTTTTGCCAGACCCGGCTACCCCATGGATCACCCGATGTCCTTCCCCCAGGCTGCGGGCCAGCTGCTCCTGTTGCAGGTCCATCACCTTGAGGATGTCCGGGATAGCGGTCTGTAGGGCTTCTTTGGGGTCCTCTGGGAAGAAGGAGAGCTGCTTGGTGGAGATGCGTAGCTCGGGGTAGAGGTGCCAGCGGATGCGGTCAATTTGGGTGCTGGTGAGGGTCGTGCCGAAGTGGTAGGGGCTCATGGCCCAGAGTCGTTCCTGAAACTCCCCTGGGTCTACGCTTTCGGTCATCTCATCCCGGCAGATGACCAGATTAGCGTTGATTACCTGGGCCAGGGCTGGCTGTGAGTCGAACTGGCGACGGGTGATGTTGGGCAGCACTACCCCGTAGGCATAGGGGCAGAGCAGTTTCCCCTGGTAGCGGCCCTCGCTTTGTACCAGCTGTGGGTCTTGCTCCAATAGTGAACAGATGGCCAGGGCATAGTCTCGCGCTTGGTTGAGAGGATTCTTGACCTGCTTGGGTTGGCCGTTGGGTGTGATCTCAAACTCATCCGGGTTCACAGCCTTGATGGTATCCAGCTTCCAGTCCTTCACCTCCAGCACAAACAGGCCTTGGGAAGGGTGTAGGAGGATGAAATCGGGATGCAGGTGCTGTGGGCCTACTGGCACGTCGTACCAGAGTAGGTAATCGTCATCGAGCTTGGCTTCGAGCCGTTGGGCCAGGCGGCGTTCTCCTGCGGTCATGCGAGAGTTGCAGCTGCTGTAGGCGGGGATGAGGGTGGCCATGGAGTTGAGCTTGTGGATCGCTCTAAGTATGCCCGCTAGGTTTATGTTTGTTGTCTGTACTGGGTTTCCTAGACAAGAGGTTCATGAAAGGGGTAACGGTGACTAGCCCGTTAGGCTATGTGCCACTGAGACGAATAGCTCAGGGCTGGGAGTTTGCCAGTGAGCAGGCCCTGGAGGCTTTCGTATGGAGCCGGTTAGAAGAATTGCTCCACCTGAGACCATTCCAGCGACAGTATGCCGTTATAGGCGAGATTTGCGACATCCTGGCTCTGGCACCAGATGGCCAGCTGACTATCCTGGAGCTGAAAAATACAGAGGACCGCTACGTGGTGCAGCAGCTCACCCGCTACTATGCCAACCTGCTGGAGGAACGCCCCTTCCCCGATGAGATTGACTACGGGAAGCCCATTCGGCTGATTGCGATCGCTCCCACCTTCCACCGCCACAACTACATTGACCGCCAGTACAGCCGGTTATCCTTCGAGTTCATTCAGGTGAGGGTAGTTCAAGAAGATCAGTTCTACCTAGAACTGAAGTTTGAGGATGAAGGCAGCCAGCCAGCTAGGGCTATGCTGCCGTATCAGGAAAGCCCCTTGAGCAGTCAGCCTGGGGATTTGGCTGATGTACCAGAGCTGTTGATCAAATGGTTGGGGGCCTGCTCAGCAGCGGAGCAGCAGGCTTTCTTGAGAACCAGGCAGCAGATTTTGAGCTTTGATTCGAGGATCAAGGAGAGGGTTGAAGCAATACTGTTCGGATAAGGTTCAGGTTGGTATTAGGATCGAGACATTAAGTTGGGGTCGAACCGTTCCCCTCCCCCGATGGGAGGGTTTTCGGGCGGGGAATTTTGCCCGAGGCTTTTTCACGACCCGTGGATTACTGCGCCCCGCTCGGGGCGGAATGCGTTGTTCTGCCAACTCCGTCATGAGCCA
>NZ_SMDQ01000127.1 GCF_012911975.1 Nodosilinea sp. P-1105 | reverse complement strand
TTCGCCCGGCTCCGCTCGCCCGTTGACGGGGTAAGGGACTCCGACGCGGCACAGCCGCGTTGGCCAATACCTGAGCGAAGGTGGATTTCAGTTCCTCAAAGGCCTTCCGGTTCAAACCGGTCAAAGCACGGAGGAGGCGGTCACTCTTGAAGGCACGTTGGAGATTCAGCACGGCACAACTGGGTTAACTTACTCCACAGGCTATTATCCCCTATTTCACAACAGGTCTATTGAGGGCGATCGCTTGACCTGTAATGTTTTTTTCTTTGTAAGCCAAATCAAAGCATCGGCGGAAACAACGCTCAGCCTCTGGCCATTGCCGTAGATCCTTGTACACTCCCCCCAGGGTATTGAGAATAATTCCTAAACTGCGAGTATCTTTTAAGTCTTCAGCAATCTCTAAACCTCTCTGGAGCACAACTTCTGCTTCTTGAGGACGGTGGCACAACTGTAGTACTCTACCTTGTTGGCTAAGGGGGATAGCTAATGCAGAGTGATCATGATTGGTATCAGCCACCTCAACCGCCCGCTCCAGGACCTCAATGGCCTCCTCCCAGCGCTGACGTTGCTGAAGCACTCCAGCTAAAGTAGTCAAACTAATGCAAAGACTTTGAGGGTTATCTAAGATTTCAGCCGCCGTCACAGCCCGCTCCAAAATCTCAATCGCTTCATCCCAGCGCTGACGTTGCTGGAGCAGCCCCCCCAAGGCATTCAAGCTATAGCTTAGTTGCTGAGGATTGTCTAAGGCTTCAGCCGCTGTCACGGCCTGCTTCAGCACCTCGATGGCCTCATCCCAGCGCTGGCATTGCTGGAAGACTTCCCCTAAGGCAGTCAAGCTAAAGATAAGCTCCTGCAAATCTTCCATTTTTTCTGCCACATTCACATTTCGCTTTAAGACATCTGCCGCTTCATCCCAGCGCTTGTGCTCTTTATGTAAATTTCCCAAAGCAATTAAACTAATCTTGAGTGATTGAAGGTTCTCCGAAGTCTCAGCCACTGCTGCTGCTCGTTGTAACACTTCAATGGCTTCATTCCAACGTTGACATTGCTGAAGAGTTTTTCCAAGCACATTCAGGCTGAAGATTAGTTCTTGTGAGTCTTCTAACTTTTCTGCTGAATTCACGGCACGCTGAAGCATATAAACGGCTTCTTCCCACCGATGTTGCTGCTTCAATAAATTTCCTAAAACTGTTGAACTGATATTGATAGCTTGAAGATCATCTACGCTTTCAGCCACTGTCACGGCTTGCTGCAGGACATCAATCGCTTCGTCCCAGCGCTGACGTTGCTGCAGCACTCCGCCTAATACGTTCAAGCTATAGTTGAGTTGCTGAAGATCATCTACGCTTTCGGCCACTGTCACGGCTTGCTGCAGGACATCAATTGCCTCATTAAAACGCTGACACTGCTGCAGCACTCCGCCTAATACGTTCAAGCTATAGTTGAGTTGCTGAAGATCATCTGCGGTTTCAGCCACTGTCACGGCTTGCTGCAGGACATCAATTGCCTCATCAAAACGCTGACACTGCTGCAGCACTCCGCCTAATACGTTCAAGCTATAGTTGAGTTGCTGAAGATCATCTGCGGTTTCAGCCACTGTCACGGCTTGCTGCATGACATCAATCGCTTCGTCCCAGCGCTGACGTTGCTGCAGCACTCCGCTTAACGCAGTTAAGCTAATACAAAGTTGCTGAGGATTATCTGAGGTTTCAGCCACTGTCACGGCTTGCTGCAGGACATCAATTGCCTCATCAAAACGCTGACACTTCTGGAACACTCCGCCTAATATATTCAAGCTATAGTTGAGATGCTGAGAATTATCTGAAGTTTCAGCCACTGTCACGGCTTGCTGTAGAGCCTCAATTGCCTCATCAAAGCGCTGACACTTCTGGAACACTCTACCTAACGCAGTTAAGCTAATGCTGAGTTGCTGAGGATTATCTAAGGCTTCGGCCACTGTCACAGCTTGCTGCAGGGCGTTAATCGCCTCGTCCCAGTGCTGACATTGCTGTAGTAATCCCCCTAGTGTGGTTAAGCTAATGCTGAGTTGCTGAGGATTATCTAAGGCTTCAACTATCTTAATAGCTCTCTGTAGAACTTCAACTGCTTCAAACCATTGCTGGTTTCTCTGGAGCAATCTGCTTAATAAGTTAAGGCTCAATTCGAGTCTATTTGAATCTCCTAGTATTTCGTCTATTTCGACAGCACGTTGCATGACAATAATAGCCTGGTCTATCAAGTCTTGGCTTAGCAAGACACCTCTGGCTGTTACACACCATTTCGCTTCACAGCGTAAACGTAGAGTTGAGTCTTCAACCTTAGGCAGTATCGATTTTTTTACTAATTTAATGACCTCATTTGCTTTTTCTGATTCACCCAAAAGATTTGAATACTTTGCTTGCTTAAGCTTGAATTTCACGGCACCATACCAATCCTCCCTGGTCTCAGCAATACGCCAAAATTTCTTCACCAGCTCAAGAGCCTTTTGCCAATATCCAAATTTCTGAAAAATCGGTAACAAGTCTAATGCAAAACCATAGTCTTGATTTTCCTGTTTACTCAACCAATCTACCGCTAAAATGATATCATCAACATCTTCTGAAATTCTTTCAGCGTCAATTCTGGTTTCAAGAGTCGCTTGAGAAATTAAATTAATGAAAAAATGTGCATGATTTGCTCTTGCAGATTCGAGAACTCTCACATTCTCAGCAATCTCTTGGGCGAACAGACGAATCAGTGAATGCAAAACATAGCGGTTTTCTCCGGCTTCAGCATAGTTGATTAGTGAAAGACGATAAAGACGAGTAAGAAAGTCCTGAGCATCATACTCATCGATTAATCCTGCAGTCGCCATGGCTAGGGTGTTCACTTTGTTGGAATTCTGGGGCTAAAGCTCATGCGCATTCTGAGTCAATTGCAAAGACTGTAACCCTTACACAGTTAGGGTTACGAGAGATGACGCAAAACCTGATCATGAATTGTGCATGAACTGGGAAAAAGCCCCAAAATCAACAGCCTACGCCATGGCTGTCCGTCGCGAGAAGCCATCTCGACCACAGACACTTAAACAGGCAAAAAACTGTTTCGTATCAGAGTCGAGTAGGTTTAAACTCAGCTCAAAAGAGGCGCGTAAGTTTAGCTGCTGTAGGGTATCACCGAAGTACAGCCTGCCCAACCGTTTCTTTTCTTGAACTAAAGATGCAGCATAATCACCCAGCGGTCGCTGATTTTGCAGCTTCAGCGAAGCACCAGCAATTTGTAAGGCTAGGGGCAAATTCTCAACAATCTGAATAATATTGTAGGCTGCCTCGATTTCTGCATTGACGCGATTCTCTCCCAGGATACGCTTCAATAGTTCTAGAGAGTCTTCACTGGGTAAAACTGGAACATCTAAAATGCTGTCTTGAGAAATCTGCAGGGTCACTGGCAAGCCGCGATCGCGAGTGGTAATAATTACCGCCGACTGCCCAACCGCTGGAATCAGCGGCTGCAAGACCTCCGCCCGATCGGCATTGTCAAAAATGAGCAGCATCTTCAGCGATCCAAAGGCCTCCTCCATTAGCGCGGCTGCCGGACGCTCATCTTCAGGGTCAAGATCCTGATCGGTGTACCTATACAGTTCGAGGACAAATTCCCGAGCGACGGTATTTACGTCTTTGTCTTCAACCCTCAGGCCAATTACTCCATGAGGAAAATATTGTCGATATTCCGTTGCGAAATGAGCGGCAAGGGCAGACTTTCCCATGCCGCCACTACCGGAAAGACTCACAAGGCTACATACCCTGTTACTCTTTGCATCAATCAGCAGATTTTTAAGAGTTGCTAGCTCCTTTTGACGACCCGTAAAGGTAGAAATATCGACCTGGGGCAAAACAAAGGGAGTTCGAGTTGCCCTATCAATGACTCCAGCAGGAGATCTTAGACTTTTTTTTTGAGCCTGGTGGACTCAACTGCTCGACGAATGCCTTGAGCAATATTCAGAAAAGCTTCATCACGATCGGGCCATTTGGTAACCGGAAGAGCATCTTTAGGTAGTGCTTGTAAGCCTTCAAACTCGGCCCCTTTCCAGTCTGTTGGCCTCAGAATCACAGGTATCACCCGAGCATCACCTTGGCGATGACGCTCCATAGCTCGCTTTAGCTCCGTATCATAACAGTAGTCAGAATCCATGAAGTCTGAGCTAATCAGCAACAGAACAATTTGGGCTGTCTCCAGGTTGTAGCTAATTTGGCCAGCCCACTCTTCCCCAGCAGTAATGTCTCGGTCATACCAGGCAGAAATAATTCCCTGCCGCTCCATATTCTTGAGTTGTTTAGCTAGCTCATTTCGCAACTCCTCGTCCTCATGGGCATAGGAAAAGAAAAGGGAAATGCCATCTTGAGGCGGCTCTGTATAAGCATGGGTCACTTCTTGTTGTGGGGGAGGTGGCATTGCGCTGCCTGTTTCCGAATGTTCAGCTTTTTCAAGCAAAACGGGTGTTGTATCACCTAATAGCCCAGCCAGTTGAATGGCACTACAACCCAATTGATGGGCAAATTTGACCGGGCGTCCCGCCCCAAGAGCGTCATAGAAGCCAACGGCAAATTCGATGGCAGCTCTGTCATCGATTGCTTGGCTGAGGCCAACAACAAACGGGATATGTTGAGCAATAGCCTGGGCTTGATTGGCTGAATAGCAGCCGTTGAGCACAACACATTCCAGTTGATCGGCAAAGAGTGCAAACAAGCTGGCTAAGGCTGCCCCCGAAACAAACTGAGCATTGCCTGCATTATCCTCAAACACCAAGCCTTCATGGCTGGTACCGTGCCCCAAAAAGTGCAAAATCTGAGGGTTCACATCGAGCAGGGCTCGTTGGATATCTCGTGGTCTGACAGCCCAACGCTGCTCAATGATGAATTGCTCTCGTTTTTTGGCTCGCTGGAGTCCTTCCTGAATATCTCGAACTTCCTGGTCTAGCCGAAGTTTGACCGTATCCTTCGGATTGGCAGCTAGAATCAGAATCTTTCTGACTTCAGGTATATCCGTCATAACGTTGAGAGAGTCATTGTTCGCCCAGTATAGCCTTGGATTTTCTTCATCTAAGGATTTATAGCAATCTGCTTATCTTGGGGCATAAGAGTTGGATGCGGTATTTACCCAATACTGTTCGGATAAGGTTCAGGTTGGTATTAGGATCGAGACATTAAGTTGGGGTCGAACCGTTCCCCTCCCCCGATGGGAGGGTTTTCGGGCGGGGAATTTTGCCCGAGGCTTTTTCACGACCCGTGGATTACTGCGCCCCGCTCGGGGCGGAATGCGTTGTTCTGCCAACTCCGTCATGAGCCA
>NZ_SMDQ01000126.1:2500-5349 GCF_012911975.1 Nodosilinea sp. P-1105 | reverse complement strand
TATATTAGTAAAGCGCCTGAGGGAAGCGCACCGAGTGTGAGATTCCCGAGGGGGTAAGGACCTCGACAGTTGAATAGTCTAGAAACGAAGCCAAGGTTCCTGTCAAGGATTAAATTGGTTCAACTATATCAGGAATGGCTAGTTGAGTCAAGGAAGTCTAGATAGAAAGAAAGAACGGATACTGAGGTATCTGGGATTAACGGGATTCTAATTTCACGGAATCTCCTTCAGGGTTGTTGATGTTGCGGCTTATTGGGTTGTGATGTTGATGACTAACATGGAGAGTTTGATCCTGGCTCAGGATGAACGCTGGCGGCGTGCTTAACACATGCAAGTCGAACGAAGTTTTCGGACTTAGTGGCGGACGGGTGAGTAACGCGTGAGGATCTGCCTTCAGGATGGGGACAACCACTGGAAACGGTGGCTAATACCCAATGTGCCGAGAGGTGAAACATTTATGGCCTGGAGATGAACTCGCGTCTGATTAGCTAGTTGGTAGTGTAAGGGACTACCAAGGCGACGATCAGTAGCTGGTCTAAGAGGATGATCAGCCACACTGGGACTGAGACACGGCCCAGACTCCTACGGGAGGCAGCAGTGGGGAATTTTCCGCAATGGGCGAAAGCCTGACGGAGCAACGCCGCGTGAGGGAGGAAGGCCTTAGGGTTGTAAACCTCTTTTCTCTGGGAAGAAGCTCTGACGGTACCAGAGGAATAAGCCTCGGCTAACTCCGTGCCAGCAGCCGCGGTAAGACGGAGGAGGCAAGCGTTATCCGGAATTATTGGGCGTAAAGCGTCCGCAGGCGGCTAATTAAGTCTGTTGTTAAAGCCCACAGCTCAACTGTGGATCGGCAATGGAAACTGGTTAGCTAGAGTGTGGTAGGGGTAGAGGGAATTCCCGGTGTAGCGGTGAAATGCGTAGATATCGGGAAGAACACCAGTGGCGAAGGCGCTCTACTGGGCCACAACTGACGCTGAGGGACGAAAGCTAGGGGAGCGAAAGGGATTAGATACCCCTGTAGTCCTAGCTGTAAACGATGGATACTAGGTGTTGGGCGTATCGACCCGTTCAGTACCGTAGCTAACGCGTTAAGTATCCCGCCTGGGGAGTACGCACGCAAGTGTGAAACTCAAAGGAATTGACGGGGGCCCGCACAAGCGGTGGAGGATGTGGTTTAATTCGATGCAACGCGAAGAACCTTACCAAGGCTTGACATGTCCAGGACCCTCATGAAAGTGGGGGGTGCCTTCGGGAGCTGGAACACAGGTGGTGCATGGCTGTCGTCAGCTCGTGTCGTGAGATGTTGGGTTAAGTCCCGCAACGAGCGCAACCCTCGTTCTTAGTTGCCATCATTAAGTTGGGCACTCTAGGGAGACTGCCGTGGACAACACGGAGGAAGGTGGGGACGACGTCAAGTCATCATGCCCCTTACGTCTTGGGCTACACACGTCCTACAATGCTTCGGACAGAGGGCAGCGAGCGTGCGAGCGTAAGCAAATCCCATAAACCGAGGCACAGTTCAGATTGCAGGCTGCAACTCGCCTGCATGAAGGCGGAATCGCTAGTAATCGCAGGTCAGCATACTGCGGTGAATACGTTCCCGGGCCTTGTACACACCGCCCGTCACACCATGGGAGTTGGCCACGCCCGAAGTCGTTACTCTAACCTTTTCGGAGGAGGAGGGCGCCGAAGGCAGGGCTGATGACTGGGGTGAAGTCGTAACAAGGTAGCCGTACCGGAAGGTGTGGCTGGATCACCTCCTTTTAGGGAGACCTACCCTTGATTACTCCGAACGATAGTTATTAGGAGAATTGAGTGGTCACTCTAGGTCGGTCAGGGCTTTGGAAGTAGTTTCTAGACTATGTCGAGGTTAATTTTGTATTAACTGGGGCTATTAGCTCAGGTGGTTAGAGCGCACCCCTGATAAGGGTGAGGTCCCTGGTTCGAGTCCAGGATGGCCCACTTGCGTGGGGGTATAGCTCAGCTGGTAGAGCGCCTGCTTTGCAAGCAGGATGTCAGCGGTTCGAGTCCGCTTACCTCCACCAAGAAGAGATAGATTTCAGCACGGTATGAGTTAGTGAGAGCTAGCTGATAGTCTGCTGAGAGGGATCTCAGCGAGCACCTTGAAAACTGCATAGTAAGAGAAGTGTATAGGTAGTACACACAGAACATTCAGAGTTCGAGAGCGAAAGAGCGCGTTTGATTAATGAGGTAGTGAGAGCTATTGAGTTAGTTAAGCGAGGTCAAGCTATAACGGGCTCACGGTGGATACCTAGGCACGCAGAGGCGAAGAAGGACGTGGTTACCGACGATACGCTTCGGGGAGCTGGAAGCAAGCGATGATCCGAAGATTTCCGAATGGGGCAACCCTACATACGGCCACCTGAATCCATAGGGTGGTGCGAGCGAACCCGGCGAACTGAAACATCTTAGTAGCCGGAGGAAGAGAAAGAAAGATCGATTCCCAAAGTAGCGGCGAGCGAACTGGGAAGAGCCTAAACCAGTGGTATTTACCATTGGGGTTGTGGGACAGCGAGATGGAATCCAGCGGTTAGACGAAGCATTTGAGAGATGCACCAGAGAAGGTGAGAGTCCTGTAGTCGAAAGCTTAAGGATACTAGCTGAATCCCGAGTAGCACGGGGCCCGAGAAATCCCGTGTGAATCATCGAGGACCACCTCGAAAGGCTAAATACTCCTGCGTGACCGATAGTGAACCAGTACCGCGAGGGAAAGGTGAAAAGAACCCCGGGAGGGGAGTGAAATAGAACATGAAACCGTGAGCCTACAAGCAGTTAGAGCCCGATTAAACGGGTGATAGCGTGCCTGTTGAAGAATGAGCCGGCGACTT
>NZ_SMDQ01000125.1 GCF_012911975.1 Nodosilinea sp. P-1105 | reverse complement strand
ACCAGTTACATCGAGCGTTTGAACAACACGTTGAGGCAGCGGGTGGCGCGACTGGTGAGAAAGACCCTGTCGTTCTCTAAAAAGCTCGAGAACCACATTGGGGCCATCTGGCTATTCATCCATGACTACAATCGCTGCATCAGAGAGAAGTTGGCCAAGCAAGGTCATCCGGTCTTTTCCTCTGGCCTGCACTAAAATTCACTACCCCTGAGCGAAGGTGGATTTCAGTTCCTCAAAGGCCTTCCGGTTCAAACCGGTCAAAGCACGGAGGAGGCGGTCACTCTTGAAGGCACGTTGGAGATTCAGCACGGCACAACTGGGTTAACTTACTCCACAGGCTATTATCCCCTATTTCACAACAGGTCTTTTGTCCTGGTGCTACTGCGGCACTGGTCTCTAAAAGTATGATCCTTAATTTCTCGTTGCCCAGAATCCTTGTACAGCAGGCGTTCTAAAAACGTCCCACTTTAGTAGTCTAGTACCGTCGCTATAAATTTGAATGTCTAGTTCCTTCAAGCTGCTCGATCGCACTTATAGCTTCTAAATATTGCGCTGTAATATCCTGGCGGTCGAGCTCTTCGGCGATGGCATCGTGGCTGCCCCGCTCAATCATCTGGGCCTGGCGCCGGAGGGCAGCGCGGGCGTCTGGTCGGTAAGTGAAGGGGGCAATGACCGCGATCGCCTCCAGCAGCCGGATGGTCACTGCCACGCTCGATCGCCCATTCTGCCGAATTTGATTAAAGGCGGCATCGGTGACATCGGCAAACGCCAGGGATGTCATCGACAAGCGCAGCTGGTTTTGATCGTCGTAGCGGTAGGGCGAAGGGATGTCACGCCGGGCCAGATAGCACAGGGTGGCACTGACTTGGTCTATACAGCGAACGGCAGTAAACGGATCATTAATGCCTGGCGACAATGCTCGTACCGCAATCTCCACGAGCTGGTTGATGGAAAATTCTAAATCTTGCTGATTGGTGCGCTTAGACCCGAGCACAAAGGCCCCATCAATCTGGGATTTCAGGGTCTTATTGACCTTGCCTTTAGGGAAAACCCGCGCCAGTTCGCTACCCTGAACCATAAAGCGGCCTGCGCGTGACTGCACTTGAATAATCAGATCGTTCTCCGTGGCAATTTGCATGAGCTGATCATCGTCAAAGGCCTGAAGGTAGCCGTCACTCTTCGCATTGACGGGGTAAGAGTGGCGGTTAAAATCCATGGGGATATCGACTACGGTTGCATTTTCCGTCTGGCTTAAGAAGCTGTGCTCAGTGGTTTCAGGAAACAGCCGCTGGATGGCGTCCTCTAAGTCTTTGCCGACGGCTTTGATAATGTTATCGACCTGAATGGATGAGGCGGCATGGTGCAGAAAGTAAATGAGCACGCCAATACTGGCGATCGCTAAGCCAATGGCGCAGGTTACCGCTACATGGGGCACAAACTCCTGGCCCTCTGACTCATTTACCGTGCGCAGCACCATCAGGCAGTACAAAAAGGTAGAAATAAACGTACCCAACACCACCTGGTTGCCGGTATCTTGCATGAAATTTCGCAGCAGACGTGGCCCGAATTGGGAAGAGGCCAGCTGCAGCGCCACAATGGTGATGGAAAATGCTGTGGTGGCCACGCTCACCATAGACCCCGCGATGGCAGATAGCACCGCCCTTGACCCGCTAGGCCCCAATGAATATACCCAGCTGACATCACCGATGATGTCAGACTCTAGCCAGTGGTCGATACCAATGGTAAAAAACGAAAGCCCAATGGCTAGCCCCACCATTAGCGATGGCACAAACCAAAAGCTAGAGTTTAGGGAATCCCACCATTTGCTTAGCTTTGCAGATTGCATCAAAAGTTAAGCCTCCTGAGGGCATTTCTTAACTTGAGGAAATTTACTACGTTTTTAATCAAATCAATCAATTCAAACGCAACTTAAACAATATTTCAAACGCCGCTGTGGCATACTTTATATAATCGCTAATAGGTTAATTCATTAATCGCAAAACCGCAAGGAGATTGGCCATGCTACGCCTGATTAGTAAACAGTCTAACAATAGCTAGTACATGATGTTGATTTTGATCCTGGCGATCGCCGCTGCTGGGTCTTTAGAATCCCTCGCCCTGATCAATGTTGTTTAAAGGTAGAGACCTGATCGGTAAAGCCATCACCTCCTACGACGCTGGGAAGAAATTTGACCTAGTAAAAGTCCTGATTTTGATCAGGAGAGTAATCAACTGCTAGGCTTTTTGGTGCAAAAGACAGGCTGGTTTAGCCCGGATTTCTCACCAGCGCGTTTTGAGGGAGGTCAGCTCATCAGATCAAAGCTGAACAGTGGGGTGAGGAGCAAGAATGTTGATGGCAGGACAACATTTTGCGCCTCCTTGGCCGTGAGGAGTTCTCTTGGGAGGGAATTCTGCCGGTTTGCCCAACCGCCACGCATGGCAAAGCCAGGGTGCGGGAGCACCCGTTTGACCATTAACCACGAAGAAACGAGAGACCGCAATGGCGGCTCTATCCTGGCTGAGGGCGTCGTTGGAGGTGTTGATAAGCGGCTTGAAAAATGGCCTGTATGGGAGTTGCCGAGCTGAAGGCCACCAGGATACGACGTACGGAGATGCGCACCTGAGCGCCCAGCTTGAGCAGCTTGCGGCGAATCGTACCGCACTGGGCATCGGCCAGTTCAGTATGGGCGAGGGCTTTGAGTCGTAGGGTTTGCATCAAAACATAGGCCAACGAGGAGAACCAGAGACGGAGCTGATTACTCTCAAACTCATGGGTGGAGGTGCGGTCGCTAAACAAGTCGAGTTGATGCTCCTTGATACGATTTTCCATCTCCCCTCGCGGACAGTAATAGTCACGGTGGAGGGAGGCCGGATGAACCTGCTCAGCACTGAAGGAGGTGACCACAAAATGGCGACGGGGTCCGTTGCCATCGTAAGTGAGCTTGCACACGACGCGACGTTCCCGGCTCCAAGACTCAACGGTGCGATAGCTCAAGGACTGATACCACACCTGGGGAGGAACCAAGCGGTCAAGTTCGGCGGCGAACTCGGCGCTGCTCTGGGAAAGTAACGGTTCGAGGGCGGTCGCGACGGTTTGGCGCTGCGCCTCGTAAGCCGCTTTCGCCCGTTGTTCGAGGGACCACGTCAATTGACGCAAGCGGGCATTGCTGCTGTGGGCGGTGACAAACTCGACCCGGCTTTGGCTCTCGCACCAACTCATGATGTCGTCTCGGCTGTAGGCACTATCGCCTCTGACGACAATCGTCACCTGGGGCCAATGCCCTCGAATCTGAGCGATGATACGCTGCAGTTCGCTCAACGCGCCGTCTGCCGGATCCACGTTAGCCGGACGCAGTTTCGAACTTAACAAATGTCGGCCACAGAAGATTAGTAAGGGGGTGTAACACTCATGCTGGTAGTAGCCATTGAAGGCAGCTCCTTCCTGATTGCCGTGGGTCGGGTCATCGGTGACATCCATATCCAGAATGATGCGCTTGGGCTCGCGCTCCATCTGCTCGATAAACAGCTCCACCAGTAACGCTTCCACCGCCGCTGGGTTCACGCTCATCTTGATGTAGCGTGAATTGGAGAGGTCATTTGAGATATGCATCGCCTGCTCCAGACGATTAAGCGTGCTCTTGCCTGCTAAAGGCGCACAACGGGGGTGCTCACTCTCGAGCTGACCTAGAACGGCACCAAACAGACGGTCATGGCGCAAGTCGTCATGGTCATTGATATCTTCATACCCTTGGACCAATCCATACAGCCGTTGGGCAATCAGCGTCTTCAACTCATGCTGCACCCGGTTGGCATCCCGGTGATCCGTAAAGCACTCGGCCAGACGCTCGCTGATGCGATACAAATTGTCGATTTCTCGAATTAGCAGCAGTCCGCCATCGCTGGTGAGGTCGCCACCACTGAAATCAGCTACTAGCTTTCGCCGGCTCACACGGCAAAAGTCGTAGCTGGTTGAGGTACACTCTGTTTGAATCGAGGTCATGGTTCCAAACCGCTGAACGCTTTGTGTTTATTGCATTCTCGCTGTTTGTTGACCCCGATTCACCTTTTCTTGTGAGATATCCGGGTTAGGCGCGTCCGGGTGTTGTTGCTCAGCGATGTGCAGGCGATCGGGGGCGATGCAGTGATAACCTCATCTCAGGGGGCGATCGCCAGTGCCCACCAAGCCCAGGTGCTTGACTTGCTTCTCAAATCGGTTTATACCGAAAAAACCTAGCTTTCCCTGGAAAATTTGCGGGCACCCTAGGCGAGTACCGCAGCACTGTAAACACCTAACAGGCATGGAATTTAAGAGTCACTCGTTCGAATTTTACAACATTGCCTTTTTTGGCATTATTCTGTTCCGGTATTTTTTTGTAGCGGGGGTAACCTACTGGTTCTTTTACTCGCCATTCAGTCAATCATTTGTGGATCATAGACTGACGCATCATCCCCCTTCCTGGGGTGTCATTAGGCACGACATTAAACTTTCGGTGCTTTCAGCAGCGGTGTTTGCCCTAGCCGCATCATTTATTTTCTCCGCCTATCATCAGGGTTTCACTCACCTATATACTGACCCGCATCGTTATGGGCTGTGGTACCTGGGTCTGAGTTATGGAGTGGTGTTGATTCTGCAAGATACCTACTTTTACTTTACCCATCGGCTCTCTCATCACCCTAAGCTCTTTCCCTGGGTACATCAGGGGCACCACCGATCGCGCTACCCTACCCCCTGGACATCCTTTGCCTTTGACCCCCTAGAAGCAGTTGTACAGTCACTATTCCTAATCGGTATTATTTTTGCGATTCCCCTGCATTTCATCACCTTAATTGCCGTATTAAGCACAATGACCGTGTGGGCCGTATTAAATCACCTTGGCACCGATCGCCTCCCCGCCTCGTTTCCTCACCACTGGCTGGGGCAGTGGGTGATTGGCCCTGCCCACCACTCCATCCATCACCTCAAATACACCGTTCACTACGGGCTTTACTTTACTTTTTGGGATCGCCTGCTGGGTACCCAAGACCCCAGGTATACGCAAGCCCTTAACTCTTTTGCCCTAGATGAGTAGATTGCTTAAATCAACACCGACTCGATCGTATTCCCCAAGGTGGGATGTTATGCCCTGAATAGAAGTCGGAAACCAAAAGTCAGAATACAAGAAGGGATTGGCTTCTGGCTTCTGGCCTGTTCAAGATGTCCTAGCTTAAATCTCATCTCCAGATTCCAGCCTGCCCTTAAGATGCCAGCATCAATTTTTATCTACTAAAAAAATAAATCGCTAAAATATTTAATTAGTTTGCTTTCTCAAACAAATCACTCATTAAATAGAACCCCTATACATGACAATAACTCTATAGACGGAGCACTCCACAAGGCGGGACGTTAAGGGGTTAATTGTCGTGTATCAATAGATACTTGTAAAGAAAAGCTCTGCGG
>NZ_SMDQ01000124.1 GCF_012911975.1 Nodosilinea sp. P-1105 | reverse complement strand
CACCCCTTCCTAGCGTTTCTTTCTCTCTCCACTTCTCGCCCTCAGAGCCTCTTTCCCATGTCTAGGTCGGAAGAGCCATTAATCGCAGAGCAGCCGTTGAGGTTCAAGATATTGTTCGCTCCTTAATGCTATTGAACTCTAATGATTTCAACTTGCTGGGCGTTGGACACACCTGGTTGCAGGGGCTAGAAATCGAACCTGAGGATAGAGCTCGATTTGGATTTAGAAAAAATGTTGAATCGAATCCCAGGAAAATTATCCAGGGATTATCTTGGCTAATGAATCTATATCAGCCATCTGTGCTAGCTATTGATCAACTCGATTCTATTGTAACTCGGCATCATTATGGAGCTGGTAATGCTAGAATTTCCGATCTTTCGGAAGAACAACGTCTTTCAAAGGCGATTATTGAAAGTATCGGTGGTGGTCTAATGGCTCTGCGCGATATAACTTATCGCACTCAGACACTGATTTCGTGTTTGGAGCCGACCTGGAGTATTCTTTGTGATCAAGCTATAAGCACATTTCAGGATCGCTTCCGTGAGCCAATAGTAATAGGGCGAGTGATTCAATCTGATGTTGCTCAAGCTATCGTTCAGAAGCGCTTACAGAAAGCATATTCGCAGGTAAGTTTTACTGCCCCTTATCTTAGTTGGCCGTTTTCAGAGTCATTCTTTGAATCTGCCATTCGTCATTCTCCTCGACGAATTTTAAAGCGATGTGATGAGCACCGAAAGCATTGCTTGGCTTTAGGAGAGATACAAGAAATTCATGCCTTCGGGGATGTTAAACCTGTCTCAACTCTGTCCTTTGATTTTGAGGAACTTGATCGCCAATTTGCAGCAGCTCAGCAGCAGGCTGATCTCGATTCAGCCCATGATGAACAACAGGAAGATACCGTTTTAGGGCAGTGGCTACAGACCGCTGGCGAATGTTTAGTACTAGAAAACCCCACCGCCGATGCCATAGACACCCAAGTCGAGGTGGACTTTCCAGGGGGCAAAAACTATCCACAGCTCCATGCCAGGGTGCGGCTCATTTACCGGGACGAAGGGGACCGGGAAAAGCACTTATCGATGCGGGCGTTACTGCGATCGCACCATGCTGCCTACCGGGCTCGGCTCAAAACAGCCATGACTACCGCTGGCATCGACCATGCCCTCAGCTTTCGGCGGTTGTTGATTTTTAGAATTGGGGATCTACCGGGGGGAGCGACCACCCAGGAGCTTACCCAGAGGTTTACTGGGGCGGGTGGGCTGATGATTTATCCCAGCGATGCTGAATTGCGGGTTTTGGCCGCCCTGCACCAGATCAAAGACCAGGACAACTTTGCCACCTGGTTGCGCGATCGCCGCCCGGCCTCTCAGTTACCCAGCTTCCAAGATACCGTCGCCTGGCTGTTTGGTGAGGCTACCCACCCAGCACCCCAGGTTACCAGCACCCCCAAAACCTCAACAGCTACCCCCGGGGGCCAGACCACCACCAATTCCCCCGAGGGGGACCCGCCGTCACCGCCCCCGATCACACCATTCCCTGTGGTTGGCCTCCCCATTGGCCAACGGCTGGGACCTCGCCCCGAAACTCTGGCCATTCCCTTAGAAGCTCTGACCAAACACACCGTCGTGTTGGCGGGCAGTGGGGCTGGTAAAACCGTACTGGTGCGCCGATTGGTGGAAGAAGCCATTCTGCAGAACATTCCCGCCATTGTGATTGATGGGGCCAACGATTTGGCCCGCATGGGCGACCCCTGGCCAAAGGTGCCGGTGGCCTGGGCTGCCGAGGATGGTGCCAAAGCCCAGCGGTATCAGCAGAGGGTGGATGTCCGGGTTTGGACCCCAGGGCGCGAAGCAGGCAATGCCGTCAATCTGAATCCGCTGCCCGATTTTGCAGCCTTGTCCAGTGATGCCGACGAACTGGATCAGGCGATTGACATGGCTCGCGACAGCTTGCAAGACATGGTGGCCTCAGGGAATTCCGCTTCAGCTAAGGTAAAGCGGGGCATTCTTAGAAATGCTTTGAAGGAGTTTGCTGACAACGGCGGTGGTAATCTGGAGACCTTCGCCGAGTTTTTGCGAGACCTGCCTGAAGAGGCGGCCGGTAATATTGCGAAAGCCGACAAACATGCCCAGGAGATGGCCGATTTACTCAGTGCCGAGATGGCCAATAATCCTTTACTGCGTCAGAGTGGTGCGCCGCTGGAGCCCGCTATTTTGCTCGGCTTGCATGGGGCCATAGACCAAACTCGCCTCTCAATTCTCAACTTCATCGGCCTGCCAGGGCTGCCCCAGCAGCAGCAGTTTCTCAACCAACTGGCCATGACCCTATTCACCTGGATTAAGAAAAATCCGGCCCCAACCGGTCAACCCCTGCGGGGTCTACTCGTGATTGATGAGGCCAAGGATTTTCTACCATCCCAGGGCAGTACCCCCTGTAAGTCCAGCCTGATTCGATTGGCGGCCCAAGCCCGAAAATATGGCCTGGGTCTAATTTTCGCCACCCAGGCCCCCAAAAGCATCGATCACAATATCATTGCCAATTGTTCCACGCAGTTCTACGGGCGGGCCAACTCCCCAGCGGCTATTGATGTGGTGCGCGACCAACTACGACAACGGGGCGGCCAGGGGGACGACATTGCCCAGTTGGAACGGGGGCAATTCTATGTTGCCTCTGAATCGATCAATCCACCGGTCAAAATTGCTGCCCCCCTCTGTCTGTCTTATCATCCCCCCAGTCCTTTGGATGAGCTCGGGGTGCTGGAGCGAGCCCGGCGATCGCGCTAAGCCAGCTTGCCAGTACAGAACCCAGGGTTCTTGGGCTGATGGACCCTGAGTTTCTCAGCAGCTCAAGGCAAAACCTGGGATCTGAACGGGGCCCGATCGCTATCCCTCAACGCCTCCGGCTGGGGGGCTGGTCGCTGTCATCCTCTGACCACAGTTCCATCGCTTCCACATCAATGGTAGGCGCATTGTCATCTCGCAGTCGTGGCCCAGAGGGCAGCCCGGCGGTCACATCACTTACCGTTTCTCGCAACTGTTTGCGCAGGTGGCGAGTTTGCTTCTTGACATTCCCCAAAAAACCACCCAAACGTTCCTGAGCTTCGGCTTGCAGCTGCTGACGACGCTGCTGAGCTTCGGTCTGCAATTTCTGGCGGCGATCGTGAAATTGCTCACTCACCTGATGTCCCATATCGCGGGTGTTATCAACGGCAGACTCCCAACTGCGGCGGGGGTCAGGTATCCTATCCACCGGTAGGCGATCGAGGGGAATGCGGTCAAAGGGTAATCTGGGCCGTGGCGGTTCAGGGGATGGGGGTTCGGCCACCGCCACCATTGGAGCTTGGCGCAGAGCCCCTTCTTCCGCCATCATCCGACGGCGACTGGCGCTGATCACCCCTAACGGATCGAGGCCATAGACGCCGGGGGCAAACCCACTGCCCACCTCGGGGACAAAACAATATTGCAAGATGTTGCCATTGCTGGGGTCAAAGCGATAGTCGGTGATCCGGCCAACGCGATCGCCGTGGTCAGACCACAATTCTAGATCTCCTAAGGGAACGCAATCTTGCAGGTGCTGGTCAATGTTTTCCGTCATTGCCCCCGCCTTAATCACTACCCCATCCCGCCCAATAGAGGCTACCTGCGACCACAGGAACCGCTGACTTTGTCGTCCCAGCAGCCCGCTGCTACAGCCTAACCCTTGAATTTGGTGGGTCCGCCCATTCACCCAAACTTCTGTAATTGGGCCAAACTCGTCAGCGGTGTCTAGGTTAATCGCCAGGTGATTCAGCAGATTGCGCTTACCCAAGCCTTGAGGGAATGACTCATTCATAGCAGCAGTCCCGGCACGACCCTTCTATGGTAAACGATCCACCCATGGGCCAAGGATAGAAAGACAGAAGGCAAAAGGCAAATACTACTCCATGCAAAGGTTTGCTGCTGCACAGAGAGCTAGGGCACGGTTGCAAGAACCTCGGATGCTTTATCCCTGATGAGCTTTGTGCCATTCAGCGGCCTGCTGCTGTATGGTTTCTAGTTCCTGCTCAGACATCTTGTCCAGGTTTTTCAAAATAAAACTCATCCGCCCCTGGGACTGTAGTTTGTCGCGGTGGCGGTGCAAAAAATCCCAGTAAAAAAAGTTGAACGGGCAGGCCTTGTCTCCAGTACGGTCCTTATGGTTATAGTGGCAGCCCTTGCAATAATCACTCATGCGATTCACGTAATTGGCAGAGGATGCATAGGGCTTAGAGGCTAATTGGCCGCCGTCGGCAAACAGCCCCATACCGATTACATTGGTCTGCATCACCCAGTCGTAGGCATCGATAAAGACGGCATGGAACCAGTCTTCTACCGCCTGGGGGTTAAACCCAGCAATCAGCGAAAAGTTGCTGAGAATCATCAGCCGCTGAATGTGGTGGGCATAGCCAGTCCGTTGGGTTTGGTCAATCACCTGGTGCAGACAATTCATGGCCACATCCCCAGTCCAAAAGAAGTCTGGCAACGGCTGATCATGATCAAACCAATTGCCCTGGGCATAGTCGGCGTCAAAGTAGGTATAGAGCCCCCGCATATACTCGCGCCACCCCAACACCTGTCGAATAAATCCCTCGACACTGTTAAGGGGCAGGTTCTGGTCTTGGTAAGCGGTTTCTGCCCGTTGAATCACCTCCAGGGGATGCAGCAGCCCCAGGTTAAGGTAAGGGGATAGTAGGGCATGCCACAGGGTTTCTTCCCCCGTCACCATGGCATCCTGGTAGGGACCAAAGGTGTCCAGCCGGTGGTCAATAAAGGTATCGAGCACCGCTAGCGCCTGCGCACGGGTTACCCCCCAGCGAAAGGGAGTAGCTTGCCCAAAGGTGGGTATGTCCAAATTCTCGACTTTTTCAATCACCGCCTGGGTGATGTCGTCTGGGTCAAACCACTGGGGCGAAGGCGGGTTGAGCTTTCCCTTGGGAGGTTTGCGGTTCTCTTTGTCAAAGTTCCACTGCTCCCCCTCGGGCTGGCCATCGGTGACTAGTACCTCGAACCGCTTGCGCCCCTCTCGGTAGAAGCTTTCCATCAGCAGTCCTTTGCGGCTGTCGGCCCAGGTGTTAAACTCGGCCTCCGCCCAGAGGAAATGATTGTTGTCCAGCAGGGTGAGCTCACAGGGCAAATCCAGGGCCAACAGCCATTGCCGAAAGGGATGATCTACCGGGTCCATCAGCCGCAGTTCAGTAATCTCCTGGTCGGCGATCCAGGTCTTTAAGGCGGCTGCCGTGTCATCGGTCAGTTCATAGGTGACCGCCCAACCATCGGCCTCCAGGGCCTGGGCAAAGTGGCGCATGGCCCAATACTGTTCGGATAAGGTTCAGGTTGGTATTAGGATCGAGAAATTAAGTTGGGGTCGAACCGTTCCCCTCCCCCGATGGGAGGGTTTTCGGGCGGGGAATTTTGCCCGAGGCTTTTTCACGACCCGTGGATTACTGCGCCCCGCTCGGGGCGGAATGCGTTGTTCTGCCAACTCCGTCATGAGCCA
>NZ_SMDQ01000123.1 GCF_012911975.1 Nodosilinea sp. P-1105 | reverse complement strand
TGCTTCCCCCGATGGCTGGTGCCGTTCTTGGAGATATCGTGAGACCCACAGGTCGGACAGGTCATCTCAATAGCCATGCGCTTGTCTCCCTGGTTATCGTGGTGGCGTAGTCTGATTTTCCTCCGTCCCGTGCATTAATGCACTACCACCAATCGCACCCAACGCATCGCTGGTGCTGGCAATACTTTTCAAGTTAAGTGCCTGTGGCGCATCCGGGTAGGGGGCCACCGAGGCCCGGAAAGCATTTTGCTACCTGCCTTTGACGCCCTGGGAATGCCTTATATCCCTTCCAGTACCCTGCGGGGAATTGCTAGAGCCCAAGCGATTCGAGAGCGGATGGAGAAAGATAATCTATCCTGGAAACTAGCTGAAGAAGCGATCTCACGGCAGTATTTTGGCTATCTGGACAGCAAAAAGAGTGAAGAGCGATCGGGCAAAGTAATGTTTCTAGACGCCTATCCGCTACCACAACCGTCAGGGGACGGAGGTGGCCTGGCAGTAGACATGGCCAACAACATCTGGTCCTGGGATGTAGCGGGTCGCAACTTGCTCTACTCACCCAATCCCAACCCCTTCTATTCCCTCAAAGAAGCCACCTTCTTAATTGGTGTGCGCCCCACACCAGCCGCTGATCCAGCCATACTGACCAAAGTGAAAGGATGGCTGACGCGCGGGCTTCAGGCTGGAATCGGCTCCCAGGTGAATACGGGCTACGGTAGTCTCGTCCAGGCAGAGTCATCTACATCCCCCCAGGAATTCCTTAGTTTGGACTTTGCCTTGGCAGGACAGCTGATCCATGGACGACAGCGCTTCACCCAGTGGACCTGGAATGAGCGTCGCCATGAGTGGCAAATGCGCGGCAACTCCGATGCCGAAGTACGCCCAGTAGCATTTAAGTCTATGCTGCGCTACTGGTTCCGCGCTTTTGCCCTAGGGGTATTGCCCTCTCGGGAGGTGCAACGTCTAGAAGGAGAACTGTTTGGTGCCATCAATCCCAGGCAGGCACGGGGTAAAGTCATGGTCAGGATTGCAGATGGTCGCATCGTGCAACGGGAAGCTCGACCTAATCGTCAAGGCCAAGACGATCCCTGTGGAGAGCAGTCTGGACGACTGATTTTGGCCTATTCGTCAGAAGCCCCTACGGATCAACGGCGCGACCTCGAAACCCTGCTCAAAACTCTGACCTGGATGATGTTTCATCTGGGAGGCGTTGGCCAAGGGGCAAGACGTCCCTGCTATTCCCGTCAAAACCGTGAGCGGGCGCCCTGGTGGCGTGGATCTACGTTGATTCCCGATACTCAGGATTCATTTTGGAAACTCCCCTGCGATGTTCGAGAGTTTCGAGATTTGTTTCGCCGCCGGTTACAAGCCTTCTATAACGCCCTAGGCAGATTCGCCAATCGCCCTATTGATCCCAGTCAACTCCAAACGGTTGGGGCAGTTAAGGGCGATCGCTGGACAGAAGCTGTTGACCAGCACTGCCGTATTATTGTCTGTAGCGGTGCTCAAGACTTTGATAAGCCCTATGCCTTAGCGATACTGCACAGTGATGAGTTCAAGGTGAGAAATCGACGTGGGCAGATAGACTACGATGGCAACCTTTGTGGAGAGGTTCGGGGCAAAAATGTCAAACCCTCCCCAGTTTGGATCGCAGATCTTGAGGAGTATCAGGTGGTGACAGTGTTTGGCGCCACTCAAGATCCCCGGAAGCGATTCGTTGCAGCACTACGCCAGGGAACTGGTCGCGATAGCTATGCTCAGGTTTTTCCTTTCTAATCAATCTCAACGGAAATTGTAATATTCAACTAAAGTTAAGCTTCGAGAAGGATGATTCTATGCAACTAGAAGATTACTTTGATTTCCTAGCCCCAGACGATATTCGTCTTAAAGGAACCAGAGTTGGTATCGAGACAGTACTTTACGACTTCATCCACCGTTGTCGTACACCCGAAGCTATTGCTCAGAGCTATCCTTCCCTGAACCTGGAACAGGTATATGCGACGATTTTGTACTACCTGCACAATCAAGAAGCTGTCAGCGCCTACCTGACTGACTGGATGGAATGGAGCCATAAAAAGCGGGAAGAACAACGCCAAAATCCACCTCCCCAGGTCTTGAAGCTGCGGCAACTCAAGGCAGAAAAAGCAGCATTCCAATAGGCTGATGGCCCTTAAGTACCTTTTAGATGAGAACGTTGATTCTGTATACCAAATGCAGATTCAACGACAAGAGCCTGAGATTATTGTGTTTAGGATCGGCATGCCAGGTACACCTGCAATACAAACGTCTGATCCTGATATTCTGTGCTGGTGCGAAGAGCATTCATTTATTTTATTAACGAATAATCGAAAATCAATGCCAGTCCATTTGGCCGACCATCTGGCCCAAGGGCGGCATGTTCCTGGAATTTTTATTCTTAATGACGAACTAAGTTTAGGTCAACAACTAGAAGAACTGATCTTCATTGCAATGGCTTCTGAGGAGACAGATTTCCAGGATCGCATCACTTACTTGCCAATTATTTAATGTCCGACTGTTGGAATACTGCAATGAGAACCCTGATCATTACCGTCGGTACTCGCCAGGTGGGTTGGCGCTGTGCTGATCGCACCGTCTGCTGCTTTGGGGCCGATGGCGATCGCAACGAGCATCCCCGTCATACCGACCGGCTCTATACCGAACTCGGTATCCAGCGGGGCAGCCAGGATGGCCAAGTCTGGAGCGTAAAGGACTTGGGGCAGCGCTACTATGACCATTGTTTGCAAGCCTTGGCAGGCCGTTTTGACCCTGTAGAGCTTCTCCTCGACCACGAGGTGATCGATAGGCAATATTCCCAGGGGTTAACCCATGTGGTGCTGTGGGGCACCCGCCAGCCCGATACCACTGCTGCCAGCTATCGCAGTCGGGATACCCACTGGCTAGCACACCTAATGGCAGGCAAAATTCGCCAGACTTGGCCCGAGCTTACCGCAGAGGTCTTTGAGCCAGTGGTGGCCGCTAACGATAGATCGGCTATCCGCCATGCTCTAGAAGGCTTTTTGGTCGAGCATACCAAGGGGATAGACGACTTTACTTTGCTGATTCAGACCAAGGGGGCGGTACCGGCGATCGCCCAAAGCCTAGAGATCTGCGCCGCTGGCCTAGTGCGCCAGTATCCAGTCTTTCAGGTGGTGCCCACTGAGCCAGAGCCCCTCTACGCTAGAGAGACCCAGAGTGCAAGTCGCTCCCAGCACCATCAGGTGATTTCCATTGGCGAGTACTTTTGGCCCATCGAGCGGCTGCGGATCGTATCGGCCTGGCAGCAGGGCAATTTTCAAGCAGCGGCCTTGTGGCTAATGGCCCACCAAGACCGCCATCGTCAGCTTTATCGCCTGGCCCAGCACCTGAGCTTAGCCACCAACTGGCAAATTGAGGCCCTATTCAAGCCTCAAGGGATAGCCCAATGGTTGCAGGCAGGTTCTTTGGCGGAGCTAGTTGAACCCGAGCAGCTTGGCGTCTGGCAGGACCAGAGTAAAGAAATTCGCCATAGTCCCCTAGCCCAAACATGGGAAACCAGCTTTTTGATTTACCTACTGCTGCGCCAGGGTAACTACACCGATGCCTTTATGCGCTTTGCCCAAACCCTGGAGCGATTACTCTATTTGCGTAGCCAGAGCGAACAGTGGTTTAGCGATGACGAACTCAAAAAACGCCATCCAGGCTTCAAACAACTGATTGATAGCTGGTTTCAGGTCCAAGGGCGACCCCTGAAAGGGGCACTCTACAATCGATTTGATGGCATTCGTAATGCTCGCAACCAGGCTGTACACCAGGCCAAGGCCATGACCTTGAAAGACCTGTGCAGGCTGTGGAAAGACCGATCCAGGACCCCTACCGATGTAGAATCGCTCCACAGTGCCATGGTGACAACGCTGAAGCACATTTCCCCGCCGCCGTTAGGATCAATGTCATTCCTGGAGTCTCTTTATCATTGGGGGCTTAGCCAATTCCGTTAAGATAAAGTCAGAAATTGGCCTCTGAAATTAATTACCAATAGTGGTACTCAAGAACTATTGAAGTGGCAGATTTTGTCTGTAGAAAAGTTTATTGTTCGTGTCTTTAAGGTAACTCTAACTTTCCTTCATTGTCAGCTCAAAAAACCTGGGCACTCTATTGATAAGTAGCCGGGGCTAATCAAAGGTCATCATACCCGCCGCTGATTTTCTCCCGAAGGGAGACGCAAAGCGTAGGCGCAGCCAGCCGTTAGGCTTACGACTCCGCTCAATCAGCTATATCCTTTGTCCGGCAAGGGTTTGAGGGTTGAGCGAAGTCGAAACCCGTCTACAAGATAATTGAGCCTACCTACTTATCACTGTGTTCCCAGTTCAGTCTAGACCGTGGGGTGGGTAATCGATGCCCACTTCCCTCAGAAGCCGACTTCGAGTGAAGGGAAAAGCTATGTCAACGCTCTATATTTCTCAGCAGGGGTGCTCCGTTAGTCTTCGGCAAGAACAACTGATCGTTAAACATCAAGACACTACTCAACAGCAGGTGCAATTACCACTGGTCAGAGAGGTACTGATCTTTGGTCAGTGCCAGGTTACGACCCAGGCTCTGCGGGCTTGCCTCAAGCGTAATATTCCGATTCTGTATCTGTCGCGGATGGGACAATGTTTGGGGCGATTGCTGCCCATGCCACAGGGCTATCGTCAACTGGCTCGATACCAGAGTGAATTGGATGAAGAAACACGCCTGGCAGTAGCTAGAGCGATTGTGCAGGCCAAACTGCGGAATAGCCGGGTGTTATTGCTACGGCAGGCACGAGTACGATCCAGTCAGGTCATCGCAGAGGCGGCCACTCAGCTAGAAGACCTTATTATTAGCGCAGGCAATGCTGCATCAAACCCAGTGTTGATGGGCCTGGAAGGGGCTGGGGCTGCCTGCTACTTTGCGGCTCTAGGGGATTGCTTAATCAATCCCGCTTTTCCATTTCGGGAACGTAGCCGTCGCCCCCCTACTAACCCAGTGAATGCCATGCTCAGCTTTGGTTATCAGCTGCTCTGGAATCATCTGTATAGCTTGATCGAAGCCCAAAACTTAGATCCTTACGATGCTTGCCTGCACCAGGGAACTCGCAAACATGCCGCCTTGGCTTCTGATCTCCTAGAAGCCTTTCGCGCCCCATTAGCCGACTCACTGATGCTGTACCTGGTGAACCACCGGGTCATGGATGTGGAGTCTGACTTTACGGTTAACCAGGGTGGCTGCTATTTGAACCAGATTGGTCGTCGTAAGTATTTGCGGGCGTTTATCGCTCGTATGGAGGAAGAAATTAAAGCTGGAGGGGATAAACCTCGGCCCCGCTGGGATTTGCTGATGACCCAAGTGAAAGAATATAAACGTTTTGTCTATACTCCTAAAGATCTATTTCAGCCCTATCTAATTCGGTAATGCCATGCTGTTATATCTTGTAGCCTACGATATATCCTCTAATCGGCGACGCAAGAAGGTTTCTGATATCTTGGAAGGATACGGCAAGCGAGTTCAATATAGTGTTTTTGAGTTGGTTTTAGCTAAAGCAAAGTATGATGAAATGAAACGAAGATTGGCTCGATACGTCGATTTTGAGGAAGATAGTCTTAGGTTTTACCCCATTTCTCAACATACATTGGAGCAGGTGGAGATTTGGGGCGGTGTTCCCCTAACTCAGATGCAGAAGTCAATTATTGTATAGGTTTGCGAAGGAAGCTGTGTTTGCCATAAGGCTTATAATCTGATGATGTCCCTCGAAAGATTGCTGGATAAGGCTTTCAAGCTTCTGAAAGCTGACGCTGGAGTATCACCTATCGTTGGACCTGGTATCCTTCGCAACTGTTGGCTAGACACCCTGCTGTACTTAGGTGGGGGTGTGATTTAAGCCGGGAAACCCTCTAAGTGAAAGGGACTGAGGGTTTGTGCTTTTAGTGACTGACGGGCAAGG
>NZ_SMDQ01000122.1 GCF_012911975.1 Nodosilinea sp. P-1105 | reverse complement strand
TGGGGAGTGGGGGAGTGGGGGGATGGGGAGTGGGGGATGGGGAGATGGGGGGATGGGGGGGTGGGCGGGGTTCCTGAGATTGACGGCTGAGCCTTGGAGGTTCAGTGGTTGTGGCCGAAGTCCTTTAACTTACCGGCGTTTCGGGAAGAGTTCAGCGATCTTGACAGGGCTAAGGCGTTATAAATAATTGGCCTGGCGGTACCAGGTGACCATGTCGTGGAGTGATTCGTCCAAGGGGCGAAACTGGATTCCTAGCTCTTGCTGGGCTTTGGTGGAGTCGTAGGCCAGGGTGGCGAGCATGATCTTCACCCCTTCGATGGGGATCTCAGACTTTTGCCCTCTGAGTTGCCCTATCCAGGTGGAGACAACGGCCAAAATTCCCATGGCAAAACCCGGCAGCTTGAGCTTGGGGGCAGGCACGCCGCTGACGGTCTCTAGGTGGCCCATCAGGTCAGCCATGGAGTAGTACTTGCCACCGATCAGGTAGCGCTGGCCCGATCGCCCTTGGGTAACCGCGTTCACCATGGCCGTCGCCACGTCGCGCACATCCACACAGGGCATGCCCCCGGCAGGCCGGGCCGGAATTTTGCGGTGCAGAAAGTTGAGCACAAACTGACCCAGCTCTGTCGGCGCAGCGTCTTGGGGGCCGAGCATGGCACCGGGGCAGATCATCACCACGGGCATAGCGTGGGTCTGGGTAAAGTCGATCACCGCCGCCTCGGCCATCAGCTTGCTTTTGAAGTAGAGGTTGTCGTAGGCGATCGGGCCAGGTGGGGTAGTTTCAGTACCGGGAGAGCCGTCGGGGTTGAGACCAATACAGCCCGAGGAACTGACATAGATAGTCTTGAAAACCTTTGCCGTCTCTGCTGCCTCCAACAGTTCCAGGGTGGCGTCGATATTTAACCGCTGCAACATCGGCCAGTGGTTACCCGAGCCGTAGGACTCGCGAAAGTAGGCGGCGGTGTGAAACAGTACGTCGCAGCCTTGGAGCTGGTGGGAAAAATCGGCAATGTTCTGCAAGTCGCCTTGAATAAACTGCACCCGAGGCAAATTGCCCATCAAAAATTTAGCTTTATCCAGAGAGCGCACTAGGGCCTTGACGGAGTAGCCCTGCTCAACCAGTTCTCTTACCAGGTTGCTACCCAGAAGTCCGGTGCTACCAGTGACAAATGCTTGCATGGGGATAGGTCTCTTATAGAAGGAAAAGAAGGAATAGGTCGTTGCTGGCGGGCAAAGGCGCGGTGCCCTTAGTCGGGAACGCTAACGGTCTGGCCGGGGACGACGCGATGGGTGCCGCTGGTGATGATGCGATCGCCTGCTTCTACCAGCCCCTGCACCAGCACTTGGTCGCCTTCGGTGTGCAGAACCTCCACTAGCTGACGGGTCACGGTGGCTTCAGAAATGCGATCGCCTGCCGCCACATACACCGACCACAGTCCCTGCTCTCCCTGCACTAGGGCCGTCGAGGGTAGCCAGAACCCACTGACGGGCTGGGTGTTGGTGAGCACCAGCCGGGCCGTTTGGCCCAGGGTTAGCTCTTCCGCCGTATTCAAGGTCAGCACTGCTGTTACCGTGCGGCTGGTGGACTCTAGTTCTGGCAGCAGGGCGGTGACGGTGGCGGAGAAGGGCTGTTCTCCCACCGTCACCGTTTGAGCACTGCCCAAGGGAAGACGGTCAGCCACATCCGCCGGAATACCAATCCGAGCCTCAGTGGCGTTGCCCTCGCTCAGCTGCACTACTGGCTGACCGCCGCTGACGACAACGCCCTCATCCACCAGCCGTTGACTGATGCGCCCGGCAAAAGGGGCCGTGATGGTGGATTTGGCCAGGTCTACATCCACCGCCTGAATGCTGGCGTCAAGCTGGCGGATGCGGGCTGTCTGGGCAGCAATCTGTTCCGGGCGAGTTCCCGCCAACAGTTCATCCAGTTCGCTTTGGGCCTGGGCCAGGCGGTTTTCCAGTGCGCCGGTGCCAAAGGTCTGCTGATCCAGCTCTTCACGGGAGATCGCGCCCCGGTCGTAAAGGTCGGTACGGCGATCGCGCTGGGCCACTGACAGCGCCAACTGCTGTTCTAGATCCCCTACGGCGGCCTGGGCGGCGGCAACAGACTGTTGGCGGGGGCCGTTCTGCAATTCATTCAGGGTGGCCACAGCCTGATCCCGCTGGGCGATTAATTGCTGCCGTTGGCTAGCTAAGCTGCGGCTGTCCAGACGGGCTAGGGGTTGACCGGCAGAGATGCGATCGCCCTCCTGCACCAGGATCTCGACCACCGTTCCTCCCTGCTCAAACCCCAGGGCGCTGCGGCGTTGGGCCACAATTTCGCCCGCATACTGGCGCTCCACGGTGTAGGCGTCCACAGCGGTGAGCGCTACCACTTCCACCGGGAGCGAGGCCGCTGTCGTCGCAGCTTCTGGAGACTGGCTCAACTGGCGCAGTCCTACCCCCACTGCCAGGGGTACCGCTGCCAAGGGCACCAGCCACCAGCGTCGTCTTTGCGGCTTTGACGATTGTGACGGGGCCTCAGTCGGTCGAGGCTTGGTTTCAATCCGATCCACAGCAGCAGAGGCGTCTGCCATAACGGCACCTTTCTAAAATCAAGGACAAAAACCATCTGAAACGTTGGCGTATGAACCCTCCAACGACTTATCCGTCTAGCAGATATACAACCAGTAGATATTCAATTAATGGATATTCAAAATGTTGAATAGTACGTCCAAAGCGTATACTCAAATAGTTGAGTATGTCAACAGCGTTCCTGATTCGTCTCCCTATGGCCCTGTCCCACACAATTTTGGCGGTTTTGTCCCAGCAGCCCTACAGCGGCTACGACATCAGCAAGCGCTTTGAAGAAGGCGTCAGTTGCTTCTGGCAGGCCAGCCAGCAACAGATCTACCGCGAGCTGAGCAAAATGGAGGGTCAAGGCTGGGTTACCTACGAAACCGTGCCCCAGGCGGGCAAACCGGACAAAAAGATCTACAGCATCACCGAGGCAGGCACCGCCGAACTCTGCCGCTGGTACGCGGAACCCAGCGAACCCACCCCCATCCGCGAAGATCTGCTGGTCAAGGTGTTGGCGGCTCCCTATGTGCCCGATGGGTTGCTGGTGCAGGAGTTGCACCGCCGTCGTCAACTCCACAGTCAGCGGCTAGCCAACTATCAGACCAAGGAATGCTTGTATGGGGCGATTCCCGCTAGAGGGGACATCGCCCACGCTGACCTACCCCCGATCGAGCAGTTTCGCTATCTCACCCTGCGCCGGGGCATGCGCTACGAACAAGACTGGATCGACTGGATTGACGAAGTGCTAACATTCCTGACCACCCAGGAGCCAAAGGCGTCCGGTTGAGGAGAAGGTCTTTGGGGTTGGCAGCTACACCCCTATTCCCCAGCATCAGGATTCAGGTACTGAGCCTGAATCAGATCCATATCCCAGTAGGTGGCTTCAATTTTGTGGCCATCGGGGTCGCGCACAAAGCAGCCGTAGTAAGGCTCGCCATAGTCGGGACGGGGACCGGGGGGCCCTTCATCCTGAGCACCCGCCGCCAAGGCCGCTTCATAAAAGGCGTGAACAGCTTCTTTGCTGGGGGCGATGAACCCCACATGGGTGCCATTGCCCACGGTGGCGGGCTGGCCATCGATCGGGGTATTAATCCAGAACTCGGGCAGTTGCTTGCCATAGGCGATCGCCCCTGGTTCCCGCATAATGCACTGGCAGCCCAGGGTGGGCAGGACGCGATCGTAGAAGGCGACGGCCCGCTCGAAGTCATTGGTGCCCAGGGACAGGTGGGAAATGATACTAGGGGTGTCCATGATGGTTTTACCAGTTACTTGACGTTGGTGGCTATCCACCAGGTGGTGCCACCGGGGTCGGTGACCCCACCCCGCTTGTCCTCGTCATCCTTTTGACTGGGAACCTGCACAGAGGTCGCCCCCCAGGCGAGGGCGTTTTGATAGGTAGCATCGACATCGGGCACATAGACGTGAACATTGGCCGGGCGGGCAGGCCAGCCATCGGCCTGATCCCCCAGCATGATCACGCTGTCGTCGAGGCGTACTTCGGCGTGGATGATCTGGCCCTGGGGGTCGGTAAAGCGGCGGAGCTCGGTGGCCCCAAAGATGTCGGTGAGAAATTGGATGGTGCGATCGGCCCCATCGACGACCAGATAGGGCGAAATGGTGGAGTAGCGATCGGGCTTATAGGCGGCACTGGGGGAGACTTGAGCACTCATACCCCGCTCCTGTGGGGAAGGGTGGACGGAAATTAAGCATGACCAATGACGCCAATATAGTGCAAGTGAACTATACGATCAAGCTATCGTTAGCGATGGTGGAGAGGCATGGGGCATGATGCTTGCGGGGACAGGCTTCTGCTCCGGTAACATTTTGTTGCTTGTATTCCAGGCTTATGGTTAATCCACAATTCTCCACCCGTTTGGCCACCCCAACGGATTTCCCCGTGGTTGAATCAATGCTGTTTGAAGCGTTCTTTTGGAATCCCACCTACGAACGGCCTGCCTTTGAGGCATTTCGAGAGCATCCGGAGTTTGGGGCCGACCGGGCGATCGCGCAGTGATTGCCGAATGCCAGGGGCAGCCGGTGGGGGCTACCTGGTATCGTTTCTGGACTGAGAACTTTTACTCCTATGGCTTTGTGGATGCGGCGATTCCAGAGATAGGCATTAGGGTGCATCCTGACTATCGGAGCGGCATCGAGCGAGCGTTGTTGCGCCACTTGCTGACGGAGGCCTGCCGCAGTGGGTGTTGGCCCTAAGCTTGAGTGTAGGGCGCTTCAAACCAGTTTTGGTTCGTGTAGCCATCAGGCTGCTGCAGCCAGGACTGGTGGCTAGGGAATGACCTCGGTGACGGCTTGCTTTTTCGTCAACATGGCGTTTCGGTCTAGCCAAACGATTAGCCCAGCAGCCACAACAAATAAGGCCATATCGAGGGGTTGGGCGTCAGGCCAGAGGGGATTGATCAGCTGAAAATGAAACAAAATAGCTAACAAGAGGCTGCCCCGTGAGGCGTTATACAGAGACGTCATAATAACGCTGACGGCCACTGAGCCGGCAAAGAAGGGCATAAAGGACCAAGACCCCTGGGGCAATCCACTGAGTAAGAAAGCAGGCACGTGCCAAATGCCCCAGATCACCCCTAGAATTAATCCAGCTCCTAGGGGCGTAAATCGGCATTGGAGGAGCGGCAGCGCAAAGCCTCGCCAGCCAAACTCTTCTATCGGACCTTTGATAGCCATCAATAGGGATGCTGTGATTAAGGCCTGACCGGAATCAAACGGAAAGGGATCTCTCAACAGATCTCCCTGGAGGGCCGAGGCGGTGTAAAAAATTAGCGGAATCCCGATGGCTAGAAAGACATACCAAGGTACGGAACAGCGCCAGAGTAACAAGCGGCTGAAATACTGCTGTAGACCTCTTCGTCCGCCTCTTTGCAAGACAATTATGAATGCTGCGATCGCAGGGGCATAAACCGCCAAAAAGAAGAGGGGATGTTGCCCGGTCAATTCACCAAACATTCCACTCATTTGCTGAGGGAAAAAGATGAAGAGGGCCACAATTCCCCAGGCTAATCCAAAGGTGATCAAGAGAAAGGGAACCAAAAAAATGAAGGAAACCTGACTTTTTCTAGTGATGAACGGGCTCACAGGCATGGAAGACCTCTTGATTGCTTTTTGGGGCAGATGTTTAGGGTCTGATGCGTTATTGTCTGGAATATCCTACTTAGGAAACTGTAGAGAATGGGGCTGTGTAGCGTAAGCGCCTCTTGAGCGGAGTCTCTGGGAGTTACGTGTCGCTTGTGCTGTCTAACCCTAGCTTGAAATAGGGCCAAGACTGGCTTGAGCCATAACTCGTAATGAAGGGCGATATGAAGGGCGATTGGAAGCATTGCATGATGATCATCCAGACACAGTAAGTTCTCGTCAATCGCTAGCTGCCATCCGAGCTAAGAAGGGGTAGGAGTGATAGGGATCACCTGCTGGCACCTGGCGCTCGACCAGTCGCGATAAACTGAGACAAAGCTAACCTTCGCTCGTCACCACCATAGAGCAGCCAAAATAACCATGGCACTCGCAAGCGGTTAGGAGATCTCTAGGAAAGAAGTTCCCAACGTTATCCACCGACCAGCACTAGGGTAGGGTGGGCTCGGCCAGCCCTGTCAAGGTGAGGCAGATTTAGGGGTCGATCCCTCGGATTGGCCGCTGAGCCAAGGACTAGAAGTCCAAGGCTCAAAGCCGAAATCCTCTGAAGAGGATTGGGAGCCGAGTTCCCCAGTCTGCTTTAGCAGACTT
>NZ_SMDQ01000121.1 GCF_012911975.1 Nodosilinea sp. P-1105 | reverse complement strand
GGGTGGATGGGTAGGCGGGTGGATGGGTAGGCGGGTGGATGGGTAGGCGGTGGAGGGTAGGCGGTGGAGGGTAGGGGGTGGAGGGTAGGGGGTGGATGGGTAGGCGGGTGGATGGGTAGGCGGTGGATGCAGATAAGTACTCATCCACTCATCCACTCATCCACTCATCCACTCATCCACTCATCCACTCATCCACTCATCCACTCATCTACCGATACTCCTGCCGCTGGATATCCCGCAGGCGAGCTTCGGGGCGCAGGAATCGATCCATCTGGGCTTCGAAGAACTGGCGATTCACCATCCGATGGCGGGGGTTGGGGTCATCCAGGGGGTAGTGGAGGGCGGCGCGCAGGGCCTGAATCACGGCGGAGGTGACGTTGTACATGGAGCGCTGGAAGGTGATGCCCAGTTGAATCAACATGTCGTCTTCGCCCCGGCAGTGCTGGTGGTAATACGCCTGCAGATAAGGGGGCAAAAAGTGCAACATATCCTGCATCAGCAGGGTGGGGGGGATGCCTGCGCTGCCGACAGGGAACACATCAGCGTAGAGGATGCCGTAGTGGAAGTCGTGCTGATCTTGGGGGACTTCTTTGGCCTGGGCGTTGTAGGACTTGGTGCCCCGGAAGGGGGCGGTGCGGTAAAAGACGGCCTCCACGTAGGGGAGAGCGGCTTCGTAGAGCCAGGTGAAGCCGCAGGACTTGGGAATCAGCTCAAAGCATTCGTCGCCCACATAGACATGGTGGTAAATCGGTCGCCCCGCCACCGCAAAGATACCGTTAACCAGGAAGTTCATGGCGTCGGGTACCCCTGCGAAACCATCCTCGTCATAGATGTCGCTCATTTCAAAAAACACCGGGGCCATCACTTCCCAGAACAGGCCCAGGTTGGCGTAGTAGGAGAGTTCGCGACACTTTTCATAGAACATTTCGGGGAACAGCCGGTGCAACCCCAGCATGGCCGGGTTGCCCTTAAAGTAGGCGCGGATGGCGCGATCGCATGCCTGCTTGTACTCATCGGTATACAGGTAATCGTTAAACCGCCCACCCATGTCCTGGTGCCACAACATCGCCCGCATACAGGCCTCAGCAAACTCCATGTTGATCCGATCATGCCAGAGGTGGTGGAACAGCTTGGGTAGCGTACGGTTCACTTCGCCCTTGGCCATGAATTCCAGGAGTTCCGGGTGGGCAGTGGCCTCCCCCCGCCAGATGCGCAGGTCGGCGGTGTCCCCAGCGTAATGGTTGGGGAGATCAAGGTACTTCTGGGGCAGAAAGTACTTGAACGCCGGAATCGGATTGAGAAATACCCGTTCGGCAATGTAAAGCAGATCTCGCCAGTAAAAATCCATCGGCACGGCATAAGCCTTGTAGATGCCGATGATCTGCATCAGGTTTTCGGGGGTGTCCGGCAACATGGAACCGCCCGCCTCTAGCCGGTGAATCACATCGGCGTAGGGGTGGGTGGAGGGGGGGATGAGGGTTTGGGTGAGGGTGGGCATGGGGGTGGATGGGTAGGGGGTGGATGGGTAGGTAAGGGAGGTGGGGGAGATGGGGAAGGTGGGGAGATGGGGAGATGGGAAGGTGGGGAGATGGGGAGGAGAGTTATCAAGGTTGTGCGCGAAGCGTCTCCGAAGGAGAAATGTTGAGTTTTGGATTAGATTTGTTCCGGAGAGAATTCAAAATTCAAAACTCAAAATTCAAAACTCAACATTTTTACCATGGGCAAAAAAGTACGGATTCGGCCAATTTCTATCTGCTTGCTGCGGCGGGGGGACGAGATTCTGGTGCATGAGGGCTACGACGCTGTAAGGCAAGGGGGGTTTGCGCGACCGCTGGGGGGCGGCATTGACTTTGGGGAAACCAGTGCTGAGGCGGTGGTGCGCGAAATTAAGGAGGAGGTAGGGGCCGACATTACCGGGATTGAGCTGCTGGGCATCGTGGAAAACATCTTTGTCTACGAGGGGGAGTCGGGCCATGAGATTGTGTTTGTCTACGATGGACAGTTTGTGGATCAGTCGCTGTATGGGCGGGAGAGTCTGGCGGTGGTGGAGGGGAAACGAAAGTTTGAGGCGGTTTGGCGATCGCCCGATGTTCTCCGCCATGGCCCCTGTCCCCTGGTACCTGAAGAAATTTGGGATTTCCTCTAGCGATCCCCTCCTGGGAGGGGTGCCCGCAGGGCGGGGTGGGTTTGCAGGGGCTGGGGGGACCCATCCCTACCCCTCCTGGGAGGGGACCCAGATCGGCTATGGCAGGAGGGTGGCGATGGGAAGAATAATGGCATCGTCCGGGGCAACCTCCATTGGCAAGTCTTCAATCACCTCATCCGCCACCACCTGATCCAACACTACCGGAATGGAGGCCACCATGACGCTGGCGGTGGGTTCACCCCACTTCACCAGCCAGTTGGGCTGAATACCGAGGAAGAGAATCAGCCCCGCCAGCACGTAGGCAGGCAGCTTTTCAGAGAAGGTGACTTTAGGGAAATAGGCGATCGCATTGTCCAGTCGTCCAAAACAGGTGCGGTTCAGCAAAATCACAAAGTACACCGCCGTCAGGCCGGTACCGATAACTCCCAGCAGGGTCTGCACCGGATACATCGCATAGCTACCCTGGAACACCAGAAATTCGGTGACAAACCCCACCAAACCAGGAATACCAGCACTGGCCATCCCCCCCAACACCAGCAGGGCACTGACCATGGGTAGCCCCCGGATCGGGTTCATCAGGCCGTTTAGCACCTCCAGGTCGCGGGTGCCGACTTTAGCCTCAATCACCCCCACCAGGTGGAATAGGATGGCCAAAATAATGCCGTGGGAGACCATTTGACTGAGAGCCCCAGTTAGGGCCAGGTCGGTCATGGCAGCACTGCCCAGCAGCACATAGCCCATGTGACCGATGGAGCTATAGGCCACCATGCGCTTGATGTCTTTCTGGGCGATCGCCGTTACCGCCCCATACAGCACGCTCACCGCTGCCCACCCCGCCAGGTAGGGAGAAAACTGAACCCAGGCATCGGGAAATAGACCCAAGCCAAACCGTAACAGGCCATAGGTACCCAGCTTGGCTAGCACCCCCCCCAGTAGCATGGCCACAGGGGTATTGGCCGCCACGTAAGTATCGGGCAACCAGGTATGGAAGGGCACCAGGGGAATTTTGATCCCAAAGGCCACCAGTAACAGCCCCAATAGCACCGTTTGCCACACCATTGGCAGCTCATGGCCCATCACCGCATGGTAGGTAAAATCCTCTGCACCGCTGAGCCACACGGTCCCCAGAAAACCGGCTAGCATCAGCGCCCCCGACAGCGCCGTGTACAGCAAAAACTTGGTGGCGGCGTAGGCCCGTTTTTCGCCCCCCCAGATGGCAATCAGCAGATACAGGGGCACCAGTTCAATTTCATAAAGCAAGAAAAACAACATCAAGTTTTGGGCCACAAACGCCCCAGCCACCCCAGCACTGACCACCAGCAATAGACTGTAGAACAGCCGGGGCCGCTCCAGGTTGGGAGAGCTGCTCCAGATAGCAATACCAGTCAGCAGGCTATTAAGGGCCACCATCAACAGGGAAAGGCCGTCTAAACTCAGTTCATAGTTGAGGCCCAGGGCCGGCAGCCAGGGCAAAAACTCATGGAACTGAAAGCCGCCAAAAGACAGGTCAAATCGGGTAAACAGCCAGACTGTCCACAGCAGGGCCGCTCCAGAGGTGACCAGAGCCCCATAACGAGCCCGTTTGGCCGAGAGGCCGGGCCAGCAGGAGAGGGCGATCGCACCAATTAGGGGAATCAGTAAGAGGGGGGTGAGCATGGAAGGGAAGGGGGATTTTAGAGTTTGGATTTTGGATTTAATGTCCCCTCCTGGGAGGGGTGCCCGCAGGGCGGGGTGGGTTAGTGAATTTTGAATTTTGAATTCAAAATTCAAAACTTTGCTAGAACAATGCCGACAGGGCTGACCAGTTCATCAACACCCCCAGGGCCGCCACCCCCAGGGCAATGGTGAGCACGTAGAACTGTAGCTGACCGGTATTGCCGTACTTCAGGGTTTCGCCGCTGAACAGGGAGGCCAGACCCACCGCATTCACCAGGCCATCGACCACATAGCGGTCCAGCCAGTCGGTGATGCGGGAAAGGACATCGACGCCGAGGACAAAGGTGTTGCGATAAAGCTTAGGGGTATAGAAGTCGTAGGCCAGCAGGTTCTGTAAGGGTTTTTTCACCAGCTTTGCGGGATCTTCAACCACTCGATTGACGTAAAGCAAGGTGCCCACTGCCGCCCCCAGCAGACTGGACCAGGCCAGCAACAAAGCCATGTCCTGGTTGACGTCAGCCCAGGCCGGTAACCGCTGCAGCTGGATCAACACCAGCGGTAGATGCAGGGTAAATCCTGCCGCCACGGTCATCGGCACCATCATCAGCCAGATCGGTTCCGGCGATCGCACTGTCATCTGCTGCGCTGGCCCGGCAAAGATCAGCCCGATCATCCGAGCCAGGCTAAAGGCGACCAGCCAGTTGACCACCAGCACCAGCACCACCAACAGCCCCCGCTGGCTGTCCCAAAGCCCTGACACCAACGACAGCATGGCCCAAAACCCACCCAGGGGGGGCAGCGCCACTAGGCCAGCAGCGCCGACAATCAGGGTTAGGGCCGTCAGGGGTCGACGGCTCCAGAGTCCGCCCATCTGGGTCAGGTCCTGGGTGATCACGCCCAGAATAATTGAGCCAGACCCCATCACCAGTGTTGCCATAGCCAGGGCGTATACCAGGGCCAGCAATAGAGCGGCGGCGGGTTGGTGGCCCCCGACAGCAATAAACATCAGGCCCATGTAGGCACTACTGAGGTAAGACAAAACTCGCTTAATATCAACCTGGGCCGCAGAAATTAGGGTGGCACCAAGGGCCGTAACCGACCCGATGGCGATCGCCACGGCAGAGGCGGTGCTAGATAGGGCAATCACGGGCGCTAACTTCACCAGCACCCACACCCCAGTAATTACCACGACCGCGTTCCGCAGAATGGTACTAGGCAGCGGTCCTTCCATGGCTTCATCCAGCCACAGGTGCAGGGGAAACTGGGCACACTTACTCATGGGGCCAGCGATCAAGCCAATGCCAATCAGGGTCATCAGCCCGGCATCCACATTCGCGGTTTGAGCCCAGGCCGTCAGTTCCCGAAAGTCCCAGGTGTGGGCCAGGGGATAGATGGCCAGCACCCCCATCAACAGCACCAGGTCGCCCACCCGTTTGGTCAAAAAGGCGTCCCGGGCCCCGGTCACCACCAGGGACTGGTTGTACCAGAAGCCCACCAGCAGGTAGGTACCCAGGGTTAAAATCTCCAGCAGCATGTAAGCAAACAGCAAGGAGTTACACAGCACCAGGGCGCACATACCCGCCTCAAACAACGCCATCAGGGCGAAGAAGCGGCCCCAGCCCCAGTCCATTTCTAAGTAGCCCACCGCATAGATCTGGGCCAGCAGGTTGAGACTGGTGATCAGCACACAGGCCCCCAGGGTAATAGCCGACGCCTCTAGGGGAATGGTGAGATTCAGCCCCGACACCTGCAGCCAGGGGGCAAAAAAGAACTGGGGAGAGGACTTACCCCAAAAGGCCAGAAACGCCAACAGACTGTGCCCCAAGGCCAGGGCTGTGGTGACAATATTGATGTAGCCCGCCGGACGGGGGCCAGTGCGGCGAATCATCCCTGGAGACCAAGGAATGGTTAGTAATGCCCCGATCAACGGGTACAGGGGAATCAGCCAACTGGTTTGAGCCAGAACTGGTGTCATGGGCAACCTAGCAGAAACATCGAACATAGCAGCTGACAACGTTGACACAACCCTTTCTAAGCCAGAACTGGGAGCTACCCCATCCTGACGCTGGTGCCGCGCCAACGAATTGACTTAGGTAAATCAAAAATGAGATTAGATAGACTTAAGCCTATCAATATTGAATCGAGTTTAACCAATCCTGAGGGCAAACGCAAAGGGAAATTAGGCTTTCATCGATTTGCTTTTTATGATCGATTGATAAATTTCAATAATGCTTAGGGCGTCGGTTCCATAGGTCAAGATCCCAGGGTTATTGGACTCATAGGCGATGAGTTTTGGGGCATCTCAGGCAGAACCCTCCTAAGAAACACGGCTCCGATCGTAGGGTGGGCTCTGCCCACCAGCCCCAAGCCCCAATACTGTTCGGATAAGGTTCAGGTTGGTATTAGGATCGAGAAATTAAGTTGGGGTCGAACCGTTCCCCTCCCCCGATGGGAGGGTTTTCGGGCGGGGAATTTTGCCCGAGGCTTTTTCACGACCCGTGGATTACTGCGCCCCGCTCGGGGCGGAATGCGTTGTTCTGCCAACTCCGTCATGAGCCA
>NZ_SMDQ01000120.1 GCF_012911975.1 Nodosilinea sp. P-1105 | reverse complement strand
CCCACTCCCCCACTCCCCCACTCCCCCACTCCCTCACCTCCCCATCTCCCCACCTCCCCACCTCCCCACTCCCCACCAACGCCCTAGTCCTCCTGGACGAAGTCGGCGCGGGCACCGACCCCAGCGAAGGCACCGCCCTGGCTATGGCCCTGCTACAGCACCTGGCAGATAGGGCCCGTCTGACGGTGGCCACCACCCACTATGGGGAGCTTAAAGCCCTCAAGTACCAAGACTCCCGGTTTGAAAATGCCTCTGTGGAGTTTGACGAGGCCAGTCTGTCTCCCACCTATCGGCTGCTGTGGGGCATCCCAGGCCGATCGAATGCCCTGGCCATTGCCCGCCGTCTGGGGCTGAACCCAACGGTGGTCGACCAGGCGGCTGAATTGATGGCGATGGGGTCTGAAGCGGATGTCAACCAGGTGATTGCAGGCCTGGAAGCCCAGCGCAAACAACAGGAAAGCAAATCTAACGAGGCGGCGGCCCTGCTGGCCCAAACTGAGAAACTGCACAACGAGGTGCGCCGTAAAGCAGAAATGCTGCGGGAACGGGAACAGGCTCTGCGATCGCAGCAAGATACCGCCATCCAGCAGGCGATCGCCGCCGCCAAGCAGGACATCGCTAAAGTCATCCGCCGCCTGCAGCAGGGGGAACCCACCGCCCAAGACGCCCAACAGGCCACCGCCGCCATCGATGCCATTGCCCAGGCCAACCTGCCAGCGCCATCGGCCCCAGCCGCCAAACCCCCACCTGGCTTCAAGCCCCAGGTGGGCGATCGCGTCCGCCTGCCCAGCCTGGGCCAAACCGCTGAGGTGCTCACAGCCGCCGATGACGACGGCAAGCTGACGGTGCGGTTTGGACTGATGAAAACCACCGTCACCCTGGCGGAAATTGAGTCTCTGCGGGGTGAAAAGGCAGACATGCCAACTAAACCCAAGCCCCAAGATAGCGTGCCCCCGGCCCAGGCTGGCCCGCCAGCCCCAGCGGTGCGCACCACAGCCAACACGATTGACCTGCGAGGTATGCGAGTGGCAGAAGCAGAATCTGAGGTGGAATCGGCGATCGCCCAGGGGGGCAGCGCCCTCTGGATTATCCATGGTCATGGTACTGGGAAATTACGGCGGGGGGTGCAGGAGTACCTGCAACGGCATCCCCAGGTGCAGCGGTTTGAATCCGCTGATCAAGCCGACGGCGGCACTGGCGTCACGGTGGCCTATTTGATTTGACCCGGCAGGTGCCCTGACTATCGGACACAATGGCGTGGCGGCAGGAGAGCCGTAGCAGCATAGCAAAAAGCTACTTTCGCCGGGTATCCTGGTTTCCGACGCAGCCCGCGTCTCACCCCCAACTACCCTGTCTCAACTCAATCCTGAATGGCTGTCAAAAAGACCGAACTCTATAGCTCCCTGTGGGCCAGCTGCGACGAACTGCGCGGCGGCATGGATGCCAGTCAGTACAAGAACTATGTGCTGACTCTGCTGTTCATGAAGTACGTCTCCGACAAATATGCCGGCGACCCTGGTGGGCATTTTTGAGGGCCTCGATTTGCGGGCCAACCGGGCCGATGGCGATGACCTGCTGGGGGATGCCTATGAATATCTGATGCGCCACTTTGCCACAGAGTCGGGCAAGAGCAAGGGCCAGTTCTATACCCCGGCGGAGGTGTCGCGGATTTTGGCTAAGGTGGTGTTTGGCCAGTACCCGCAGCTCAGCGAAGCGGAGGTGAAAACCCTGGTGGTGGAAGACAAGTGGCAGGCCACGCTGAAGGGGGCCGTGGCGGCGGAGATTGAGCGGGTGACGCAGCAGCTGGCGAACCGGGTCAAGGACTTAGAAGAACGCTATGCGGAACCGCTGCCGGAACTGGTGCAGACGGTGGAGGCGCTGTCGAGCCGGGTGGAGGAGCACTTGAAAAAGATGGGGCTAGTATGGAGCTAATGCTGCACGGGGGATTGAAGCCATGCAAATTGTGATTCGGGTTGCGGATAACTTGCCTGCAGAGCGGGTAGATCAGCTCTTGCAGCAGATCAGGGGAGTAATGCAGCAAGATGTGATGTCGATAGAAGTGGAGAACACTCCCCCTCGCAAGGTATTTGCCCATCGTATTCCGGTGGATAAAATTATCATTCCTCCTCGGGATGAGCTGTATGAGTGATAACGCTTTCGTCGATACAAATGTTTTTGTGTATGCCCATTTGTATGAGGAGAGTAATCCTAAGTGTGAAGCGGCGCTGGCCCTGCTAGAAAATTTGCCGACCGTGATTTGTAGCACTCAGGTTTTGAATGAATATTACAGTGTGATGCTAAAGAACAAGGTTTCAGACAATCTCATTCAAGACAATGTGGAGCAAATCATTGCGTTTTCAAATGTGGCAGTGGTGCAGCTCAACACGCTCCGATCAGCTTATCAACTCAGGCTAAGGTACCGTTTTTCCTATTGGGATTGCCTGATGCTGGCCAGTGCCATGGAAATGAACTGCGCTCTACTCTACTCGGAGGATATGCAGCACGGACAAGTGATTGATGGAGTCACCAGAATTGTAAATCCGTTTGAGGGGCTGTAATAAAATCTGGAGAGTAACATGGTTGCAACGACTGACATTGGGACGTTAATCGTTACGTCGCACATTTTTGAGATAAGGGTGGAGTAGTGCTGTGGCCTCACGTTTCAATTGGTCAGAAGGCATCTGACCAATCGACGAAACTGTTGAGGGAAGCGAAACAGGGCAATTCATGGGAACCATTCAACCAGCTTCAGACAGAGCATATCAGGAGTTTTTGCAGGCGGTTAAAAGCCAAGTGGTGCAAAGCCGGATTGGGGCTGCGCGGGCTGTCAATCGATCGCTGATTGGGCTGTATTGGACGCTGGGACAGTTGATTGTGGAGCGACAGGAGGCTTTGGGCTGGGGTAAAGCGGTGGTAGAGCAGCTTTCGGCTGACCTCAAGGCTGAGTTTCCTGAGATGACAGGTTTCTCGCCCCGAAACCTTTGGTTTATCAAGCAGTTTTATGAAACCTATGCCAGTGGGCCTGAATTTCTGAAACAGCTTGTTTCAGAAATTCCCTGGGGGCACAACATCCTGATTATGCAGCGGGTGAAGGAGGAAGCAGCCCGCCGCTATTATCTGGAGGCAACGGCCCGCCTGGGGTGGACGCGCAATGTACTAGCGATTGTTAGATTCAACGAGTAGTTCATAGCTTTAGAAGGGAGAGGTCAAGATGAGTCTGGTCATATCTGATGAGTTGTTGAAAGCCAGTGGACTCAAGGAAGATGAGTTATTCCTTGAAATTGTTTTGCTGCTGTTTCAGCAGGAAAAGCTCAGCCTGGGAAAAGCGGCGGAGTTGTTGGATATGTCCCAAATTTGGTTTCAGCGGTTGATTGCCGATCGCGGCATTTGTGTCCATTACGATGTAGCTGAATTTCAAGAAGATGTAGAACATCTCACGGAGAAGGGATGGCTGTGATTGTTGTGAGCGATACGTCACCGCTGAGTGGACTGGCGATCGCAGGTTATCTGTCACTGCTAGAGCAAATTTATGATGAGGTAATTATCCCAGTTGCGGTGGCTAACGAACTGAGACGAGGTGGGCAAGATGATCCACGGATTACTGAAGTTTTGGCCTTGGATTGGGTTGAGGTACAGCAGCCGAAGAATTTGGCCCTAGTCGAGACCTTACAAGCTGATCAAAATCTTGATCGCGGCGAGTCGGAAGCGATTGCCTTGGCGTTGGAACTCAAGGCTGATGAGCTACTGATTGATGAGCGCTTAGGACGGCGAGAAGCAAGCCGCTTAGGGCTTTCTATTACAGGATTACTGGGCATTCTATTAGTGGCAAAACGGCGTGGCTTAGTTGGGGCGATTCGTCCAATCATGGATGACTTAATCAATGAGGCTGGATTTCGGGTCAGCAGTCAGCTTTATGCAGACGTTTTAGCGATGGCGGGTGAGGATGAGTAATTATCAATTATCAATTAATAATTATCAATTGCCAGAGGGGTATAAGCAGACTGAGGCTGGGGTGATTCCTGAGGATTGGAATATTGTCCTTTTGGATTTGGTAACTAAACGTGGTAGTGGTCATACTCCAGACAAAAAGCGCCCGGAATACTGGAATGGCGGGATTAAATGGATATCACTTAAGGATTCAGACGGCCTAGACAATCTCTACATCAACGATACAGCCGACGAAACATCTGCTCTAGGCATTGCAAATTCCTCTGCTGTAATCCATCCAGCAGGAACAGTTGTTTTATCGCGTGATGCTGGAGTTGGCAAAAGCGCAATTATGGGAGATGACATGGCTGTAAGCCAGCATTTCATGGCTTGGCAGTGTAGTTCAGAACTAAATAATCACTTTCTATATTTTTGGTTGCAAACTAGGAAGCCTGAATTTGAGCGAATTGCTATTGGTAACACAATTAAGACCATTGGGTTGCCTTACTTTAAGGAACTCACAGTTCTCCTTCCGCCTCTTCGAGAGCAAAATGCGATCGCAACTACCCTATCCGACGTAGATGCCCTGATTGCCGCCCTAGATAAGCTCATCGCCAAGCAGCGCCACCTCAAAACCGCCACCATGCAGCAACTCCTCACCGGCAAAAAACGCCTGCCGGGGTTTGGTGAGGGGAAATGGTCTACAAGACAACAGAAAGAGGTGTGTTCTTACATTAACGGTAGAGCTTATCAACGGACAGAATGGGAGACTAATGGAATTCCTGTTGTTCGGCTTCAGAATCTAACTGGTTCAGGAGAAGAATATTATTACTCAAATCTTAATCTCCCTGAACATCAGTACATGGATTATGGAGATCTAATTTTTATGTGGTCTGCTTCATTTGGTCCATGTATCTGGAAGGGCGAGAAAGCAATTTACCATTATCATATCTGGAAAATTGATTGCGATTCCGAGAGAATTGACAAGATCTTTTATTACTACAAATTAGTCGAGCTAACAGAAAACATTAAAAAAGGCTCAAATGGTTCAACGATGGCCCACGTCACAAAGGGCGAGATGGAGAACTTTTCAATTAAATTGCCTGAAGATGTAGAAGAACAACGTGCGATCGCAACTGTCCTCTCCGACATGGATGCTGCGATCGCAGCCCTAGAAACCCGCCGCGCCAAAACCCAAGCCATCAAACAAGGCATGATGCAAGAACTCCTCACCGGGAGAACACGGCTGGTATGAGTCCTTGTCATAAGACCAACTTCGGAATTTTATTGTAGGCAAATGAGGGAGCTATCAGTTGTATTAATTTTGATGATTTTTTAGCCCCCAAAAGATTTCAGTACATCAATAAGCCTTTGAAGGTATTGTTCCGTATCTTTCCTAAAACTCGTCTCATTCAAAAGTTTGTGGATGTCCTCAGAACAGACATGTTTTTGCTCGTTAATGATTTGGGCAATATTTGAAACAGCTTCCCAGTTTTCTAAGACTATGTCGGCAGTGATTTCTAGAATATTTTCTAAAGTTCCTGCTGGGAGCCGCAGTTCTTGAAATTTTGTCGCATCAGAACCAAAATATCCATATCCTGCAATCAAACTTGCACCTAAATTCTCTTTCGGTGCATCATGACCAAACTTGAACTTGTCCTCTGCTACGGCACCAGCACAGCAAACACAGGCATAAATGAGCTTGTCTGTGTCGGGTGAGTTCGGTTTTGGATCGGGATAAGAGTAGTTGACACCCTCTTTACCTGCCTCTGTAACTGATACATCAATGTATGGCCAATCGAAAATTTCATGTATCAAAACATGACCAGCCTCATGAAATGCAGTCGATAAAGGACTTGAGTTGATGTCGTTTTGGATGAACATATAGATTTTCTCACTCCCATGAAGTACTGCAAATCCTCAACTATACTCAATTCTGCTAGTGCGATCGCAACAGTCCTCTCCGACATGGATGCTGCGATCTCAGCCCTAGAAACCCGCCGCGCCAAAACCCAAGCCATCAAACAAGGCATAATGCAAGAACTCCTCACCGGGAGAACGAGGTTAGTATGAGTGCTAGAGATATATTCCATGATGCCGTTAGGCGCGGACTGGAAAAAGAACAATGGCAGATTTCCAGCGATCCCCTAGAACTGCGATGGGAAGAAGTCAGAGTAAAGATCGACTTGGCGGCTGAACGCCTCATTACGGCTGAACGAGGAGAAGAAAAAATTGCCGTTGAGATCAAAAGTTTTATTAGCCCGTCTCCTGTCAGCGATTTTCACACCGCTCTAGTACCGCTACGCGGAATTCAAAATGCAAAGTTCAAGGTGAAAAATTGGGTAGTGCATTAATGCACGGGACGGAGGAAAATCAGACTACGCCACCACGATAACCAGGGAGACAAGCGCATGGCTATTGAGATGACCTGTCCGACCTGTGGGTCTCACGATATCTCCAAGAACGGCACCAGCCATCGGGGGAAGCA
>NZ_SMDQ01000012.1 GCF_012911975.1 Nodosilinea sp. P-1105 | reverse complement strand
CATCTCCCCACCTCCCCACCTCCCCATCTCCCCACCTCCCCATCTCCCCACCTCCCCACCTCCCCATCCCCCCACCTCTGCCATACAATAGACACCGACGTTTCCAAGGACTGAGGGCCGTGAAAATTCAAGGGGTATGGCATCGGTCTCTAAGGGAAGACCCCAGTGGAGCGATTACCATATTGGACCAGCGCTGGCTGCCCCATGACCTGCGTTGGGTGCAGTTAGCCACAGCGGACCAGTGTGCCGAAGCGATCCGAGCGATGTGGACCCGGGGTGCCCCCTTGCTGGCTGCCGTTGGAGCCTACGGGCTGGGGTTTGCTCTGCAAGACGACCCCAGCGATCGCAGTCTGACCGCCGCCTATACCACCCTGCTATCTACCCGGCCCACGGCGGTCAATCTGCGGTGGGCCTTAGATGCGATTGTCCAAGGGGTGCGCGATCGCCCCGAGGCGGAACGGGCTAACCAAGCCTTGGCGATCGCCAGGGACATCTGTGACGAAGAGGTGGAAACCAATCAGGCCATTGGTCGCCACGGACTAGGTCTGATTAAAGATTTAGCCATGGCCAAACCACCGGGGCAGCCGGTTAACATTCTCACCCACTGCAACGCTGGCTGGTTGGCTACCATTGACTGGGGGACCGCCCTCGCCCCCATCTACATGGCCCACGATCAAGGCATCGCCGTCCATGTCTATGTGGATGAAACCCGTCCTCGCAACCAGGGGGCCAGCCTCACCGCCTGGGAACTGGCGAACCATGGGGTGCCCTTTACCCTGGTGGTAGATAACGCCGGAGGGCACCTAATGCAGCATGAGCAGGTGGACCTGTGCATTGTCGGTACCGACCGGGTCACTGCCAATGGCGATGTGTGCAATAAGATCGGCACCTACCTGAAAGCTTTAGCGGCCAACGATAACGGCGTTCCCTTTTATGTGGCTCTACCCTACACCACCATAGATTGGACGATTAAAGACGGTCTAGCCGAGATCCCCATCGAGCAGCGTCCCCATGACGAGGTCACCCACATTTGGGGCCAGACAGCGGCAGGGGAGATGGCCAACGTCCAGATTACGGTGGATAACGCTACTACCGCCAACTATGGCTTTGACGTCACCCCGGCTCGACTGGTGACAGCGCTAATTACCGAGCGGGGCATCATTCCCGCCACAGCTGAGGGGCTAGCTATGCTGTACACTTAGGCGATCGCCATTGATAAACCAACCCTCCATAACATCGATGGGACCTAGTCAACCACTACTGGTCGCCAACAACTTGGGTCGCTGCCTGGGAGAACGCTGGCTCTGGCGAGGGGTGAGCTTTGATCTGGCTGCAGGGGAATGCCTGGGGCTAGTGGCCCCCTCTGGAGCCGGCAAAACGTTGCTGATGCGCAACCTAGTCCTGCTTGACCCCTGCCAACAGGGGGAGGTACGGTTTGCTGGCAAAACCCCAGCGGAGTGGACTATGCCCACCTATCGCACCCAGGTGATGTATATGCCCCAGCGACCTGCAGCCCTGGATGGCACCGTGCAGGAGAACCTAGAGCGAGTATTTGAATTAGCCGTCTATGGTCAGCAGCACTTTGACCCTGACAAAATTGAGAGTTGGCTTCAGCAGCTCGGACGCAGCCCAGACTTTTTGCACCTACAGGCGGCGCGCCTATCAGGGGGGGAAGCCCAGATCCTGGCGCTGTTGAGAGGGTTGCAAGTTAATCCTCCCGTGCTGCTGCTAGATGAACCCACCGCTTCCCTAGATGGGGACGCCACCACTCGAGTGGAGGGCCTGTTGAGCAACTGGTTGCAACAACCAGATCACGCTTGTGTATTCACTAGCCATGACACCGCCCAAATTCACCGGGTTGCCGATCGGCAGCTAAACCTGGGAGACTTTACTTGATGGAAAGCCGCTACATCATCATCAGCTACGGCCAACTGGCTCTATCAGCCCTACTGATTTTGGTGAATGTGGGCCTGTCTATGGCGCTGAAGCTGGGGTTGGCGCGATCGCTAGTGATCGCCACCCTGCGTATGGTGGTGCAACTATTATTGATTGGCATCGTACTGGAGTGGCTGTTTACCCAAGATAACCCCTGGGTGATTGTGGTCATCAGTCTGGTGATGACCAGCGTCGCCGGGATGGCCGCCGTCAACCGAACCCAGCAGCGATTTGTGGGCATTTACTGGAATAGCCTGCTGTCGGTGTTGGCCTCCTCAGCCCTGGTTACGGGGTTTGCGATGGCGGGCATTATCCAGGTGCAGCCCTGGTACGACCCCCAGTACTTAATTCCACTGCTGGGAATGGTTTTAGGCAATACCCTGAATGGTATTTCCCTGGGGCTGGATCGATTTATGGAAGGGTTAGCCAGCCAGCAAGACCAGATTGAAATGTTGCTGACGCTAGGGGCTACCCGCTGGGAAGCCGCCCACCATCAGGTACGCGATGCCATTCGGGTGGGAATGATCCCTACTATCAACTCGATGATGGTGATGGGATTAGTTAGCTTGCCGGGGATGATGACTGGCCAAATTTTGGCTGGGGCCAATCCCATCGATGCCGTACGATATCAGATTGTGATTATGTTCATGATCGCAGCTGGTACGGCCCTTGGGGTATTTGGCGTGGTGCTGTTTGCCTACTACCGACTGTTCAGCGCCGATCACCAGCTCCGCTTAGATCACCTTTACCAGGCGCGACGGTAATCAACTGTAGGGTGATTGCCCTTCCAAATAGTTGACGATGGCAATGGCTAGAGCCCCCAGCAGGGCATAGACCACCATCGCCACCAATAGATTAACGTCAAAAATTCGAGTGGCATCAGCATTGGTAGGGCTGATAAATAAATCGGCAAAGGGGATCATAAATGGATCGGAAATACCAAAAATGGTATTGACAAACAGGTTGTCTGGATTGGCCAGGGTCAACCGTAGAAAAAATCTAATGCCCAGTAAGATTTCTAAGGCCCCCACCAGCAGCACAATGGTGTTACGCACCCAGGCAAACTTGGATCGCCGTTGGGCCTGTTTCAACCGCTGAGTTTCTTGCTGTAACCGATAGGCCTCTTGCTGGCGAATTTGCTCTTGCTTACGGAGCCGCTCCTGCTGACGCATCTGCTCTTGCTGCTGCTGAAAGTCGTTATATTCGTTAGGGTTTTCACTCATAGCTTTGTCCTGTTTAAAGTCCTGGCGAATACGGTACAGAGAGTAATGACAGAAGATAATGCCAGCCTTCCTCACAGGATATAGGATGACTGTAAGAAACTCATAGGGTCAATTAACCAGAAAGACAATCCGTAAACGATGGCAGGATGGGCTCAAAAGCTGACTCGGCAAGGCATTGACCGAACAAGACTATGCTCATTCCATAGGCGATAACTACACATTGCTTTAATTTGCGTAGGATCGTACCCAACTGGGAAAGAATCTTCTATGCTTCAGGCAGTATTTACCAAGGCGTTTCCTGTATGCCTAGCACCATTGCTCTTTTGGCCCACCCCACTCAGGTCGATCGTCTGTTTAACTGGCTGGGGAAACAGCAGCAGGTACTGACTCACTTTCAGCTCTTAGCCCCGGCGGAAATTGCTCAGCGTTTGGCCCAAACCTGGGGGGCGAAAGGCATCGATTTGGTGTCGCTGTCAGGCAATACCCAGGGCAGTGATATTCAGCTCTCCGCCCAAATTTTGGCCGGGGAGATTGCTGGGGTTTTGTTTTTTGCCGATCCCCAGGGCCTTGATCGTGATTTCCCCAGCTTTACCTTAGTTCTGCGGGCCTGCCAACTCCAGGGTATTCCCATCGCCCTCAACGAGATATCAGCAATGTTGCTGTTGCGAGGCATGGCCCGCAGCCAAATTGCCTACATGATTTTTAATCCGGTGGCAGGGCAGGGGGATCCCAACGTGGATCTGACGACGATTCGCAACGTGCTGGAGCCTCAGATTTTGGTCAATGTGATTATGACCAAACCTGATGTCGATCCAGCCCAACAGGCTCACGAGGTGATTACCCATATTAAGTCCAAAACTGACCATGACCTGGGCAGCAGTCTATTGATTGCCTCGGGGGGAGATGGCACGGTATCGGCGATCGCCGGAGCCGCTATGAATACAGGTATTCCGTTGGGCATTATTCCGCGAGGCACGGCCAATGCCTTTAGCGTTGGCCTGGGTATTCCCACCAAATTGCGGGCCGCTTGCGAAACTATTCTGGCGGGCAATACCCATGTGGTAGACGCGGCCCGGTGCAATCAAACCCCGATGATCTTACTGGCGGGGTTAGGGTTTGAAGCGGGTATGGTCGATAAAGCCAGCCGTGAACTCAAAAATGAATTGGGGAATTTGGCCTACCTGCTAGCCGGGGTACGCCAGTTGGCTACGGCTCAGCCCTTTCAGGCCATCGTGGAAATGAACGGGGAAGTGACCGAATTTTCGACCACAGCAATTACCGTGGCGAATGTGGCCCCCCCCACCTCTGTACTGGCCCAGGGGTTGGGGGCCGTTATTCCTGATGATGGCCTTTTGGAGGTCACCATCTCCACTAGTCAAACCCGGTTGCAAAATATCAAGGGACTGGCTTCCCTGATGGCCTCGGCCGCTCGTAAGGTGCCTACTCAGCGGGATGATATTCTTTGTTTGCGCACCCCCAAACTGAAGGTCACCACCACCCCTGCCCAAAAGCTAGTCATTGATGGCGAGATTGTCGAGGCCAACCCGATTGAGTTTGAATGTCTGCCCCAAGCACTGACTGTGTTTGCGCCTTTGCCCACGGTCTAGCTACTTTCCCAAGACTACAGTTCCTGGGGCACACCCTCAGCCCAGTCGCGACCTACCCGAATCGTGATGTCTGAGTCTAGGTCGCCCGTCGATTCTGTCAAGACTCGTCCCACTCCGATGACAGATTGTACTGTAGCAGCACTACTGCGATCGCCCCGTTGAGCAATCACCTCGGTGCGACGGCTGACAGTGCTCCAATTTTCAGTCACGTAGACGTTTCTAAAGCCACTGTCATGGAGGTAACTAGCTACAGCAGAGGCGGTTTCGGCATCACCAGAAGCATTTTGCACCGCGATCCGCAAATTGGAGATAGAACGGACTCCAGAATTGTCGACATAGCGACCGGTGGTATTGACGTTGAAATAGGTTTGCAGCACGTCAGCGGATGCATCCCAGTCGGGTAACCAGTAGCTGGCAATATATTCGGCTGGTCCACTAAACCGTCCCGGCAGCATCACCATATTCAGGTCATTAGACTCAATGTCTAAGCCAAAGTTAGCTAGGGCTAGCATTTCCTCTAGGGTGAGGTTGGTATCAATGTATCGCTGCAGCACGCGCACCGCCTGGGGAAGGCGGGGAATCACCGTTGGGTGGGTTAACCGCTCCCGAAAGGCCCGCAGCAATAGTTGCTGGCGCTGCACCCGACCAATGTCCCCCGTATTATTGCGGTAGCGGGCAAACTGCTCGGCTTGGTCCCCGTCCAGGGTTTGCCAACCGGGGTACAAATCAATGTAAAGTTGCTGGGTTTGATCGGTGTACTCCATCCGTTTCGGTACATTCACCTCGATGCCGCCAACCAAGTCCACCATTTCCCGGAAGGCGGTGGTGTTGATGCGTACATAGCGATCGATGGGGATATCCCCCAGGTTGTAGGCAATGGTCTGAGCTGCCAGGGCGGCCCCCCCCTCGGCATTGGCCTGGTTAATTTTGTCCGTGCCATGGCCCGGAATCTGCACCCGCGTATCCCGGGGAATTGACAATACACTCAGGCTTTGGCTGTCTGGGTCAATCCGCACGAGCAGCAGCGTATCGGTACGACCTGCAAACACGGCGTCAGAGTGACTAGGGGTGTCCAGGACTTCATCAATGCCCATGACTAAAATGTTGACTGGACGAGTCACCTGGTAGCGAAAGCCCGATTTCCACAGATCGCCCAGACTGGCGGCAGGTCGAGATTGACCCATATGACCGGGTAGGGGCAGCATCAGCGCCGCCGTTGCCCCCAACAGCCCAGAAACCAGCGCCGTACCCACAAATAATCCACCCCAAAGGAAGTGTCGTAGGGCTTTACCCATGGGCGATCGCTTGGGTTTAACCGGCCCATGGCTTGCAGGGGCTTCACTGGGAAGCACCTCTATGGTCGCAGGAACAACAGCCACCTCTTCTGAGGTGGCGACAGTGGCGTTCGGCTGCGGAGGCTTAGTCTGATTAGTGGGTGGCTCGGCTGAGCTAGAACCATCTGAGGCAGGGGTCTCTGAGTTGGTTACCTGATGAGTTTCGGCTGGCTGGGAACCAGCTGGGAAGGACTCGGCTGCTGGGCCGTCGTCTTGGCTATGGCTAACACAGGTGGCCTCTGTCTCGGAACTGGGCTGGCTCCCATTAGATGGCAGTGATTCGTCGTCAATTAGTTTATTTTCCTGGGACTCAGACTTCTCGGTACCCTGGGATGGCGTAATCATCTGCACCTGCTTCGCTAGCTTCACTCCTCAACCCCCAACAGACCAACTCCAAGGTTTTGGGTAAAGCCGGCCCCATCAGTGCTCCCATCCTAACCAAATGGGGATAAGACCGGATCTAACCTAGGTTCAGCGTTGGTCAAAACTTCGTAACAGATTGATGTGTTAATCAATATTAAGCTAATTCTGACCCACTGCCTCCATCCAGAGAATAGGATTGGGGCTGTGGTTGACACCAAAGCCCTGGTTGCAGATTTTGAAGCAAAGCCTCAGGTTGTTCTAGGTCAAGGCTTTGAACCATTCACTATGAAATCTTGATATTTAGGATTGTTATACAAAATGGCGAAATTGATTCCAATTATCTTAGCGGGGGGCAAAGGAGAACGATTCTGGCCCGTCAGTCGTCTGGCGCACCCCAAGCAGTTTCTCTGTTTAGATGGCAGCGATCGCAGTTTGCTGCAGGCCACCGCTGACCGGCTGCTGCCCATAGCGGGGGGATGGCAGGATCTGTGGGTGGTGACCGCCGCCCATTTGGCTGACGGTGTGCGCCAGCAACTGCCCCACCTGCCAGAGGCTAACCTACTGGTGGAACCGGTGGGGCGCGACACCGCCCCCGCCGTCGCCTGGGGCAGCTTAGAGGTGGCCCGGCGCTATGGGGAAGAGGCGATCGTCGGGTTCTTCCCTGCCGATCACTGGATTGCCGATCAAGCCGCTTTTGGCGATACCCTGCAGGCCGCCGCTGAGATGGCTGTCCGTCAAGGGGCGATCGCCACCCTGGGCATTACCCCCACCTACCCCGCCACTGGCTATGGCTACATCGAGCAAGGAGAGGACGCTGGTGCCTATGGGGGACTCCAGGCTTACCAGGTCAGCCGCTTTACCGAAAAGCCTGACGCCCCTACCGCCCAAACCTTCATCAATAGTGGTCGATTCAGCTGGAACAGCGGCATGTTTATCTTTCCCGCCGGGGTAATGCTGAATGAGTTCAAAACCCACGCCCCAGAGTTAATTCAACCGATCCTAGAACAAGGGGTTAACGCCTACCCCAGCCTCGACAAGCTCAGCCTCGACTATGCGGTGATGGAAGCCACCGATCGCGCCTATGTGATGCCCGTCACCTTTGGCTGGGATGATCTGGGCGACTGGAATGCGGTGGAGCGACTGCTGAAACAACCGGGGGATAAAAACGTGGACCTAGCCACCCACTTGGCCATCGATACCGAAGGTAGCATTGTGTACAGCGCCAACCCTGACGAAGTAGTCGTCACCATTGGTCTAGAGGATGTGGTGATCGTTCGAGATGGCAATGCCACCCTGGTGGTCCGCAAAGACCGCACCCAAGACATCAAAGCGGCGGTTAAGCAGTTGGGCCAGGAGGATCGGTTTCAACATTTGCTCTAGCCGGCTGACAAGTCGGGATGATAGGCGGGAGGCTTTTGTTCCCCGATTTTTCCAGAGCCCCGGTTTTTCCAGAGCCCCGGGTTTTCCAGAGCCCCGGTTTTTCCAGAGCCCCGGTTTTTCCAGAGCCCCGGGTTTTCCAGAGCCCCGGGTTTTCCAAAGAATGATCCCCGTTTCCTAAGGGCTTGGTATAATGCGATGATCGTATCGTTATGAGCAGGCTGTCGCGGCAGCAGACCTGTGGCAGGGGGTTTTTTGCCATGCATCCAACCATTGACGACATCGACTTCCAGGCTCGCCAGGGAAGCGTAGCGGCCATCATTCAAAAGCTGAATGATCATTTTGTCGAGGACAGCATTCGCACCCGGGCTATTCAGGACAATGGCATTTTGCAACTCTTAGTTGAGGCACCTACCGCTGATCGTCTACCCAAAGACGACATTGTAGAGCAGGTGCGCCATGTGCTGGAGTCCATTAGCCCCCGGGGCATTACTCGGGTCAATATCAACAGCCGTCTGGTGAAAGAACAGCAGTTACTTTGGTTGGATGAAATTAAGCGCGATCCCGAAAATAGCTTGCTGTGGCGAGAGCCCATCACCCTAAAGCGACCCAACGCCCTGGTGCGATTTTGGCAAGACTTGCGGGCCCCCCGCCAGCGGAACCCCTACTTAGACGATGTGCCCCGCAAGAAAAGTCCCTCCAGTCGGCTGGCCTTTTGGCGGGGTATTATTGGCGGGGCCAGTTTGGTCCTATTACTGCTGATGGTGGGCTGGGCCACCAAAGACTGGCTGGGGCTGAATCTGAACTTGGGAGGGACACAGGTTCAGACAGATGAAGCAGAGGCGGAGGCTGAACCAACTGCCGCTGCCTCCCCCGACCAGGATCCGTTCGTTATGGCTGTGCGCATTGCCCAGCAATCCGTAGAAGATGGCCGAGCTGCGGCAACCCCGGCAGAATGGCTAGACCTGGCGGTACGTTGGCAGCGTGCCTCTGACCTGATGGCCGAAGTTTCCCCAGAGGACGACCGCTATGAGGTGGCCCAAGACCGCATTCAGTCCTACGCCACTAACAAAGCCCAAGCCCTGGAAGAGGCGGAGCGCCTCCAAGCGCAGCCCCAGAATTAGCCTGGACAGCATTAGCCTAAAATTAAGGACTGTTAAATCTATGCGACGGCTGGGTATACCCATGCAGAAATCGGATAATGGCCCAGCAGCACCCCCACTAAGTTTGTTATATCGAAGAGGATGACGCTTCAATACTCTTTTTATGAAATCCTCTTCTTCTGCTTCCTCTTCTACCCAGACCCCTAACGCTCGGTTGAAAGCTTCAGCCTGCCATGACCAGGACGACTTTAATGCCTGGGCTGAGGCAGTAAAACAACAGATGCTGGCGGCATTACAAAAACGTCAGCATGATTAGGGACTGGTGATCAACAGCTGCCAGCCCTGGCCCTGGTGGCCGTAGTCCAAAGCCTGGGGATGAAATATTTCGGCCAAAATTTCTAGGGATTCCACCAGGCGAGGGCCAGGTCGATTGAAGTATTGATTGCCATCGGCAATATAAACCCGCTGGTGACGTACGGCTTTAAGCCCCGCCCAGGCAGGATGGTCGATCAGGGCCTGGCTTTCTTGGCGGGTGACCGCCAGGTCATAGCCGCAGGGCATGATCACGATGATATCTGGGTCGGCGGCGGCCAGGTCTTCCCAGGTTATCCAGGGGGAATGGTGGCCGACGGTACCAAATAGGGATTTGCCCCCCGCCAACTGCACCAGTTCCGGTACCCAGTTGCCAGCGGCCATTAGGGGATCTGTCCACTCAATACAAGCCACCGTCGGCTGGGATTCTTGCTGGGTAGCTTGGCTGATACAGGTATTCAGGCGCTGTTGTAGGACTGTCAAGGCCTCTGCCACCTGGTCTTGATGGTTTTCCCCCAATAGCGCGGCTCCCACCCGCTGTATGTCGGTCCATACGTCTTGCAAGCAGGTGGGTTCTAGGGAAACGATCTGAGGCTGGCTACCGATAAGTTGAGCGACGGCAGTCTCTACATCGCCTAGGCTGACGGCGCATACCTCACATTGGGCCTGGGTCAGAATGTGGGTGGGTTGCAGGGTCTCTAGCAGGTCGGTTTTGACTCGGTAAACGCTAAGGGCGCCGGTAAGTAAATCGGTGACTCGCTGGTGAATGGTGGCGCTATCCCCGGTAGGGTCAAATTTAGGTTCGGTACAGACGGGCAGAGCCTGCACCGCCGGGGGATAGTCACATTCGTGGCTGCGGCCCACTAAAAACTCCCCCAACCCTAGGCTGTGGACAATCTCTGTCGCACTGGGGATGAGGGAGATAACCCGCAGGGGGGGCTGAGTCATAGGATTTAGGCGGAGGTACTGGCCAGAATCTTTTCGGCAATTTTGTCTGGCACCGGGTCTAGATGATCATAGCCCCATTTGAAGAAACCAACCCCCATGGTCAGCGATCGCAGCTCTAAGATCATAGTCTGCATTTCCGCCTGGGGTACAAAGCCCGACACCACGTCCCAACCGGACCAGTCGGCTTTGGCTTCATAGCCCAGGATTTGCCCTCGCCGTCCTGGAATCAGCTTCAACACATTGGCGGTAAAGCTGCTGGGCACGGAAATGTCCACCAGAGCGATGGGTTCCAACAGGGTGGGGCCACAGGCCAATAGCCCTTCCTGCATGGCAATGCGGGCCGCTTGCTTAAAGGCCTGGTCAGAACTGTCAACATTGTGGTACGAGCCGTTGGTTAGGGTGACCGCCAAATCCACCACCGGAAAGCCCAGGGGACCGTGGTTCAGGTATTCCCGTACGCCGGTTTCGACGCTGGGAATGTATTGCTTGGGTACGACCCCGCCGACGATGGTGTCACTAAAGCTAAACCCCTCCCCCCGGGGCAGCGGTTTAATCGACAGGTACACATCTCCAAATTGGCCATGGCCGCCGCTTTGGTGCTTGTAGCGCCCGTGGATGGAGTCTACTGGCTGGCGAATGGTTTCTTTGTAGGGCACCAGGGGCAAATGGGTGGTCATGGGCAGGTTATATTTGCGGTTGAGGCGATCGATGGCCAGGTTCAGGTGTACATCCCCCTGACCCCATAAAATCACCTCGTGGGTGTCGCCGTGTTGTTCCCAGGTCAGGGAGGGATCTTCTTCCATCAGCTTTGCCATGGCACCACTGAGCTTCACTTCATCGCTACGCTTTTCTGGGGTGATAGCTAGAGCATAGACTGGGTCGATGGTGGGGGCTTTGGGCAGAACAGTGCTGGGGGTAGTAGGGCTACCTGTGGTCAGAGTGTCGCCAGTTTGGGCGGCTTCTAGGCGGGCGATCGCTACCACTTGTCCCGCCTGGGCTGTAGATAGGCTGGTTTGCTGGGTACCCAGCAACTCGTACAGACCGCCCATGCGATCGCCGTTCAGGCTATCCCCATCCCGTAGTTCTCCCTGCCAGACGCGCACCAGGGAAAGCTTACCCCCTTGAGGGGTGTAGTAGGTCTTCAGCACTTGGGCTACGGTTTCGGCGGCGGGGAAGGCTAGGCCACGATTTGTTTGGGTGGTCTCGGGGGCGGGGGCTTCTTTAACCAGAGCATCCAATAGGGGACGCACCCCATAGTCCGCCTGGGCTACCCCAAACAGCACTGGCACCACTAAGTCGGCTCCCAACTCCATCTTCAAGTCGTTGATAATTTCCGTTTCCGGCGGGGCGATGTCTTCCAGCAGTTCTTCCAGCAGATGGTCATCAAAATCGGCTAGGGTTTCCAGCATCTCGGCCCGAGCCACCTGCTCCTCGGCTTGCAGGTCCGCTGGTAGGGGCACTGGATCCGCCGGGGCACCACCATGGTAATGGAAGGCCTGCTCGGTGACCAAATCGATAAAGCCCACGAGCTCCCGGTTTTGGCGAATGGGGTACTGCTGGGGAATCACGGGCCGTGAGGAAACGGTTTTGAGTGCCTCTAGCACCTCGGCAAAGCTGCCGTTAGCCCGATCCAGCTTATTGACCCAAATAAGGTGAGGAATATTCCAACTGTCGAGAAACTGGAGCAGGGGCGACAGGGTCAGCACCTTGTTGGGGTCGGCCTCGCACACCACCACTGCTGCCCCAACTCCCACCAGGGCATTCCAGGTTTCCTGCTGGAGCTCCACCGAGCCGGGGCAGTCTAAAAACGTAAAATGAATGCCGCCGTACTGGGTACTGGCGGCATTTAGTTCTACAGTCATCTGGCGATCGCGAGCTTCCGGTGAGCTGTCACCCAGAGTATTGCCATCGTCTACATTGCCTTTGCGGGTAATCGCTCCTGTTACTGAGAGAATACTTTCTAAAAGGGTGGTTTTACCGCTACCGTAGGCTCCCACCAGCGCTATATTGCGCGAGCCTAAACTGACGTTTTGAGTCATAGCTAACTCCTTGCCACTTATCTATGGCACTTAGGGAAAAGCCGATACCATTGCGAGCCAGCACCTGCGAGCCAGCGCTAGGGAGAAAACACTCGGCGAGCATCCACCCAGTCAGCCATAGCCGCTAGCTGTGAATCACAATTGCGCCTAGAAATCGCACCCAGACACGATCAAGCTAAACCCATACTAGTCAGCTGCAAACAGGTGGCTTACTTTACCCTAATCGCCTGGCATCTGAATGGGATGGACTTGAATTGAAGTGACTCGGCTGGTCTAACCTCAGATTAACCCAGCCATAAAACATGATTGACGTCAGTTTTAGAAAGTTCACCAAATAAAATGTTAATAGGAGTGTATTTATTAACTCGTAACATTACAGGGCTCAACACTTGCCTAATCCGATTTTGTTGAGCCATTAGTTGAGTCATGAACAAAATGCCAAAAGATTTAAGCTTCAGTTCTGGCTTGATTCTGGCTTGATTCTGCAGGATGCCTGTATGGTATTAGTAGGATATCATCTGGGTATAAAGGGTGGTTAATTTTTTTAGGCCAAAAAAGACAACGTTAACGCCACAACAACTGGCTCGTGCCTGCCGTCGTTTAGGCTGGATTGGCTTGGTCTTGCAGATTATGTTGGGAGTCGGGCCACTATTGGTCGTGATCACCCAAGTGCTGCTCAACCTGGGGCGTTGGCAAATGACCTCTTTTTCTGCCGGGCTATGGCTAGCTGTGGTCTGTCTACTGCTGTTGCTCTTCAGTATTTACTGGTGTTTTCGCTACATCTCGGTGGCTCGTCGTCTAGACAGCCAAGACCTAAGGCCCGCTAAATCAGAGGTGAAGCGCATCCTTAGCATTGGCCTGCTAACTAACCTGATCATTATGGCCCTATCGGTCTTGATCGCCCTTTGGCGGGTGAGTGAGCTGACCTGGAAAATGCTGCTACTCCCCCAAGGTGCTACGGTTATTAGCCCAGGACAAACGGCCACAACCATGACTCAAGGGGCATTGATTACCCCATCTAATATGATCGCTATCCATGCGATGATCAGTGCGATCGCAGCTGGGTTAGTAGGTGCGATCGTGGCTTTGATCCTAATCGCTCAGGTGGCTAAGCATCGCCCTCCGGCTGATGCCTTTAGTTAAGAAACCTCTCTTACCTATAGTTCCATAGAGGTTTCATATATTCCCGCTTTACCATATTGGGTAAGGCATTTTTTGGCTTGTCGTTCTTGGGTGAATAGCCTATAAGTGGTGAGCCCAGTTTTGCATTTATTCAGGTGACTGAGGATAAGCATGGTTTTTTCTCGTTATGTTGTGGCTACTGCTGTGTCGGCTCTAGCCCTAGGATCCGCAGCTTGTGTGGCCCCCACCGACGTGGCTGAAATGTCTCCCTTAGTGGGCACAGAGTGGGAACTGCGGCAAATTCAGATGAACGATGGTCAACTACTGACGGCACAGCCGCCCCAAAACTACACGGCGGAATTCTCAGATGATGGCGAAGTGTTTGTCCAAGCTGACTGCAACCGTGCCATCGGTCAGTACACGGTAGAAGACGACAACCGTTTATCGATAACCATGGGGCCCACCACCCTAGCCGCTTGTCCAGAAGGCTCCATTGGAACTGAATTTCTAGAGGCCTTGAATAACTCTGCGCTGTACTTCTTCCAAGGCGATGATCTGTTCATCGACATGCAGTTTGACAGTGGCACTATCCAGTTTTCTGGCACACCTACCCCACCGCTCGTGGGTACCGTATGGCAGATGCAGCAAATTCAAATGGCTGATGACACCCTGATTGTGGCTGATTCACCCGAAAACTATACGGTCGAATTGATGGACGACGGAGAACTGCTGGTGCAAGCTGACTGCAACCAGGGACGTGGTTCCTACACCTTAGGACCTGACCGCCGCTTGGACGTTGGCGAAATTGCTACGACTCGCATGGCGTGCCCTGAAGGTTCTGTTGACAATGAATTTGTCCAGGCTTTGAGTAGTTCTGACCTTTACTTTTTTCAGGATGGTGATTTGTTTATTGACCTGAGGTTTGGCAGTGGCACCATGCAGATGTCTGCCCAGTAGATGTGCCTGACTATCAACTCTAAATCTCTTGTCATCAACTAATTCAAGTCATTGAGGTAAATACTATGACAACCAATTTCACTCCTGCAGCAGAAATCAAAAAGGCGACTGGGTGGGTCATTGCCCTGAGTATCGCGCTAATTATCTTGGGTGTGCTTGCCATTTTGATGCCGACGTTGGGTTCAGCTTTCTTTACGGCTACGATTGGCTGGCTAGCCCTGATTAGCGGCATCATCATGATTGTTCAGTCATTCCAGTCAAAGCCAGTTAGGGGATTTTGGCTAAATCTGATTGTAGGTATTTTCTATGTCATTGCTGGTCTGTACATTTTGTTTAACCTGGGTGCAGCTATCCTAGCCCTAACCCTGGCTTTTGGCATTTTATTCATTGCCGAAGGGGTGTTTACGATTATTATGGGGTTTACTAACCGGACGGGTAACAGCATGTCTTGGTTGGTGGTGCTTAACGGTATCATTACTCTAATTTTAGGTATTTTGGTACTGAATAACTGGCCATTTAGTGCCCTGTGGTTAATCGGGCTTTATGTGGGCATTAGCCTGCTGTTCAGTGGGATATCCTTGCTAGCGGCCTCTCTGGCTGTGCGGAAGGCAACGACAGAGACCACCGCCACTTAGGAGCTTTTCAACCAAAGCAGATAGCCGCTTTGGTTAGTGATTTTGGTTGCCATAGGGTGGGCATTGTCTCCCTGTCAGAAAACTGTTGAAAAACAGTTTTCTGACAGCAATCAATCATGATGCGGTCCCCTTGGCTCTAACCAAATCATGGCGTTGGCGTAGTTTCCTGATCAGGTAATCTCTCTAGCGATCGCGATACCAGTAGCCTTCTACCACGATGATCAAGCCGCGGGACCAATTCCTTCGGGAAATTTACGAAGTCGATCCTGACAATAACGCCTACATGATCGAGGTGGCTCTAGATAGCTACGCTGACATTTTCAGTGAGTGGGACCCGGCTCCATTTAAACGACGTGATCTAGATCCTGATCTGGAAGTCTATCTGGAAGCTGGCGCAGAGGACATTCCCCAGCGTTATTCGATTGAGCTCTGCTTTATTTTGCCCTCTGGTAGCCGGGATAATCAAGCGGAGGTAGAATTTCTCACCGGGTTGAGGAATAGTTTTGCCTTTAAGACCTATCAACTGCGAAAAGAGATTAAAAAAGACAATCATCTGGTGCTGCGATACATTGTCATGGGGTTTGTGCTGCTATGGTTTGGCACCACTTTTCCGCGTTATCTTGTAGAAGGAACGGCCACATCAATTGCGGTAGAAGGGATCTTTATCGGTGGTTGGGTGTTTCTTTGGGAAGCGGTTTCGCTATTCTTTTTCACCAATCGAGAACTTTACATCAAACATCGCACCTATCAGCGGTTACAGCATGCCCCAGTGATTTTTCGAGAAACTGGTGGCTACAGCTAATCGGGGAAGGATGGGTGAGGCGAGAGGGAGATAGATGCTGATATCCAAAACTCAAAATTCAGAATCGAGAATTCAGCTCCCCATTTCGTGATAAAACCATGAAGCAAGGTGCCTGAACCAGGAAAACAGGCATTAGCTGTCTTGATCGAGGTATTCCCATGTCCCCATCCTCCCCATCCCTACAGGGCCAGGTCGCTGTTGTTACTGGTGCATCGAGGGGTATTGGTCGAGCCATAGCAAGCTCTTTGGCTGCCGCAGGGGCCCAGGTGGTGGTTAACTATGCTCGCTCTAGCACTGCGGCGGAAGAACTGGTGGCCCAAATTACTGCCGACGGCGGCAGCGCCCTGGCAATGCAAGCGGATGTGTCCCAAGTGGACCAGGTGGACGCCCTGTTCAAAACTACCTTAGAAAAGCTGGGCCGTATCGACATTCTGGTGAACAATGCTGGCATTACCCGCGATACCCTGCTGCTGCGGATGAAGCCCGAAGACTGGCAAGCGGTGATTGACTTGAACTTGACCGGCGTGTTTCTCTGTACCCGGGCCGTGGCTAAATCGATGCTGAAGCAGCGATCGGGTCGGATCATCAACATTGCTTCCGTGGCGGGGCAAATGGGCAACCCTGGCCAAGCCAACTACAGTGCCGCCAAGGCTGGGGTGATTGGCTTTACCAAAACCATCGCCAAGGAAATGGCCAGTCGGGGGGTGACAGTGAATGCAGTGGCTCCTGGTTTCATTGAAACCGATATGACTGGCGAGTTACCCAACACTGACGAGATCCTCAAGTACATTCCTCTGGGTCGATTTGGCCAGCCTGAGGACATTGCCGGTATGGTGCGATTTTTGGCAGCGGACCCGGCAGCGGCTTACATTACCGGCCAGGTGTTTAATGTGGATGGCGGCATGGTGATGGCCTAGAGGCTAGTACCGCCTGGTAGAAAGGTGACCACCTTGATGGAGGGTGTCAGGTTCTCGGTGTCAGGAATAGTTGGCCGACTTATGCCGCAGAGTACTGGGGAGTTGACTCCCTGGCTCATGGTTCTAGAAAGGGTTGCTTCTCCTGGGGGCTGAGGAAGGAGGCCCGGAAGGAATTGTGGGCCAGTTGTTGCATTTGGCGATCGCTAAGGTCCAGGGCGGTTTGGGCTGCGGTCATATTTTCCAGCAGATAGCCGCCAAAGTAGGCCGGGTCGTCGGAGTTGACGGTAACACATAGCCCCAGCTCCAGCAATTGCTTCAGGTTATGCTGGGCCATGGATTCAAACACACAGAGCTTGATATTTGACAGGGGACAGACTGTGAGTGGAATCTGGTGTTCGATTAAATAGTCCACCAGGGCGGGATCCTCCACGCAGCGCACCCCATGGTCAATGCGTGACACCTTGAGTAACTGAATGGCTTCCCAGATGTACTCGGGAGGACCTTCCTCCCCAGCATGGGCTACTGTTAAAAGCCCCTCGGCCCTGGCCCGGTCGAAGACGGCCTGAAACTTAGACGGGGGATGCCCCAGTTCTGAAGAGTCTAGGCCCACGGCAATGATGTCTTCCCCATAGGGCAGGGCTTGCTCTAGGGTGGCCATGGCGGCATCGGCACTGAGGTGGCGTAAAAAGCAGAGAATCAGCCCGGAGGAGATGTCTAAGTGGGTTTTGGCATCTCGCAATGCCTGGGTAATGCCATGGTGAACGGTTTCATAGGGGATGCCGCGATCGCAGTGGGATTGGGGATCAAAAAAAATCTCAGTATGGCGCACTCCCTGGGCTGCACACTTGTGCAGGTAGGCCCAGGTCAGGTCGTAGAAATCCTGCTCGGTTTGCAGCACCTGGGCACCAGCGTAGTACAGGTCTAAAAACGACTGCAAATTTTCAAATTCATAAGCCGCTCGCACCGCTGCTACCGAGTCGTAGGGCAGCGATATCCCATTGCGCTGGGCTAAGGCAAACATCATGTCGGGTTCTAGGGACCCTTCAATATGCATGTGTAGTTCCGCCTTCGGCAAGGTCAGTAGGGGCAATGCCATAATCCACCAGAGAATGAATCTTCCTGATTCTACTGGCTTTCCAGCTCAGCCCTGGTATTGGTTTACTCTATGGAGTGCTCTCCAGCCATGGGCGCCCTGGCCCTTCTGCTGATCCCTAGCTTAGCCTGGGGTTAGGCTGGCGGCGGTTGATAGATTGGCCATACCTGGGGCCAACCATGCTGGGCCTAAACGGCGTTATCCGGTGTTGATGGGGGGGCATCAGACTGACCCTCCTGGTCAAGGCGCGCTTGATCCAAAGGATTGTCCGGTTGGCAACGGGCCACGTGCACCAAGGCATCCCCTTGATTTACCAAGGGATTTTGGCCATGGCCAATCACCACCCCCGCCAGGGAGCTACGCACCTGCACCGGTTTGTCCCCAAACGTATCGGTGATAAACCCTAAGGGCTGACGCTTTTTCACCACGTCGCCTAAGCTCGCAGAGCGGTGCCAGATGCCCCCCCGCGACGCCCGCACCCAGCGACTTTCCCAGGCTTCTAGGGTGTCGATGGAGGCGACTGACTCTGGCGGAGGATACATGCCCAAGTAATCCATCACCCGATATATCCCCTCGACCCCAGTCTGGATAGCATCGGCATCAAACCGCAGCGCCTCCCCCGCTTCATACACCAAAATCGGGATGTTACGTTTGGCCGCCGCCTGCCGCAGGGACCCATCTCGATGACTGGCATGGAGCATTACCGGGGCACCAAAGGCTTGGGCAAACCTGTAGGCAGCCGGGTTTTCTAAGTCTGCTCTCACCTGGGGTAGGTTAGTGCGATGGATAGCTGCGGTATGCAGATCAATGCCGTGGGTGCATTGGCTGACCACTTCTCTCATAAATAGGGCCGCTAGTCGACTAGCCAACGATCCCCGCGCCGACCCCGGAAACGATCGGTTCAAGTCCCGCCGGTCAGGTAGGTAGCGAGACTGCTCTAGCAGACCAAAAATATTTACCACCGGCACCGCAATCACAGATCCGGTCAGGCGATGGGGTTTTAAGGCTTTAACCACCCGGCGAATAATATCCACGCCGTTAAGCTCGTCCCCGTGGATGGCAGCACTTAACCACAGCCGAGGCCCCGGCCTTTTACCGCTGATCACGGTTACTGGTAGGGACATCATCGTGCCTGTGGGCAGACGGGAAACGGGTAACTCTAGCCGTACCCGCTTACTGCGGGGAATCACTTCGCCACCGATTGCCAAGGGAGCAGGGATCACCGTTAGGCCATCTGCGGTTACCTGCCTCGAGGAGTCTGGAATATGTTTCACCGATAGGAACCTCCAACCCTGGGGAGGGCTCACTGTGTCGCCACTATAGCGAATAATCTCTCAAGTCCAAATTTATCGTGGCAGCCCCGAACGCCGATATAACTGCTAGAAAGACTCGGCATCAGTCGGTTACCTGTTCCCAAGCCCTGACCGCTGGTCCCTAGACCCTGATCTTCTATTGGACTGGCAAGACTGGCAACAACAGCGTGACGAAGTAATAGACTAGCGCCCCGGTGAAAACATAGCTGTCCGTGCGATCCAAGATGCCGCCGTGGCCAGGAATTAGATCCCCAGAGTCCTTAACCCCAGCATCTCGTTTCATCAGGGATTCCGTCAGGTCCCCGAGTAGACTAGAGGTACCAACCATCAGCCCCAGGGCTCCCCCCGATAGGGGCCAAAGTGGCCATTGCAACCAGTAACTGCCGGCTAAGGCCACAACCATACTGCCTAAGACCCCAAAAACAGCTCCTTCTACGGTTTTTTTGGGGCTGATGTTCGACAACGGTGTGCGGCCAATGATTTTACCGGCTGTATAGGCCCCAATATCAGCGGCCCAGATGCAGCCAAAGGCGATTAGCGTCAGGGTGAGTCCCAGGGGAATGGTATCCAGAGGCGGCCACCATTGATCGGGCCAGTAGCCCCCCAGGGGCAGGGTGGCTTCTAGGTTGCCCAAGTCTCGCAGGCGCACCCAAAAGCTAGGTAAATAGCCGCCATAGAACAGCCCCAAAATAGAGGCCGCTACATCTGCAATGGTGGCTACTTTGGGCTGAAACAGTAGGTAAAAGCAGATGAACGTGCCCCCTAGGGGCAGCATGGCATCGGCTAAAGACGAGGAAAGATGGGCGGTAATCAGCATAATTTGACTGACAACCAGGGTGGTTTTAGCGGCAGGTAAGATACCTTTGGCCTTGACTAGTCGAAAAATTTCGAGTTGCCCCAAAAAAATAATCACCCCAAACCCTAGGGTAAAGTACCAGCCCCCCAACAAAATCATGGCCAGGGCGATGGCGATGGCGACTAATCCACTAATAATGCGAGACCAGGGCATAGGCGGTAGCAAGTTAGATCTAGCCCTTAGGTTAGACAGAGGAGGTAAACAACTCCAAACCTTATACGGGTAGGGCTAGTCTAGGATAAGTCATTTATGCCCGTTGCATTGTCTACCGTTATTCAATGAAACGCCTCTGGACTTGGCCGCTACTAAGGTCGAGGTACTTGGCCAGTAAAGCTCTGCTGCAAAGTCGCTGTGCGGCTATCGAGGGTTTCTCGGGGGGCTGGCATCCAGAGGGATTCGTAGAAGAAGAAGGCCATACCGGCATAGTCGCGATCGCGTACTGCCACCATTTGATCGGTAATGTGATCCATGCCCACCGGAGCCGCTCGTAAGCCACTGAGGATGCCAATACTGGTGGGAATCCGCCGCCGAGATCCCTGGGCCGAGGGCTTATTCATTTCCCACATAAACCGGTTTTGGTCACTGCGGTACACCTGGATAATCATCTCATCCACAATGCCTCGGTTCACCCACTCCGGCCAGTCTTGCAGGTAATTCACATAGGCAAAGGGGTAGGGGTTGGGCGAAATGGATAGCACCGCCTGGGGCCGCCGGGCTTTCACCAGTTTGTATACCTCTTGTAAAAAGTCGGAAATCTTATTAGCTCGCCAGGCTAGCCACTCTGGATCCTGAGCGTTGGCGGGGGGGAGGCGACCATTGTGCTCGGCCCGGTACAGGTTAATGGTGTAGGGGTCATAGCCAAAGTCCACAGGCAAACCCAGATGGTCATCAAACTGGAAGCCATCCACCTCGTAATTCGTCACCAAATCGTCGATCAACTCCAGCATAAACTTCTGGACCTGGGGATGAAACGGGTTCATCCAGCGGCGGGGAATCACGCCCCCCTCCATCCAGATGCCAGGATCAAGGGTGGGGTCTGTCTCTGGTTCTTCTCCATCTAACTGGGCCTGCCAGGACTCCAGGGTTAATGCCTTGGTTTGGACCAGGTCCGGGGTGGGACGGCCTGGCACCTGAGCTCCCTGTAGTGCGGCTGTTAGCTGATCCCTAGCCTGAGGTGGGCGGCGATCGCCCCTGGAAACAGCCGGTCTCGGTTCTGCCAACCGCTGGGTGAACCAGTCAGGGTGACGACGATACAGCACATAGTTATCTGGGGCCATAAAGCCGAATTCAAACCAGGGCACCACCGCCATGCCCCGAGCGTGGCCAAAGTCGATGGCCTCTTGCATCATGTCCCGCTCTTCAGCGGCTTCCCCGGGGCGGGGGGGCCGCCGCTCTCCATAGAGAAAGTGACTAATGCCCAATTCTCGCTGGGCGGTGCGGCTGGGGTAGAGGGTGTAACCCCAGTTCCATACCACTGGGTAAAGGGTGTTGAAATTGAGGTCGGCCAGGCGATTGATCCCTGACTCTAGAGCCTCGGTGGAAAAGAGCACCTGGCTGTCGATGTTGGTCAGCCACACCCCCCGCAACTCGCGGTTGGGGGTAGCCACGGTCGTCGGTTGGACCTGGGCAATCCAGGCGGGGTCAATCCAGCGGCGCAGGTTGGGGTCGGGGGCGGCGCGACAGACCAGAGCCGCCGCTTCCCCCCGGGTTAGCCGCTGGGTTGGGTTGAGGCGATCGCCCTCTGGATAAGTCACCACCATGCCCTGGGCCAGGGCCGCCGCTACCCCTTCCCGGGCGTACTGGGGCACCTGCCGTCCATCCCTCAGGCTGGTGTTGATCAAGGTGTTGGCCGCCAGTTCGTAGTTGGCCCCTACCTTGGCTGCCAGGGCCATGATCGCCTCGGCCCGCACCAGGGGGCGGTCGGGCTGGTAATACTGGCTGGGATAGTGGGCCGCTACGGTAGGGGCCTCTGGAATCCCCAAGGCCCGCTCCAGGGGATTGGCCCAACCTCCCGATTGGGCTGGGGGACTGATCTGATTTAGTAACGCCACATAATCCCCCCAGAGGATGGGATCGTCGGGGTAAAAGCGTCCACTGGCATCGGCGGCAATCCACCGTTGCTGGGCCAGGGCGGTGATACAGCTAGCGGCCCAATGCTGGCGAATGTCGGTGGGAATCGCGATCGCTGGGGTGATCGGGCCATTATCGGTTGGCCACTGCTTGACCGCTGGCGAGGTGACCTGGGCTGCTGGGGTAGGCTTCGCTTGAAGCGGTGGCGTGCCCTGAAAGCCTAAAATTAACCCTAACACCGCCAAGAAACAGCCCAGTTGCTGCAACCGTCGCCACCCTAACCGATTCAAGCCCATCGTTTTCTCCACAACGCCAATGGTATCCCCATCAGCCGATCTGACCAACCGGCTAGATCAGCGTTAATTAGCACCTTCCCATGCCAAACTAATTGGCCTGGACTATCGGCTACTGCCACAAATTATTATCCACCGCTGCGTTTCGCTTGATAACCTTTGGCCACTAAAAGCTCCACCAGCGTTTGGGCGTGGTCTCCCTGAATTTCGATAACGTTATCTTTGGCCGTGCCCCCAGTGCCACACTGGGCCTTGAGCTGCTTAGCCAGAGTATTCAGCGTATCGGGCTTGTGCTGAAATCCGCTAATCACTGTGACAGTTTTGCCCCCTCGTCCCTTGCGGCTGACCTGTACTTTCAAGGTTTGCTGGTTAGGGGCGCGATCGGGCACCGCCCGTGCCATCGGATCGGGCTTGCCAAACTCGCGATAGACGTTGCGATTGCGATCTTTTCCTTTAGCCATAGGGGGGGTGGACGTCATGTCAGCTGCCTTACAGCATAGAACAGAACGAAAATAAGATGGCAAGCCCTTACTCTATCTAACGATTTGGCTATCCTCTGTCACACCTGAAAAATATCGGCGATCGCAGTGCTAAATCCTGGTAGTAGAGGAGACGATAGGGTATCACCTACCAGAAGCGTGCTGACCAGCTGAAGCTGGGCGTCAGTGCGGCGATAAATCTCCAGGGTTTTGAGTTGCCAGTTGACGATCCAGTACTCTTGCACACCGTAGCGGGAATAGAGCTTTGGCTTGACCTCTTTGTCCCGTTGTTCATTTAAGTCTCCTGGCGAGAGAATTTCAATCATCAATTCTGGAGCGATAGTTAGATGTCCGGCATCGTCCACACCATTGGCTAAGCGCCCTTGGCTAACCCATGCGACATCGGGAATGACGGCATCAGTCGGCGAGAAAATTACCCCTGGTGCTTGAAATGCTGCCCCCAACTTAGTTTGTTCAGACCAAAGGTCTAACCGTACGTGTAATTTTCCGGCTGCGCCCTGGTGGCGGATGTGGGGGGCACGGGTCACGTAAAGCTCTCCGTCAATCAATTCGTAGCGCTTCCAACCACCATCATCGGGCATGGCAGTCAGATCACGAATTGTCCAAGGCTGGAAGTTAGTAACCATGCCTGATTTTCCCTTAAACTGTCTGCTCCTGGAGCACCTGATTGTCTTGACGCAGGTAGGCTTGAATAAACGCCTCCAGCTCACCCGCCATTACATCGTCGATGGCGGTGGTTTCCACCCCCGTGCGCAGATCCTTCACCATTTGGTAGGGGTGAAACACGTAGTTGCGGATTTGGTTACCCCAGGCGGCTTCTACCATGTCGCCGCGAATTTCGGCGATTTCTTGAGCCTGTTGTTCCTGGGCGATAATCAACAGTTTCGCCTTAAGGATAGCCATCGCCTTTTCCCGGTTCTGCAGCTGCGATCGCTCTTGGGTACAGCGCACTGAAATTCCTGTAGGCAGGTGGGTAATGCGTACCGCCGTTTCCACCTTATTGACGTTTTGGCCCCCCGCCCCACCAGACCGAGAGGTTTTTATGTCCAGATCTTTGTCGGGAATATCCAACTCGATACTGTTATCTAAAATCGGCATCACTTCTACCCCGGCAAAGCTGGTCTGTCGCTTGCCATTGGCATTAAACGGGGAAATCCGCACCAGCCGGTGAGTACCCTTTTCAGCCTTCAGGTAGCCAAAGGCATAGCGGCCAGTAATTTCCAGAGTGGCCGACTTCAGGCCAGCCTCCTCTCCTTCTGACAGTTCTACCAGGTGTGCCTGGTAACCCTGTTGCTCAGCCCAGCGGGTATACATGCGCAGCAGCATTTCGGCCCAGTCTTGGGCGTCGGTGCCCCCAGCCCCGGCATTGATGGTGAGCACGGCCCCTCGCTTGTCAAAGGGGCCAGACAGCAGCTGTTGCAATTCCCACTGGTCCAGGGCGTGGGTCAGCTGGGCAACATTGGCCTGAGCTTCCTGGAGCAGGGCGTCGTCGTCGTCAGCCTGCAATAGTTCTAAAACTGCGGCGGCATCCTCTAGGCTGGTTTGCCAGTCACTCAGCTGGCTAAGATTGGCCTTGTAATCACTCAGCTCCTGTAGCGTGTCTTGGGCGGTGGTTTGGTCGTCCCAAAAGTCGGGCTGAGCCGCCAATTGCTCTAAATCTTGAATTTTGGCTTCCAGGGCCGGAACGTCAAAGATACTCCTGGGCTTTACCCAGGCGCTCAGTGAGCTGATCGAGATCACGTTTTAGATCGACGGTATCAAGCATGGGGAAGGTGGGTGAAGGGTTAAGAGGTGAAGAAGTAGGGGGTGGGGGAGATGGGGAGGGTGGGGGAGATGGGGAGGGTGGGGGAGATGGGGAGGGTGGGGGAGATGGGGGAATTTTGGATTTTGGATTTTGGATTTTGGATTTTAGATTTTGGATTGAAATCGTAGGGCGCATTAGCGGTAGGGGTCTTGGTCTTGGTGGTTAACCTAGGGCCGCAATGCACGGGCTGGTGGGGTGGTTTTGGATTTCAGATTTCAGATTTTGGATTTTTCTTTTTTCGTTCTGCTACGCAGGGGCTACGCCCTACGTTTTTCATCCCTCCCCTGTGGTGGGCGGTGCTCACCACAGGGGAGCATCTGCTCCAGAAGGTCACCCTAATCGCGGTTGATGGCAATCAGCAGCCGCAGAATAAACACAAACAGGTTGATGTAGGTCAAGTACATCGACAGGGCCGCCGACAGGTACTGCTCGTCTTTGTAGGTGCGGGGCAGAATGAAAAAGTCAACCACTGACGCGCCCACAAAAATCAGTACCCCAAAGCCGGAAATGGCGATATCGAGGAACTGAGGAACGGGACCGCCAAACAGGGTAAAGATAAACTGACCGACCACCGCCAGCAGCACACCCACTACCCCAAGTCCCACAGTGCGGGTGAGGGCAAAACCGTCTTCTTCAGACAGGTTAGAGCCAATTTGCCGAGCGGCGATGAAGACGACACCACAGGCCAGGGCAGCAGAACCAATGCCAGCGATACCTACCCCGGCAGTGCCCAGAGCTACGGCGATTAGACCGCTGAGGGTGTAGCCGGTGAGCAGGCTGTAGGTGGCCAGCAGCGGCAGGGCAGTACTGTTGTTGCCCTTGGCTGCAATATTGCTAGCCACAAAGAACAGGGCGATTTGGGCAATTAGCGCCACCCAAAAAGTTGGCATAAAAATGCCGGGGTTGTTGGTCATTACCCCTAAACCGCCAAAGGACCCTAGGGCGGTGATGATTAACCCGCCGCCCACAAAGGGTAGGGCGTTTTTAATCACGTTTGGCCCCACTAGGGCTTGACCCTGGGCCTTTTGAATGGCTTCACGAAAGTTACTAGTGTTACTCAAAGCCTTATCCCCTAGAACACAATAGATATAAGTCAACCATACCCAAAGCTAGCAGCAGCAAATGTAATGAAATGCCAAAGGCGATACCGCTGTGACATCTAGTCAGCGGGCCGAACCCCGCGAAAGTATTAGCTTTAGGTGTAATTTGATTGGTAATGACTTATGTAAATTCTAGTCAATTTTCTTGAATTAGGGCACCTATCCCCAGGTTCGGACATCCGTAGCTATAGCGCTACGTTTGATGATTGATACATTGGAGCACCACCATGGAGACGCCTACTGAGGGGGCAGATCGCCCCCGGTCACTGAGATATCCCAAGAAATATTTCAAGTTTTGGATTCAAACTGGTCTGATGACCGCCCTGATGGTGTTACCTAACTTAGGTACAGCCTTCGCCCAAACCACTACCGCCTCAAATGTGATTATCATTCGGCGGCGACCACCCGTGGTGATTTGGCCCTATCCCCGTCCTGCATCGGAAACGGAAACGGTGCGGGTGGAGTTTGACGCTCAGGGGACGGAATGGGGGGCAGTGTATTTGGATGGACGGTTGATCTATCGGCCCCACAATTTTGATCGCCGCAAGACGATTCACCTGCGCCCGGGGGGCTATCGCCTGGAAATTACCGGGGTGGTGCGATCGGATCTGTGGGCCAGTGGTTATTTGGATATTGGCCGCGATTCCTCGCAGATTGTGGTGGTGCGGTTTTCTAAGACCGGCGGGGTCTCGGTGTCTGGGAGTCCTTATGTTTGGATCCCAGATTAGCGGGGGTCAGCGATCGCGCCCATGAACAGTAGGCTACCGGTGTGGCGATCGCGGATAGCCGCAAAGAAAGGCCGGTCTACTTCCATCGTGAAGGGTTCCTCCTCCGGAATCATAATCGAGGTGGGCATGATGCCAATCGACGTGGCGGCGGCGGCTTCCGTCCCCTCTTCAGTGACATCGATAAAGGTTTTGTGGCGTACCTGGTTGATAAATGACTCTAGCTCGGTCAGGTTAGAGAAATCGGCCCGACCGGCTTCAAAGGCAATGCCCATGCCCAGTGCCTCCAGGGCTGGAATCAAATCCGCCTCATAGGCAAACTGAAATCGGGGCAGCTGAATTTCCCCATCCTGTCGCCGCATTTGCTGCATCCACTGTTGCCAGGTGGCGGGGGTAAGTTGGGCATAAAAGTCGTCCAGGTCGGTGCCTTCGGCTGGCAAAATTACCTCGAAGCTGAGGGAACCGTTGCCATAGGGCAGGCTAATGGCCTGGAATTGGTCGGTTTCCAGATAGAAGTAGTTGCCCCCCTGCACCATGCGAGGGTGCTGAATTTCGGTGCCGTCGGCCAGGGTAAAGGGGCGATCGCGAGTTAGTTCGGCCTCGAATGCTTCAGCCCAGTCCCCCTTGAAGTACACCGCATTAATCAAAAACATCAGTTGGTCCGGGGGAATGTCGTCCACGATGGTAGGAATGCGATCGCGGGTTTCCGCCTTTACCCAGTCATTGATCTGGTCCTTGGCGGCGGGGTCGCTGAAGTTCAGGTGTGCCACTTCGGCCCCATAAGCCCCCTCTACCCGTCGGATAAAGGCCTCGTACACGGGTAGGTTTTGGTTAACCCACAGGGAATTGGCGATGGCCAGGTCCACCTCTGGGTCTAGACCCACCAGATAACGGCTGAGGGCCTGGTTGGCCTGGTTTACCTGGTCCAGATCCATCCCCTGTAGGCCTAGTACCTCCGCCATGGCAGTTTGGGTTTCAGCCGCCGCCCCGTTATAGGCCATGGCCAACGCCATCCCCACGCTGGTGGGAGACACCAGCACATTATCGGTAGGAGATTGCTGGCGCAGTTGCTCAAACAGGCCAAAGCCGAACTCAAGGTTAGCCTGGGTCAATTGATCATCCACAGCCGTCGCCTCAGTCACATCATCAGTTTCAGCGGGGGCAGGCCGGACCTCAGTCTGGGCATCAGCTGCAGCGTCCAGGGAAGGGCGAGCCTCAGCTGTCCATAGCTTCAGCCCCAGGGTTAGGGCCACAGTACCGCCCAGTAAGGCGACCCAGCCGATCCATCGGTATTGCATGACACAAGGATTGGTTAACGATGGTTCTACCTTGCCACGACTGCCGGTGAATCTTAGCCTGGTTTCAGGAATGGAAACCTCAGAATTGATCAGCCCTATAATGATTCAGCCTTGCTTAGGAAATTTCTGAGAAAGACAATCCCGCTTGTTGCCAGCAATCGTAGCCTTCGTAGGGTGGGCATTGCCCACCATTGGGGAGACTGGTTTCCAGATGCTACTTAAGCTCCCAGGGTGCTTGGATCTATCCACGGTGAATCTCGGAGTATTCCAAGGCAAAACCCTGGGAGCTGTACCGGCATTCTAGTATTCTAAAGCTGAAGGAACTCACCGATGTGCTAAGGCCCAAACCCTGGACACACCGGGAGTTACCCTCTACCTGCTGCGCCCGAGCTACGCCCTTCTGCCTTCTACCTTCTGCCACTCACCCGCCTAAGCTAAGAAAGTAAAATCTGCTAATCCCCTACCTGTTGTCAATCCTGTGGTTTACCCCATTGCTTCCATCAAACAGCTTCCCCGTCCCAGGTTGCCGGGCGATCATCCCTGGCTCGCCCAGGGGCTCTCTGGGCTGAAACAGCCTGTGGTCCATAGCTTGCGCCAGCAAAACCCCTACCTCTGGGGACTGGGGTTGGGCAGCTTTACCCTGGGGCTGGTGAATGGCGCTTTGGTGATATCGGCGGGGATAGGACTAGTGGCTTACCAACAGTTTTTGGCGCTGTCGCCTGCCCAGTGGCAAACCTGGAAGCAGAAATTGCAGCAGACCCTGCCGCTGCCCAAAACGACACGGCAGCAGGCGTTGGTGTTCAGTGTGGGAGCGTGGGCCAGCACCTATACCCTGACGGCCCTGTGGCATAACACCCATTCCCTACTTTTGGCCCTGATTTTAACCGGCCAGTCTGCCTTAATGTTGTTTGTTGTGGCGGCTCTGTTGCGATCCAACGATGCCCGATTTCCGGCTCCCGGGGCAGTAAACTCTCAGCCTCCAGCCCCCCAGAGCGAGCCCATATACGCCTTTGAACAACGCCTGGAGCAGTTGAGCCACAGCGATCCCCTGCAGCGGTTGGTGGCGGTCCGGCAGTTGCTGCGGTTGGCCGCGGTGGCCCAGCAAGAGGTTGGGGTCGGGGTATCGGCGCGATCGCACCTGATCGACTGTTTCCACCTGATGCTGGCCCACGAACCGGAACCCATTGTGCGCAGTGCCGTGCGGGAGGGGTTAGCCCAACTGCGCCAGTCGCCCCAACTGCCCGAAGGGCCAGCCCCCCTGCCCGAAGCCGCCGCCCAGGCCCCGGCAGAACGCCAATGCCAGCGGGCCACCGTGGACTATGTTGAATATTTAGACCTCTGAGGCTACCCCTATGGATCGGTTTACGGTGGAGGTGATCTCCCAAACCCCCAACCCCCAGCAGACCATGTATGCGGCCATGCACCAGGACTATGCTGAGGGGTTTGTAGCCCATGAGCGGGGGCAGTGGCCCAGCGAACAGCGCTGCGGCCAGGTCCTGGTTACCAATTTACTCAAGGGCGGTCGCGGCCACTATGGCCCCCTGGAACATCCTCAAATGGTGCTGAATATCGGCTGGTTTCCCCACAGCACCATGCAACAGATCCGTACTCACCGGGTCGGCGTTTCTTTTGACGTACAGTGTCTGGCTGGGGATACCGAAGTTACCTTTGTTCATGCCTCGGGTCGGCTACGAAAAATTAAAATAGCTGACCTGTACGACCTCTGGACCAATGGCGAAAAGGCTGTTCGGCAGCGCAAGCAGCGTGGTCGCCAGGGCGAACCACCTGGAACCTACCGCCGGGACTGCAAAAGGCGCCTGAAGAAAATGCGGCTACGGGTGCTCAACGAAGACACTGGCGTGTTTGAAATTGGCCATCTCCAGGATGTCATGTGCACTGGTCTACAGCCCGTTTATCGCCTGACGTTGGCGGACGGCAAAACCCTGGACTGCACCACCAACCACCGCCTCTATACGTCCCAGGGCTGGCAGCACATGGGGGATGCCCTAGGGCTTGTCACCGATGCCAACCACCAGGTTTTGGCCACCACCAAATCCTGCCAACTCATGACCAATGGAGTTGTCCGTCCTGATGCGCTCTATAGCCAAAAACCCTGGCTATCAGCTCAGATCGATCAAGGGCTAACCGCCAGACAAATCGCGGAACAGTGCGGCTGCTCTGCCGAAGTCATTCGCCACTGGGCTAAGCGATACGATCTCCAACTGCCCTCCGGACGACAGCGGGGACCCAAGATAGTGGCAGGCAACGGCCTGTATCGCGACAAAGCTTGGCTTCAGGCTCAGCTAGCGCTGGGGCTGCACGCTGATGAGATGGCTGCTTTAGCAGGCTGCTCTGTGGAATCGGTGAAAAAATGGGTTTACACCCACGGGCTAACACTCAACCGGCGTCCACCGGGCACCGACACTCCCTGGAATAAAGGCCGCAAAGGGTATCGACTGACTCTGTCGACAGAAAGCATGGAGCAGCGTCGAGCTAATGCCAGGATGTTTACTAAACGTGGCGCTGACTCCAACTTTTGGAAAGGCGGTACCGCCACTGAGAGAGAGCTTATTGGAGCCTGGACCCGCCAGATTGCTCCGCAGGTACATGCTAAGTTCAACTACATTTGCCAACGTTGTGGCGAATCTGGGGGTAGCCTACACGCCCATCACTTAGTGCCAGTGTTTGCCGACGAATCCCTGGCCTACGAGTTTGACAACTTGGTTTCGCTCTGTAAGCCCTGCCACGAAGACCTCCACCAAAACCATTTAGAAGCCGAATTCGCTATCAGCTTTCAACCCATCTTAGAACCCAGTGGTTGGGCGGCTAAGCCGAAGCCTCCAGGGCGTAAGCTGAAGGCCCACCCGGTAGAGGTTGTCGCTGTGGAGTACCTGGGGATGCAGACGACCTACGATCTGGAGGTGGAAGGCCCCTGGCATAACTTTGTGGCCAATGGGGTAGTGGTTCACAACTCCTTTCGCTATACCGGCCAGCGCATCCTGGATGTGGTGGATGGCAAGCGCGACGTAGAAGAAGTCTTTTATCTGCGGCCTGTGGGCTTTTACAGCGATCGCCAGGGCAAGAAGTACGAATACACCCCTGAGGCTCGCCAGCAGGATGTGGACTGGTGTCTGGAGGCCAGTCGCCGCTACAAGCAGCGCATTGAGCAGGGCTTTGCCGAAGAACATGCCCGGGGGCTAATTCCCTTTGATATTCGCCAGCACTGGGTGATGTCGGCCAATGTGCGATCGCTGATGCACCTGCTAGATCTGCGTTGGAAAGCTGATGCCCAGCTGGAAGCCCAGAAAATGTGTGAAGCAATCTGGCCTCACTTTCAGGCCTGGGTCCCGGCGATCGCTGCCTGGTACGAAGAGAATCGACTGAAAAAAGCTAAGTTAGCCCCTTAACTGGCATAACTCAGCAGCCCAAGCAGCATCGTCTTCTTTGAGGGGTGGCTTAGCTGACTGGCGATAATCGATAGCTAGTTGGTACCGGCCTTTGTCATAAACTCGGTTTAGCAAGGGCTGAATAGGCAGCGTCGGCTCTGGTTCCCCTGCAAGTAGAGGAATGGGCACAGGCGGGATTGGCTGTCTGAGGTTGAACCGGTAGAGATCTGCCCTGGGTCGTTGAGTGCTACGGCACACGAGGATCCGATAGTCACTGGAGGCCGCATCTGATAAAGGGGGCGGCTGCCCACCACGCAGCAGGTCAATTTCTACTAAATGGGAGGCGCTGGCCAGCACTTGATTCCGTTTCCGCAAATAAGCCGTGCGGCCTTCCCCCGAGCGCTTATTTTTAGGCGAGAGCAGCTCAATCACAGTCACCACTTGGCCAGTGGTAACTTCGCGAATTTCCAAATAGCGTTCGGTGATTTCTGCAGCCATGGGGACCGTGACGGTCTCGGGTTGTACCGGTAGGGCTAGGGTGGCAGTTGAACTGGCAGGTTCAGCCGTGCGCCCTGTCGCTACTGCTACATCGGGAATTCCCACCAGCAAGCTGCCCTCATCACTGCTGAGGTAGGTGCGCTTTTCAATTTCAACCCGGAATCGCTGGTCTAAATGGTCTACCAGGTCATCCGCGATCGCCACGATCAACCGGCTGTGGACCGCTGACCATAGCTCTGGATTTTCAAGGTAGGGATCCATCCCCGGAAATGGTGACGCCATGGCAACCCCCTTGCCCTCTGCCTTTTACCTTCTGCCCTTTGCCCCTTTCCCCTCCGGGGAGGCTTCGCCAACGACAAGCTCAGGGCATGCTTTTGCCTTCTGCCTTTTGCCTTCTACCTTCTACCTTCTACCTTTCCCTACTCGTCCGCTTCCGGGTCGTAAGTGGAGGCCACGGATAGCTCCTTCAGTTGGGCCTCGTCCACAGAGGAGGGGGCCTGGGTGAGTAAGCAGCGAGCTTGCTGGGTTTTGGGGAAGGCGATCGCATCGCGGATCGACTCTTCTCCGGCCATCAACATCACCAGGCGATCCAGGCCATAGGCGATGCCGCCGTGGGGCGGGGTGCCATACTCAAAGGCTTCCAACAAAAAGCCAAACTTATCCTGGGCTTCCGCCGTAGACAGGCCGATGGTGTCAAAGACCCGTTGCTGCACCTCTGGCTGGTAAATCCGTAGGCTACCGCCGCCAATTTCGTAGCCGTTCAGGACCAGGTCGTAGGCCACAGCCCGGGCTGTGCCGAGGTCGTCCATGTCATCGGGGTGGGGAGCCGTAAACGGGTGGTGCAGGGCCTCCAGGCGCTGCTCGTCTTCGTTCCACTCAAACATGGGAAAGTCAGTAACCCAGAGCAAATTCAGCTGGTCAGCGGGAATCAGGTCCATCTCCTTGGCGATCGCCTGACGCACCCGATCCAGGGTGGCGTTGACGATGTCGGTAGGGCCAGCCCCAAACAGCAGCAGGGTACCCTCGGTGGCCCCAGTGCGACTGAGCAGTTCCTGCATTTGGTCGGGGGCCAGGTTATCTTTAATCGCCCCAATGGTGTCGATCGCCCCCTCGGCCCGCACCCGGATGTAAGCGAGTCCTTTAGCCCCAGCGGCGGCGGCAATTTTGAACAGGTCACCGCCGGGCTTGATCCGCACGTTAGAAATTTGCTCATTCCCCCCCGGGATCGGTAGCACCTTGACAATTCCCCCGGCGGCCACCGCCCCAGAAAAAACCTTAAAACCGCAGTCTTGCACCAAATCAGACACATCCACCAGTTCTAGGCCATAGCGGGTGTCGGGCTTGTCGGTGCCGTAGCGATCCATGGCCTCGGCGTAGGTGAGCCGGGGAAAGGGCTGGGGAATATCGCGCCCCTGCACAGTCTGAAAAATATGGGCCACCAGTGCCTCGTTCAGGGCCAGGATTTCATCCTGGTCCATAAAGCTCATTTCCATGTCCAGTTGGGTGAACTCCGGCTGGCGATCGGCCCGCAGGTCTTCGTCCCGAAAGCAGCGGGCAATCTGGTAGTAGCGATCCAGCCCGGATACCATCAGCAGTTGCTTGAACAACTGAGGCGACTGGGGCAGGGCATAAAATTCCCCTGGGTTGACCCGGGAGGGCACCAGGTAGTCCCGCGCCCCCTCGGGGGTAGAGCGGGTCAGCACCGGGGTTTCCACTTCCACAAAACCTTCGTCATCTTCCAGGAACCGACGCATGGCCTTGATCACCCCGTGGCGAATCTGCATGTTGTGGGCCATCCGCTCTCGCCGCAGGTCCAGGTAGCGGTAACGCAGGCGCAGGTCCTCCCGCACAGGTTCGACATCGGCGGTGGATACCTGGAACGGCAAAGGTTTACGCACCGCATTCAATAGCTCGATGGTGTCGGCGTAAATTTCCACTTCCCCCGTGGGCAGTTTGGGATTAAGGGACGCCTCTGGGCGCTGGCTGACCCGCCCCTGCACCTTGACTACGTACTCGTTCCGGAGTGGGTCCGCCTGGGGATAGGAGACGGGGGTGCGTTCGGGGTCGCTGACGATTTGCACTACCCCGGTGCGATCGCGTAGGTCAATAAAAATCACGCCCCCATGGTCGCGGCGGCGATCGACCCAGCCAAATAAGGTAACGGTTTCGCCAAGGTGACTGGCCTGAAGGGTGCCGCAGTAGTGGGTGCGCATAATAATAGTTGGACGAGCTAGAAGTTCAAAACCTTCCCATTATCTAGGATAGTGGCTGAGCTGAGAACCTACTGCACCTGAAAAGCGGCAAAAGAAATATTGCCATCGCCATCGGCAGCCAAGATACCCTAGCTTTGGTGCTGCATCTCCTGGTAAGCGGCATACACCCCCTGGACGTTATACCAGTTGAGAAACACCCGCGCTAGTTCTAGGGCCAGTTGGGGCTTGCCCTGATCGATCAGCCACCGCAGTAGGGGGGCCATCGTGTTTTCATTCAGGCGGCCCCCCAGGGACAGCCCTCCCCACAAAATCCGGTGTAGCCAGGTCATCTGAATCATCATCTTCACTTCCGGGGTGGGGTGCTTCTGGTAAAACAACACCCCCATGCGCCCCCGCTGAATCTCTTTGTCAATCAGGCTAGGTACATCATCGAGGGAAAACGGCGGATGCCAGTGATAGCCTACGGCTTCAGGTACCTTGACCAGCGATAATCCCAGGTTTTTTAGCCGCACCCCCAGTTCCAGATCCTCCCAGCCGTAGAGAGTGAACTGGGTATCAAATAGCCCTGCTGCCTGTAGCCAGTGCTTGGCGATCGCCACATTACCCGTGGCAAAAAAGGCCTGGGAATAGTCGGTGATTTTAAAGGGCTCAGCGGTGGGGTTCTCGAAGTTGCTGGTGTTGACCACCCGACCATAGGTGAAAACGCGATCGTGTCCCTGCTTTTGGTAGGCCCCCTGCAACGCTGTGGCATGGGCCTGCAAAAACCCTCCCAGCACCACCAGGTCGCTGTCAATGAAGATAATCGTATCCCCCTGGGCCACCTCTACGCCAAAATTACGCGCCGCTGCCGGCCCTTTGTGGTCTTGCTCAAACAGACGCCCATGGGGAAACTCCGCCTCCTGCTGCCGCAGCCAATCCACCGTGCCATCGGTGGACCCGTCATCGACCACCACGACTTCGTAGCCATCAATCAGGCTGCTATCAAACACCTGGTGCTCTAAGGCCTGCAGGCACTTTTCCAGAATCGGCTTGCGGTTATAGGTGGGAATAACAACGCTGAAAAACACGGGTGAGCCTCCAAACGGCTTCATTATCCTAGCGTTTCAATCAGCAAATCCACCTGTTGCTGCTTCTCTTGCAGATAGCCCTCGCATTGCTTCAGGGCCTGCACTGCCTGCTCGAACTGGGTGAGCACCTCTGCCAGGGGCAAGTTACCCGATTCGAGGTCGGCAATGATCGCCTCCACGGTGGCGACGGTCTCTTCGTAGCTCCAGGGGTTGGGCTTTGCTGGGGTTGATTTCTTTGGCATGGGAGGGCGGGATGCGAAGTGCAAAATTCAAAATTCAAAATTTTAAACCTCTTCCTACCCTACCCTGTAGGACGCCGCTTACGTGCGCTGCACACGCTTCGCGTTCCATGTCGCTTGCGAAACGCGTCCACCACCCATCACCTCTCGTCGTGATTCCTCGTCAGGGCGGACGCCCCCATCCATCACCCCATTCATCTGTCTTCCTGCGTTACCAATCCCCCCCAGGGCGGACACATGGGTCCGCCCCTACGCCATTCCTTCATTTATTCCCTCTCAAAAGCGGTGCATTGCGGCCCCAGGTTAACCACCAAAGCCCAGACCCCGACCGCTAATGCACCTTACGATTTCAATCCAAAATCCAAAATCCAAAATCCAAAACTCCCGGCCCCCATCCCTCTCACCTCTTCACCTCCCTACCTTCCCCACCTCCCCACCTTCCCTACCCTACGGGAAGCCGCTCCGCGTCTACACCCCATCACTCCCCCACCTCCACCACCTCCACCCTCAACTCCCCCCTGGCCAGCTGCACTTGCAACTGCTGTCCGGGGGTCACCTGACGGGCATCCGTCACCAGTTGATCGGCCCCGTCGCGCACCAGGGCATAGCCCCGACGTACCACTGTGTCGGGGTCGAGGGTGGATAGATGCTGGCTCAATGCTTGGGTGCGATCGCGGGCTTGCCGTAATTCCACCTGTACGCCCTGGCGCAGGCGACGTTTCAGCTGGTGCAGGTGGGTTAACTGCTGCTCCACCTGTTGATCCAGGCGAGTTCTGACTAATCGCTGGGCCAGGTAGCGGGTATTGTCCTGGGCGGCATTTAAGTGTTCTGCCACCAGGGACTGCACCAGGGCCGCCCGCTGGCGATGGGCTTCGATCAAGTCAGCCAGGGCCGGGACTACTGCGATCGCCGCCGCCGTGGGGGTATGGGCACACCAGTCGGCCGCCAGATCCGCTAAGGACTCATCCCGCTGGTGGCCAATGCCGGTCACCACGGGGATCGGACAATTTGCCACTGCCCGCACCACCCGCTCGTCATCAAAACATTCCAAATCTTCCGTGGCCCCACCCCCCCGCGCCAAAATCAGCACCTCGGCTCGGCCATCGGCCACCACCCGCTCGATCGCCGCCACAATCGACGCTGGTGCACTGTCCCCCTGGACGGTCGCTGGGGAAAAGACGATATGTAGCCCGGGATGATGCTGCCGCAGCGATCGCTGGATATCTCCCCAGGCCGCCGCCTGGGCCGACGATACCACCGCAATGGTTTTGGGTAGGGCAGGCAGAGGGCGCTTAAACTCGGGGTCAAATAACCCTTCTGCCGCTAACCGCTGTTTTAATTGCCGGTAACGCAATGCCTTCAGTCCATCGCCACCGGGCAACACCTGCCACACCGTCAGTTGGTAGCTGCTGCGCTGGGGATAGATCTTCACCGTGCCCAGCGCAATCACCTGATCGCCCACGGCAGGGATGGTCGTCAATCGAGTAAATTGGCTGCGCCAGGCCACACAGCTCAACGCCGTTTTGTCGTCTAGGTCCGTCAGGGTAAAAAACAGACCCTTAGGGTGGTTGTTGGCACTGGAGACTTCCCCCACCACCCAGACCTGGCGCAGGGTGGGGTCTTCTTCTAAAACCGCTTTGATGTAACCCACCAGACCAGCCACGCTAACGGCAGTAGGACTGGTAGCTAACTCAGTATCGTATTTCATGGCGGTCATTCCTCATAGACCTGTTTACCATGGGAAGGGATGTCACCCCATGTTGACCTGTGGATAACCTGCGACTCCGGGCCTATATTACCTTCAGGCTGGTGAAGCACCGACTGGTCAAGGCCGTTATCACCTGGCCAACTTGGCCCGACTGGTGGTTGGCGGCGCAGCTGACTGTTGTCTTTGCGGTGATTATCATCCCGTTGGGATTAGCCACTCAACTGTTAACCCCTACCCTCGCGGATGTCTCTGGGGCGGGCTATTTAACCCTGGCGGCGCGGCTGCTGGTTATTCCGGCGATCGCTGAAGAGGTCTTTTGGCGAGTTCTGCTGCTGCCCCACCGCACAGAAATTGTGGATACGCGCAAGCGTTGGGCCGTAGGATTACCGATGCTGGGCCTGTTTGTGCTGATGCACCCGCTCAATGCCATGACCTTCTACCCGATCGCATTCACCACGTTTACCCATCCGATGTTTTTACTAGCAGCCGGTCTGTTGGGACTATTCTGTACGATCACCTATTGGCGATCGGGCTCGGGGTGGATACCGGTGGCCATGCACTGGCTGGTGGTGACGGTGTGGCTGATGTTTTTAGGTGGGTATGGGCGATTGCTAGCCTAACTAAAGACTAGGGCAACTAGAGTTTTTGTACTATTCGCTTTTCTGGCCAACACTTTTCTGGCCAACAGCTATAACGTTCTACGCCCCAGCGTATTAAGGGAAATCGAAAGTATTTTACCGGGGTTACTGGAATCAACACTCCGGACAGTTTTTGAAAGCCAACGGTAGAATAAGGGTTTTAGTCCTCTCCTGCCGTAGTCTAGCCAACGAGAAACCACGGGTTTCAGCGCTTGTCCGGAAAAGTGTCCGGACTATTGGGAATGCACCGCTGATGCCAAACCGAAGTTCTAAATCAGCGGTGCTTCATGACCTAAAGCCCCTGGCGGGAAGCTAGCTTTTCGGCATCAGCCTGGGTCTGGTGCAACAGGCTTTGACGGCTATCTCCCTTTAGGTTCAGGGAGGGAACCAGATTACGAGCCTGGAGGGCCATGTGCAGTTGCAAATGGGCGACGTAGTCGGAAAAGTCGTCGCGGGTCGCGGTCAGGGATGCGGTGGTATGCTCTGACGGTGCCACGGTAACTGCCTCTCTAGTGTTAAACATCGATAAATATGCAACGGTATTGAAACTAACATAGGCGGTGTGCACCTCCCAGACTACGCAAAGAAGCTTAACGGTATGTCACATAAGCCATAGCAGAACAATGTCCTGGTTTACGCTGAGCTCCGTGCCCTCCCCACTGTGGTGCTACCGTGTATACACATCTCGGCCCTCACCCCCAAGCCCTCTGGACAGGCTACGCCAACAGTCCCCCTCTCCCAAAAGTGGGCGTAGCTTGCTTCTCGAAGAGGGGAGGAGGCCAGACAAGTCTTTCGGGCTCCCCGTCCTGGGAGTAGGCCGTAGGACGCGCGTAGCAGGGGTTGGGGGATGTAGAGCTTGCGCTTCCCGCAGGGTGGGAAAAGCACTAGCGGCAAAGGTTCTGGGACTTATGTGTACACAGTAGCCACTGTGGTGGGAGGTGATGAGGGTATTAATTTCGTCTGGGTGGGCTTGGTAATAAACTTGGGCTGCTAGCAGATCAAAGGGGGTTAAGCCGGGGAAGTTATGGATTAGTTATCCTTCACCCATGCCTTGCTGAGATAGAGAAACTAACGTCCACACAGCAATGCGGGTGTTGCGGATGCAGGCGTGACCACCGGCTACACCCGGCGTTTTTTTGACGATGTGACTTAGGAGGGCCGCCTGAAATGCCTGAGAATCTTCCAAGGATAGGGCCGAGACGGCTTCTGCCAAGGAGTTTGCCAGTTGGGGGTTCATTGCTTTTAAGAGACTACCAACAGTTTTTTTAGGGGTTCAACAAGGGCTGGCAGATTATTCTGAGCAGTTTCCCATACGATCGCCAGGTTCACCCGAAAATACTCATGAGCCATCATATTTCGCATGTCGCTCATTTGTCGCCACGGTAGATCTGGAGCCAGGGCTTTGATGTTGTCAGGAATATTGGCTGAGGCTTCTCCAATGACAATGAATTGGTAGACGATGGACTCTGCAAGGATGGTGTTGCTAGAAAAGGTTTCAAAATCAAGGCTATCTAAGCGCTGTTGAATCAAGTCAATGGCACTTAAAATATCTTGCACACGTAGCTGCCAACCTCTAGAAGACACGAATAGCATCCTCCAGCACAGGCTCTCTTAGGTGCTCTTTGAGGGAATCCGTAGTGCCCAGGTCAATAGAGCGCTCTAACAAGTCTTCTAGAAAATATTGAACGTCGAGCAACTGGAAGAGGCCGACGGGCTGGGAGAACTCTATGAGAAAGTCAATGTCGCTGGCGGGGTTAGCCTGGTTGCGGGCGACAGAGCCAAATAGGTCAAGGGATTTGACCCCCATGGTTTCAAGGGTGGCTTGGTGGGCTTTGACCAAGGTCAAAACATCGTTACAGCTTGGGGGACTAGCCATGACCAGGATTTACCGGAGATATAGTAATTATCTCAAAGTTTGCGAGCGATCGCACCCACGGGAGATCGCACCACAAAGACGCAACGGTAGCTTTGGCTCGGTGGCGACATCAATCTTTGCCCTCTTACCCCACTGTTGCAACCGAAAGACGCCCCTCTGAAGCAACAGTGCCATAATGTCTGCAGGTATAGCGGGTTACGACCATGGAAGCCGTCAAGGTTATGGGCACCATTGATGAGCGGGGGCAACTCACGCTCAATCAGCCTCTAGAATTGGTTGAGAATAGTCGGGTCGAGGTCATCATCATAAAAAACTCACTAGCTGAGGAGGTTTACCAATGATTCAGCCTTTTATCTTAGAAAAACTGGAAGCGTTGCCTGAGTCATTGCAGAATGAGGTGCTTCATTACATTGAGTTTCTTTCTGAGAAATATACTCGAACTGACTTAGATACTCTGAAAAATCTCTCAGACACTTTTCGAGGTCTGACAGAGGCAGAAGCTGAAAAACAATATGGCTATGGCAGTATGGTAGGCCAAATTATTATTGCTGACGATTTTGATGAGCCGCTGGAAGAATTAGCGGATTATATGTAATATGGCAGTGCTGCTAGATACCCATGTTGTGCTTTGGTATGTTACGTCTGACAATAGGTTGAGTAACAGAGCCAGGGAAATTATTAAAGCCAAGACGGGTCTATTCTTCAGTATGGCTAGCCTCTGGGAAATTTCTATCAAGCTAAATATTGGCAAGCTTCAGATGACGTCTTCCTTTGATGATCTGTTAGTGAGGCTTGAATTTATCAAGGCTAAGATTTTACCCATAGAGATTGAAGATGCAAAAGCTTATATTAGTCTGCCGCTAATACCAGAGCATCGCGATCCGTTTGATCGACTTTTAGTTGCTCAGGCTTTGAATCGTTCGCTTATATTAGTCAGTGAAGATGAAAAGTTTGATTTTTACCCGATTGAGCGGATATGGAAATGATCAGCCATTTAGGTTGGGTTGAGGTCACGAAACCCAACGCCAGCAATAGTTTCGTTGGGTTACGCTATCACTAACCCAACCTGCGGCTAATGCTGCAATCCTGGCGTGAGCGGCTGGTGGCGGCGGGCAAGACCAAAATGGCCATTGTCGGAGCCGCCATGCACAAGCTCATTCGCATTGTCTACGGCGTGTTAGCCTCCGGCCAACAGTATGACCCAACGAAACTGCTGCCCCCTAAATTGGCCTCAGCAACCCCTTGACGGCCCAAGGCCAACACAGTATCTGAGGTCTGGTGGTGGAAATTTACCGCAGTTGTCAACAGCATGTAGACTGCTTGGAATTCACCAATCAAGTGTAGGTTGGGTGGCGCGTCAGCAGAACCCAACAAGATTTAGATTGCCGACTCGTGTTAGATGACCCTGCATTTCACGCAACATACATTGGCTACCCTTTTTTTCCAAATCTTTACCTAAAGGTATCTAGGTAGTAAAGGTTTGCCAAGGTATCAAATCTCAGAGGTGAGCGGTTGAATACTAGCTTCACTTCTTATGCTTCAGTTCTTTTGATTCTCGTTTCTGGAGAAACCGCCACATGGATATGAAGGGAGTTGCTAAGGCAGCTGGTCAGGTCAATGAAGTGCGATCGAACTTGAAAACGGCTGAGGCCGTTATCAACACTGGGGCAGCGGCTGGCGCTGCCGTGAGTGCAGCAACAGGTTTATCTGTAGCAGCAACTTCGGGAGCTGGGATCACTTCTGGGTTGGCAGCAGCGGGTGGTGTGGTTGGCGGTGGTATGGCCGCAGGCCCAGCTGTTTTAGCTGCAGGCCCGGCGTATACAGGGGCAAAGATCATCAACAACACCCTCTTCAAAGATGAGCCCGGTTTGGACAATCAGGAACGAGATGCACGTTCGATAGCTCGCAAAGCGACAGGGCTTGGGGCCGCAGCTGGTGTAGCTGGAGCAGGTGCGGCCACCGTTGCAGGCGGCGCTTCAGGCGCTGCAATTATGAGCACACTGGCCGGTATTGGTGGTGTAGTAGGTGGTGGTGCTATTGCTGGTACAGCAGTAGTTGCCTTGGCTCCAGTTGCGGCAGCAGGTGCTATTGGCTATGGAATTTATAAAATTTTTGGAGGGAAAAAGTAAAACCTTGTCTGCACAATAACCGGACTGTGCAGTACTACCGGTGCCGGAGTTGCACTCGTAACTTTAACGGCTGCACAGGAACACCATGGCCCACCGCAGAGCCGCAATAGTAAATTTGGCTTGGTGGCAACATTGATGTTTGTTCTCTCACCCCACGGCTGAGGCTGAACGATACCCCCCTGAAGCAACGGTGTCATGAGTAATGGGCCGCATACCGTCGCGACTCTATAGACTCACTATAATGATGGCAAGCTTTCTAAGGCGCGATAGGCCAGGTATGAGTGTCTTAATCTCTGATGATATTTTGCAGGCGGCTCAGATTTCTGAGGTTGAGCTAAAGCGAGAAATTGCTATTTTGCTGTTTCAGCAGCAGAAGCTGGGGCTTAGCAAAGCCAGAGAACTGGCAGAAATGCCGCTAATTGAGTTTCAGCGAGAGCTAGCTGATCGGGGAATTGTAGTTTACGACGACGAAGCTGGCTTTCAGGCAGAAGTTGAGAATCTACAAGCTTGGGGTGATTTGTGACCGTTGTTAGCAATACCTCACCCATTACCAACCTGGCAGCTATTGACCAACTTCACCTACTCCATGAGATTTACGGCACAATTTTGATTCCTCAGGCTGTTTACGATGAGCTTACAGTTTTAGATCGGCCTGTGCCAGGAACAGCAGAAGTTCAAATGTTTGATTGGATCAAGGTGCGACAAGTGAGCGATCGCATTCAAGTGGCCAGTCTCAGACAGGTAGTTGATGCGGGTGAAGCAGAAGCGATCGCTCTCGCCTTAGAACTTTCAGCAGAGCGGTTGCTGATTGATGAAGCATCAGGGCGTGCCCTTGCAGAGTCACTGGGGATAAGAATTACTGGAATCTTAGGGGCGTTGTTGATTGCCAAGCAGCGCGGCTTATTTTTATCTGTTCAACCTCTGATAGAAGATTTAATTCAAAAAGCAGGTTTTCGACTTAGCTCTGGATTATATCGACTCGTTTTGGATAATGCAGGTGAGTAATGTTGTTTTGAAGGTTACAGAAACCGACGGAGACGCCCACCTCTGAGCATTGTTTTTAAATGCGATCGCTCTATGCAAATTGCTTTCCTACTGAGGCCGACGGGCAACTCTCATTGCGTAAAATAGCCGAGGTTGAGCAGACGATGAGATACTGTACGCACCTAACAAACAACGAGAACCGCTATATTATCTGGACAGGAATCAAACAAAATCTTATACAAAAAAGTATCAGTAACTGATCAAGGCCAAGTTCAGTTAACTGACATCTTATAGGCCAGTCAACTTAAGGTTCAAGAGATGGTCAAAAAAGAGATTTTCTATTCCTTGACTATCCTTATTGGTCGACTTTATTTTTATATACAATTTAATGCACCTATAGATAGACTTTGAAAACAATTCTTCAGCACTAGCAACATCTTCGCTAAAAACCTTGTGTTCTCCGCTATGAACTATTGCACTTCTGAGATCATAAAAATTTCTTACTTTTTTGTGGATATCAACTCTCTCAGAAGGGACAGGATGCAGGAGGGATATACAGTCAGCAAGTGTGACTCTCAAAGGAGTATATTTGTCCTTCGAAAATAAAGCTTCAACAGAAATCATGTAAAAAAGAAATCGCGCAACATTGTCATCGCTTGAAAATCCTTTGCTAAAAAATTTCAGAGAGTTGAATATTCTGCCAAAGAAGCTAACCTCAAATTCGCCCTTTTTCTTTCCACTTTTGAATTTATCTTCCAAAAATATTAAATTAGAAATCTCCTTGAAATCAGATGATTTAATCTGTCTAAGCAGATCATCGTTTAGTTCTCCAAGTATTCTGTTTTCACCCTTAAGAGAGAGACTTGAACGAACTGGAAATCTAAGAATTTTCCTGTTTCCTTCATTCATAAGAAAAAAGTGTAAACATATATTTTGTGATTCGTTGATAACCGCAAAACGTTTTTCAATTAGGGCAATAAATAGATTTTGAACCCAAGAAAAGAAATCGTAGTATTCCATGGCCCTACGCCTTGCCACTTGTTCGGAACCATTGACTTCAAAGCTTAGAATTGGTGCATTAAAAAGCAGTTCTTTTGTCGTCCTATTTTGGTGATTCAGCTCCTCTGAACCTAAACCTCTAAGATTATACTTTCTCTCATAAAAGCCCTTGAAATACTTTGCGTTTTTTCTATATGGAGAAAGAGTAAAAGAGCCGATGGGAGAAACTCTCTTTAATGGTGAATGACTAGGCTCTTGAAGAATAGTATTGTAGTTTAGTGGAAAGATCGCCACCCATTCTATAGGATATCCTAAGATAACGTCTTCGAGAATTTCAAGAAACTCTTCAGTATTTGATTTTTTCTCAGAAAAAAACACTTCTAAAGAAGACGAAAGCGCAGTAAATATATCATCAGAGTCGAAATTGGCCTTGGAATTTTCTTCCAAGAGAGATTTAGTAAATTCATTAAAGCTACTATTCTCTTTCCAAAGAAACGCTTCAAGATTAATAAAGCAATCTTCTTCTGTTTCAGAGAAATCGAATATTTCATTTATTTTCCTGATCAGAGACTTATTCTTTGCTAGTTTCATTTCTCTAGTTCTTAAACGTCGAATGGGTTCTGGATTGCGATAATGTAATCCAGAACCCATTTATTACTGTATTTTTATGGGTATTTTAGTATTTTTCAAGCGTGTAAGTGGTGATACTGATCACAAGTTTTAGAAGATAGAATAATCTTAAATGCTGGCTTTCAAAAAGCTATGTAAACCTATAGCGGTTCTCACTTGGATAAAGTACAAGCCAGTTGTCCAGGTCTATGCGTTCCAAATCTTTTCTCAGTCGAGGTGTACCTTATGCGTTCAAGAACCGCTATAGGCGCTCCTACAACCTTGAGCGGTGGCGAATGTAGCCATGGTGTGACTATACCCATCCCATGAAAGTACTGCTCCTGTGACAAGAGTATATTTATCTCGTGGGTGCTCGCACTCCATGACGATCACCCTGAAATGCGATCACCCTTGCACCACACACAAAACTCAAAGCCCAGTCCTTCAACCTCGAAAACTTCAGGACTGGGCGACTCACTATGGAGCTAAAAACTATGATGACAGAGACAAGACACTGCGATCGCCTGATCACCCCAGAGCCAGTTGTATTTTTGTCCGATCCTGCACCACAGCCACCCCTGATCGACCTGAGAGACCACCCCTCCCCCGAAATATTGCGGCTGCTGGCGATCGGCTCTCCCCCCGCCGTCAACGGCTGCGTAATCACCCTATATCGCCTAGGCTACGCCCGCCCCGAAGAATGGTCACGGCCATTGCCTACCGTCAACCCCAACGAAGTCATGCGCATACTGACCAAACGCATGCCCCTGTTCGAGCAGGTTTAGCGGGCAGTGGCACAAAGATCCCTCGGTTCTTGAAGAACCGAGGGATCTGCCCATAATTCTTGCTAAGCCCTAAAATTAAGACTTAGCCGCTATAGCTCCAACAAGGTAGCAACATGCAAAAAACCCTTGATCTGGAAGACGACGTATTGAACGTCATACAAGAACTAGCTAAGCAGCAAGGGCTTCCCATTGGCAGAGTGCTATCTGAACTCGTTCGCCAAGCCCTTACCCAGCGCCAGTCGTCCGCTACCCGCAACGGCATTCCTCTGTTTTCGGTTCAACCTGGTTCAAGGGTTGCGACTTTAGAGGTTGTAAACTCGTTACGCGACGAAACTCCATGACAGCTTATCTCCGTCAACTCCATGGCAGTAACCCTTAGTATAGAAACTAACCCCAAAATCTGATGCCTGCCCATGGCCACCATAAATCTGAAACTGATTGATAGCCTTGCTCAGGTCATCTTAGCTCTGAGCGAAGAAGAGCAGACATTACTAGGACAAAGAATTCAGCAGGGCAAAGAGCACCTATCTTCGTCAGCCTTAGATCAGTTTTTTGATGAGTTGTCTGCCTTGCCGCCAGACCCAGAACAGCTAAGTTTAGAAGAAATCAGCGAAGAAGTCCGTCAGGTGCGGCAGGCTCTCTGGTCGAATCCATGAAGGCGGTGATTGACGTCAACATCTGGATTTCAGGCCTGCTGTGGGGCGGCCCACCCAATGAGGTGATTCAGCTCAACGGCATGTCAGCTCTTGAGGTAATTGGCAACATCAACACTCATGCAAAACCAAGATCCCAGGGTTCTTGAAGAACCCTGGGATCTTGCTACAGAAGGCGTTTTCTACCGCTCCGTCAGCTTCGTCAACAGCGTATTGGATCGCTCCACAAATGCCTTCATGCCATCGGCATCAAAGCCCTTTTGGGCCATCAGGGCCGTGTCATAAACCTGGTTGCAGATCAAGGTGGCCAGGTCACCGGCGGGGGAACTGCCACCATCGACCCCAATGATGGTGCTTTGGCTCAGGCCCAGCAGGTTTTGAATCATCGGGTGGGCCGTGTTCACCATCAGCACATGGTCATCGGGGAACTGCATCTCCTGCTGCTGAATCATCGCCATGGTTTCCTGCATGCGGCGGGCGTCTTCGGGCAGCAGCACCATGGCTGGGGGCGCGCCCTCGCCCTTTAGGGCTTGGGGTTTGATGTTGACCCGAGGCTTGTTGATCGCCTTTTCAAACATCTCTTTGATTTCGTCGTCGCGGGTTTTATTGGTGGTCGGGTCAACGATTTCGCTCTGCTTGTCTTTATCCAGCAGGGTGTCGTCGAGATCCGCATCGACCCGGACGAATTTCACATCGGAGTAGTCGCGCTCCAGGGAGGGAATGAAGTGGGTGTCGATGAAGGAATCCATGAACAGCACTTCTAGTCCTTGGCCCTTGAACAGCTCTAGGTAGGTGGCCTGGGAGACTTCGTCGGTGGCGTAGAAAACGCGGTTTTCGTGCTTGTCTTTGTTGCGCTCCAGATACTCTTTTAGGGTGGTGTAGTAGTTGCCCTTGGCGTCGGTGGCGGGCTTGGTGTCAGCCACGTCTGACCAGGCATCTCCCTCGTCGCTTTGCACCTCCACCTTAGCGGTGTCATCACCCAGCTTGGCGGTGGTGCGGAAGATCAAGATATCTTCCACCTGCTTTTTGAACTTGTCGTCGTTGAGGGAGCCAAACTTGACAAAGTTGCCCAGGTCTTGCCAGCTAGCGATGTACTTGGGCAGGTCATCCCGGTACAGGGCTTTAAGGCTATCGCCCACTTTCTTGGCGATGTAGTCGGCGATGCGGCGCACCGTGCGATCGCCCTGCAAGAAACTGCGGCTCACATTCAGGGGAATATCGGTACTGTCGATTACCCCGCGCAGGGGTAGCAGGAAGCGGGGCACCACCTCTTCGCAGTTGTCGGTGACAAACACCTGGTTGCAGTAGAGCTTAATGCTGCTCTTGGTGATGTCGATGTCGGGCTTGAGTTTGGGGAAGTAGAGGATACCGTTGACCACGAAGGGGTAGTCGGTATTGAGGTGAATCCATAGCAGTGGGTCTTCCTGGAAGGGATACAGGTAGCGGTAGAACTCCAGGTAGTCCTCATCGCTGAGGCTGCTGGGGGACTGCTTCCAGGGGGCCTCATGCTTGTTGACCACTTCCCCATCCAGCTTGATCGGCACTGGCATGAAGTCGCAGTAGGTTTTAATCAACTGGCTGATGCGGGCAGTTTCCAGGTACTCTTCTTCCCCTTCCATCAGGTGCAAGGTGATGGTGGTGCCCACGGTGCTGCGTTCGGAGGGGCTGAGCTTAAATTCGGTGGTGCCATCGCAGGACCAGTGCACCGCTTCCGCCCCTTCCTGGTAGGAAAGGGTATCGATTTCAACGGTGGAGGCCACCATAAAGGACGAGTAGAAGCCCAAGCCAAAGTGGCCGATGATTGGGTCATCAGCGGCGCTATCTTTGTACTTGGTGATGAACTCTTCGGCACTGGAAAACGCCACCTGGTTAATGTACTGTTTTACCTCGTCAGCGGTCATGCCGATGCCGGTATCGGAGACGCTGAGGGTTTTCTTGTCTTTGTCTAGCTTAATTTCAATTTCGGGGTTGCTGATGTCACCGGAGTATTCCCCAGAACGGGATACCATGGACAGCTTTTTAATGGCATCCACAGCGTTAGACACCAACTCTCGCAAGAAAATTTCGTGCTCTGAATAGAGCGCCTTTTTAATAATCGGAAAAATATTCTCGGTATGGATCGAGATATTGCCCTGTTCCAGAATCGTCGTCATGGCGGTGGGGTACGTAGTTGAGATAACAGTTTTCTTAAGGCAATTTTTGTCGTTAGGGGGGCCGATGCACAAGCGGCGATTTCCTCCCCCCCAGAGGTTCGGTTGACCGACCGGGGGCAAGGATAAACGGGGCCTGGCTTACTGCGCCTTGTAAAAGGGCCGCTTGACCACCGTGGCAGGGCGCTGTTGTCCGCGAATATCAACGGCCAGCGCTTGCCCCACCTTGGCCAGGGGGGCCGCCACATAGGCCAAGGCAATGGGGGTGCCCAGGGTGGGGGATAGGGTGCCACTGGTGACGGTGCCCACCGATTCTCCATCCTGGACCACGGGATAACCATGGCGGGCGATGTAGCGATCGCTCAGCGTCAACCCCACCAGACGGCGGTCTACCCCCGTTTGCTTTTGTGCTTCTAACACCGATCGCCCCACAAAGTCGCCCTTTTCGTCCAGGTGCACCAGCCAGCTGAGCCCGGCTTCCAGGGGCGTGGTGGTGTCATCGATGTCTTGGCCGTAGAGGGCCATGGCGGCTTCCAGGCGCAGGGTATCCCGCGCCCCCAGGCCACAGGGGGCCACCCCCGCCGCTAGCAAAGCATCCCACAGGGCCACGGCGGTGGTCGGGTCGGTCATGATTTCAAAGCCGTCTTCGCCAGTGTAGCCAGTGCGGGCCACCCAGGCGGGGTGGTCGAGCACAGTGCCGTCCTGGTGGCAGAACCGCCCTACCTGGGTCAGGTTGATAGTGGTGATAGTTTGCAGCATCTCAGTGGCGGCAGGCCCTTGAATCGAAAGCAGGGCTTTGTCTCGGGACTGATCCACCAGGTCAATGTCAGCTTCCCCCAGGTGGTCGAGCAACCAGGTTTTGTCTTTGGCGGTGGTGGCGGCATTGACGATGATCGCCACGGTCTCCACTCCGGCCCCATCCTGCTCTTTTAAGTAAATAATCAAATCATCGATGATGCCCCCCTGAGGATTCAGCAGCACCGTGTACTGGGCTTTGCCTGGGGTCAGGCGCTCTAAATTCGAGGGGACTAGAGCTTGTAGGGCCGCGATCGCCCCTTTACCCCGCAGCTCAAACTTACCCATGTGGGAAATATCAAATAGCCCAGCCCGCTGCCGCACCGCCTGGTGCTCTTGCTTAATCCCCGAGAATTGGACCGGCATTTGCCACCCCGCAAACTCAGTCATGCGGGCCTTCAGGTCTAGGCAGCGATCGAATAAGGGGGTTTGCAGCTGAGTCATGGATTGCCAGAGGAAGTACATCCCGAGTGTATGGTCCCCAATGGCTAAGGATCAACTGCCCATACCCCCAGCGTTCTGTGGCATCGTTATCTGAATAAGCGGCTCAATTAATCGTTGAGCCAACCAACCAGTCCTGACACCTGGAACCTGACACCCTCAGCCAAAGAAGTCATCGCTACACCAGGTAGTGCTAGAGCATCGGTACAGTATGCCAAGATCCCAGGGTTCTTGGGTTCATTGACCATGAATTTTGGGGCACTCCAGGACAGAACCCTGGGATCTGTACCGGCGTTTTAGAGTCTGCCCCGATTCCCCCCCATGTGAGTCAGCCAATGGCTGGCCCCAACCCCAAACTGACCTGATTCAAACCACTGGGTCTGAAACAACGACCACCAATCCGCTGTTAGCCCCGATAGCACATAGTCGTAGGGCAACCAGCCATACCCGCCCTGCCCCCAGGCTGTTCCCCAGGAGTTGCGGACTAAAATGGCCCCTTGCGATCGCGTACCATCAGCATTTTCGATCAGGCGACTATCGTCGTAGCCGATGGCGACAGCTGCATGTCCCCCTTCTAACTTATCGAATTTGCTGGGGATAGGAATATAACCGTTTTCAGTGTTAGATTCGTCATGAATGGAGGTGTAGATGGTAAAGCCAAACATGCAGGGAAAGCCAGCGGCCAAAACAGCCTTGACTTGAATCAGTAGGGCGTCTAAGCTAATGCCAGCATAATCCAGGCGGAAATACTTGAGCGCCTTGTAATTTCCGGCGAAGGAATAGCAAAATGTTGTCGGTTCTTGATCATATTTCGCCTCATCATAGGGCCAGTGTTCTTCCGGTGGAATGCCAAATAACACCATAGCCTTCATGGTCTCGCGCACAGACGTTCCAGAATCTCCCAGACGACGCATGAGGTTGCGAGTTGTTTTGTACAAAAACAGCCGAGATGCTGCGGTGAATTTACCAAAGGTCTTTTTGGCGAAATATTCCACTAGAGCCACTCCGGCGTGGGCTGTACAGGCATCAATTGAACCCTGGTCAGCCACAGGTGAGCACCAGAAACTCAGATCCACAAAATCAGGTAGCTCTAAATATATCCTCTGCATTGGCTTTTGATTAGCGTTGCCTGATTCTGTTGCCCCAGCCATCGTTGCTTCAGATGCTTCGGGGTTTGGCTTTGATCTTTGAATCAGGTTTTGATAGGAGGCCCAGTCTATAGGAATCTTTAAATCTACTGGATCATGTCGGCCGTTTTCTGGGTCCACTAACTCTAGCAGAGGTTTCGCTCTGAATGTTTCCCCAAGCTTACCAATTGTTTCGGGGTCAAGTTCAGATAGCTTATCTTGGGTGATGTGTGGGGCGATCGCATTGGCCATAAACTCAGTCAGCAGGCTTCTGGACTCTGCGCTCAGTCTATAGAAAATACTACGGATCGCTAGCAGAGAAATACGCCTTAGGTGTTCATAGTGATCAAGTTGGCTTGACTTGGGTAAACGACTGTTTTTGCTGCCTACTGGTATGGCTGGCGATGGACCTTCACTTTCCACAGACTGCCTTAACAAACCCCAAAAAACTTCTAGCCCTTCTCGAACTGAGCGCTCCAAATTAGTGTGTCTTCCCAAAGGTGAAATGATTTCTAGCACCGCTCTGGCAATAGGCAAGACAAAACTGTAAACTTTCTCTTGCACTTCAATTGCGATCTGTTCGAACAACAGGGTGTAACGATAATTCAGGTAAATATTATTAACCTCGTGACTATTTATGTGATCTCGATGCATACCAGTTTTTTCTTGGAATAATTCATTAATCATGGCTTTAAGCTGAGCATTATCGTGCTCAAACTCATCAATGCGGGCATAAGCTTCGTTCCAGGCTTCTTCCTGGCTTCCTCCTGCACTAAAATACTGATCAGGTGCAGAGAAGCCTAATATATCAAGCTGGCTGTTAACTCGTTGGGCCGCTCGCTCTCGCTGCTTAAACACATAAGAAGAGGCATCGTAGCTGTTCAAATCTGTATCTGAAGAAACGACACTAAACTCTAACCGGGTTAACGGCTGCATTAGCTGTAAGAGTTGAGCCGCAGCTTCACCAGAGAATAGATTTCTAAAGACACTATCAAAAACCTGACCAGGCAACAAAGGATCGAGCTTTTCTATGGTGGAATCGTCATTTCTAAATGGGGCTGGCACTGGCAATGTACCAGGTATATTAATAATTCGATTAATGAGAGTTTTAATTAAAAGTAATGCATCTACCTGTAGTCCAATCAGGCTTGAGGTAAAATCGGGAAACTCACTATCAGCTTGTCTCTGGGTTGACTGCTCTATCAGGGCTTCTAGCTCAGCTTTAATATGCTTTTCCCTTGCATCATTCAGCCATACCTCCACCAACGGCGACAAGGCGACATGATTATCGTTTAAAGCTTCCTTGACGATGTTGCGACTATGCTCAAGCTGCTCAGTAGCCTCTCTCAGTAGGCTTTCATTCTCGGCCTCGGTTAAGGAGGAAGTGTCTTGCTGTAGCCTTTTTTGAAGATTTTTCAGCCGCTCAACAGTAGCCTGAATTTGCTCGATGTCTTCATGGCGACAGTAATGGTAGTAGTCATAGAGTCCAGAACTACTTTTCACTGTATCGGCCCACCACAGAGCGGCCATGGTTGTTATGTTGACCTGACCATCGGCTGGCAAACCTCTATTCTGTTGAAAGTCTTGGATCAGATCTTTAGTTAAAGTATCAAAGGTCGGATTAAAGACATCAAACGTCCGGGGACTCAAAAAGTCATCGTAAAGAGACTTTAGATAACGTTTGACCCTCAAAACCTCTGGGTCACTCATTCCCTGACTTAATATCTTATGAATTTTAATATCAGCAAAAAAGAGTCCTCCCGTTGCTTTTTTGTCTAAGTTGCCGATCAAGTTATTTAATTCTCGAGCCAGTCCTTTACTCTGATCATTTTCATCAGCCCCACTCAAGGTTTTGGACTGTGACATTAACAGCCTCACCGCTTGTGCAAGCTGGTCTGTGATCGCTTCGTGGGATGCAGTGGATTTATCTTTTTGTAGTTGTCCAACCAGCAATTCAATTTGTTTGCCTTTCAAAGTATAATCTTTGACATTCGGAAAGTCGGGAATCCAGCCAGTTCCTTTTTTCGCCATAAGATGCACCCCTGGATTTGTTAAAAACTAATAATACTGGATCAAACAGATTTCTAGGGCAGTGTTAAGAGTAAGCAATATGGCGATCGCAGGTTAGGTCAGCCTCAGACTTTCCACAGCATCAGCTAGGATGCTGAGTGACTGACAAAAGTTTGCCCTGTAGGTTGAGTTGATGTCACCTTGGCACAGCCTTGCCGAAGGCAATAACCCAACACTCGCCAAGGACTTAGGACTTGTTGGGTTCTGCTAGCGCGCCACCCAACCTACGATATATCAGGGTTTTTCTGCCTTTTGCCTTCTGACTTCTGCCTTTCTGTACTAGTCACATAGATTTGCAGGAGCCTGAGCCGTTTTTGCCAAGTAGTTACTGAGCCAGCTACAGCTTGATTCCAGTAGCTCGTCAAAGCTTAGGGATTGAATATCCCACATCAAGAGTTGCCCATTGGCATCAGCAGAGACCAACCTACTGCCATCTGGGCTAAAACTGAGCCCATTGACGGGACCTTGGTGTCCTATCAGGGTTGTGATCAAGGTGCCATCTGGTTGCCACAGCTTGACAGTGCTGTCATTGCTGGATGTGGCAACCAGATGGCCATCGGCACTAAAGCTCAACCCCCATACCCCTGCCCCATGAGCCTCTAGCGTGGCCAGTGCTTCACCCTCCAGGGTCCAGAGTGTGGCGGTATTGTCTTCCCCAGCAGTTACTATCGTCTGGCCATCGGGGCTAAATCGGACTCGATAAATTGCGCTATCGTCCTGGCTAGAAAACGTTTGTAGTAGGTCTCCACCAATCGTCCAGAGCTTAGCGGTACCGTCGGTGCTGGCGGTGGCCACCATCTGCCCGTCCGGGCTAAATCGAATATCGTCTACCTCGGCACTATGGCCTTCTAGGGTGTGGAGTAATGTGCCATCTAAGTGCCAGAGTTTGGCTGTAAAGTCCCAACTGGACGTGGCGATTACAGGGCTGTTTTCTGGCACAGGATTAAAGTCAATACCCACGACTGCCGCTTGGTGACCGATGAGGCGGTTGAGTTCCTGACCCTGGTGGTCCCATAGTTTTACCGTGGTATCTGAACTGGCAGTGGCAATTACGTCCCCATTAGGGCTAAATCTGACGCTGTTAACGTTATCCTGGTGTCCGTCCAGCGTTTGGCGCAGATTGCCCTGTTGACTCCAGATTTTGGCGGTGTTGTCGGCGCTGGCGGTGGCAACTTTGTGGCCATCAGGGCTGATATCTACACCGTAAATCTCTGCTGTATGGGCGCGATCTATGGCAATTAGGTGCGCTAACGGCACCTGCCAGCGTTTGATGCTGTTGTCGTGGCTGGCTGAGAGCAAGGTTTGCCCGTCAGGGCTAAATGCTACGGCTGTAACAGGCCCCCGGTGACCCTTGAGGGAAAGTATCTCTTGCCCATCAGGTGTCCAGAGTTTGATAGTTTCATCGGCACTGCCAGTGGCAATCGTCTGGCCATCAGGGCTGAACTGAACATGGTTCACGGCACCTTCGTGTCCCCGCAGGGCCAGGCTTGGCTGGTTGTCAGCCAGATTCCAAAGGATAACGGTGCGATCGCCACTAGCGGTTGCTAAGGTTTGGCCGTCGGGGCTAAAGTTGGCGGCCAATACCCTATCCTGATGACCATTCAGGGTATGTAGAAGGTCTCCCTCTGGGGTCCAAAGTTTGACCGTACCGTCATAGCTGGCTGTGGCAATGGTTCGACCATCAGGGCTAAAGCTGACACCATTGACGCGATCGCCATGGCCGCTCAGGGTAACAATGTTTTCCCCAGAAAGACGCCACAGTTTTGCCGTGCCATCATCGCTGGCGGTGGCCACCAGTTGCCCATCAGGGCTAAACCGGACCAGCCTGACCTCGCCTTGGTGCCCAGTCAGGGTGAGGCGCTCTTGCCCGTCCAAGCTCCAGAGCTTAGCGGTTTGATCAAGGCTGGCGGTAGCCACTGTTTCGCCATCGGGGCTAATGCTGACACTAGAGACGAAATCTGTGTGACCAGCTAGGGTGTGCAGCACGTGACCGGCTTGATCCCACAGTTTGGCGGTACCATCTATGCTGGCAGACGCCAGTAGGGTGCCGTCGGGGCTGAACCCTACGTCCAGAATATAGTCACGGTGTGCTGTGAGGCGATCGCGCTCCCGCACCCAATAGGCCCCTTGGGCCAGCACCGTCATCACCTGGGCCCGCAAGTCTGGATTATGGCGGATCCCCATCGACTGCTGTTGCAGTCGGGTGCCAGCCTCCAGGGCCTGTAACAGGGCATCCAAGCTATGGCGGTTGGCAATAAACGAGGCTTGGGAGGCTTGGCTGAGGGCCTGAATTTCGCTTTGGGCGGCGCGATGGGATTGGCGAATCGCCAGGGTACTGGTGCCGATGGTGACAATCAAGGCCACGCTGACGGCCCCCAGCAAGGCACGCAGTACCTGCTGTTGGCGTTTTTCGCGCTGTTGCTCGGCGGCGATCGCGGCCTGGCTACTATGAATGAACGCCTGCTGCAACTCTGTGGGAGGTGGTTGTTTATGTTGGGCGATCGCATCTTGCAGCCAGGCCTGAGCAATGGCAAACTCACTGCCTCGCAACAGTAAATCCTGGGTGCGTTGTTTTTGCTGCCATTCCAGAGCCCGCTGCGACCATTTGGTATGGTTTTGCACATGGGCGCGATCGGTCTCTAACACCCGCACTAACTGGTTAAAGTGATCCCAAAAGTCGCCATCGGGATGATGGAAATCAATCCATTGCACCCTAGCCAGTTCAGGATGACAGTCTGTCAATGTTATAGGCTGATGTAGCACGGTAATGAACCGTTTATTCAGCCTGGCGGCATACTCCACTTCATCGGCACAGTAGGGGGAGTTCACCGCCCGAGGAGACAAAATAAATAAAAAGTTGTCAGACGCTTCAATGCCACGATAAATTTCGGCTTGAAAGTCAGCGCTAGAGGCGGCAATACTTTCTTGATCAAACCAGGTCAGTTTGCCATAGATTTGCAAATTATCATTCAACTTGCGGGCAAAATCGGAGTCTGCACGGGAGTAAGAGATAAACACATCCAGGGACTCTGCGGGAGGTTGGCGCAAACTTTCGTTGATAAACTCGATCTGCAGGTCCGTCGGGGGATGATTGGGGCGAATCTTGGCTGTTTTGAGCCAGGTGGTCGCCTGCTTCAGGTTATAGCCTCGCAGCAAAATACCGGGGTTACGGTGTTGTTGCTGCCACTTCAGAGCTTTAGTCAGTAATAGTTTGTGGTACTGATAATAGGTCTGGTCAGTTTTCAGAATGCGCAGCAGTTGACTTCTGTCTAGCTGATAGTCTTCTTCCTGTTGGTTATCTGTGAGATCAATATATTGCAATTGGCTTAGGGCTGGTGGCTGGTCGGCCAAGGGGGTGGGGCGCACCAGAATCGGCACAATTCGCTTATTTAAAGCAAGGGCATAGTTGAGTTCGTGTTGACAGTAGGTGGACTTGGCCGCATCGGGGGACAATAAATACACCAGGTTATCCGCCTGCTCGATGCCCTGGTCAATGGCTTGCTGAAACGCCGCCCCTGTCGGAATATCTGCACCATGGGTCCAGACCGTAATGCCCTCTCGCCAAAGCCACTGGCGCACGTTCACCATGGTGTCAACATCGGCTTCAGCATGGGCGAGAAACACCTGAGTCATCAAGTTATGGGCATTCTTGATGCTTTCTGTGATGTATTCCCCATGGAGGTTGGTGGGCGTGCAGGGGGGCTGTTCTGATTGAAATTTTTGGTTTAGCCAGGCTTCGGCCTGCTCTCGCTCCTGGCCAATCAACAGCAGCTGTGACTGCCGTTGTTGAGCTTTCCACTGGAGGGCTCGAACCAGGATATGGGTGTGCTGATGAACATAGTCTTTATGTCGCTCTAAGATATTAATTAATCCAGCAAAGGCCGATTCCCAGTCGCCCTGGTTCGCACGACCATCAACCCAATTAATTTTTCCCAGAGCTGGATGCATCCTGGGGTTGCGGACATCACCAAAATGATAATTTTTGGCTACATACTCTTGCCATTCTGTCTCTGTGCCCTGTGGATACCTAGCTTGCCAGGTTGCCTGGTCAATTTTGTCAATATGTAGCAGCGGAATAATCCGTTTATGTAAGGCGACGGCTCGCTCTACCTCGATGTAGCAATATTTAGAATTAACCGAATGGGGCGACATAATAAAGATGAAATTATGCGATCGCTCTAAATCCGTATCAATCTGCGATTGATAGTTAACCCCCAGGGGAATGTCGTTTAAGTCTAGCCAGACTCGATAACCGTTGGCAGTTAATTGCTGACAGAGATTTTTGGCAAACCCTTTGCTATCTGCCCGCCCATAGGAAATAAAAACATCATAGAGTTCTGACATATGACTTCTGACCCATAGGTAAAGCACACCCAAATTATTCAAATAGTTTGGCATGAGAGCGCCCTTAACTTGGTATGAGAGCGCCCTTAATGACATACCTGTTCTATCAGGCAGCAGTCATCGTCTTTATCGTAACGTTGCATCTGGCCCACGATCGCTGCTGTCAGCGATAGACTCAAACCAATGGGTAATATAGGGGGAAGTGCCATGGCTCACCTAACGGCACGGCGATCGCAAAACGTAGCTGGCGACATTTACGTCGATAGCTCCTGCATTGACTGTGACACCTGTCGCTGGATGGCCCCCGATATTTTCAGCCGCGAAGACGGGCAGTCAGCGGTGTATCACCAGCCGCAAACAGCGGCAGAACGGTTGGCTGCCCTACAAGCTGTGCTGGCCTGCCCCACCGCATCGATTGGCACTGTTAACCCGCCGACGGACATGAAAGCGGCCCAGGCCAGCTTCCCGATCCCGATTACAGGGCAAGTTGACCACTGCGGCTACCACTCGGAAAAATCCTTTGGGGCAGCCAGCTATTTAATTCGGCGCCAAGAGGGCAACGTGTTGGTGGATTCTCCCCGGTTTGCGGCCCCCCTGGTCAAGCAGATCGAGGCCCTGGGGGGAGTGCGCTACATGTACCTCACCCATCGGGATGATGTGGCTGACCACCAGCGGTTTCACGACCACTTTGGCTGCGATCGCATCCTTCACACCGACGACATCAGTGCCAGCACTGCGGCTGTAGAGATGCCGCTGAACGGTACCGACCCGATTCAGTTTGCCCCCGATCTACAGATCATCCCGGTGCCAGGGCACACCAAAGGGCACACCGTCCTGCTGTATGAGAACCGGGTGTTGTTCACAGGTGATCATCTGGCTTGGTCGGTGCGGTTGCACCAGCTTTATGCCTTCCGCCGCCACTGCTGGTATTCCTGGTCAGAACAGATTCAGTCAATGGAAAAGCTGACCGCCTACCGGTTTGAGTGGGTGTTGCCCGGCCATGGTCGTCGCCACCACGCCGACCCCGCCACCATGACCCAGCAGCTACAGAAGTGCCTCGACTGGATGAAAGCCCAGTGTTGAGTCAACAAAATAATGACGGGAGATATAACTTACGATTCACGGTTCACGGTAAGCGGTTTAAGGCGAGCCGTAGACCGTGAACCGTAGACCGTGCACCGCAGAACCCCTACTCAATAGCTGTCTTCACTACCAACCGTGTGTAGGGCCAGATCGTGGTTGGCCTGGTTCAGCCGATCGGCGATCGCCAGTCGCCATTTCAAGCTAATGGTTGGATCGGCCAAGATCATCAGCGCTTCCTCACGATAGGTCGCACTTTTGACCGTGCCGGCCTTCTCTAGTTCCTCGAGGTGTTCAAATACAACATTGGGTGCAGTCATCGGGATTCATTCCTTCGGCTGAACTTAGCCACTGTCCTAGGCCCGTAAGCCAGGCCATGTCTAGATATTTTTCTATTGTCCTTTAATCCACTGTAAGCGACCAGTTTCGTCGCTGAAGCTTCATGGGCCGATAAACTTCGTTGTGGTTAGCAATATGTCGTTGCACTTTTTGAGTGGATACCTGTGGTACTGGAGCGCCAGGTTGGGTTTACATAAGGTTTACTAATGACGAACTACGATAATTCTTTAGCTGAATCCTGACGAACATCCTGGGCAAAGGGTAGAATTTAGCTTGTTTTTAAGCTTTGGATCATATTTGATATCATGGCGGACTCTGGAACTTCCCTAGTGGGTGAAAATTTTGAGTTGTTGCCCCGCGAAGTCAGGGTCGACAATCTGCGCAATGTGTTGGAGACCCTGCAAATTGCCGATGAGATTGCCAAGCAGGGCTATTTGATTACCAGTTCCGAGTTGGCAGACCTGATGGATGTCAACCCCAGTGCCGTCACCAGTCGCGGCGAGTTTTGGGCCTGGCGCAACTGGTCGGTATCGCGAGTGCGGCGGGAAGGTAACCAAATTTTGTGGCAGATCGAGCGGATTGATTAATCTAGTCTGACTGCCAATGCTCTAACCAATGTCGTAGGGTTGGGATGATGGGGCAGGGGGTGGCCGGCTGCAGGTTATCGGGCTTGCTCCAGGTAAAGGGGGCCTGCTGGGCCGCAGACATCCACAGCAGGCGTTTAGCTCGGGTCATGGCCACATAGAGCAGGCGATATTCTTCGGCAATTTTCAGGTCCTTAGCCTGCTCCCAGGCGCTGATCGTATCGGGAATTACCGGGCTTGCCCCGGTGCCGTGGGCATAGGCGCGAATCTGAGCTCGGGCCACTTCGGCCAGGGTGAACTCCCCCAGAAAGTTGGACTGGGGGGGCACCCACAGAGTACCGGGAATGGTTTTGTCGTGGAGGAAGGGCAGGAAGACCACATCCCAGTCCAGCCCCTTGGCCTTGTGCATGGTAATCAGTGTCAACTGCCCCCGTCGGGTGTAGAGCTCCTCGGTGTCTTCCGTTTCCACTGCCGTGAACCGTTCGGAGCCGACGATATCCTGCAGCACTTGGATGGCGGCAGGTAGAGTATTGTCATGGCGGATTTGTTGGCTGACCCGGGCGGCCAGTTTGTCGGCGGTGGCCAGTTCACTCTGGTTGTAGCCCAGGGTCAGACCGATAAAGGAGAACAGGCTGTAGGGGGGCAGTTCCAGGCGCGATCGCAGCAGACTGACACAGTAACGGCGGGCGGTGCGCGCGGCCGCCGTATCGGGGGGGGTATCCAGTGGGCCAGGGTAGAGAAACTGTTCCGGAGCATTGGCCAGGGCATTAAGATCTTGGGTGGGCACCTTTTGCCGATCCACCAGCACCCGCAGGGCAGCTTTCAGGTAGTCGGGGGAATGGGGCCGCTCAATGAACCGCAGCATCGCCAGCATTTCTTCGGGCACCTGGGTTTGGCGATCCTGCTCGCCGACGTCATAGAGTCGCAGACCCAGGGCAGCCAGGTCTACTCCCACCTGCTCTGGATCGCGCAGCAGATGGCCCAAGAACTGGCCCTGGCGCCCTTCCCGCACCAGAATGGCAAAGCTGGTGTCGGGATTGTCTTGGTAGAGGGCCTGCACTCGCCGGGCTATCTGCTTAACCGCATCGGTGACGGTGGGGGGCGACACCAGTTCCAGACCATCCCCTAAGGGGGCAGGGTTAGCATTGGGCTGAGGATCATCCGCCTCCACAGGCCGAATCAACTGATCCCGAAAGGGGGTTTCTGGCCCCGCCACCTGGGCCTGGTTGACCCAGCGCAGCAGCCGATTGGCCGCCGCCATAATCATCCAGGTGCTGCGTCCGGCCTGGTCCATGGTGACCAGGCGGTGGTGCGGTTGACAGCGATCGCAAAACTGATTGAAAAACACCGGGTCCGCCGGGGTAAAGGTGGAGTTGATCGCCTGGTTGGGGTCCCCCACCCGCACCAGGTTCGGTTCGCCGTCTGGCTCGTCAGGGTGCGCCGCCAGCACCGTCAGCAGTTGACTTTGCAAGGGGGATGAATCCTGGGCCTCATCTTCAAACACTGCAAACACCCGTTCTTGCCACAGTCGCCGGTTGTCTGGTAGCTCCAGGGTGCGCAGGGCCGCTAAAATCATGTCGTCGTAGTCGATCCAACCCCGCTGGTGCAATAGGTGCTGGTAACGGTCATACAGCCCGGCGGCGATGGTGAGCAGGGCATAGCTGTCCCCCTGGGCCGGCAAGGTTTGGGCCAGGGTATACAGGTCCTGGGGCATCAGCCCCGAACTTTTGGCTTCCCGAATGACGGTGTGGGCCAGAGCGGGCAGCACTTCCGTCCGCAACACCGACTGCCGTCGCAGGCGTTCAGTTTCTTCGCCGTCAAACTGTCGCCCTTCAATCAGTCGCTGGTAAAGGTCCGGGTGGGCCACAATCCACTGCTCCACACAGGCCCGCAGCAGCCGGTTGTTCTGGGCCGGAGACACCAGAGTCAGGGTATCGAGGCTGAGGTTAGAGAGTTCCGGGTTGCGGGTGGCAATGGTGAGCGCCAGTCCATGCAGGGTCGAGACCGTGAAGCTGGTCTGGGGTAACCCCAACCGCCGCAAATGGCCCCGCACCTTGGCCTTCAGGTTAGCCGCCGCAGAGCGGGTAAAGGTGACCAGCACCAGTTGGCGATTCAGGTGGAGTTGGTGACGGGCGATCGCGATCGCCGCCGCCGCCGCCATACCCGTAGACTTACCCGACCCCGGTACCGCTGACACCGCCAGCCGCCCCCCCTGCCAGTCGGCCAAAGCCTGCTGCCCCTGGCGCAACCCGGCCCGCAGTTCCGCTAAGATGGCCTCTCGATCGATCGGTGCCGCGATCGCCATAACAACTACTCCCCTATCACCACTACCGAATCATCGTTGCTTATCCCAAGTCCAGCTCGAGATCTGGCGTTTTCCCCCAGGCAGACCTCCAGGTCTGGCCTTGGATCTGGTTTAATGAGCCCCCACAGCTATCGGCCCCAGCCGCTGCAACACTTGCAACACCGGGTATAGCTCGTTGCCAGGGTTCAACAACGAAAACAGACGCGAGTTGGCATATTCAGCCCTTGGCTGGCGCAGCGCCTTGAGAAACAAAAACTCGCTGCCATTAGTGATCAGTCCAAAGGTTGGCCTGGCCGGGGACGGGGTAGCCAGCATATAGGCTAGAGCCTGAGGGACCGCCACTGTCACCGCAAAATCACTCCGCTTCGACTCAACCACCAGTAGCCACAGTCGCCCTTGTAACACCAGCACATCAACTCGACCCCGAATCACCTGGTTGCCATCGGCCATCTCCAAGGTGAGGCCAGTTTCAGTTTCTAGCCGATAGGGCGGACGATAAAAGCCAGCTAAATCCAGCAGTGGGGCGAGAACCACCATTTTGACGGTATTTTCCAACAGTGGCGGGGTTTCCCATAGGGTAGTAAAGTTAGCCTTTACCCGGTCCAGGGCCTGGCGCTCCTGGTCAGATAGGGCTGTGGTGGAGGTCGCCCATTCCGGGAAAAAGGCGGGATCATCCACCTGCTGTAGGCCAAAGGCCGCCTTCAGTTGACCCAGGGTAGCTTGATTGGCGGGAATGGCTTGAACCATAGGGCGATCGCGTTTGGGAAAGTGATATTTAGGGCACCCGTGCAGTCCGTCAAGATCCTCAGGCTCTTAGGCTCATTGGCGATGAACGTTGGGTAATTCCAGGACAGAACCCTGGGATCTGTACTAGATCGTAGGTGGGCTCTGCCCACCAGCTAGATCGTAGAGTGGGCTCTGCCAGCCCTGTCAAGGTGAGGCAGATTTAGGGGTCGATCCCTCGGATTGGCCGCTGAGCCAAGGACTAGAAGTCCAAGGCTCAAAGCAGAAATCCTCTGAAGAGGATTGGGAGCGGCGTTCTCCAGTCTGCTTTAGCAGACTTCTGCGGTGAGCCAGGGAGTTCACTCCCTGGTGGTTGTGGCCGAAGTCCCTTAGTTCCAGGGGTTTTCGGGAAAAGTACCACCACCTTGACAGAGCTGACCTTGAACCCTAAACCCTTTCAGACCGTCATCTTTAATTCGATAGGCCGCTACCGAACTAACTCTATGGTAAGGGGTTTGAACCCGTATCTAAGTCCCTTTAGCGTTATAAGTGATCCACAACATTCCCCCATTACCGATACAATCAGCCCAAAGCCCCTTAAACATCACTCTTTACCGTGGCTCAAGATATCGAGACCGTTCGTGCCAGACTCGTTGATCGTTACCACCAGTTGCCCGACCTACAACGGCAGTTGGTGCAGCTATTTTCAGTGATCTACGCCGCCGTCGGCAAAAATAAAGTGGTGGACTGCTTCAATGCTTACCTGCGCCACAGTGGCCAGCGCCAACAAGTCACCCTGGCCGAACTTAATCCTCATTTTAATCGGCTGATTAAGCAAGGACTGCTCACCACCGCCAGTAGTTATGCACCGCAGTGTCACCCCCTATTGGTGGAAGTGGCCACCCGCGACGCCCTGCACCAGGGCACCTTTGAGTTCATGGTCAAGGCGGTGCAGGAAAAGCTGCCCATACAAACTGTGCCCTGGGACAAAAGCCAGCGCCACTTTCACAGTCAAGATCAATTGATTCGGGAGGTGCGGATCGGGCTGTACCGAGTCGACTGGGATTACATGGCAGCCCAATTTGACGCTTACTACAACACCCTGTTTTCTTCTAACGCTATTTCCATCACCCAGGTGATGGAACTGATTTGTAACAATCCCTTCGATCGCGACTGGTTCGTCACCCTCAAACAAACTCCCGACCTGTACGAAGTTGCCCTCAGCAGCCTCTGTTTCAACTCGATGATGACCGTCACGCCAGCGGAGGATGCCTTTGCCCTACTGCAGGAAGCGTGTAGCCGCCCCGACGCCACTGTCTCCGAGCGCTTGAGGAACCTCTGGATTGAACAACTGCTGACCCGAGGCCATCTGCAGGAGGCCCAGACGGCCTTGACCGAATTAGCCGAGGAGTCCCCGGAAGAGACACTGCTGTTGCAGGGGTGGCTGAACAGCTTGCAAGGGGACTATGACCAAACCATCGAAGTGGGTACTGTGGCCCTAAAGTGGCTGAAAAAAAAGACCGGCAAGCGCAAGGTTTACTTCAATAGCACGGCTGGGCTGTTTCTGGTGATGGCCTTGATTCAAGCGGGCTCCCCCACCAGCCTAAAGCAGGCAGAAGAGTATGCTCACCTGATTGCTGACCAGGGCTATCACCACTGGATGGGTGTGATGTATAGCTGTTTGGAAAAAGTCGCCCAGGTGTTGCAGGGCAATACAACGGCCAAGCGCTATCTAACTAATACTCCGGTCAGCACCCTAGAGAATGCCTCAAGCTTTGAGACGCTGATTGACATGCTCAGTCTCTATTGGGTGGACCTGGACAATGCCCGTCAGCGACTGCCCAATTACGTGGGGCAGTTTTATAAGCACGCCCAGACCGCTGGATATGACTGGTTTGCCCTGGAGATGGCGGAACTCCTGGCCCGCCTACAACCCGATAGCACCTACGGCCAACAAGCCGCCGAGCTACGCCAGAAAACCGGCATTCACCCCCTGGTGACCTTAATTCAACCCAAGGAACCCTGGGAACTGTCTCTGACGGCGCTCATGGGGCTAAACCCCACTACCCCCAAACAGGCCACCAAAGCCACCGCTACCAGCTATCGCCTGGTCTGGTTGTTGACCGTTTATCCCCATGACAGCTGGCAACTCCAACCGAAGGAACAAAAAATTAGCGTCAAGGGGGGCTGGAGCCGGGGACGGGCGATCGCCCTCAAGCGCCTCAAACAAGAGCTGCGCTCTTTTGATTACCTCACCCCCCAAGACATTCAAATTTGCTCTAACCTGGTACAGGATAACTACAGCTACGGCTACGACAACTACAAATTTCAAGAGCAGGCCCTGCTGGATCTGGTGGGTCATCCCCTGGTGTTCTGGGAAGACTCCCCCACGACGCGGGTGGAGGTGGTGAAGGGGGAACCCGCCCTGCTGGTGCGCCAGGCCAAGGCGGGCAAGCTAGCCATTTCCCTGACCCCAGCGGTGGAGCCCAAAGCGGCGATCGCCCTGGTGAAAGAGACCCCCACCCGGCTGAAGGTGGTGGAATTTACCGCCAACCACCGTCGCATCGCTGAGGTGCTGGGTCCCCAGAACTCCCTAGAAGTGCCCGAAGCCGCCAAAGAACAGGTGCTGGCCGCAATCAACGCCGTGGCTGGGCTGGTGACGGTGCATTCCGACATTGGTGGCGGGGTAGCCGACGCCGAAGCGGTGGAGGCCAATCCCCAACCCCACCTGCACTTGCTCCCCGCCGGGGAAGGGCTAAAGGTAGCCCTACTGACTCGCCCCTTTGGGGATGATGGCCCTTACTACCGTCCTGGCAGCGGCGGCGAAATGGTGATTGCTGAAATCGACGGTAAACGGCTACAAACCCACCGTGACCTGAAGCAGGAAAAAGCCCTGGCCCGCACCGTCGAAACCACTTGCCCCACCCTGCAGCGGCTCGATGATGAAGCGGGGGAGTGGCTGATTGATGACCCCGAAGCCTGCCTGGAACTGCTGCTGGAAATTCAGGAGTTGGGGGACCAGGCAGTGGTGGAATGGCCGGAAGGGGAAAAGATGCGCATCGCCAGCCGGGTCAGCCTCAGTAACTTCAAAATCCAGATTCAGCGGCAGCGGGACTGGTTTGCCGCCAGCGGTGAGCTTCAGATCAGCGATGACGAAGTGCTGGACATGCAGCGGTTGATGGAGCTGCTGGAGGCCTCCCCCGGTCGGTTCGTGAAGCTGGCCGATGGTCAGTTCCTGGCCCTAACCCAGGAGTTCCGCAAGCGCCTGGACGACATGCGCGCCTTCTCCGAGAAAAGCGGCAACGGCGTCCGGTTTCACCCCCTGGCCTCCCTGGCCATGGATGACTGGATGGAGGAAGCGGGTCAACTCAAAACCGACAAGCACTGGAAAAACCATGTCAAACGCCTGAAAGAGGCCCAAAATCTGCAGCCCGAGTTGCCCTCTACCCTGCAGGCAGAGCTGCGGGATTACCAGGTGGACGGGTTTAACTGGCTGGCCCGCCTGGCCCACTGGGGGGTGGGGGCCTGCCTGGCCGATGACATGGGTTTGGGCAAGACCCTGCAAGCCCTGGCGGTAATTCTCACCCGCGCCCCCGACGGCCCCACCCTGATTATTGCCCCCACCTCGGTGTGCATGAACTGGATCAGCGAGGCGGAGAAGTTTGCTCCCACCCTGACGCCGAAGCAGTTGGGCAGCGGCGATCGCCAAAAGCGGATCGATAACTTGCAACCCTTTGACCTGCTGGTGTGTAGCTACGGCCTGTTGCAACAGGCCGATGTCGGGGACATGCTGGCCCAGGTACAGTGGCAAACCATTGTGCTCGACGAGGCCCAGGCCATCAAGAACTCGGCCACCAAGCGCTCCAAGGCAGCGATGAAACTCCAGGGAGACTTTAAAATCCTCACCACCGGCACCCCGATTGAAAACCACCTGGGGGAACTGTGGAACCTGTTTCGGTTCATTAACCCCGGCTTGCTGGGCTCCCAAGAGCAGTTCAGCCAGAAGTTCGCCAACGCCATCGAACGCAACCAGGATAAAGCCGCCCGCAACCGCCTGAAGCGGCTGATCCAACCCTTCATTCTGCGCCGTACCAAGAGCCAGGTGCTGGACGAACTGCCCGCCCGCACCGAAATCACCCTGCAGGTGGAACTCAGTGCCCAGGAAATGGCCTTCTATGAGGCCCTGCGGCGGGATGCGATCGAAAAGCTGGCTGACCCCAATGTGGAAGCGGGCACCAAACACCTGCAAGTGCTGGCAGAAATTATGCGGCTGCGGCGGGCCTGTTGCAATACCCGCCTGGTGAATGCCGACACCCCTCTGCCCAGTGCCAAATTGGAAGCCTTTGGGGAAATTCTGGAAGAACTAACGGAAAATAACCACAAGGCCCTGGTATTCAGCCAGTTTGTGGACCACCTCACCATTTTGCGAGAGTTCCTGAACGGTCAATCCATCCACTACCAATACCTGGACGGCAGCACCCCGGCCAAAGAACGCCAGAAACGGGTGGAGGCCTTCCAGGCGGGAGAGGGGGAGGTGTTCTTGATTAGCCTGAAGGCGGGGGGCACTGGCCTTAACCTGACAGCGGCAGACTATGTGATCCACATGGACCCCTGGTGGAACCCAGCGGTGGAAGATCAAGCCAGCGATCGCGCCCATCGCATCGGCCAGCAACGCCCGGTCACCATCTATCGTCTGGTGGCCAAAAACACCATCGAGGAGAAAATTGTCGACCTGCACCGACAAAAGCGCGACCTGGCCGATAGCCTGCTGGAAGGCACCGACATGAGCGGCAAGATCTCCACGGAGCAATTACTGCAGCTGATCAGCGAGGGGTAGGGATGAAAACTTGCCTGCGATCGCGGTGTCTGCTGAGATACGTTAGCCAGGGAAAGCGTTGCCCTGGATGGTGAGCCTGTACTATTGGCGTAGGCCACCCCCGCTAACCTGCTTAGAAGACCCATGTTTGAACAGACCTTCAGAAACATTGATGACCTGAAGGAGTTTGTGGAACTCCAGGGGACGTTTGCGGAAACGGAGAAGTCTTGGTTCCTGGATCTGGAGGATGTTGACCCCGAAACCTTTGACCTGTCGGTGAAAAACCCCAATGCCCCAGAAGAAGCCCCCCTTCGCGACCCGCAGGAAATTATGGATGAGATTGCGGCCCTGGATAAGGAGAGTGCTGAGATTTTGGCTGGAATTGGGGGAATCTTGTGATGGGTTTGGCTTCGGCTACGCTCAGCCAACGGGGTTTCGGCTGTGCTCAACTAGCGGGGTGGTGGTCGAGCCGTGAGGGCTGAGCGAAGTCGAAGCCCGATATCAGGTGCATTGAGGACGGAGGACCTATGCCTTATATGTATATTTTGGAATGCGTCGATGGTTCTTTGTACACGGGTAGCACTAGGGATTTGCCGCGCCGCCTGTGGCAGCACCAGAACGGTATGGGAGCCAATCATACGGCGAAACGCTTGCCTGTTAAGTTGGTCTATGCAGAGGAATTTGAGCGTGTGGCAGATGCTTTTTATCGTGAGAAGCAGGTGCAGGGCTGGAGCCGAGCGAAGAAGATGGCGCTGATGGAAGGCGATTGGGATCGGCTGCATATTTTGGCGGAGTGCCAAAATGCAACGCATTATTTAGGGGGTGGTTGATGAGTGGGTTTTGGCTTCGGCTACGCTCAGCCAGCGGGGCTTCGGCTACGCTCAGCCAGCGGGGCTTCGGCTACGCTCAGCCAGCGGGGCTTCGGCTACGCTCAGCCAGCGGGGCTTCGGCTACGCTCAGCCAGCGGGGCTTCGGCTACGCTCAGCCAGCGGGGCTTCGGCTACGCTCAACTGGCGGGGTTTCGGCTACGCTCAACTGGCGGGCTAGGGCAATCTAAGAGGGCTGAGCGAAGTCGAAGCCCGGTCTCTGCTCAGGTAGCAGGGATCGCGGTGCTGGATAAGGAGAGTGCGGAGATTTTGGCTGGAATTGGACAGATGTTGTGAGTGAGGCCAATAATTTATGGCTCATGCGGCAGTTTTACTGTGAGTATAGGGATAAGCCAAATCTCCAATCACTGATTGGAGAAGGTAGTGGGCAAAAATCTATTGATGCTTGAAATCTCAGGAATGTGTGTGAGTTTGATTGTACCTATGCCACTCGACCAAATCTGCAACTGCTGGTTGCAGAAATTAGCGGAACAATTCTTTGAATATTTGGCAGGTCCACAGCTCAGGGCTAACGGAGGGGAGGAATGATGCTGGTATCAGGCATGGGGATTGCTGAGATTTTGGCTGGAATTGGAGGGATGTTGTGAGCCTAAGCGTTCGGGCTAACGGTAAATATACCGTTTGGGCTGAGCCTACATTCGTTCGGGCTGAGCCTGTCGAAGCCCAGCCGCCCTTCGACAGGCTCAGGGCTAACGGATAGCCGCCCTTCGACTGTTCGACACGCTCACAGCTCAGGGCTAACGGAGGAGAGGAATGATGCTGGTATCAGTCATGGGGAGTGCGGAGATCTTGGCTGAAATTGGGGGGATGTTGTGATGAAAAGTTGGGAGGTTAAAAAAATAGGTGATGTCTGCACTCTCAAGAGCGGCACTACAGTCAATAAATCATTGGAAAAGACTTCGGGAGATGTGCCTTATCTGAAAGTCGCGGATATGTCTCTTCCTGAGAATGATCTGGTAATCACTACATCATCGCGCTTTCTGAATGAAGATGCTCTCAAAAAGAATTCTCTATTCCCAATAGGGACAACCATCTTTCCAAAAAGAGGTGGTGCGATTTTGACGAACAAAAAGCGCCTAACCGCTATACCTGTTTGTGCGGATTTAAACATTATGGGGGTTATTCCATCAAAAGCTTTACTTCCAAAATTTCTATATTTTTACTTTCTCAATATAGATATGAGAGAGCTAGGTAGTGGCTCTTCAATTCCCCAAATCAATAATTACGATATTGCACCCCTAACCATTGCATTCCCCACATGCGCAGAACAAAAACGCATTGTGGCGATATTGGATGAGGCGTTTGAGAGGATTGATGGTGCGATCGCAAACACCGAAAAGAACCTCGCCAACGCCCGTGAACTCTTTGAAAGCTACCTAAACTCCATCTTCACCCGCAAAGGCGATAACTGGGTAGATGTGAGGTTGGGTGAGATTGCCACATTTCGAAATGGACTCAATTTCACCAAGAACAGCAAGGGCGAATCAATCAAGATTGTTGGTGTTAAAGACTTTCAGAACAACTTCTGGATTGATGAGGAGCAATTAGAGACAGTCACTATAGATGAGGATCTGAAAGAGATTGATATTCTACGGGAAGGCGATATATTGACCGTCCGCTCAAATGGAAACAAAGAGCTGATTGGACGTTGTATATTGGCTGGCGAACTCTCTGAAAAGACGTCTCACTCTGGATTTACAATTAGGATTCGCATTGAGAGGCCAGATGTCTACTTACCCTTCGCGGTACATTACCTCAAGTCTCGAACATTACGGAGAAGGCTAATTGAGAGTGGAGACGGCATCAGTATCAGCAGCTTAAACCAACAGAAGTTATCGCTGATTGAGTTGAGCTTTCCCCCTTTGGAAAAGCAGCAATCCCTGGTTACAGCTATCGATGAGCTATCGGGTGCTTCTCAGCGCCTCGAAGCCATCTACCAACAAAAACTCGCCGCCCTCAACGAACTCAAGCAATCCATCCTGCAAAAAGCCTTCTCTGGCGAACTCACTACCGACACTGCCGCCCAAGCCGCCAACGCAGCGCAGGAGGTGACAGCAGCGTGAGCAATGACCTGACCCAACCCAGCGATCGGCTCTTTAAAGACATTGGACAGCTCATTGATGCCGCCAAGCAACGCGCTGCCGTAGCCGTCAACGCCGAACTCACCCTGCTGTACTGGCAAGTGGACACCCGCATCCAGACCGAAGTGTTGCAGGGGCAGCGGGCCGAGTATGGCAAGCAGGTCATTCGCACCCTCTCCCAGAAACTCACTCAAACCTATGGGCGCGGCTGGGGCGAACGGCAACTGCGGAACTGCCTTCACTTCGCCGAGCAATTCCCCGATCAGCAAATTGTGCAAACAGTGTCTGCACAATTGAGCTGGTCTCACCTACAGTTGCTGAGCACCCTCGACGACCCGCTAAAACGCGACTTCTACATCGAAGTCGCCCAGCTCGAAAATTGGAGCTTTCGCCAGCTCAAAGAGCGCATCGACTCCATGCTCTACGAGCGCACTGCCCTCTCCCGTAAACCCGAAGCCACCATCCGCCACGATCTGGCTCAGCTCCGCAACGAGCAGAAGCTCTCCCCCGACCTGCTGCTGCGCGATCCCTACATCCTCGACTTCCTAAATCTGCAAGACCGCTACACCGAGCGCGACCTCGAAGACGCCATCCTGCGAGAAATCGAGCGGTTTCTGCTGGAAATGGGGGCAGGCTTCACCTTCGTTGCCCGTCAGAAGCGCCTGCAAATCGACAACGACGACTTTTACATCGACCTGCTGTTCTACAACCGCAAACTCAAACGCCTGGTCGCCATCGACCTGAAGCTAGGCAACTTTCGCCCCGAATACAAAAGCCAGATGGAACTCTACCTGCGCTGGCTGCAAAAACACGACCAAGAGCCAGACGAAGCGCCGCCCCTCGGCATCATTCTCTGCGCCGGAAAGAAGCAGGAGCAAATTGAGCTACTAGAGCTGGGCCGCAGCGGCATCCATGTTGCCGAGTACCTCACCGTCTTACCCCCCAAGGATGTTCTACAAACTAAGCTGCACCAGGCGATCGAGGTCGCACGGGAGCGGATGGGGCCATCCCCGTTCAATAGTGACAATGGCCCAATCTCTGAGCCATGATAGAAACGTTTTTGGGGAACTCTGGGCAAAAGTGCTTCAAAGCAAAATGAGGGCATCGTGAACGAAGCCGAAACCCGTGCCGAACTGATTGACCCCGCCCTGCGGGCCGCTGGCTGGGGCGTGGTAGAAAACAGCCGAGTGCGGCGAGAAGTGATTGCCCCCGGTCGGCTGGTAGGGGGCGGGCGGCGGGCCGCTGCCGAATTTGCCGACTACGTGCTGGAATACCGTGGCCACAAGCTCGCCGTCATCGAAGCTAAAAAGCGCGATGCCCGCGATACCGAAGGCGTCGGGCAGGCCAAACGCTATACCTATGCCCTCAAAGACGGCATCAATGACGGCTTCCTTACCCCCTTCAAAGTGCGGCAGATCGAAACCAACCTCGACGAATACCGCTACAGCCCGGACGATGACCTACTAGAAGGAGCCATCGACAGCGATCGCGTCTACACCGAATCCGACTTCAACCGCATCATCGAAATCAAAGCGCGAGAACGCTACCGAGTTCAGCTGTTCATGGAGATGATCAACCAAAACGAAAAAACCCTCGTATTCTGCGCCACCCAAGATCACGCCCTAGCCATCCGCGACCTAATCAACGACTACAAAATCAGTACCGATCCCAACTACTGCGTCCGCGTCACCGCCAACGACGGTAGCCTCGGCGAACAATTTCTCCGCACCTTCCAAGACAACGAAAAAAACATCCCCACCATCCTGACCACCTCTCAAAAACTCTCTACCGGCGTCGATGCCCGCAACGTTCGCAACATCATCCTGTTGCGAGTTATCGGTACCATCATCGAGTTCAAACAAATTGTCGGACGCGGCACCCGACCCTTCGAGGGCAAAGACTACTTCACCATCTACGATTTCGTAAAAGCTTATGAGCACTTCAACGATCCGGAGTGGGATGGCGAACCCCAGGAGCCAGTGCGAGTCACCTCTCGCGGTCCCCGTGAACCTGCTGGCGACTACAACGTTGATTCCCCCACCGACGACCTCGACTCCGACTCCCCTACCCCCGGCCGTCCTCAGAAAATCGTCATTAAGCTGGCTGACGGCAAAGAGCGCACCTTGCAAAACACCATCCAGACCAGCTTCTGGAGTCCAGATGGTAAACCGATCCCGGCGGCTGAGTTCGTAGAGCGCCTGTTTGGCGACATCCCAGAGTCATTTAAAAACGAAGCCGAACTGCGACAACTCTGGAGCCGACCCGACACCCGCAAAGCCCTTCTAGACGGCTTAGCCGAAAAAGGCTATGGCAATGAACAACTCACCGAAATTAGCCGCCTAATCGACGCTGAAAACAGTGACTTATATGATGTGCTAGCCTACATCGCCTACGCCAATGCCCCAATCAGCCGCCGCAAACGGGTCATGGCCCATAAGGAGTTGATCTTCTCCCGCTATACAGGTAGGCAACAAGACTTTCTAGACTTTGTGCTCAATCAATATATTGAACAAGGGGTAGGGGAACTCGACCAAGATAAACTGCCGCAACTGCTAGAGTTGAAGTACCACAACCTCAGAGACGCCATTGCCGACCTCGGTGAGGTGAACAACATCAGATCGGTTTTTATCGGTTTTCAACAGCACCTGTATTCAGACGATAGAGTCGCATAAGCTTCAACACGCTCGGGCTGAGCCTGTCGTATGGCTTTTAAACCGGCTTTCGATCTAGTAGTGCCGCGATCGCCCCATCACCGCAAATCATAGCCAAACAAATTGGGGTCCACATCCCCCAGGTTCAAATCCTCCAAGCCATACTCGGCCCAGCGGCTATCCACCAGGGCGGCCGTGTCCGGATCGGGCACCAGTTCATCGCTCCAGGGGCGATCGGTTTCGGGATAGACCTTGGTTGTGGCATCAATGCCCATGCGGCTGCCCAGCCCTGGTTTTTCAGTGGCAAAGTCGAGGCGGTCGAAGGGATTGTTGGGCAAAATAAACACGTCACGGGCCGGATCCACTTTAGAGGTGACCGCCCACATCACCTGGCGGGGATCGCGAATGTTAATCGCTTTATCGACCACGATCACAAACTTGGTGTAACTGAACTGGGGCAACGCCGACCAAAAGGCCAGGGCCGCCCGTTTGGCCTGCCCCGGATAGGATTTTTCGATGGAAAGGACCGCCGCCTTATAGCTCAGCCCTTCCATCGGTAAGAAAAAGTCCTGAATTTCCGGCACTTGCTGGCGCAGGATCGGGTTATAGATGCGGTTGAGGGCGATCGCCATCATGGCGTCTTCTTTGGGGGGGCGACCGCTGAAGGTAGTCATGTAGACCGGATTTTTACGCTGGGTGATGCAGTGAAACCGGAGTAACGGGGCCTGTTCGTTCACCCCACCGTAATAGCCAATATGGTCTCCGGCTGGACCGTCTACGGCGGTTTCCCCTGGGGTAATGGTGCCTTCCAGCACAATTTCAGCCTGGGCTGGCACCTCTAAATCCACCGTTTTGCATTTGGCCATGTGTATCCCCTGACCTGCGTACAGCCCGGCAAACAGCCACTCCGACAAATCGATTGGTAGGGGGGTGGCAGCCGCCAAAATTAGCAGGGGGTGGACCCCAATCGCGATCGCCACCTCCAGCTTTTGGCCCAGAGCCGCTGCCTTGCGTAAATGGCGACTACAGCCCCGCACCGACAACCACTGCACCGTGGCGGTGTTTTTAGACTGCAGCTGTAACCGATAGACGCCGACATTGGGAATGCCACTTTCTGGATCCTTGGTGATCATCAAGCCCAGGGTGATCACCTTACCCGCATCACCGGGATAGACCCGTAGCAGAGGCAACTGGGTGAGATCCACCTGATCGCCCTTCAGCACCACCTGGTGGCACGGGGGCAGCAGATCCCGCATTGGTTTGGCCTTGACCACATCAAACAGGGCTTTACCGAGGGTCACAGCCTGGGACAGACTCTTGGGGGGGCGGGGCTGGTACAGCAGCGCCAACTTTTCCCCCAGGGTTTCCAACTCGGCGGGGTGATCCATGCCCATAGCCCAACACACCCGCTCCACGGTACCCAGCACATTGATGGCCAAAGGCATGCTGGCCCCCTTGACGTTTTCAAACAGCAGGGCCGGGCCGCCCCCCAGCAAGAGCCGGTTGGCAATTTCGGCAATCTCCAGATTGGCATCAACGGCTGCCGTAATCCGGCGGAGTTGCCCCCGCTGCTCTAGCAGGGTCAAAAACTGTTGCAAATCTTGGGCCATGGCATCGAAACGGTTATGAACGAGTGTTAAGCACACCCCTTAAATTATGGGGGATAGCAGGGGGGCACCGCCACCTGTACAGGGTTGGCCATGGAGCTTAGGCCATTGACCGCTAACCCAGCTGGAAACTAGATGACACCAAGGCAGATAGCCATCGCTTCCAGCGCATCGGTATGTCCGACCTGTTCTGGCGATGGCTATACCTTGACTGCCCTAACCAAAGCAAACGACAAAAAGCCAGCGAACTGCCTTCTGCCTTTTGCTTGCTTAGGTGACGCCTAAACCAGATCCCAGTCCAGACCTGGAGTTCTGCCTGTGGGAAAACTCCAGATCTCGAGCTGGACTTGGTATAGGAAACTTTCTGCCAGGTGGTGGGCAATGCCCACCCTACAAGAGCTACGATCGCTGACTAAACGCAGGATTTTCTGGCTCGGAAGGCGCCTTAAGTTCCTACCGTCCAGGAGTTAATATAAATCTCCTGCTCAGGGGTGAGGCTGTCCACCTCAATCCCCATGGCCGCTAGCTTCAGGCGGGCAATTTCCTTGTCCACCGCTTCAGGGATGGAATGCAGACCGGGCTGCAGGGAGCCCCGCTGCTTCACCAGGTACTCGCAGGCCAGGGCCTGGTTAGCAAAGCTCATATCCATCACTGCGCTGGGGTGGCCTTCAGCGGCGGCCAAATTCACTAGGCGACCTTCGCCCAGCACAATCACCGACTTACCACTGGTGAGTCGGTACTGCTGGGTGAAGTTGCGCACTTGCTTCACCTCAGAGGCCATTTTCCCAAGGGATTCCAGGTCAATTTCGATGTCAAAGTGGCCTGAGTTGCAAACCATGGCGCCATCTTTCATCAGCTCGAAGTGCTCTTGGCGGATGACATGCTTGTTACCGGTCACGGTAATGAACAGATCGCCAATCGACGCCGCCTGGGCCATGGGCATCACCCGGAAGCCATCCATCACCGCTTCGATCGCCCGCACGGGGTCAATTTCGGTAACCACAACGTTGGCCCCCATGCCCCGCGCCCGTAAAGCTGTACCTTTACCGCACCAGCCATAACCCGCGACGACCACAGTTTTACCGGCCAGCAAAACGTTAGTGGCCCGAATAATCCCATCCAGGGTAGATTGCCCGGTGCCGTAGCGGTTGTCAAAGAAATGCTTGGTGTCAGCATCATTGACGTTCATCGCCGGGAAGCTGAGCACTCCGTCTTTGAACATAGCCCGCAGCCGCACGATACCTGTGGTGGTTTCTTCGGTGGTGCCGATGACATCACTCAGCTGGGCCTGACGTTCTTTAACTAAGGTGGCAACCACATCACTGCCGTCGTCAATGATGATGTTGGGGCGGTGGTCTAGGGCCGTTTCCACATGGCGGTGGTAGGTGGCGTTGTCTTCCCCTCTCAGGGCAAACACAGGAATGCCGTAGTCAGCCACCAGGCTAGCGGCCACATCATCCTGGGTTGACAGGGGGTTACTGGCAATCAACACCGCATCGGCCCCGCCGTTTTTGAGGGCGATCGCCAGGTGGGCGGTTTCGGTCGTAACGTGGCAACAGGCCGAAATCCGAATACCTGCTAAGGGCTGTTCTTGGCTGAAGCGATCTTGGATTTGCCGCAGCACCGGCATTTCTCGCCCGGCCCACTCGATCCGCTGTTTACCCTGGGGGGCCAAAGCCAGGTCTTTAACGTCGTACTTGAATTGCAAAGTTGTGGTCATAGGACAGTGTTAGCTGTAATGAATCTGATCTTGTAATGAATCTGATCTAAGTAGGTTTAGGCACGGCCCATCACTCGGTAGACAGTTTTCTAAAAGTTACCGAAGCAGGCTTGGGGTAGTGTCCGGGGTTAGCTTACCTAGCTTAACGGAAATTTATGCCGGATACTGTCCCGATCGCACCTCTTCACAGAACCGTTGAGCTGCCTCAATCGCTTGGCTACGTAGATTAGCATAGGCCTTGGCAAAGGGGGGCTGCCAGGCCGAGAGCCCCAGCACATCAGCAGTGACCAGCACCTGACCATCACAGTGGATTCCCGCCCCAATGCCAATCGTAGGGATGCCAAGGGCTTTGGTGATCGTCCCAGCCAGGTCCGCTGGAATGTGCTCTAGTACAATCGAAAATACTCCGGCCTGCTCTAGGGCCTGGGCTTCCGCCAAAATTTGCTCCGCCCCGGCGTGGGATTTACCCTGTTTACGAAACCCGCCCAACTGGTTCACCGACTGGGGGGTCAATCCCACGTGTCCCATTACTGGTATCCCCCACTGCACCAGGCGACTGACAATCTCAACTGCTGCCTGGTGTCCGCCTTCCAACTTGACCGCCTGTACCCCGGCTTCCTTGAGTAATCGGCCTGCTGTGTGGATAGCCTCCTCCAAGCTGGTCTGGTAGCTTAAAAACGGCAAATCAACCACCAGCAAGGCACTTTTCACCCCCCGCCGCACCGCCTTAGCGCAAATCAGCATGTCGTCTAGGGTGAGGGGCAGGGTGGTGTCATACCCTAGGGTCACCATCGCTAATGAGTCCCCCACCAGCACAATATCAGCCCCAGCCTGGTCAACAATTTGGCCCGACATCACATCCCAAGCAGTCAGCATCGTAATCGGGTGGGATGGCTGGTGAGTTTGCTTCCATTGAAGAATTTGCTGAACACTAACTGCCATGGCTGCGCCTAAGGAACCTGGTTGTCAGAATAGCAAACTGCAGGCAGGCTCTAGCTATCGAGTAGTGGTCTGTCAAGCCAGAAGTGACGGGTCAACAGGGTCGCGGTTAACGGTCTACGGTTAACGGTCTACGGCTTGCCTTGAACCGCATACCATGAACCGTAAACCCTAAGTCATATCTCCCGTCCTTATTTTTTGACTCAACACTAGGCTTTCCCCCAATTCGACCAAAAAAAGTGACGATGGTAGCTGGGGGGCAAAGACAACTGGTTACTGGCATGAAAGTCTTCTTGCACCTTGCGGGTCAGCCGTTTCGACACCTGCCTTACCACTTGATTCAGCAGCCGATCGCCAGATCCTTTGACCAAGGCATAGGGCAATGCATTCATAAATCTAGGCTTATGGATTTTTACCGTTAGGGATAGCTCCCAGTCCACCTTGGTAATCCCGGGGGCAGCTGAGCCCTCGGTTGCCCCCGGGCCTTCACCCTCGACCAGGCGTAGCACCGAGCGAAAGTCCACATCGTAGCCAGGGGGCACATAGCCCGGAATCGGAATAGTGTCGATGCGATACACCTGATGGTCAACCGGCGATAGGTAAAGTCCTACCTTCGGTTCTACCTCATAGCTCAGCACTGAAAAGCGCCCTACCACCAGGGCATAGCCATGGTCCGAAATTGGCTCCACTTGCATCGGATGGGCACAGCGGGTAAACCAGCCTCGATGGCTGTCCAAATACTCTCCGACGGTATCAATGCCAGCGGCCATATCCATTTGACCGGCGTACTGTCCTTCAAACAGGAGGACTGAGCATTCTGACTCGGGCCGTTCTGGCTCGGGCGATTTTGGCTGGGCCAGGCCTGGCCCAGCATAGTTCGGCTCAGCGTAGCTTGGCCCAGGGCCGTTTGACTCGACCAGGTCTGGCTCGGTGTAGTTTGGTTGAGTGTAGCTTGGCGCTGGAGTCCTGCTTTCGACGCCATCAGTCAGGGTGGGGACGCCCGACACTGGCGACACCTGAAGCTTTGACGAAGAAGGCTGCATTGGTTCGAAGGTCACGGCAAAACCACGTATTTGAACATCACCATGCAGAAACAGATAAGGCTTAAGCCTATGGTAAGGGTTCCCTGGGACTTCAGTAGAGTTAACCTAAGTTGGCCTATGGAACTGTGACAATTATCACGCTTTTGTTAAGCGGAGCGACCCCGGTAGCCCCCCGAGCCAGAGGTCACTGGATTCTCTGTCTCCAGCCCAGCAGAAACTCCTTTTTATTTTCTTTTATTGTCCAGCCCTGTAGACCAACCCTGCCGGAGGGATGTTCCTATTTCCTAGGAGATTTCTTAGTATCTAGACAGCGTAGTAGAGGATAGGGATCATGAAAGTATTTGTTGCGGGTGCAACAGGAGCAACGGGCTCCAGGGTTATCACCCAACTGGTACAGCGGGATATTGAGGTGAAAGCCTTTGTGCGCGATGCCGCCGCCGCCAGGTCCCTCCTACCCCCCCAGGTAGAATTGGTCGAGGGTGATGTGACCGACAAAGACAGTATCCGGCGGGCGATCGAGACCTGCACCGTGGTCATCTGTGCCACCGGGGCGCGACCTAGCCTTGATCCCACTGGCCCTTACCAGGTGGACTACGAAGGCACCAAAAACCTGGTTGACGCCGCCCAACAAGCTGGGATTGAGCAGTTCGTGATGGTGTCGTCCCTCTGTGTGTCTAAGTTCTTTCACCCCTTAAACTTGTTTTGGCTGGTGCTGTACTGGAAAAAACAGGCGGAAGACTACCTGCAAGCCAGCGGTCTAACCTACACAATCGTGCGGCCAGGGGGGTTAAAAAATGATGATGACGACACCCGTTCACTGGTGATGGCCCCGGCTGATACCCTGTTTGAGGGCAATGTTCCCCGCTGGCGGGTGGCCGAAACCTGTGTGGAGGCCCTACACCTGCCCGAGGCCCGCAACAAAATTGTGGAAATTGTGGCCCAGGAGCATGCCGCTGCCGAACCGTTTTCAACCCTCTTCGCTGGCGTGGCCTAAGGGACTAGTTCCCCCAGAATCTTAAACCGCATATGGTTGACGGCCAAATCCCCTAGACGTACCTCCGGGTTATTCTCCGGGCGGATCAGCTTCTCAAAGGGGATGCCCTTACCCATTTCCACATGCCACCAGGGCAGCCCCATGAAAAAGCGGGTGGGGTAGGGACCGCCGTCTTCCACATCATCGGGGTTTGATTCCATGGGCAACCAGCCAAAACCAGGAAGGTAGAACTCGATCCACACATGGTTAAAGTCGGGCTCCAGGTAAATGCCAGCCTGGTCAGCCTGTCCGGGGCACTTGTAGCGCCCCACGGTGCGGCAGGCAATGCCGTTAAGGCGCATCAGGGCCAGTAGCAGGCCCACGTATTCGCCGCAAGAGCCACGCCCCCGTTGCAGGACGACGTCTGGGGTTTCAATCGCTGGGGTGACCGCATAGGACAATTTGTCATAGACGTAGTTGCGAATGCTAAGCACCTGGCGCAGCAGGTTAGTCTCAGTGCCAACGCTATCGCGGGCTGCCGCCTGGATGGTGGGGGTATGCATGGCTAGCTCATCATCGTCAATCAGGTAGCGGGGGCCAAATTCTGGGGGCAGGGCCGGGGCCGATTCCACCTGGCGGGGGGTGAGTTGATATTTGATGCCATACACCTCAACCAGGGCTTTCCAGCCGAATAGGTGACGCTCGTGGGGGTCTAACTGGTCAAAACGATAGCTGGCTACTCGCTCCCCGTTTTGCATCACTTCCTGAAATGGCATGCCCACGGGTTCCACAGACCGCACCACCTGGCGATCGGTGGTGGTGGGGAAGGCAATCCGCCATTCGACATTCTGCAGGGGAATGGCGTCTTCTAGGGCGTCGATTTCTTCCACATAGGTCATTTCCATCAGGTAGCCGTTGGTGCGGCAGTAGTTGGCGTCCTCGTACCAGTGGTAGCTCAAGGGGTGAATTAGGGTGCGATCGCGGAACGTCAGCTCATAGGGTTCTTCGCCATTCGGGTCATCCCGCACGTAAGGCTCTTCGTTGGCATAGGCTACCCACAGGGTGCCACTCTCGGGCCGGGTGCGGGGTGGCACCGCCAGTCCAGTGGGGGTGGGAAACGGGGTCAACATTTTCACCACCAGTTCCCCCGTGGCCCGATCTAGGCAGTAGACGGTTTGTTCTAGCTGGTCACAGCACCACAGATAGTCTCCCCAGACAGAGAGGTTTTGTACCCCGATACCAGGGGCAGGAAACTGGGTAATCCGCTGCCCAGATTCGCGATCGCATACATAGATGTAACCTGCTTTTTTGCAGCTGACATAGAGGGTGCTTTCCCAAACGGCAACGCCATCGGCGGTGTAGGGTAGGGTCAGTACCGGCGTAGGGTTGATGTCGGCCAACGGCGTGACAAAGATGCCGTGGTCCTTAGCTACCCAGACCCGATCTTGCCAACAGGCCACCCCCGTAGCCCCCTCAAAGGCCTCTGCGTGGCGGGGATTCAGAATTTCGAGATTGCTGGTTTTGGGGTCAATGCGCAACAGATAGCCCCGAAACGGGTCCACCGCTAGCAGCGACTCCCCCTGCAACGTTAGACCGTAGAGCGCTTTGACGCCAATGGGCTGAATCAGCGGTACGGCTTGGGGGGAAGCCAAGGGAGAGATGTCCGGAGGGGAAAAGATAGATTCAACCATAGATGGCGTAGGACAAGCTGTAAAGACAAGACAGAGCAGAGGTGGTCCTATCCTAGGGGACAGCGATCGCCAAAAAGGTTTAAGGCGATACCGCCGCAGTATCTGGTTCGTAATAGGGTTGCAGCCAGTCTAAGGTCAACTCATACAGGTGGTCAATTGCCCAATCAGCCCGGCGATGAATCATTTGGTAGGGATAGGCATGGGCTACCCCCAACACCGGCACCCCAGCCGCTTTAGCGGCCGCGATACCCGCAAATGAATCTTCTATTGCTAAGCATTCTGCCGGGGTCAGGTCTAGCCCTGGGAAGGTTTGGTTCAACTGCTGAATCGCCAGTTGGTAGCTGTCCGGTGCCGGTTTACTGCCGGCCTCCGTGACATCATCCCCTGAGACAATCACCGCCATGTACTCGTCGATGCTGGCCAGGGCCAGGACCGCTTCAATCTCCGATCGCCGTGCCCCTGATACCACCGCCAGCTTCAACTCGGCCGCCCGACACTGGTAAATCACATCCTCTAGGCCAGGATACAGAGGCAGCGGATCCATCTGGGCTAGGTGCTGCTGGTAACTGGCCGCCTTACGCTCTAGCAAGCGGTTTAAATACTCCTCTGACACCACCCGTCCTTGCCGATTCAGCAAGGCGCTGAGACAGGCCCGATCGGTACGCCCCAAACAATAGTGGTTGTAGGCGTCTAGGTTGGGGCGCAGATTTTCCTTTAGCAGCAGATCCTGGATCAGGCGTTGGTGCAGGTCTTCGTCGTTAATCACCACCCCATTAAAGTCGAGTAAAACTGCCCTTAATGCCATAACCCCAGCGTAAGAAATGTTAAGAGGTGCTACACCCCGCATTGCTACCTCTAGCTTAGCCTGGTTTGCGGGTACTCAAAGAGGGTGAAGCCCGGTCTCAGCCAGCCATTGATTCCGTCCTGGGATACCCACAATAAGCAGAATACGAGTCGGCCTGGTCGCCTGCCTGGAGGCGATCGCCCCAAACGAGCGCTGGCGTCAACCCCGTAGTTTCACTGAAATCCTGCGCTACCCCTGCCCAGAGTACCGTAGATCAACGATGGTGACAGCCGGTGCCAACTCGGAGAATAGGACACAGTTCTCAAGGCACTCGCTCTCCCAAGGACACCTACAGATATGGCTACTCAAACTTCCACCATTCGCTCCCGGGGCATGGAACTGCTGATGGAGTACAAGCAGTCCCCCTCTGTAAACCTGCGCAATCGCCTAGTCAGGCTGAATGCTGGGTTGGTGAGAAAGATTGCCCACCGGGTTAGCCACCAGTGCTCAGAACCTTACGAAGATTTAGAGCAAATTGGCTACATTGGTTTGATTCGTGCCATCGAGCGGTTCAACCCCGCCCAAGGCTGTGCCTTTAGCTCCTTTGCGGTGCCCTACATCCGGGGTGAGATGCTGCACTTCCTGCGCGATCGCGGTACTACGGTTAAGATTCCCCGCCGCTGGCAGGATCTACAAAAAGAATCCCAAAAACTTCAGATGGAGCTCATGCGCTCCTTAGGCCGCAACCCCAGCGATGGCGAAATGGCTGAAGCTCTTGGGGTATCGGTGAAAGAATGGCGGGAAGCCAAAATGGCCCACAAGAACCGCCTGCCCCTCAGCCTCGATGCCACCGTTTGCCAGCAGGTTGACTCCAGCATTACCCTCGGCGAAACCCTACCCGATACCCACTACCAACTGATGCAGGCCCTGGAAGAAGACCGCCAGCAAATCCAGCGGGCCCTCAACCAACTGGAAGTTAAAACCCGCACCGCCATCGAGTTTGTCTTCTTCAAAGGGCTATCTCGCAAGGAAGTGGCCGAAAAGATTGGCGTCAGCCCGATGACCGTTACTCGCCGCATCCAGCGAGGGGTAGACGAAATGATTGCCTTCCTCCAGCCCCAAGAACTACAAACCGATCCTTAAATATTCTGATTATTTAGAGCACTACCCATTTCGTCACGCGCTAACCCCAACCGCTGTCAATGGTTCTCGTATAACCCATTGGTGGCGGTTTTTTGCGGCCCGGCGACCGCCACCGGTCTCTGGCTGGCTGCTCAATCGCGCTATCCTAAACGTGCAACCTCAGGCTGCTTGCCAGCTATCGTACCCCCCTGCCCATGACTCTGTTTACCCTGCGTTCTGCCACCAAAGACTTTGGCATCAAGGAAATTCTGCGCGATGCCAGCTTTAGCTTAGAAGAAGGCGAAAAAGTTGGTCTGATCGGCATCAATGGCTCCGGCAAATCCACCCTGCTGAAAATGATCGCCGGGTTAGAGCCCTTTGATGGCGGCGAGTTTTGGGTCAACTCTGGATCGAAGGTGGTCTATCTACCGCAGCAGCCCGACTTTGAGCCAGGCCATACTGTGCTGGAACAGGTCTTTGCCGATGCCGGGGAGCAGATGGCGCTGATTCGCGAGTACGAAGATCTGTCTCATCATCTGGCCCAGGGCGATGGGAATACCGCCACGTTGATGGCAAAGCTGTCGACGGTGACCGAAAAAATTGCCGCCGCCGATGCCTGGGATTTGGAAACCAATGCCAAGGTAATTCTGAGTCAGCTGGGCATTGACGACTTTGATGCCAAGCTAGGGGATCTGTCGGGGGGATATCGCAAACGAGTGGCGATCGCGGCGGCCCTGTTGTCTGATCCCGATGCGCTGTTGATGGATGAGCCCACCAACCACCTCGATGCCGAATCGGTGGAATGGCTGCAAAGTTATCTCAGCGGATTTCGGGGAGCGTTGCTGTTAATTACCCACGATCGCTACTTTCTTGATCAGGTGACGAATCGAATCTTAGAAATCGACCGGGGAGACCTCTACAGCTACGCCGGTAGCTACGCCTACTACCTAGAGAAAAAGGCTCTGGCCGAAGCCGCCGAAGTCAGCAGCCAAAAAAAACATGCTGGGGTGCTACGGCGGGAGTTGGAATGGCTAAAGCGTGGGCCTAAAGCTCGCAGCACTAAGCAAAAGGCCCGCATCGATCGCATCGGCGATATGCAGAGTCGTGATTTTAAGCAAGCCCTGGGTAAAGTTGATATTGCCACCGCTGGTCGCCGCATTGGCAAGAAAGTGGTTGAGCTAGAAGCGGTTTCAAAACACTATGACGGGCGGGTCCTGTTCAAAGATGTGACCTATGCCTTTGCCCCTGATGACCGGGTCGGCATTATTGGCCCCAACGGGGTGGGCAAATCTACCCTGATGAACATTGTCACTGGCCAGCTAGAGCCCGATACCGGCACCGTCGATATTGGCACTACCATTCATATTGGCTACTTTGACCAACATTCCGAAGATTTGTTCAAAAATCCCAACCAGCGGGTGATCGACTACCTGAAAGAAACCGCCGAGTTGGTCACCACCGCCGATGGCAGCGTAATTACCGCCTCCCAAATGCTGGAGCGGTTTTTGTTTCCCCCCAATCAGCAGTATGCGCCACTGCACAAACTGTCTGGAGGGGAGCGGCGGCGCTTGTTTTTGCTGCAAGTGCTGATGTCAGCCCCCAACCTATTGATTTTGGACGAACCAACCAACGATTTGGACGTGCAAACCCTGGGGGTGCTAGAGGAGTACCTGGAGGAGTTTAACGGCTGCGTGATTGTGGTGTCCCACGATCGCTACTTTTTAGATCGCACGGTCAATACCATTTTCGCCTTTGAAGGTAACGGCGTCCTGCGCCAGTACCCAGGGAACTATTCCCTGTATTTGGACTACAAACAGGCCGAAAAAGAGCGAGCCGAGGCCGAATTGGCCAAGGCCAAACCCGGCCCCCCGCCAGCTGCCCATAACGGCAAGGCCGAGGCCCCCTCCCCCCAGACCCCAAAAGATCGGGGAAAAAAGCTGTCTTACAAAGAAAAGCGGGAGTATGAGCAGCTAGAGACTCAAGTCCCTGAGATGGAGGCGCAAAAAGCAGCCATTGAACAGCGACTCTACGGCGATCCCCCCAATGACTACGAAGAGGTTACCCGTTTATCGGCACAGCTCGGCGACCTGTCGGCGGCCATTGATGCGGCCACAGAACGCTGGTTAGCGCTGGCAGAGCGCATAGATGGTTGACGCCTAGCCCCAAGTTGCCCTTAGGATCTGAAAAAGTAGCATGTTGGGCCTCGGGCTCAGGTGCTATGGTGGTATGACATTGGCATTAGATTGGGAGAAAAGCTGTGGTTGAGCCTTTGCTGAGTGGAATTGTTTTAGGGCTAATTCCGGTGACCCTGGCCGGGCTGTTTGTGGCCGCTTATTTGCAGTACCGTCGCGGCAATCAGTTTGACCTGTAGCTTCGGTTGCAGCTGACTACAAATGGTTCAGCCCTAAAGATGCTACCCCCACAGCCGCCTCGGTCGAGGCGGCTGTTTCAATTGGGATCTGCATCAGGTGCGATCGCAGTTTTGTCCATACATCATTCTTGGCCCCACCCCCAGCCGTGTATACCTGCTGCAGCGGGGTTGCCCCCAGGGTCGCCAACCGTTGATAGCCCCGCTGTTCAATCCGGGCGATACCCTCCAGCAGCCCGTGCAAAAACAGGCGATCGTCCGCCGGGCGGGGGGTGAGGCGCGGCGGCCAGTTGGGGTCGTTGATCGGGAAGCGCTCCCCTAGCCTCAAGAGAGGATAGTAATTTAAGCCGGTGGCTTGGGTTGGATCAAGGGTCTGGCTCAGATCCGCTAAAGCTTGATCATCAAAAAAACGACGTAGCACCGCCCCACCGCTATTGGAGGCCCCCCCTGCCAGCCACAGGTCCCCGAGACGGTGACTGTAGATGCCGTACTGACTGGCATCTACCCGGGCGCGGCTTAAGAGCTTGATCACCAGGGTGGACCCCAGGGAGGTGACCCCGTCACCGGGTACTCTGGCCCCACTGGCTAAAAAGGCGGCAATGCTGTCGGTGGTGCCCGCCACCACCTGGCACTGGGGCGACAGACCAAATCGCTGGGCGATCGCAGCGGTAATTGGACCCACCACCGCCCCAGGAGCCAGCACCTGGGGCAGTAAAGTCGACCAGGCCTGGTGCCGCATCCAACCGGGGTAGGTGAGGTGACCCACGTCGTAGCCCAGCTTCAGACTGTTGTGATAGTCGCTGATGCCCCATTGCCCATGCAGCTGTGCCCCCAGCCAGTCCGCCTGATGCAGCAAGTAAGCCGCCCGCTGCCAGGTGGCTGGGTCCAGGGTATGCTGCCACCACAGCAGCTTGGCCAGGCTGGAGGTGGCACTGAGGGTGAGGTGATTGGCGGGGGCGATCGCCCTCAGGTGTTCCAGCACCGCCTGGCCCCTGGCATCGTTGTACAGCAGTGGTGGGGTCAGGGGGGTGCCAGCGCGATCGCAGAGCAACACCGTGCCTGAGGTACCATCCAGCCCAATCCGCCCCAGCCGCAACGCCAGGTCTGCTGGTAAAGCGGCCAACACCTGAAACAGGGCCACTCGCCAGCCCTCGGCTAAGTCAGCCAAAGATGGGTAATCCAGCCGATGACTCCACAACGGTTGCCGTTGCCGGTCCACCACCGCCGCCCGCACCCCAGAGGTGCCAAAGTCGATGCCAAGGGCTAAATCAACACGCGCCATGCTGGAACCCGGACTTCAGCCACAACCACCAGGGAGTGAACTAGGATAGCCCTTTAAGCCCCAAAGGACTTGCCACAGCCGCAGGTTTGCGCCGCATTGGGGTTTGTGAACTGGAAGCCGCCGCCAATCAGGGCATCGCTGTAGTCCAGCATTAGCCCATAGAGGTAGAGCAGGCTTTTCTTGTCGCAGACCACCTGGAAGCCGTCGTAATCGTAGACCTCATCTTGGTCATTGATATTACTGGCATCTTCAAAGTCCATGGTGTACGACATGCCAGAACAGCCCCCTTGGCGAACGCCCACCCGCAGGCAAAGCGCCTGGCCTCCCTGCTGCTGCTGGAGCGCCTTAACATGCTTGAGAGCTGTATCCGACATGAGGATGCCGCGGGCTTGCTCAGCGACTTGTGTCATAACAACCTTTGGATGGAGAACAACTACAATAGGTGTCTATCTTAGCGCCCATAGCTAAACCAATTCGGCAGAAATGTTGTGAAATCTAACACTTTCGCCCATCGGCTCCCGTGGTTTCGGCTAAGACTTCTTATAGTTTTAGTGTAGCTTAGGTCTTTCTCATGCCTGGCTGAAATTCCCCGATCGAGCCACTGTTGGTATTTGATTTGTCTATGCTTACCCTAGAACGCCGGTACAGATCCCAGGGTTCTGCCCTGAGATGTCCTAAAGTTCATGGCCAATCAGCCTGAGAACCCTGGGATCTTGCCATACTGTACCGATGCTCTAGCCCCAGCCAAATCTAGCTAAGCGCTGACCATCCCATTCCTAGAATTGTCCTACCTCCTAGCCCATGACTCGATTGAACCGCGTTACCGTCGACCGTTTGAAGCAGCTACCTCGCCTGGCCAGTGTATGGGAAGGGGACCGACGGTCTGTGAATGGTTTTATGGATGATGAATGGGGGATGTCACCCCAGGATGCGGGGGAAAACAGCGACTGTATTCTCTGGGTTGACAGTAGTCACGGTACTGTACGGGGCATTACCATCGTGCCCTCTAGCAGTGGTTACGAGCCTGTGGTGCGCACCCTGCTGCAAGCGATTGAAGCACCCCAGGGAGGGCTCAACCCCGCCCGGCCTCAAAAAATTGTGGTGCGCGATCGCGAGATTCAGTTTTACCTGCGCGGTGCCCTGCAGGGGCTAGATATCGCCATTGACTATGCTCCGGAGCTACCTCTGATTGATGAACTCTTCCATGCCCTGCTGCAATCCAGTGAAATGGCGGATGCAGAACTGCCTGAACGCTATGGCGATGCCATGGTGGATAAGGCCATGGAAATATGGGAACTGGCCCCCTGGCACAGCCTCAACGAACAGCAAATTTTGGCGGTGGAACTGAATGCCTGGGAAGTGGATACCCTATATGTGTCGGTATTGGGCATGGGCGGGGTGGAATATGGCCTGCTGATGTACCGCAGTCTGGATTCCCTGAAGCAGTTTCGCGATCGCGTGTTGATGGGTCCCCAGTCTCCTAAGCAAATGCAGGAGGCCTTTCTAGAGCAGGACTGTCTATTTTTGAACTTCGAGTTGTTTGATCAGCCCCCCGCCAGTGCCCAGTATCAGCCCCCTGCCTGGTTAGCCATGGCTCCAGAATCGGTACAGCCAGACTTTGGTAGCATCCATCCCCTAGAAGGCATGCGCAATCAATTAGCTGACGAAGAAGGGGCCACCTTTTTAGTCGCCATGGAGGCGATTAAGCGCTTCTTTAGCAAGTACCGTCACCAGTTGGAAAAGCCCCCTTTCAAGGCTTTGGAGGGGCATTACCGCATCCCTAACCCCGAAAAAAACGGCTCCGCCAGTCTCCCAGTTACGGTCAAAACCCTACCCGAGGTGACTGCTGACCTGGCGGCCCAGACCGATCTGGCCTTTACCGATGAGCCCCCAGCCATGGACTCCTTTCCAGTGCTGCGGGATGACTATGTGCCTGATGGGGCCCTAATTGTACTCACCCAGTTCAAGCCAGATTGGCTGAACGGCTTGCAGCACGATAGAACGGTCACCTATCAATCCTTAGCGGCTGACCATCAGGTAACGGCATTGCCCCTACCCACCGTCTTGATCCAAACCTCGCGGCCTAAAGCCAAAACCCTGATTCAGCACCTCCAAGCGGCCGAGGGAATACAGGCCGTGTGTTTTAACCCTGGGAACGATCCCTTCAGTGGCGATGCCTTTGAGCTGGGCCTGTTACAAACCGGCGATGGTGAACTGCACCTGTTTGCCGAATATGACACCCATGAGGGCTCAGACCGCAACTTGCTCGATCGCTGGCACCAATGGCAGCAGGAGTCCCAGGGCAACTGCGCCGTGGTGATTGCCAGTGGTGTGACGGGTAAAACCAGGGGACATCCTCGCCTCAAGGATGTGGTGGGCGTATTTGAAGCCCGTTGCTGTACCCCTCAGGATCTAGATTTACCGCCCCTGATGCTGCAATATGCCGCCGACTGGGACATGGACGGCTAGTCGTGTCATCAAATGCTCAAAATTAAATGCTCAAAATTGCTGGGCTAAGTCATAGTCAATCCGGTTTTACCCACTACAATAGTTAGAATCGATACATTTGTGCCGTGATTGTCTTGTGCCGTGATTGTCTTGTGCCGTGATTGCCTGTCAAAGGCGACTGCCTAGAATTCTGCATCCTGCCTGTTATCTGACGAACTGTTGTCTATCCCATGGGAGTCACCATGCGCCAACCCGCCAACCCAGACCGAATTTTGATCTTTGATACCACCCTCCGGGATGGGGAACAATCCCCCGGAGCTACCCTCAATGTTGAGGAAAAAATCACCATTGCGCGGCAGCTGGCCCGTCTGGGGGTCGACATCATTGAGGCCGGGTTCCCCTTTGCCAGTCCTGGGGACTTTGAAGCGGTACAGCGCATCGCCCAAGAGGTAGGGACCGCCGATGGCCCCACCATCTGTGGCCTGGCCCGAGCCACTAAAGCTGATATTCAGCGAGCGGGGGAAGCCCTGAAGCCAGCAGCCCATGGGCGCATTCATACCTTCATCGCCACCTCCGACATTCACATGCAGTACAAGCTGCGCAAGAGTCGGGACGAGGTGCTGGCGATCGCCCCAGAGATGGTGGCCTATGCCAAAACCTTCACCGACGATGTGGAATTTTCCCCAGAGGATGCCGGACGTTCGGACCCCGAGTTTTTGTACCAGGTGCTAGAGGCCGCGATCGCCGCTGGGGCCACCACCGTCAATATCCCGGACACCGTGGGCTACCTGACTCCCTCAGAATTTGGCGGCCTGATTCGCGGCATCAAAGAAAATGTGCCCAACATTGACCAGGCGGTGATTTCCGTCCATGGCCACAATGATCTGGGTTTGGCGGTAGCCAACTTCTTAGAAGCGGTGAAAAACGGGGCTCGCCAGCTAGAGTGCACCATCAACGGCATTGGCGAACGGGCCGGTAACGCCGCCCTGGAAGAGTTGGTGATGGCCCTGCATGTGCGGCGCGCCTTCTATAACCCCTTCTTTGGCCGCCCCGCTGACTCCGAGGCGCCTCTGACCACCATCGACACCCGCCAGATCTACAAAACCTCTCGCCTGGTGTCGAACCTGACCGGCATGTTTGTGCAGCCCAACAAAGCGATTGTCGGGGCCAACGCCTTTGCCCACGAATCTGGCATTCACCAGGACGGCGTCCTCAAGAACAAGCTCACTTACGAGATTATGGATGCCCAGTCCATCGGCCTCACCGATAACCAGATTGTGTTGGGTAAGCATTCGGGCCGTAATGCTTTCCGTACCCGCTTGCAGGAACTGGGCTACGACCTGGATGATCAGTCCCTGAATCGGGCCTTTCTGCGGTTCAAGGAACTGGCCGACAAGAAAAAAGACATTACCGACTGGGATATCGAGTCCATCGTCAACGACGAAACCCGCCAGGCCCCCGAGCACTTTCATTTGGATCTGGTGCAGGTGTCCTGTGGCGACAACTCTCGCCCCACCGCCACCGTCATCGTTCGCACTCCCGAGGGGGACGAACTGATGGATGCGGCGATCGGCACTGGCCCCGTGGATGCCGTCTACAAGGCGATTAACCGAGTGGTGAATATCCCTAACCAGCTGATTGAATTCTCGGTGCAGTCCGTCACCGAAGGCATCGATGCCCTGGGGGAAGTCACCATCCGCATCCGCCATCAGGAACGGGTGTTCTCGGGCCATGCGGCCAACACCGACATTGTGGTGGCCTCCGCCCACGCCTACCTGCACGCCCTGAACCGGCTGTATGGAGCCCTCCAGGACGGTCAGGCGCTCCATCCCCAACGGGACGCTGAACCGGTGGCGGCTTCCCTGTAACGGCATAGGGTGAATGATCACACAGCTGCTGACGACGGGGAATGAACCAATCACCTTTACAACAAACCTCCCATCGGCCTGAACCCAACAGGATCAGTCTCTCCTTACTTCCTTTAATACTGGCTGTTGTCTTAATTTTTCCTTAATAAAATTTATCCCCTTTTCTTAAAATCTGTGGTCTAAGGTCAAACATTGACGTTTTGATGTTGACGGAAGCTTCGATGCGCTTACCCCTGACCGCTTGCCTATTCGCTGCAATTAATCTTTCGCCGATTGCGGTATCAGCCTTTGAACCCCACGTTTCAGAAACTGAGGCAGCCCAAATTCGTTTGTCTGTTTTGGGCCAGTACCAGTCCGGCATTTATCGCCAGAGTGCGGCTGAAATTGTCACCTATGACCCCGCTACCCAGCGGGGTTTTGTGATCAATGCGGCCTCTGGCCAGGTGGATGTGCTCAATCTGTCGGAGCCGAGCAACCCTAGCCTAGCGTTTACCATTAATGTGTCTGACCTGGGGGCCGATGCCAATAGCGTGGCGACGAAAAATGGTGTAGTGGCCATCGCCGTAGAGGCAACCAACCGGGCTGACAATGGGTTTGTTGCCTTATATGACACTGACGGCAATCGTCTATCGGTGGTGCAGGTAGGGGCGCTCCCCGATGCGCTGACCTTCTCCCCTAATGGGCGCTGGGTATTGGTGGCTAACGAAGGGGAGCCGGTGAATGACTACGCCCAGGATCCAGAGGGTTCTGTCAGCATCATTGACCTCTCTGTGGGGGCCGCCAATGTTACCCAAGCCCAGGTGCGCACCGCTGATTTTAGAGCGTTCAATGGCCGGGAAGATGGCATGCGAGCCCAGGGCATTCGCATTTTTGGTCCTGGAGCTAGTGCCGCCCAAGATTTCGAACCTGAGTGGGTGGAAGTGGCTGCCGATAACCGCACAGCCTATGTCAGTTTGCAGGAAAACAACGCCATTGGGGTAGTTGATATCGAAACGGCCACGGTTACCGCTATTCACCCCCTGGGCTTTAAAGACTGGTCTGAATCTGGAGAGTGGGCAGGCAATGGCTTTGATGCTAGCCGCCAGGGGGACGTCAACATTCGGCATTGGCCGGTGTTTGGTATCTTTCAGCCCGACACCATCCGCATTTTTGAAACTGGTGGTGAAACCTATATTCTGACTGCCAATGAAGGGGATGCGAGGGATTATGACGAAGATGAGTGGTGGTCAGAGGAGTTTGCCCTGGGGCGGCTGCAACTGGACCCGGTGGCGTTCCCCAATGCTGAAGCCCTCCAGGCCCCTGATCAACTGGGGCAGCTGTTAGTTACCTCCACCCTGGGGGTGGCCAATGACTGTAATCCCTCATTGACTACGGCCGAGGCCCAGGCGGCAGGCTACGACAATGTGCGCGCCTATGTGGAGGCGGAATGTGTTTACGGGGCCATCTATACCTTTGGTGGACGGTCTTTTGCGGTGTTTCGCATGACCGATGAGGGGCTGGACCTAGTGTGGGATTCGGCTAGCCAGATGGAAGAAACGGTGCTAGCTTTGACCCCTGACTTTTTTAATGCCGACCATCGCGATCGCGAAGTACAACTCAAGCGTCGCTCCCCTAACAAAGGCCCTGAACCCGAAGGGATTGCCGTGGGCACGATTGGCGATCGCACCTATGCGTTTGTCGGTTTGGAACGGGTAGGGGGCGTCATGGTCTATGACATTACCATTCCCGCTGAAACCACCTTTGTTAAATACATTAATAACCGTGACTTCAGTGTGGCTACTACCGCTGAGGGAGGCACCACCACCGACCTGGGGGCGGAAGGGCTACATTTCATCCCCGCCGCCGATAGCCCCGATCCCCAGGGCCGTCCGGTACTGATGGTGGGGAATGAGGTCTCGGGTACCACGACCCTGTTTGCCATCGACGAACTGAACTAAGGCCATGGTTTCCCCTGGGTAGTCCCTAGGGGAGTCTTCGATGGCCTCTGGGTACAGGGGAATGGGGGCAAAGGCTATGGTGTTTCCTTGAGGCCTGCGGTTGGGCGGTTCGGTCTTCCGGACTGTAAAATTATGGGATTCTAGTTAAGATAGGCATTCAGACCTAGGTCTATAGGTTTCTGTATCAGAAGCCTATAGACTGAAAGCTAACGTTGCCTTAGTTTCTTAAACTAGTGATATATTGTCTCGGCTAACGAGATGCATCCGACATGACCTTAGACAAGTATCGTCTCCGTTCTGACTTCTTAGGTACCCAGGTGATTACCCGTAATTCTGGCCAACGGCTAGGGGTAGTCAGTCAGGTCTGGGTTGATGTAGATCAGCGGGAAGTCGTAGCCATTGGCCTCCGGGAAAATATTTTGTCTGGGTTAGCGTCTACGACGCAGCAAATCATGCCCCTCAGCACCATTCGCCAAATTGGGGATGTGATTTTGGTGGATGATGAGGCGGCACTGGATGACGAGGTGAATGTCGCCCCTTACAGTACCCTGGTCAATTGCGAGGTGATTACCGAAACCGGGGAACCCTTGGGGCGGGTGCGAGGGTTTAAGTTTGATGTCACGAACGGTCGGCTTGAGACGATTGTGATTGCTTCTTTTGGGTTGCCCCAAATTCCTGACCAGGTGATTAGCACCTACGAATTGTCGGTGGATGAAGTGGTCAGCAGCGGCCCCGACCGCCTGATTGTGTTTGAAGGGGCAGAAGAAAAATTGGTGCAGCTGAGCATGGGGCTGCTAGAGCGGTTGGGGATTGGCAGTGCCCCCTGGGAGCGCAATGCCGACAGCGAGTACATTATGCCAGTGTCCACCGCGAATCAGCTGCCCTCCGGGGTCCAAGCTCCAGCTGAGTTTACCAAAGCTAATGCCCCGGCGGCAGAACAGCAGTGGCATGATCAGGGCTGGGGTGAACCCGAGTTGGTGCAAGAACCAGTGACCCGAGCTCAATCGGCTGAGCGATATCAGGCGGCGGCGCTTGATCAGAATGACAGCCGGAATAAACCTGTTGAACCGGCCTACGACGCTGATTTTCAAGATGTGACGGATGATATTTGGTCTGAGGGCGAAGAAGACAAACCCTATCAGGCTCCTCCGGTGAATATTCCTCAGCGGAAAAAGGTGACTGAATACGAAGAAGAACTGGACTATTAATGTCCCATCTTATAACTTCTGCCCTAGGCAGATAGGCATGGAATCATGCGCCTAGGACAGCTAACTGAATTGCAACAGCATATGTTCATTGGTGCCTACCTGTTGGGCTAAGTTGGTTGGCCATCACTATCAGCGGTAGACTGGGGAAGCCTTGGGGAGTGAGGTCATTGCATTAGGCATGCCCTTGGCCCTAAGAGAAGAAAGACAGTAACACGCGACAAGATTATGGTTACGACTGGGCTGATTCTGCTGGCGGCGATCGCGATTCTGGTCTGGGGTTACCTCAGGGCTCGTCCTTATGGCAAGGTGGGGATACTGGCCTGGTTGCAATCGGTGGTTTTAATGGTCCCTTGGCTGCTGTTTTTTGGTCTTTTTGCCCTGGGGCTCTATATCAATCTGGCCGGGGTATTGGTGTTGCTGTTAGGGTCTACTGGGCTCTACATTTTTTTGGGGCGACGCCTGAGGGCTATAGGGCAAGATCAACTGTCTACCCAGCGTCCGGCCATGGCCGCTGAGGCGGCTCCAGAGAGTACAGAGAGTGACAATAGTGATAACGACACCACCGCAAGCGACCAGCCCACAGCCGCCCCTGACCCATCCACCACAGATGACACTCTGGCGATCCCACCAGAAGATCTAGCCCAAATTGAAGGCATCTTTGGGATTGATACCTACTTCCGTACCGAAACAATTCCTTATCAGCAGGGGGCGATCTTTCGCGGCAATCTGCGGGGCGAACCAGCCGCCACCCGCGCTCAACTGGCAACATTGCTGACAGAACGGGTTGGCGATCGCTATCGCCTGTTCTTGGTAGAAAACATGGACCAAAAACCCACCGTGGTGGTGCTGCCCGAAACCGCCGATCCTCCCAAAACTACCCCAACCCAGTGGGGGCTAGCGGGCCTGCTTGCCCTAGTCACAGTCTTTACCAGCCTAGAAGCGGGGGCAATTCTGCAGGGCTTTGATCTGCTGGAAGATTTTTCTCGCTGGATCGCCGCTGTACCGTTTTTGCTTGCCCTGGTGGTGATTTTGGCCAGCCATGAAATTGGTCATTGGGTGATGGCCAATAAATATGGCATCCGCCTCAGCCCCCCCTTTGTGATTCCCACCTGGCAGATTGGTTCGTTTGGTAGCCTCACTCGGTTTGAATCCCTGCTGCCTAGCCGCAGCGTGTTATTTGATATTGCCGTGGCGGGGCCTGCCGCTGGCGGCTTAGTGTCGTTGGCGATGCTGTTGCTGGGGCTGGTACTTTCCCATCCCGGTAGTGCTTTTCAGGTGCCTTCGGGCTTTTTTCAGGGGTCAATTTTAGTGGGCTCTTTAGCTCGGGTGGTGTTAGGGGCAGCCCTACAGGAGCCCCTGGTGGATGTTCATCCGCTTACGATCATGGGGTGGCTGGGGTTGGTGCTGACGGCCCTGAACCTGATGCCCGCCGGACAACTTGATGGTGGACGGGTGGTGCAGGCCATCTATGGCCGCAAAACCGCTGGCAGAACTACCGTCTTTACGCTGGTTGTGCTGGCCCTAGTGTCGTTGGTCAACCCTTTAGCCCTGTACTGGGCGGTGCTGATTTTATTTTTGCAGCGCAATCTAGAACGCCCCTGCCTTAACGACATTTCTGAGCCCAATGACGCCCGCGCGGCACTGGGATTGTTAGCCCTGTTTCTCACCTTGACGGTGTTACTGCCGTTAACCCCGAGCCTGGCAGGTCGCTTAGGGATTGGGGTCTAGCTGGTTAGTTTTTACGTTTGCTTAACGTTTCATCAAGACTGTCAGCTAGGATCCTACCAGAAGATAAATAAGGTGATATAACAGAGAAATAATTCTCATCTTCGGTATTCCGACCGGCAAACCGTAGATTAAGCTTTTCCTTTAACGTTTATGCGATCGCCCTCAATTCACTGCTATGGCCAGCCCAATATCCTTAGCTAACGATAGCTCATCTGGCTTCAACCGCCAGGAGGAATGGTTTTATTACTTTGCCTACGGGTCCTGTATGTGTCCGGTTGATCTCAAGCGTTCGTTGGGGGAGAGTACCCATGCCTATGTGGTGGGTCCAGCCACATTGAACGGCTATCGTCTAGGGTTTTTCCGGCGATCGCGCCTGCGCAATTGCGGCGTTTTAGATGTCATTCCTGACCCCAGGGCCTCGGTGCATGGGGTTTTGTACCATTTGCCCTGGCGCCTGAGCGCCGCTCTCGATCACCGGGAAGAAGGTTATCATCACGAAGCCGTGGAGGTGGTGTGTGGCGATCGCTGCTATGGCCCGACCCGCACCTATACGGTCATGGACAAGCTCAGTGAAGAAATTGCCCCTAACGACTGGTACCTGAATGTGGTGCTGCGGGGGGCCACCACCTGTGGTCTACCCGAGGAATATTGCTGGAACCTGTTCCATCACATGCATACTTTGCAGCGGCGGCAACATTCCCCTGTGCCAATCATGCCCCGCAGTGCCTAAAATTGTCACCATCCCCGTTCAACCTGGGGCTCCAGCAACAGGCCCCACACCAGGTTGTAGGGGTGCACTGCCCTGGTTACTTGCCCATTCTGCTGGAGGGGGCGGCCTTGGTTGGCCCATAAAAATAACGAACCAATCAAATTCTGCACCTGGGTAAACCCCTGCTGTTGCAGTTGGGCCGCCAACCGGGCTGAGCGATAGCCCACAGAACAGTAGACGACGATCGGGTGCTGAGGGGCTAGATCTAAAGCCAGAGCAGCCTCTAAGTTAGGGGCATGACGAGCCTGGGGTAAATGGCTCACCGCAAATTCCTCGGCAGTGCGGGCGTCCAGCAGCAGGGGGCTACGCGCTGAGTCCTGTTGCAGCCATAGCTCAAGCCTCTGGGGCGAAAGGGTTTCTACAGTTGGGAACCGTACCCTAACCCACCAAGCCATCCAGGACCAAGCTACCCTTCGTAGGGGTTGAGTAAGATAGGGGTACTCAGCCCAGCTCAGAACGGGTCCTTGCATATCAGATCAACCTCCAGGCGGATTTCTTAAGACCGGACTTATGCCTGGAATAGAACTCAGAATACAAGCAGGGACTGGATTCTGGCTCCTGGATTCTGGCTCCTGGCCCATGTGGAATTTCCCAATTTAAATTTTACGTCACCCTCTTGGAGCATCCATTGCCCGCGCAACTATAATTCATCAGAAAAGGCCACCGCAATGCTGAATGTTGACCCCTGGGATACTCTGTTACAGACCTATGTGGATAACCAGGGACAGGTTGACTATGGCCGCTGGCAGCTAGAGGCCGCCGATGCGCTGAATGCTTGGCTAGGGTCGATGACATCAATCAGCCTAGGGGCACTGTCGTCGGAAGAGCAGTTAGCCTTACTGCTAAATCTCTATAATGCGCTCGTGATTCAACAGGTGCTGAGGCGATATCCTATCCGTTCGATTCGTCCCAAACGCATAGGCATCCCTAACTGGCTCAGCTTCCTGAGATTTTTTAGTCGCCCGATTTATGTTCTAGATGGGCAATCGTTGAGCCTCAATACCATTGAACATCAGATTTTGCGCCCTCAGTTTAAGGAGCCGCGCATTCACTTTGCCCTTGTCTGTGCAGCTTTAGGCTGCCCCCTCTTGCGTAGTGAGGCCTATTACCCCACCATCGTGGAAGCTCAACTGGATACCGATGCCCAGCGCTTTATCCATAATCCTGACAAGGTGCGTTACGACCCTCAAATGGAGGTACTATACTGCAGCCAAATCTTTAAGTGGTATCAGGCTGATTTTTTACAGGCTGCTGACTCAATTCCAGCCTATGTGAGTCAGTACCTGCCCTTAGTCCCGCATACAGCTACAGTTCAATACCTGCCTTACGATTGGGGCTTAAATCAGCGGACCTCGTCATAGAATCGCTTCAAGGTTGTAGCCGGGACCCCCAGACCCCACAGCAGGCCAACCATCAAGTATATGCCGTTGGCTTTAAGGGAGCCCCAGGCCGCAACCCGACGATCTGAGGACTGCACAACCCGGTTGAGCTGGCGAATGCGCCCCAACCGACACAGCTTCAAACACAGGTCTGCTTCCTCCATGATCGGCAACTCAGGATCGAAACCACCGCAGGCGTGAAAGGCTTGGCGGCGACAAAACATTACCTGATCCCCAAACAGCAGCCGCAAGCCTCGCCCAAAAAATAAATGGGGCCGAAATAGCAGGGGGGCGTAGTAGGTTTTGAGGGTGTTGTGCAGAGAAACCCCCCAGCGGGTGGTGTAGGTCCCTGTCATCAGGGATAAAAAGCCGCCACAGACCACATTGTCCTGGGCCAGGGTGGTTTGGATGAGGGCACACAGGTCGTCGGGAACCAGGGTATCGGCATGGAGAAAGCAGAGGCTATGCCCTGATGCCCGGGTCGCCCCCAAATTCATCTGGTGCGATCGCCCCAGATCGGACGATCGCACCACTGACAGCGGCAAGCCATACTGCTGGGCCAGGGCTTGGGCGATCGCCACCGTATCATCGATACTGCCCCCATCGACCACCACGATCTCCCTCGGGGGCGGGTCCAAAATCCTCAGTCCATTCAATGTGCGCCCTAGACAGCGGGCCTCATTCCATGTGGGAATGATGATCGATACATCCATAACCTGTGGTTCCATGTCCCATCAACCGATAACCCGTAACAACTTGGCATTCTACGATCAACAAGCTCCCCACTGGTGGGATGCCGCTGCCACGATCGCCCCCTTAAACCAACTCAACCCCCTCCGGTTTAACTACTTTGATCAGAAGGCACCCCAGTGGGCAGGGCAGCGGGTTTTGGATGTGGGCTGTGGCGGCGGCTTTACTGGCGAGTTTTTGGCGCAACGGGGAGCCCAGGCGTGGGGTATTGACCCGTCATCCGCCTGTATTGCCGCAGCCCGAGTCCATGGGGCTGCGGCTGACTTCTCAATCACCTATAAGGTGGCAACCGCAGAGGCGTTACCATTTCCCGATTGCCATTTCGATCGAGTCATTTGTGTGGATGTGTTGGAGCATGTGGCCGATCCCCAGCAGGCTATCGCCGAAATTAGCCGAGTGCTAAAGCCAGGGGGCCTATTTTGCTTTGATACAATTAATCGCACCCTGCGATCGCGCCTGATCATGATCTGGCTGCTGGAAGATCTGTTGAGGCAAATCCCTCGTGGTATCCATGACTGGCATAAGTTCATTACCCCAGCCGAATTAACGCATCTATTGGCCCAGCATCGCTTCCAGGCTATACAAATTGACGGCTTCAACCTGTTTGGCAGTACCATAGCTGAGCATCTAGCAGCCTATCGCTACTACCAGTCAACAGGGCTGTTTCGGGCTCGCTTTGATACTGACACCCGCGTCATGTATATCGGTACAGCGATGAAAGCAGAACCCAATAAGGTTTAAAAAGAGAAGTTCCGCAGGATGTATACCCTTACGGAACCTCTGGTGAATACCCCCAGGGGAATTCGAATCCCCGTCGCCTCCGTGAAAGGGAGGTGTCCTAGGCCTCTAGACGATGGGGGCCTGTTTTTCACATTTCTCAGTATAGATAAGTGGTATACCCTTGTCAAACCTTTTTAGGCTTGACCTCAAAAATAACCCGTAAGCAGAGGAAAAAGGCACAGGGACTGGCTTACAGCGGCTAACCTGATCCAGGTCAGGTCACAACCTGAGCAGGACAACCCGCTGCTGTCAGGGGTGCTCTTCTAAGGTGAAGCAACCGCAGGCACCATCTGGCCAGAAAGGGTTAGCGTCAAGGGGATGCCTAGATATTGGCCTAAAACAACATCACCATCAGCAAAGTCAGCCCAGCTACTTGGCTCCACCCATGTTTTGCAGGCGAATGAGTTGACGCCTCATCAGGGGAGAAGCGCTCACAGGGGAGACCTCAGCCACCTCCACCTGAGCCGCCAATGACTCAATAAACTCGTCACTACCGTAGGAAAACGCATCGAGCAAGAGTTCTAGCAGATGCTCACGATTATGCATGACATGATTTTCTTCCAGGATGCGAAACCGCAGCGTAATTTCACATTCATATACGCCGACCTGGGTGTCTGTAGATGGGGTGGGTGCAGAATTAGCCATAACTATTGGTGTACTCCCTAACATTAAATGCAAGGGTCATCAGGAGAGGGGGCAACCATAGGGCAGTTTTGCAGGGGGACAAAAGGCCGTGCAAACTCAGGGATCCGAGATAGACACAGGCAGTCGGTGAAGATGCAACTCCGATGATGACGCTCTCGTCTATCAAAACAATTTTTTGGGGAAGTCAAAGATAGTCATGGCATCTTTTACAAGATTGACACAGATTTATGAGGCCTAGATTAACAAAAACAATCTATCCGTAAGTTCTCTGATAAGCGTCGCTTTTTTTATACACAGCAGCCCCTGGAATCTCTGTAAAAACTGATTTATCTGATTAAGTGATGACTAGCTTTGAGAGTGATTTTATGATGGTTCTCTCTCTTTGAAATGAGTTTGATGCTGAAGTCTATTGGCTCACAATTGTTAGAAGCATGATTAGAATTTCATGTCCTAACCACAGCGGCGATCGTTATAAACCAGATCCAAGTCCAGACCTGGAGTTCTGCCTGTGGGAAAACTCCAGGTCTGGACTTGGTATAGATACGTGAGATTGTCCCTTTGTTGGTCGCTGCGAGTGTTGCCGAGGGCGACTTCTACTTGTAGCAAGATTGGGCTAAAGCTTGGCTCACTGAGCTCTAACTATTGACATAGGTCTCAAGATTTTATCTGGTTAAAGCCAAATAAGATTAGCTATCTTTGGATAGAAGGTGACTGAGTATGAGGCTGTTATTCTACTGGTTAGTCTTTAATGATAGGGGTTAACCCATGAGAACTAACCATAATAAAAACGATTCAAATATCGATGATCGAACCGATCGCGAGTTTGTAGATTCGATTCAGACTCGCCCCGTCACCCCGGATGAGGTGGCCTATCGAGATGGCTATGTCCATGGCATGTCAGCTGAACAGACTCAGCAGCGACAATTAAGAGATCGAGATGCTCGTTTTTATGAACAAGAGGCCCAGGCTCGGGCCAGTAATGGTGCTGCCAGTGGAGTATTTATCGGCTTTTTGCTGGCTTTAATTGCTGCTGTGGTAGGGGGTATAGCGTTCTTAGCCATGGACAGTGGTAACCCAGGAGACCCTGGCACAACTGAACCGCCCACGTCGGAGGCCCCGACCCAAGACACCACGATTATTGATCGCACCATTGACCGGACCCAAGAGATTGTGCCAATTCCAGTCACCCCAACCCAATCTAACACCCCAGACCAGGCCCAGCCCGAGACCACGACTCCCGAGTCTAACCCTGAATCCAATGCAGCCACGGCGGACGATCCAGCTGAGCCAGCCGCTCAGGGTACCTCGGCTGAGTAGTGATTTGATTGAATCGGAGCTGGCTGTGTCGCTTACTCTTGGAGATGCTTCATGCTAAAAACTCCTCCCTTGATCGATTGGTTAGTGCCGATGTAATCAAGGGGGGAGTTTAGCCAACATGGGTGGATGTTGATGATGGCTTATTTAAAGCCAATGGCAGCTTGCCATACAAAGGCCAGAAGCAAGAAAAATATTGGAATAATCGGCAGTACATCCACCAGGGGATCGAACAAGGAATAAGCCTCAGGAAGCTTCGCTAGCAGCATTACGACATCCATCGATTAAAACCCTCTCTATACACAGCCTTACAAAACAGCCTCACAAACTTGGCCCGGGGGCAAAAGCAGGCACTTGCCCAGGGAAGACCCCACTGCAGTTTGAATTTGGCAGAATTTTTTAGCATTTTATCACGGCAAGGTCTCTGCACTGGATGCTGACACAGGGTTGTAACCTAACCAATGGCCAAAGTCTTGGGTAAATCGATTGGCTAGAATGGCCGATCGCATCGCTTGGGTGAAGCGCACCAATTCGGTGATGTTGTGGATGGATAGTAAGGTAAAGGCCAGCATTTCCTTGGCATGAATCAGATGACAGAGGTAGGCCCGGGAAAAGTTTTGGCAGGTATAGCAGGGGCAGGTGGCATCGAGGGGGGTATAGTCACGGCGGAACCGCTGGTTTTTTAAATTCCAGCGATCGCCCCCCACCAAGGCGGCCCCATGCCGCGCCAACCGAGTCGGGATCACACAGTCAAACAGGTCTACCCCCGCCGCGATCGCCTGGGCCATTTCCCGATAGGTGCCTACCCCCATCAGGTAACGGGGTTTATGGTCGGGCAAGTGAGGGGCTGTGGCTTTGACAATCGACTCGATTAGCGATGGAGGTTCGCCAACACTAACCCCGCCGATGGCATAGCCCGGTAAGTCAAGCTGGGCCAAATCTTGTGCCGCCGATTGGCGCAAATTAGGGTACACACCCCCCTGCACAATGCCAAACAACGCCTGATCCGGTCGTTGATGGGCCTGAATACATCGCCGTAGCCACCGCCCAGTCCGTTCGGTGGAGGCTTTCATGGTTTCGTAACTGCATGGGTAGGGGGGGCACTCATCAAAAGCCATGATCACATCGGCCCCTAGGGCATTTTGGATCTGGATTGAGGTTTCTGGCTGGAGGTGAATAATCCGCCCATCTTTAGGAGACTTAAAAGTGACCCCGGCTTCGGTAATGGTTCGCATCTGACTCAGGCTAAACACCTGAAACCCCCCCGAATCGGTGAGCATGGGACCATTCCAGCCCATGAATTGATGTAGCCCCCCGGCTTCGGCCACAATGTCTTCGCCGGGCTGTAAATGCAGGTGATAGGTGTTAGACAGCACCATTTGGGCCCCCGTGGTCGCCAGCTGGGCTGGGGTCACCGTTTTGACATTAGCCAGGGTACCCACAGGCATAAATCGGGGGGTATGCACGGGACCATGGGGGGTGTGAAACGTGCCAGCTCGGGCCTGGGTATGGCTACAGCAAGCATCGCATTGGAAAGAAAAGGCAGTGGTCAAGGAGAACCCGGCAATAAAAACGGCTCAGATCATACCATTTCTGGCCTACTGCCCTGGAATCGGTGCTCGGTTAGCCAGGGTGGTCAACTCGCGCAGACGGTGACGCATGTCGTCGGTGAGCGCTTCTGAGCGATAGCGCCAGGCCCAGTTGCCATTGGGCTGACCAGGGGTATTCATGCGGCAGTCACTGCCATAGCCCAATACGTCTTGGAGCGGGATAATCGCCTGATTAGCCACCGACATCAGGGCCAGACGAATCATGGTCCAATGAATCCCTTCAGGGCATACGCAGCCAGCATACAGTAACAACCGCCCCCGTTCGTAGTCAGAGAGTTTGTCGAACCAGCCGACGGTGGTGTCATTGTCGTGGGTGCCGGTATAGACCAAGCAATTGTGGACGTAGTTAGTCGGTAGGTAGGGGTTGTTGTTATCTGAGCCAAAGGCAAAGTGCAAAATCTTCATGCCCGGAAACTCAAACTGGTCCCGCAGGGCTTCGACGTCAGGGGTAATCACCCCCAGATCCTCCGCCAGGATGGGGAGACTACCTAGCTTTTGTTTCACAGTTTCAAACAGTTCGGCCCCTGGGGCTTCAATCCATTGCCCGTTCATGGCGGTAGTTTCGCCAGCGGGCACAGCCCAGTACGCTTGCAGCCCGCGAAAATGATCTACCCGAATCAAATCGACGTAGTCTAGCAAGGCGGTGAGTCGCTGCAGCCACCAGTCAAAGTCGTTGCGTTTGAGTTCATCCCAGTTATAGGTGGGGTTGCCCCATAGCTGGCCGGTTTCGCTGAAGTAGTCTGGGGGCACCCCAGCCATCTGGGCTGGGGCCAGAGTTTCCCAGTCGATCATAAAGTTTTCGGGGTAAGCCCACACGTCAACGCTGTCGTGGGCCACATAGATGGGGATGTCGCCGACAATTTTAATCTGCCGCTCATTGGCGTAGCGCTTCAGGGCACCCCACTGTTGGTGAAATTCAAACTGCAAGAACTTTTGGCAAAAGATGTCGCTGGCTAGCTTTTCGCGCCACTCGGCTAGGGCGTGGGGCTCGCGGCGGGCCAGGTCGGGTTCCCACTCAGTCCAGCTGGCGCCACCGTGGGTATTTTTCAGGGCCATAAAGAAGGCAAATTCGTCAACCCAAAAGTGGCAGCGATCGCAGAATTCTTTAAAGGCAGCCCGGTCCTGGTCGGAGGCCACATTGCTGAACCGGCTCGCCGCCCGCTCTAGCAGCCGCATTTTAACTGGAATAATATCGTCAAAGGCAACCCAGTCGGCGGGCTGTTGTTCTAAGTCGTGTAGTTCGTCGGGGTAGAGCAGATTGCGATCGCACAGTTGCTTTAGGCCAATCAAAAGTGGGTTGCCAGCCATTGATGAATAAGCCAGATACGGTGAATTGCCATGTCCCGTAGGCCCCAAGGGCAGCACTTGCCAGAGCTGCTGTTGGGTATCCGCCAAAAAGTCGATAAACTGATAGGCCTCTTGGCCTAGGGCACCGATGCCAAACCGACCGGGCAATGAGGTGGGATGCAGCAAAATACCGCTGGCTCTGGGAAATGGCATAGTTCATCCTGTGCAATTCCAGACGACTCTAGCATGGTCACCGGGGGGGTTGGCTATAGCCACAAGTCAGGTCTTGGGAATTTTTTGGGGCAACCCATCCTTATAAAGGGGCAGGCAAGCTGAGCCTAGGCTAATCACAGGTTTGTTGCCCTGGCCTCCCTACTCCTGGTTCACTCATATCGCCTAAAGTTTGAGGTCTGGCCCCGCCGGAATAATTCCCCCCGGGTTGAGCGGAAATAAATTACCGAAGTAGTCCCGCTTTATGGCCTCTAAATCACAAGTGGCGGCAACCCCAGGCAAGTGATACAAGCGGCTCAGGTAAGGTCCGAGGTGGGCATAGTCTTGAATCCGCCGACGGTTGCATTTGAACAGGGTGTAGTACACCACATCAAACCGAAACAAGGTGGTAAACAACCGCACGTCCGCCAGGGTGACGGTTTCACCACAGAGGTAAGGCTGTTGGGCCAAGGTCTGATCAATTTGATCCAGCAGGTCAAATAAAGCGGCACAAGCGCGATCGTAGGCGGTCTGGGTCTGGGCAAAGCCGCAGCGGTAGACGCCGTTGTTGATGGCTGTATAGATGCGATCGTTCCAGCTATCAATGGTGGCTTGCAAGTCGTCAGGATAGAGCACCCGATCGGCATTGGTACCCAGATGATGGCAGGCCCGATCCAGCATGACAATAATGTCGGCACTTTCATTATTGACGATGGTGTTGGTGACCCCGTCCCACAGCACTGGCACCGTGGAGCGCCCGCTATAGCCCGATTTGGCCCGGCGATAGAGCTCTGGCAAGGTACGGCAGCCCTGAAATGGGGTTTCAAACACCCAACAGCCCTCGTTTGGGGAAGGCACCACCAGAATCACTCCAATCGCATTATTGAGCCCCTTAAGGGCACGAGTGACCAGGGTGCGATGGGCCCAAGGACAGCCCAACCCCACCATTAAACTGTAGCGATCGGCCTCAGGGGGGTAAGGGCCATCAGCATCCAGCCAGCTCCGAAACTCACTGGTCGGACGCTGGTAATCACCGCTGTCGCTGGCTGGAGCCATTTGGGCCATCATCGTGCGCCACATCGTGGTCCAGACAAACTTGCCCGTGCGAATCAACAGTCCAGGGGGTAGGCCAGCCATCGTTATTGCTCTTGCATCAATCGTAAGTAGTTCTGCTTAAGCTGGATATGGCTTTCCGTCAGGCGATCTGACAGTCCCTTTTCCACTTCAGATACTTGCTCCCAAAAGCGAGATGACCGCTGGCTGCGGATGTGAGCTTGCCACAACTGCTCAAACAGGGAGGCCAACTCTGGGTTCTGGGCCTGAACGTCGGCCAGCAGGGTTTGGAATGCGGCTTGGGCCTGACTGTGGGTTTCCACCTGGCGAGCCAAGTCTAGGGCAGCCTGCAACTGGGCCGCGAGATCGGTGGCGGATGAGTCGGTAGCAGAGGTCATAGGGAAGCAGATTGAGATAGTCTACTGAGAATGGCAATATCTACAATCTAACGAATTTTTACCTCAGGGACTTAGGGGCTTACCAAGTTAACGATGTCGGGCTGACAGGGTTCACGGTTTACAGTGCAAGGTCTACGGTTCACGGTTCACGGCTCGCCTTAAACCACGTACCGTGAACCCTAAGTCACATTTCCTGTCCTGATTTTTTGATTGAGCGCCCTTACCCTGCGGCATACGTCGGCCCACCATTCCTGACACCTAAAACCTAGAACCCGAAACCTGTAGCAACGGTGGCCATACTTCTGCCAGGCAGTATTAGGTGGCTGACACCCAACCTTTGACCAGCGCCATGGGCACACTGATATAAGGATTTTTGGTAAAAACCCGCACTAATTCGCTGCTACCCGCTTCCACGGCCTTCAGAAAGCGGGCCTTAAAGTCAGGATTAGTCGAGGCTTTTTTCTTGATCACATTGGCTACCACCTGAGGTCGCTGGTGGGCTGGCACTTGGGCCGCCTTGTGGGACAAGTATTGAAAAATTTGCTCCATTTCAATGGCCACATTCCAGTCGGGTACCGTGTCCATACTGTGTTGGTTGTATTGCACAGATTGTTGCTGACCCCCTGCTTCAATGGTGTCGGCAAAGCTACCGATATTGGCACCGCGTAGATCGTACTTAGATACACCGGTCATGATGCTATTCTCCAAAACAGAAACAGATTGGACGTAAACGTTTTGCCGACTCATGGCTTTCAGTAACTCCAGCAGCTCGTCGTTTTGCCGTTGATAGGTGGCAATTTGTGCCTCTTTCAGCTGCAGCTGCTGGCGGTAGTAATCGCCGCGCCCCAGGGTACTGATTAACTGCTGATAGTTGGGTTTAGGCGCTGTGGCCGGCACAGCAGCCCCTAGACTGGAGAGCCCAACCCGCACTAGAAAGCCCCCATCCGCCTGGCGCTCTACCGATTGGATGGCAATTTCTGGTCCCTGGGATGCGGCCCCAGTGGGCCAGGCTATTCGATAAAACGGCGAATTGAGGTGATCGCAGGTGGCGACAAAGCGTTGATAGAACTGATGCAGCTCAGCCCGAAAGTGAGTGGTATAGGTGTTGGTGGGGTTGGTATCTGGGCTGTGGCTTTGGGGCACACAGGAGAGTACATAGACATGGTCACAAATCACCTGCTGGAGGTTGGCCACTAGGCTGATATCTAGATCAGTGACCATGATGCCGGTCAAATTGGCCCCAGTCAGCCGGGCTGCGGACAACTTGGCGTTGGTCAGTTTAGCCCCCTTAAAATTCGCCCCGGTTAAATCAGCTGCGCTGAGATCGGCCCCAGCCAGGTTAGCCATACTTAAATTAGCCTGGTGTAAGTTGGCTTGGCTAAGGTCGGCCTGGGAGAGGTTGGCACCAATCAGGTCGGCTTCGGCCAGGTTAGCGGCAGTGAGGTTAGCGGCAATTAGGTTGGCGCTGCTGAAGTTAGCGGCCCGGGCATCAGCACCACTTAAGTCTGCCCCCCATAGATCGGCTGAGTATAAGTCAGCTTTTGTGAGTTGACTGTGGCTGAGATTGGCGGCACTCAGGGCCGCAGCACATAAGTAAGCGTCTTTTAAGTCAGGTTGTAAGCTGGGGTTTTCTGTCCGCCAGCGATTCCAGTGTTCAACATTGCGTTTGAGATGCATGAGGTGGGTAGAGTTAGTCATGCGACACACCTCCCCTATAAATGGCCCTGATGGTGAATAAATATCCTGTTTGGAGTTAAGGATGATGGCGTTGATGCTGGACGCTGAATCGATGCAGAAATTCAGCGGTGGTTGAAGTGCTGTTGGCAGCGTGGTGATGGTAGAACGTGGGGGGCATTCGGGGGCTTATCGAGCCGGGGGGATGGCTGGATCGCGGCTGGGGCGGTGGACGGCCGGGTTATTCTTGGGGGCTAGGCGATTCTGGCAGCGCCACTCGCACAATGGTCTGCTGCCCTGGGATACTTTCAATCAGCACATCCCCTTGGTGAAGCTCGATCATGCGCTTGGCAATGATCAGGCCTAGGCCGGTCCCTTGGGCCTGTTCAGACTCGGGATCAAACTGTAGATAGGCACCGATGTGGGCAATTTGCTCTGGGGTCATGCCCTGGCCATAGTCGATCACGTAGAGGGTGACGGTGCCCTCGCCAGTGGTGGCGAAAATTTTGATGGGGGTACCCATGGGCGAGAATTTGAAGGCGTTATCGATTAACTCCTCACAGACTTTTCTCAGTTGGGCTTCAGACATGGGCACCGATAACGGCTCTAGGGTGATATCGAGGTCATCGTCCCTTAGGTAGTCGGCGGCTAGGGTTTGAGCCACATCGATGATCACTTGATCTGCCTGCTCGGTGCGTTGAGGGCTGCGGGTGCCTGGGAAAAGACGATCGCGGCTCATGCGCTCTAGCTTGGCAAACAGCATGATGTTTTGGGTCAGGCGGGCCGTGCGTTGGGCACTGCGGTGAATTGCCTTGGCGATGGTAGTCACCTCGTCGGGGGACAACTGGGGGGCCTGTTCGGCCAAATTGGCTGATAGCTTTAAGACTTCTCGCATGGGGCTGCCTAGCTCCCGCGGTAGGGCGGTGCTGATGCTACTGCGCAGAGCATCGAGTTGGGCCTCAGTTTGTTGGGCGACCGCAGTTTGAGCCCCCAACCGGGCATGAATCATGCTGAGTAAGTCATCATGGCTGAAGGGTTTAGTCAGATAGTCGTCAGCTCCCAAATCCATGCCGCTACGGAAGTCGACCCGTTCGGCTTTGGCGGTGAGAAACACAAACGGTAGGGTGGCTAAATCAGGAGCCTGACGCACCTGTTGCAAGACCCCATAGCCGTCTAAGACGGGCATCATCACATCACAAATCACCAGATCTGGATGGAAATCTCGAATTTGCTGCAACCCCTCTTCACCGTTGGTGGCACTATCGACAATAAAATCTTCGGCATTTAGGATATCAACAATACTGTCGCGGACCCCCGCTTCGTCTTCAATTACTAGGATTTTAGCCATTTTTCTATCTCCAACACACTAATTAATTCATTCAAATCATTCAAATCATTCAAAAATGAGTAGTCGCCACCTAGGAGATGGGCTTTATGAATCACCTCCCCGTTCTAGCGGCAGCGTGATCGTAAACGTGGTGCCAACGCCGGGCTCGCTGACAAAGGCAATCTGCCCCTGGTGTGCCTGTACTGCTCGTTTGGCAATGACCAGACCCAGCCCTGTACCCGAGATATTGCCCACATTATGGGCTCGATGAAACGCCTCGAATAATTTGACTTGGTCCTCAGTGGGAATACCAATGCCCCGGTCGGTGACCTGGATAGTAATTTGGCGATCGCGGCAGTCTAGTTCTAGGGTGATGGGGGTATGGTCAGGGGAATATTTGACCGCATTAGACAGCAGGTTCAACACCATGTGACGCAGCAGTTTTTCATCTGCCATTACCTGGAATGACTCGCCGGTACACACCGCCTTGATTGGGGTAATCGGCGGAGACTGGGCGAACTGAATTTCGTCGATCAGCTCTAGACAAAACTGTTGAATATCTAAGGGTTCCGGCTGGTAAGCCAGTTTACCTGCCTCGGCTTTGCCCACCGTCAGCACATCATTTAGCAGACCAATAACATGATTGACTGAGGTTTGAATCCGTTTTAGGACGGCCACTTGTTTCTCTTCTGAAAATTTATGTCGATAGCGTTCCAGGGTTTCGGCAGAGGCCATGATCGTGGTCAGGGGGGTGCGAAATTCGTGGGAGGCCATGGAAATAAACCGAGTTTTCAGCTCGCTCAGTTCTTTCTCTTTGGTGAGGGCTTTGCGAATGTCCAGCTCAATTTGCTTGCGCTCGGTGATGTCGCGGGTAATACCGCGATACCCTTGAAACCGCCCCTCGGGGCTAAAGATCGGTGAGCCGCTGATTTCCAGGACTACCGGCTCGCCGTTCGGCCCCAGGCAGGTGGCTTCGATCTGGGTAAAGGGGGCTTGCCGCTGGGTGAAATAGCTAAGAATGGTGCTAAATCGCACCGCCTCATCTGTGGCCATGAAGTCGATAAAGCCCCGCTGCAGAATGGCCTCAGCCCCATAGCCCAGGATTTCTGTGGCCCTGGGGTTCACATACATAAACTGAAGCTGCTGATCTAATTCCCAAACCCAGTCGTTGGTTTGTTCCACCAGGCTGCGAAATTTAAGTTCACTTTCTTGCAGGGCAGCTTTGGCTTGCTCGCGATCGCTAATATTTAATCCCACAAACACCGCTGCCTTACCTTGGTCGTACTTTTGGGCCGCCAACAGCCAATGGTTGGCCACCCCGTTGACGGCAAACTGAATTTCCTCACTGGCGGTGTCGTTAGACCCGGATAAAAAGCGATCTGCAAACGTTCCGAAGGGGGATGAAGGCTGATTCAAAAAGCCCACCGGCTGGCCAATAAAATCGGCTGGGGTGAGGTTAAACGCAGCCGCTAGGCGGTGGTTGCAACCCAGGTAATAACCATCGACTGTTACCCAAGACACCATGGCGGGTACGGCATCTAGCACCGCTTGCAGTTGTTGATTGGCCTTGGCCAAAGCCGTTTCGGCCTGCCGTCGTTGGTCGACCTCCTGCTGCAGTTGCTCGGTCACCTGTCGCCAGGAGGCGGTGCGGGCCTCGACCCGCTGTTCTAATTCATCATTCAGCTGCTGTAAATGAATTTGGTACTGTTTGCGGGCCTCTAAATCCGCTTGCAACTGTTGGTACAACTCCGATTGGCGAATGGCGATGGCGACAGATCGGGCGAGCTGTTCAATCAGGCGAACTTCCCAATCGCGCCAGCGGCGAGTGCCACGGCACTGGTGAATCACCAGTAGGCCCCATAGCTTGCGATCGCAGACAATCGGTACAACCAAATTAGCTTTCACCTGCAACTGGCTTAGCATGGTGATGTGGCAAGCACTCAGCCCAGCCTGTTCAATATCGTCTACGGCCTGAATCCGCCCATACCGGTAGGCTTCGGCCCAATGTTTGTCAAAGCAGTCATCGTTGATCACCTGGCCTAATAGCGGTTTCCAGGGGGGGATGACGGCTTCTTCTACGACTGTCCCCCGGGCCGTCGTCTCAAATTGATAGATTAAGGTGCGATCCGCTTGCAGCAGTTGTCGCACCTCTGACACCGTGGTCGATAGGATGTCGTGGGCATCTAAAGATTCATGAATCCGCTGGGTCAAGGTGGTCAAGAGGCGATCGCCTTTGACCTGTTCTTCCAGCTGTTCAGTACGAGTCTGGACCAACCGCTCCAGTTCAGAGTTGTGACTCTTCCAAAGGGTAACCTGTTCGCTGTCAGAGCGGCGAAACGATTGCCACAGCTGACTAAAGGAGTTCTGTATTTCGCTGGGATCAAGACTGGAGAGCAGATCGGCCTGGGTAATCATGCCGATAGGCTGCTGCTGGGGCGTCACCACCAGCAAACAGGGTAAGTGCCGCTGCTGCATGACCTGGTAGGCCAGCCAGAGGGAATCAGTCGGTTTCAGGCAAAACTGAGCATCCCGCATAATCGCTTGTACCGGCAGTTCAGCCAAATCCAGCTGACGCGCCTGGAACCGCAGCACATCTTGGCGCAGCACCAGCCCTGCTACTATGGCAGGGCCATCCTCAGGGCCACTGACCACCACAATGCTATTGACCTGATATTCGGCCAGGGACAGGGCGGCGGACAGGGCAGAATCTGTGGTTTTAGCTGTAACCAAATGATGAATCATGTGCGATCGCGCCGTTTGCAGCTTCAGCACATGGGGCGGTGGCAGCACCTGTTGCAAGGAATTTGTGGTGATCAGCCGCACCGGGCGATGATCATCATCCACCAAGGGCAGGTGGTGAATTTGCCGCTGTCGCATCAGGTTCAAGATAGCCAATGGATTCAGCTGCTGATCGACCGATAGGGTGGCCAGGGAATCGGTCATGTACTGACCGATGGAATGATTTAAGGCAACCCCATTGGCCATCAGGCGAATCACATCCCGTTCGGTCACGAGCCCCACCAGGCGCTCATTCTGCACCACCAAGACACAACTGTTATTGCGGGCCTCATCCCCTAAATGGGCAATGACCGTTTGCAGGGTAGTCGCCTGGGACACGGCTACGGGGTCATCTCCTAAACCCCAGAGTAATGAGTGATCCAGGGTAGTCGCTAGGTGGGTGAGCTCGAGGTTAGACATGACGAGGACCGTCGATAGCTGGGGTGAACTTGGCCTGTCAGGAAGCACCGATACGCGAGACGATCCTTCCCTATCCCTACCCTAGTGGTGATTTGTCTTAGCCTGTATCGGGAGATACCTGAGATCGCTTCAGTAAATCCCTGAGAGATCGGTGTTGATTCTGTGCTGATATCGAGAGCCCTGTTGCGATCGCCCACTTGAGAAAGTGGCTCAGGGTTTAGGGAATGGCGGCTAGCCGGTCTGAAGCCGACCCTATCGCCACCGCCCCGTTGCTGAGGACATGTCAGCCCCTACAGATCATCTCCTAGCCCTTGGCGATAGAAAACCACGACTGGCCACGACGATGGGGCCAACGTTCCTAATTCAGTATTCAGTGTTTGGAAACTTGCTATGCAAATACCCGCTTCACATCCATCGGTTGCCTGGCTGCTGTCCTGTTGGCAAGGCATTGCTCAAGCGGAAGGAGATCTGCCGGTGATTCATCGCTGGTTGCTAGTCCATCCCCCCCAAGCCCCTTTGGACCAGTTGTTATCGGCCCTACCCGTGGCCGCCGACGCTTGGTTACAGGCTTACCCCGCTAATCCTGGGCTGGCGACTCGGGTGATGGCCACGTTTGGCACAGTTATGCAGCAATGCCCGTTAACCGACCCAGTGGCTCAGATCGAGCTGGCGATCGCGGTCTATAGCCTCACCCTAGACCACATCACCCCGACGGCCGATCCCAGTGACTGGGCCACCACCATCAATAATTTGGCCACCGCCTATCGCCATCGCCGCCAAGGGAACCGGGCAGATAACTTGGAAAAAGCCATTCATCTTTATCGCCAGGCTCGGGCCATTCAAACCCCAGACAACACCCTTTGGCCGGTTACCCTGACCGGCCTAGGAATGGCTTATGAGCAGCGGACAATCGGGGATCCAGATGAAAACCTAGAGCAGGCGATCGCTGCTTACGAGCAAGCCCTACCCATGATTCCGGCCAATACACCCGCCTGGAGTTGGGTACTGAACCGTTTAGCAGCAGCCTACAGCGATCGCCAACGGGGCGATCGGCAGACCAATATCACCATGGCGATTAAAACCTATCAGCAGGCCCTTGTGGGTAGTGCCGTCAGGCCGACCTAAGCCAGCGAGCCGAGTTTACCAGTCTGGTTCAGTAGGCATTTGTGATGGGCCAGGGGGTTTACTCCCTAACGGTCTAACTTTGTCTGAAGTGACCTAAATTCTGAGTCAGCCCAGACCTGGGCTAGGGGGATGGATTGGTAATATTTTATCTGACCAGATTTTATTTAACGTTTTGAAACAAAAATGAGACAACCACCGCTGATTCACTGTAAATTTTCTTTACAGAGCGCTGGCCTGTATATTTCAATTTGTGTCGCCTGACTCCCCTAAGCCTTATGGCACAGGGTTTTCTGATACAAACATGTATAGGTCTTTGACTTTGCTTCCATTGCGAAATATTTCTTCATGACGTTTTGTTCGGTGGTCAAAGCCGGTCAAACGGCCGGTTGAAACCGGTGTCATGGCTGGTTCGCCCACAGCATTAGCAGCAAAAGGAGTTTTACTGCATGTTCACCCACGTCAAGCCCACTGTGAGACACATTGCCCCCGAGCAACTGAACGGGCGGTTGTTAGTCAAAGTGGTCTATGTGGTTTTAGAGCCTCAGTATCAGAGTGCTCTGTCCTCAGCCATTCGAGCCATCAATGCCAACAATTCCCAGGTGGCTATTGAGGTGAATGGTTACCTAATTGAAGAACTACGGGACGCCAACAACTACGAGGCGTTTAAGCAAGATGTGGCCGATGCCAATATATTCATTGCTTCGCTCATCTTTATTGAAGATCTGGCCGACAAGGTGGTGGAGGCGGTCACCCCTGTGCGCGATCAACTGGATGTGGCGGTGTGCTTCCCCTCCATGCCCCAGGTGATGCGCCTGAACAAGATGGGTAGCTTTTCCATGGCCCAGTTGGGTCAGTCAAAGAGTGCGATCGCCTCGTTCATGAAAAAGCGCAAAGAAAACTCTGGGGCTGGCTTTCAAGATGCCATGTTAAAGTTGCTGCGCACCCTGCCTAAGGTCTTGAAGTACCTACCGGTGGAAAAGGCTCAGGATGCCCGCAACTTTATGCTGAGTTTCCAATACTGGCTGGGGGGGTCCCCCGATAACCTGGAAAACTTTTTGCTGATGTTGGCCGATCGCTATGTGATCACCGACAAGCCGATTGAAGGGGCCCCCCAGGGGGAAGGTAGCCTGGAGTACGAAGAGCCTGTCACCTACCCTGACATGGGTATCTGGCACCCCATGGCTCCCACCATGTTTGAGGATATTAAGGAGTACTTGAACTGGTACGGCTCCCGTCGTGATATTTCTGAGGATCTTAAGGATCCCCTGGCTCCTACCATCGGCCTGGTGCTGCAACGTACCCACCTGGTAACTGGCGACGAAGCCCACTATGTCGCCATGGTGCAGGAATTTGAGTACATGGGAGCTAAGGTGATTCCAGTGTTTGCTGGGGGCTTAGATTTCTCTAAACCGGTGGATGCCTATTTCTTTGATCCCCTAAATCCTGAGAAGGCGATTGTGGATTCAGTGGTGTCCTTGACGGGCTTTGCCCTAGTGGGTGGCCCGGCTCGCCAAGATCACCCCAAAGCGATCGAAACCTTGAAGCGTCTTAACCGACCCTACATGGTGGCCCTACCCCTGGTCTTCCAAACCACCGAAGAGTGGGAAGACAGTGACCTGGGGCTGCACCCGATTCAGGTGGCGCTACAGATGGCGATTCCGGAGCTAGATGGGGCGATCGAGCCGATTGTACTGTCAGGCCGCGATGGACTCACTGGTCGGGCCATTTCCCTACAAGACCGGATTGAATCCATTACCCAGCGGGCCATGAAGTGGGCTACCCTGCGGCGCAAGCCCAAGGTGGACAAAAAGCTGGCCATTACTGTGTTCAGCTTCCCTCCAGACAAGGGCAATGTGGGCACCGCCGCCTATCTGGATGTGTTCGGCTCCATTTATAAAGTCCTGGAGGCGATGAAGCGGAATGGCTATGACGTCCAGGATCTGCCCGACTCGCCAGAGGCCTTGCTGCAAGAGGTGATCCACGATGCCCAGGCCCAGTATGCCAGCCCAGAGTTGAATATTGCCTACCGCATGCCGGTACGGGAGTATCAGGCCCTTACCCCCTATGCCGAACGGTTGGAAGACAACTGGGGGCCACCGCCAGGCACCCTGAACACCGATGGCGAAAATATGTTGGTGTACGGTAAAGCCTTTGGCAACGTGTTTATTGGGGTGCAGCCCACCTTTGGCTACGAGGGCGACCCGATGCGGCTGCTATTTTCCCGCTCCGCTAGCCCCCACCATGGGTTTGCCGCCTATTACACTTTCCTTAACAAAATTTGGGGGGCGGATGCGGTGCTACATTTTGGCACCCACGGCTCTCTGGAGTTTATGCCCGGTAAACAGATGGGCATGTCTGGTACCTGCTACCCTGACAACCTGATCGGCAGTATCCCCAACCTTTACTACTACGCCGCCAACAACCCCTCAGAGGCCACCATCGCTAAGCGCCGAGGCTACGCCGAAATCATTAGCTACCTAACCCCCCCCGCTGAAAATGCCGGGTTATATAAGGGGTTAAAGGAACTGAGCGAGTTGATTGCTTCCTACCAGGGCAATAAGGAAAGCGGTCGAGCGGTACAGATTGTCAATGCGATCGTGGAGACGGCGCGGGTCTGCAATTTGGATCGGGACGTCCCTCTGCCGGCAGCCGATGCGGGCGACTTGTCTGCGGAGGAGCGGGATAACCTGGTGGGCAAAATTTACATCAAGCTGATGGAGATTGAGTCACGGCTATTGCCCTGCGGGCTACATGTGGTGGGTAAACCCCCTACGGCTGAAGAGGCGATCGCCACCCTGGTCAACATCGCTGGCCTCGATCGCGATGAGGATGGCATCAAGAGCCTGCAGCGGATTATTGCTGAGAGCCTCGATCGCGATATTGACGACATTTACAGTAATAGCGATCGCGGTCACCTGGACGACGTGCAACTGCTATACGACATCAATCAGGGGGTGCGGGCCGCCGTCGCCGCCCTGGTGCACGAGCAGATCGACGCCGAAGGACGGGTGACCATGGTGTCGCGGCTCAACTTCCTCAACATTGGCCGCAAAGAACCCTGGATCAAAGCCCTGAATGATGCGGGCTACAAAAACGTGGACAGTGAAGCGGTCAAACCGCTGATGGAATATTTGGAGTTTTGCCTAGAGCAAGTCTGTGCCGACAACGAGCTGGGCGGTCTGCTCCAAGCTTTGGAAGGGGAATATATTCTCCCCGGCCCCGGTGGCGACCCCATCCGTAACCCAGATGTACTGCCCACGGGCAAGAACATCCACGCGTTAGATCCTCAGTCCATTCCCACGACGGCGGCCGTACAATCAGCCAAACTGGTGGTAGAACGCCTGCTAGAACGGCAGCGGCAGGAAAACGGTGGGGCCTACCCCGAAACTATCGCCACCGTGCTGTGGGGCACTGATAACATCAAAACCTACGGTGAATCCCTGGCCCAGATGCTTTGGTTTGTCGGGGTGAAGCCCGTGCCCGATTCCTTGGGCCGAGTGAATAAACTAGAGCTAATTTCCCTAGAGGAATTGGGGCGGCCTCGGGTTGACATTGTGGTCAATTGTTCTGGGGTCTTCCGGGATCTGTTCATTAACCAGATGGCCCTGTTGGATCGAGCGGTGAAAATGGCCGCCGAAGCCAACGAGCCCCTGGAGATGAACTTTGTCCGCAAGCACGCCCTGCAGCAAGCCGAAGAGATGGGTATTGACCTGCGTCAGGCCGCTACCCGGATCTTCTCCAACGCCTCTGGTTCCTATGCCTCTAACGTCAACCTGGCGGTAGAAAACAGCACCTGGGAAAACGAAGCCGAACTGCAAGAGATGTACCTGAAGCGCAAGTCCTTTGCCTTCAATTCCGACAACCCCGGCATTATGGACAGCAATCGGGGTCTGTTTGAGTCGGCCCTAAAGACAGCGGAAGCCACCTTCCAAAACCTGGACTCCTCGGAGATTTCCCTTACCGATGTGTCCCATTACTTCGATTCTGACCCCACTAAAGTGGTGGCTAACCTGCGGGGGGATGGCAAAGCGCCGTCGGCCTACATTGCCGACACCACCACCGCCAACGCCCAGGTGCGCACCCTATCGGAAACCGTCCGCCTGGATGCCCGCACCAAAATGCTGAATCCCAAGTGGTACGAGGGCATGCTGTCCCACGGCTACGAAGGGGTACGGGAATTGTCCAAGCGATTGGTGAATACCATGGGTTGGTCAGCGACCGCTGGGGCGGTAGACAACTGGGTCTACGAAGATGCCAACTCCACCTTCATCCAAGACCCGGAGATGTGTAAGCGGCTGATGGATCTCAACCCCAACTCGTTCCGTCGCATGGTCTCGACCCTGCTGGAGGTGAATGGGCGCGGCTACTGGGAAACCAGTGATGAAAATCTGGAGCGCCTACAAGAGCTCTACCAGGAAGTGGAAGACCGCATCGAAGGGGTTGAGTAATCCCTGGATGGATAGTTGAATGAAAGGGGCGGGCGCAATCCTGCCCCTTTTCGCTAAGAATATTTGCTCTTGCCATTAACCAGTATGTCTATCTGGTTCCTTTCGTAGAAAATGGGTATCAACTTAAGCCGGGACAGGTTGCGTCAGTAATGGGCTTGCTCCCTCTGGGAGCCACTTCGTGAACGACAAGCTCAGGGCGAGCGCGCTGAAACCGTTCGCCCTGAGCCTGTCGAAGGGCATCGTCTAAGACTGATACACAGAGCTATCCGTGTGTATGCTTCCCGCCTTGCGTTGATACCCTGGTGGTGGAAGATAAGTGGCAGGCCACGCTGAGGGGAGCTGTTACCGCCGAAATTGAGCAGGTGACGCAGCAACTGGCGAACCGGGTGAAGGATTTGGAGGAGCGCTACGCGGAACCGCTAAGGAGCAATTGGCCTGGGCCACTATGCCGTCATCTGGCGCGATGGCAAACCTGTGCTCACCGGCTTCGATGCCCCCAGCGCCACCTAAAAATGCAATGTCTTCAGGGTAAACAGCGAGGCCTCGCCACCCACCTAATCTCGGCAACGAGACTGAAACGCGATCGCGGTGGTGATCTGGCGATACAATCCTGAAGCAGTGTCCCAAGTTTTCCATGCGTCTTTACACCCTGCTGGCTGCCGCCAAAATCAACTTGTATTTGGAAATCGTCGGCGATCGCCCTGACGGCTTCCACGAGCTGATTATGGTGATGCAGAGCATCAGTTTGGCCGATCGAGTTACCGTGCGCAGCATCGGCGTCGACGAGATTCGGGTGCGCTGCGACCATCCCCTGGTGCCCACCGATGACACCAACCTGGCCTATCGGGCCGCTGCCCTACTGGCAGACCGCTTTCCAGGAATCATAGCCAAACTGGGCGGCGTCGAAATTACTTTAGAGAAGCAGATTCCGGTAGGGGCTGGGTTAGCCGGGGGCTCTGGCAATGGGGCCTCCGTGTTGGTGGGGCTAGACTTGCTGTGGCAACTGGGGTTAACCCAAGAGGAATTGCAAAACCTGGGGGCCGAATTGGGCTCAGATATACCGTTTTGTGTTAGCGGCGGCACGGCGATCGCCACGGGACGGGGGGAACTGCTCGATCCATTACATGGGGTGGATGGCTTGCACGTGGTGCTGGCTAAATATGGCAGCGAATTTGTCTCTACCCCATGGGCCTACCGGACCTACCGGGCCGAGTTTGGCGACAGCTATCTGGTTGATGCTGCCGGGTTTGAACAACGGCGATCGCAGGTGCGATCGGGGGCCATGGTAGCCGCCATTGGCCACCAGGATAAGGGCGCCATTGGCCAGCATCTGTCCAACGATTTAGAGAAAGTGGTGCTGCCCGCCCATCCTAAAACCGCCCATCTGAAGACAGTCATGGCGTCTTTAGGAGGGCTGGGCACCCTGATGTCAGGGTCGGGGCCTACCGTGTTTACCCTGGTAGACTCCCAGGAAGCCGCAGAGACCATGGCCCAACAGCTCAAAGTCGAGATCCCCGATCCTGACCTGGGGGTCTGGACGGCGGCCTTTACCTCCACTGGCATTCAGCTCGAAACGTGACTAGGGTAACAATCCAGTAGGATAGCTGTAGAACAGAGATGGTACTGTATGGCCGACGATATCCCCACACCTGATCAGGGCACCCCAGCCCCGATCGCAAAAGTCTTGAAGTGCTTCAGCGGCTCCTTAATCGCGGGCACCATTGCCCTATTGGCCTATCGCCTCACCCTCTCCATTGCCGCCACCTTTGCCGCCAAGCCGGTGCTCTCCGACAACCCGGCGGTGGTGAATATTACCGCAGCGGTACGGACCCTGGTGGTGGGCATGGTCGCCCTGGGAGCGGGGGTGTTTGGTCTCGCGGCCTTGGGGTTGGCGCTGTTGGGGTTGCAACTTTTGGGTCAACGACTGTTTGGGTCAGCTGCGTCACAATAAAGCTGGCGTTGTTAGGACGAACAGCTATGACCATTGGGGTTTGGGTTTTAGGCAATCAGTTGTGGCCAGAGCAAGCGGCGTTAGCCAGCTGTGACCACCAGCGCCAGGACACCGCAGTACTGCTGATTGAATCCAGCCAATTCGCCCAGCAACGCCCCTATCATCGGCAAAAGTTAGTACTGGTCTGGTCGGCCATGCGCCAATACTGTTCGGATAAACAGAATTTCAGTATATTTGCACTGTTCTGACAGAGCAGGTGTATGGTGCAACTCAAGGA
>NZ_SMDQ01000119.1 GCF_012911975.1 Nodosilinea sp. P-1105 | reverse complement strand
CCTTGCCCGTCAGTCACTAAAAGCACAAACCCTCAGTCCCTTTCACTTAGAGGGTTTCCCGGCTTAAATCACACCCCCTCGCAGTTACCACTTTTAACCAAATTGACGCTTTGCCAAATCAATTCTATTTGAATACGTCAGATCTAAATGAATTAATTCGTCCATATACTCAAGTTAATGTAGCTGAGAGTCAATTTGAACTTCACCCTGATTATAGGGAAACCGTTAAAAGCTGGCTGCAATTTCAACCAGCATCAGAAGAGCTGTTTCAGCGTCCGTAAGCATATGGAGAACAAATACGTTCGGAATAACTTATTGCCCATTGCAGAGTTGATTGAACACTTTGCTGATCTGAGCGATCGCCTCGAAAATTCTGAGTCTGGTTATGCGTTGGAAATAGAACAGGTCAATGTTGATTTACCCATCGAGCTTAATGTTTCTGTAGATGATGACGGGGCCGTGACCCTCCATGGTTCGGCCCCAACCCAAGCTACTAGAACCACCTTTCTCCCGGTTTTTCACCGCATGAGTCTACAAATCGTACCTGACGATGGTCAATAAAGCGAACCAGTCCTGGAATTTGCAAGCCTTTCTAGACTCACTCATTTTTGAGCTAGACAAGGCCCAGGACACGCTGTCGGTTAAAGGGTTGAACCGCAAGCTTACCTACATGGTCAAAGACATGAACCTGGAACTGCAACTCTTCCCCGAATTCGACGGCGATACCGTTCGCTTTACCACCGCTAAACCCGGTGACACGGGCGCTTCTAAAATTTCACTTCAACTGGGCTCCATCCGCGATACCCAAATTCATGAGGTCGCGCGTCCTCCCCTCACCCACGACGAAACCCCGCTTGAAAAAATCGGCTTGCCCGAACCCCAGCAAAGAGAACTGAAAAGATTGGGGATCCATTCCGCTGAAGATTTAAAGCGCACCGTCAAAGACCGCAATATTAACCTGGAAAAAGTGACGAACCAAAGGGTTGACTACAGCAATCTCGCTAGGGCCATCAACCAATCTCGTTACGGTTCCCCCAACGTTGCTCAAGCTCAAGGTCAGGTAGACCCCGCCCCCCATGCCGCCTTTACCGACAATCTGACCCACTCCATCAACCAATCCCGTCGTCGCCAACATCCCCCCAGCGTTTCCCACGCCCGAGTCTCCCAAGAAAAAGACAAAACAGTCCTCATCCTAGACGGCGAAAACCTGGCCATAGCCCAATCTCACACCAACTTCCCTAGCGCTTTGCTCAACGATCGCCCCATTCCAGTGCTCTCCGCCAGCCCCAACCAGCTTCAGCTCCAGGTTGATCCTGCTTCTTTGCAGGGGGATGCTCACCAGCTTCAGGTCGCTCTCGACCCCTACGCTGTCTTCACTATGAACCTGCAAACTTAGTTCACTGACCTCACCCCCTTACCTGTCCTGCCATGTCTCTCTCCACCTCCATTCCTCCCCGCAATCGGCTCCTCGCCCTGGAACAAGAACTCCAGGCACGACGACCCGTGGTTGGTCAGCGGAGCCCTGACCAACCACCGAGAAAGACACAGGTGATGGGCACTCAGGCAGAGGCGGCATCGGCAACAAGGGCGTCTGCCCCCGCTTCGCAACCGACCATCCAACCGCCCCAGCACCGTCGCTCCCCTACGCCAAAAACGGCTCCACCCCTGTCTCCCTGGCAACGTCTGGCAGCCCGACTCACCCAGACCTCTCTGCCAGACGATAGTGTTTCCTTTTCTGAGCCAGAGCTAACGCCACCTCACGTCCCGTCAAACCCGACAAATTTTGCCCAGGAACAATCCCTGCCCAACGTTCCTTTGCCAACCAGACCCGGTGCCAGAGCACCTCATTCTGCGGTCAGTTCACCGCCTACCCTTCCCAGCCACGCCCACTATAACCAGGCGGTACCCCCCTTAGAAGACGCTGAAGACGCTGTGCCCTCCACCAGTTGGAAAGACCTGGCTGAGCAAATTTACCAGATGCGATCGCCCTTGGTACAGCACAGCCGGACCACTCAACCCTCAGCCGATTCACCAGAGTCATTCATGCTGTCAGTCACAGACAGTCAAGCCACGGTGGAACGGCCCGAGCCTCAACCCTTCCAAGTCGAACCGTTGGCAGCAGAGCATCTTAATCCACTAGCCCCGCCACCAGGGGCTACCTATGTTGCCCCTGATCTAGAAGCAGTTGCCGACTCAACCACCGCCCAACCCCCTCCACTAGTACAGGCAGAGCCGCCTGAGACGTGGGAGCAAGACCGTGAAGACATTAGCACGATTGATATTGCCGCCACGGCAGTAGATCCTGCTGAACTCTCCAGTGATACTCCAGTAGAAGCGGTAACGGAAACGGCAATTGTTCCCATCGGTATTTCTGAAATTGTTTCTAAAAATGGCGGTACCTTACTACCCCACTCTCCCTCCGATTGGGGAGCCTTGGCTCAGATCCTCTCAATTAGGGCAGGGCCACCCAAACTAGCCCCCCGCTCATTGCTAGAGCTGCCGCCAGGGTCAACCGATTCAGCCGATTGACCCTGAGCAAAGTTCGTTTTCCCTCAGCTTCTTTTCTACCGACGGTTTATTTGTTTCATGTGTTGGTGAACCCCCATGCGTACTCCCAAAAACCGCCTTCAAGAGTTAGCCCAAACCCTGCAGTCTCGTCAGGCTCAGCCGTCATCCCCCAAGCAGAAGAAACGGCATCAAACTAAGCCAAAGGCCACTGTAGAGGCTATGGCCTATGACCACAGTGAACCCATTGAGTTGCGCTACAACCAGGAAACCGACAGCTATGCAGCGAAAGCACCAACCTATACGGCTGCCCAATCCGTTGAGCCCGAGCTGAATTTTGGTTCTGAGGCATTTGAGGTGGAACCCTTTGAGGCCAAACCTGTCGCCGCTGCCCAATCTATCCCCCTACAACCTGAGGTAGTGGCAGATCAATCGCAACCGATGCCCGTCAAACCGGCCGCTCCCTCGGTTCAATCCTTTAGTAGCGAGACTGTTGTTGAGCCTGAACCCTCTACAGATCCAGACGTTGCTACTAATGATGATTTCTTAGAAGATTTGCAGGCAATTTTGAAGGGTGAGAAAACCTACGAAGGCACCGGTCAGCAGGTGGGCGATGCCGCACCTAACGCCACCCAACTTTCCACTTCAGAACCCTCTGCCCCTGGTAAACCAGCTAAACAAGGCTCACCTCACGATGTGTTTGATCGCTTAGAGCAAGGACTACCTCCCGACCCTGAGCCCACCCCAGCACCCACCTACTCCAATGCTCATAGCGTATTTGACCGCATGGGTAATAACATGGCCTTTGCTAATTCGTTTGACTTGGGTACGGTTTCACTCCAGCAGAAGTTTGATGAGTTTGATCAGACTTTGGATGATGAAGAGAGGAATCTGTCTAAATCTCGGATCTCAGAAGCTGATAACGAGGCAGTACTAAATCTTGATAATCAACTTAACTTATCCAGTACTAAGGCTACAAAATCTACACAGGTTGACACAAAGCCAACAGCAGTCGTAATGCCTAGATCAAACACCATTCAACCTGTATCTACACAAGTTGACACAAAGCCAACAGCAGTCACAATGCCTGGATCAGATCATCAGACTTTGATGACCGCAGAAGAGCTTAGGAGGCAAGGGGGAGAAGTCTATTGGTATAACATAAACTCTACTTATAGGAGGGTATTGCAAAAGCTAGAAGACTATGAAAGATTTCTTTCAAAGAATTCTGATTCACATCCATTTAAAAAAATCTCTTTCTTATTCCCTATCAGTGCTGAAATTACAACCTGGCTTGACAAAAATAGCAAGAACGAGTCCAAGAAATCACGCAAGGAAGCACTAGAAAATTTGCAAATTCAGGTCAACAGGGAAATCAAGAACTTGGTGCCAGCGCAGAATATCAATGAAGTTTTGCCAGGCAAATTGGCTGAAATTTTATTTGAAATAAGTGATTTTTCAAAGACTTCTTCCGTTATTCTTTTTTCCCAGTTAATGGAAAAACTCATATCCATTTATGGGCCAAATGGGATAACAAATGAGAATTTTAAAGTTGAATTGAGAAATTTATTAATTGCAAATAATGATGTTGTTGGTTCAAGTAGTTTCGCCTTACAAACCTCCGGAAATAGCGGAGAAGTAAAAGTAAACGTAGACGTCGGTAAACTACTGTTCCCTTGTTTTAAAGCGAATGTTGGGGTGGAAGTTGGTGCCAAGTCTGTGGCCAGCCGCTTAATTGTAAGTGAATGTCAATCACCAGATGCTGAGAATGATTATCTAAAAAGATATTGCTTGATGGATTTGAATGGTTACTATTCTGAGGGAACTTTCGGGGTAAACCTGGAAGTTGGCATAGAGGCATCAGCAGGACTAGGCACTAGCATTCGTCTTGATCCAGGGGGTAGTAATGTAGTGGATAGGCTTGAAGTCGCTTCGCTAAGCTTCGATACCCGTCTGGCTGCGAACGTCGGTGCAGAAGCAACTGCATCAGTAGGTGGAGGTGTTGAAGGGATTTGGTTAAAAGTGTCAGCCCAAACCCCCGTTCATTTTAATGAAGTTTCAGAAGTGGAAGATCGTTTATTTAAACTGATTACTAGCAAAAATGATAAAAATGGTCGATTCAACTCTCAAGACGAGGTTTATTTCTCTTTATTCTCTCATGCCTATAATGCTGAAGCAGGAGTTAAACTAGGAGCATCTGCAAAAGTGGCGGCAGGTATTTCTATATCCACAGAGGCAGAAGCGAAGGCTCAGGTTCAGGGAAGTTGCAAGATTAGCAGCTATACGTATCAGACAAAACTTTCCAATCAAACCTTTAAGACACAAAGAACCCAAATGTATTTCAAGCAAGTGGGGGCAGAACTTGAAGCCACAGCATTAGCCAAAGCGAATTTGCTGAAGGAAAGTGAGAATGAAGCTGAAATGGATTTGTTGAAAGAAGACAAATCTATTAGGTTTGTCAACAAAAAAACAGAGAAAGGAGTTCAGGCCAGAAAAGGATACATGTTTGTAAATTCGTTGTCTTACCATTCTGCAGTAGCCTATTGGAGATCACCAAGTGATGACAACGAAAACGCACATCTCCTGCCAGGAAGCGGCTTCTGTGTTGGACATTCAATTATTCTTAAAACTTTGAGGGACAAACTTTATGGCGACTCAATTGACGAAAATTATATTGCGGAATTGGCGAAAGCTTTAAAGTTAAACAGTCTTTCTCAAGAAGAAGCTCTAAAATATTTTCTGTTCGAATTACGTTCCATCGTACAAGGTATGACAACCGAGCCAAATAGGGAAGACCGGGAAAGGCCATTTATTGAGACAAGAACATTTATTGAAGCCACCTTTATCTCTCGAGATCCTGTTGCTCTTAAGCTACAGGACAATATATCTGGCTCGGATCGGCTTTCGCAGAATTACACCCTTGATTCAGAGACTATGAGAAATCTTTCAGATACCAACAATCATATTTTGCAATCACTCCGTTTTCGATCAACAGTGGAAGGCAAAAAGCAGAAATATGACTCTATTTTTAAGTTGGGCTTCAATGTAAAGATTGGTAATGAACTTGGGGCAGGAGCTTCGAAGTTGCCTATAGGAGTTGATATTGATTTAGGACGAATAGAAGATGCTAGCAGCCTGAAACTTACAGATCTCGTCATTGAATGGTATGGCATAGATTTGCATTCGGGTAATTCTGTCCCATTAACTAAGGCTCCGAAAGTTTATGTTCCATCTTCATCTCTCATTATGTAAAAATATTTTGTTTAAGTGGGCAGATAATTACTGCAAAAACCAATTCCATTACCGCCCTGGTCGAAGAGGTCCGGCGCAAACGGCTCAAAGCCTTTGACGCCAGCCGAGATTTAAGCGTACATCCGCTGTCATCCCCTGGCACCGCCAGCCCGGCGCAGCCCGAACCCAGCCACAAAAGCAGCCTCATCCGTTTTAGCGCCGACCTAGACCTAACTGACCTTGACCCAGCCAACAACAACGGCCAGCCCTACATTCTTAAAGAAGCTGGGTTATTTAACGCCAAAGATATGAATACGGGGGTAATGTACAACCGAGTTGTCTTTCCCGGCATTCCCAAAACCAACGATTTCAAGCTCACCTTAGTTTGGGAAATTATTTTTTAAATCCCACCCATCCTTTATCCCTCTGCCCATCCACCTCTAACGCTGCTATGACAGAAACTAACGGCAACGCTCCTTTTACACACAACGACAAAAAATCTGGCGATGTCATCCGCTCAGAGGACTGGAACGCTGCCATGAATGAGGTCATGGGGAGTGCGTCAACATTTAGCGAGAGAAAAATGAAGATAGAGGGGTAGGTCATCTAGGGCTACCGCCATGACACCTGAACAACACCAACAACTGCAAGGGCACGTCAGTGAGATCGCTAAACTGCTGTATACCGATGCCCAAGCCAAAGGGCTACCCATGGGCAACCTGAGCGAGATTGAGATGGCCGTCCGCAGCCAATTGCTTCGCCATGTCTCGCCAGAGTTGGGAATTTTTTTATCGAAACAGAGGTTGGCCCAGACTCAGGCTACCCACGAGGGCTAAATAGCCTGCTGGGGAAGTTGCGTCTCGGCCCCACCCAAGCCGAGAAACTGGGCGTTAAGCCTGGTATTCAACAGAGTCCGTTGCTGGAGTT
>NZ_SMDQ01000118.1 GCF_012911975.1 Nodosilinea sp. P-1105 | reverse complement strand
ATCCGGGCCTGGATGGCACCAACCGACCAGCCCCACGAGAAGTTTGTATTCCCCGAAGAGGTACTGCCCCGTGGTAACGCTCTCTAGTAATTCCTTTATTGCGGGTCGCGACCAAGAGTCCACCGGCTTTGCTTGGTGGGCTGGTAACGCCCGACTGATCAACTTGTCAGGTAAGCTGCTGGGGGCCCACGTAGCCCACGCTGGCCTGATTGTATTCTGGGCCGGAGCAATGACCCTGTTTGAGGTCGCTCACTTTGTGCCCGACAAGCCCTTGTATGAGCAAGGCGCTATTCTTCTACCTCACCTGGCCACTTTGGGTTGGGGCGTCGGCCCCGGTGGCGAAATCATCAACACCTATCCCTACTTTGTGGTCGGTGTACTTCACCTGATTTCCTCGGCTGTACTTGGCCTTGGCGGTATTTATCACGCCGTTCGTGGGCCTGAAGTGTTGGAAGAGTATTCTTCTTTCTTCGGCTACGATTGGAAAGATAAGAACCAAATGACCAACATCATCGGCTACCATCTCATCCTCTTGGGTTGTGGTGCGTTGCTGCTGGTGTTGAAGGCCTGTGTGTTTGGTGGTGTTTACGACACTTGGGCTCCAGGTGGTGGGGATGTTCGTGTAATTACCAATCCCACTTTGAATCCAGCTGTGATTTTCGGCTACCTGGCGGGATCTCCCTTTGGTGGCAAGGGCTGGATTGTGGGCGTTGACAACATGGAAGACATCATCGGTGGCCATATCTGGATCGGTCTGATCTGTATTGGTGGTGGTGTCTGGCACATTCTGACCAAACCCTTTGGCTGGGCTCGTCGGGCCTTAATTTGGTCCGGTGAAGCTTACCTATCCTATAGTCTGGGTGCCCTGTCTCTGATGGGTTTGATTGCATCCTGCTATGTGTGGTTCAACAACACCGCTTATCCGTCTGAGTTCTACGGTCCCACTAACGCTGAGGCTTCCCAGGCTCAAGCCATGACCTTCCTGGTACGTGACATGCGTTTGGGTGCCAACATCGGTTCAGCCCAAGGCCCCACGGGTCTAGGGAAGTATCTGATGCGCTCTCCCACTGGGGAAATCATCTTTGGGGGTGAGACCATGCGTTTCTGGGACTTCCAAGGTCCTTGGCTGGAGCCCCTGCGTGGTCCTAATGGCCTCGACCTGGATAAGCTCACCAATGACATTCAAGATTGGCAGGTGCGTCGGGCGGCTGAGTATATGACCCATGCGCCTAACGCTTCCATCAACTCAGTGGGTGGTGTGATCACAGAAATCAACTCTGTGAACTTTGTTAACCCCCGTCAGTGGTTGTCGGCCTCCCACTTTATTTTGGGCTTCTTCTTCTTGATTGGTCACCTATGGCATGCTGGTCGCGCCCGTGCGGCTGAAGCAGGCTTTGAGAAAGGGATCGATCGCGAGACTGAACCCGTACTCGCTATGGGCGATCTGGACTAAGCGTCAGACTCATTCCATAGATAAAGTCGACTAGCTTAAAACTCCTGTCTTAGGGCAGGAGTTTTTTTCTGGGCTAGGGTTGGAATGGCTACTTCTGTGTTCCTATAACCTTTATCTTGGGTTTCCCAGGTCTGGCCATGTAGACTCAGTAGTGTAAAGAATCAGTCTATACGGGTCATGAGTCGCTTACATGTTCATCGCTTCATTCTTGTCCTAGTCATGGCAATAGCCATCGGATTCGCCTGGATCAGTCCGGCAGCAGCCACCAGCTACGATCGCCAGAACTTGCGTATGACCGATTGGTCTAACCAAGACCTGCGCGGCAACGATTACACCCGAGCCGACATGGCCGATGCCGACCTTAGCCATACCAACCTGCGGGGGGTGCGTCTGTTTGATACCACCCTGGCCCGAGCCAACCTAGAGGGGGCCGACATGACTGGGGCCACCCTAGACGGAGCCCGATTTGTTGAAGCCAACTTAACCAACGCCATTCTGGAAGGAGCCTATGCCTTTGGTACCGACTTTCGCGGTGTCGTGATTAACGGGGCCGACTTTACCGACGTACTGCTAGACCCCAAGGTGAATCAAAAGTTGTGCGATGTGGCCCAGGGGACGAACCCGGTCACCGGGCGCGACACTCGTGACACCCTCTATTGCCCTTGAATCAAGCCCATGGAGCCAGCATGACCTCGGCAACCCAGCTATCGATAGTCTACTTTCCACAACGTTTTGGCAACCGCAAGCCAGTCGGTGCAGGGAAACGGGTGTCATAGTTTTCCGTTAATCTATACCCACTAGCTTAGAATTTTCCTTTGCTCCGCCACCACCCTGCCGCCTCCACCATTGCCACTGTCTTACCTGGCCTAAATCGCCTTCGCCACTATCCAGCGGCCTGGCTGCGGGGGGATGTGGTAGCGGGCATTACCGTGGCCGCCTACTTGATTCCCCAGTGCATGGCCTACGGCGAACTGGCCGGAGTCGGGGCGATCGTAGGACTATGGGCGATCTTGCCGCCGATGGTATTGTATGCGCTTTTAGGTTCGTCACCCCAACTGTCGGTAGGGCCAGAGTCGTCTACAGCGGTGATGACCGCCGCCGCCGTAGCCCCCATGGTGGCCACCTATGGCAGCGACTACCAGGTCACAGCAGCCTTGCTGGCCTGTTTAGTGGGCCTATTGTGTTTAGTGGGCTACATCGCCCGATTAGGGTTTCTCGCCGACCTACTTTCTAAGCCCATTTTGATTGGCTATATGGCCGGGGTGGCAGTGCTGATGGTGGTAGGTCAACTGGGCAAGGTGAGTGGTGTTCCTATTCAGTCCGACTCCATTGGCGGTGCGGTTTATGACTTCCTCAGCCATCTTTCCCAGGCCCATCTGCCTACCTTGACCTTGTCTGCTTTTGTGCTGCTGTTTTTGTTTACGGTGCAGTCGCGCTTTCCCACCGCCCCTGGGCCGCTGTTAGCGGTGCTGCTGTCAGCGGTGGCGGGTTGGCTGTTTAACCTCGAGCAACAGGGGGTGGCGGTCGTGGGGGAGATCGCGGCCGGGTTACCCGCCTTGCAGCTGCCATTACTGCCGACCGAGCAGGTGATGCACCTACTGGCGGCGGCGGTGGGCGTTGCCATTGTGGGCTATTCCGACAATGTGCTAACGGCCCGCACCTTTGCCACTCGCAACCGCTATCAACCGATTGATGCTAATCAGGAACTACTGGCTTTGGGCATCGCTAGCCTGGGCACCGGGCTGATGCAGGGTTTTCCGATTAGTAGCAGCGCCAGTCGGGCCGCCATTGGCGATGCGGTGGGCAGCAAAAGTCAGGTGTTCTCTCTGGTAGCCTTTGGGGTGGTGTTGGGGGTGCTGTTGTTTTTGCGCCCGGTGCTGGCCCTGTTTCCCACCGCTGCCCTGGGGGCGATCGTGATCTATGCCGCCACAAAGCTGATTGATATTCCCGAGTTTCAGCGGCTCAGGGGCTTTCGCCAAGGCGACTTTGTGTTGGCGGTGGCCACGACCGTCGGCGTGCTGGCCACAGATATGCTGGTGGGGGTGGCGATCGCGGTGGGCCTGTCTGTAATCGAGCTCTTTGCTCGGGTGGCCCGCCCCCATGACGCGGTGATGGGTAAAGTACCTGACTTGGCAGGGCTCCACGACATTAAAGATTGGCCCGGGGCCACCACCATCCCTGGGCTGGTGATTTACCGCTACGATGCCCCTTTGTTTTTTGCCAATGTTACCGACTTTAAGCGCCGCGCCCTGGAGGCGATTGACGCGGAAACAGCTCCGGTGGAATGGTTTGTGCTGAACGCCGAGGCGATCGCCGAAATTGACATTACCGCCGCTGATATGCTGATGGAGCTCTATGACGAGTTGGCGGCTCGCCAGATTATCTTTGCCCTGGCTCGGGTCAAACAAGACCTCTATGCTCAGCTGCGACTGTCGGGCTTGCTGTCCCGCATTGGCCCAGACCATATTTTCTTTACCCTGCCCAGCGCCATTCAGGGGTTTCAACAGCGATCGCGACCTAAATAAATTATTTGGGGCTATCTTCATCTCCCCAGGGATAATAGACAAGGTTTGACTGCCGTGATTTTTTAATCCCCCTATGACTGCCGATATTCGCCTGCTGGTACTCGATATTGACGGCACCCTGGCCGGAGCGTCTAACCAAATTTCCCCTCGGGTATTAGACAGCATTCGCCAGGTGCAACAGCGGGGAGTGCAGGTGGCGATCGCCACCGGACGCATGTACCAAGCGGCCCTGCGGTTTCACCAGGGGGTAGGCTCTACCCTGCCCCTCATGGCCTATCAAGGGGCCTACATCAAACACCCAGCCAGCCAAACCCTGCACCGCCATACCCCTCTGCCTCGGCCCCTGGCCCTGGAGATTTTGACTTACCTGGCCCCCATGGCCGACCAGAACGACCTCTCTGTTCACCTGTATATCGACGACCAACTGCACGTTAAAGCCATCATTGCCGACACCGAAGCCTATGCTCAGCGATCGGGAGTGCAACCCATTGCCGCTGGGGATTTGCTCACCCTGTTGCAGGGCAACCAGGCCATAGAAACCACCAAGCTATTGGCCCTGAGCGAAAATACCAGCCTGCTAGCTGACGTGCTGGCTCAACTCAGCCAGCGGTACCCCACCGACGACCTGTACCTGACCCGCTCGGTGGAACAGTTTGTGGAAGCCACCCATCCCCTGGCCAACAAAGGTGAAGCCGTGCGTTATCTGGCGGAAGAATTGCTCGACCTGACCCCCGATCAGGTGATGACCATTGGTGATAACTATAACGATCTGGAAATGCTGCGCTATGCCGGTATTGGTGTGGCCATGGGGGATGCCCCTGAACCGGTTAAACAAGGGGCGGACTGGGTGGCCCCTGGAGTCGAGGCGGATGGGGTGGCGGTTTCCCTAGAGCAGTTTCTGCTATGAACTGATCATAGAGTTGAGACAGGGTTACCACTTGATACCCCTGGTCAGCGATGGCTCGGAGCAACGGCGGGAGAGCCTGGGAGGTCTGAACACAGCGCTCGATCGATCCACCATGGATCACAAAGATGGCCCCTGAGAAAATGAACTGCGACAGATACCAGGTATTCAGGTTAGGGGTACTTAAGGGCTGCATGGTGTCGAAGGGAATCATCGAGGCCAAAGCCACCAGCGATTCATAGCCCGGCGTCAACCTGACATGCTCGACCATGGCTCGGTTATAAAGGCCCCGGCCCGGTCGGTACCAGCGAATGGGCTGCTGAATGGTATCGGTCAGCAGGTCATGGGCCTCTTGAAAGTGCCGTTGAAACTCGACTGGTTCTAACATGGCAGGGGTGGTGTCACTGGTGCCATGATTGGCAACTTCATGACCCTCCGCCAGAATATCTGGCAAAAGCGAGCTGCCAGCATTGAGGTGGTCAGTAATTACAAAAAATGTGGCCTGGGCCGGGGGCTTGGCGGTACGGTTATAGTCACTAATCGCCTGCAAGATCAGCCGCGTCGAGAGGTCATGGGGATCCCCAGGGGTAGGAATGTCATCTATAGTCAGGGCCACCATTTTCTCCCGAACCGGAGCGTAGAAGAGGGCATCAGGAAAAAGCTGAGCTACCCGAGACAGGATAGGAGGAGCCATGGGACCAACCCGACCTCATCACAACTGCGAAGCGCCATGCAAACCAGGTGCTATACCAAGCCTAGTGCAGAACCCAGGGGGATTCAATCTCGGAGCATAGCCATACCCCATGCAGGCTTGAGCTATGGCAGAGTATGAGCCAACAGCCCCACGGCTGGGGACGGCAAGGACACGCAAGTCTTTAAGGCTAGCTTTAGCGATCGCAACCGCAGCCCGTGTGACCACACCCAGCCCCATCCGGGTGACCATTGGCACAGGCTTCACTGCAATAGTAGTGGCCCTCCTTTTCGATCGCCTGGCTGGTATCGACAACACACAAACAGGGCTCACAGGCACATTTCATTTGGGTAACGGTAGTCATAGGTCAACTCCTAGACATATAGTAGGTTTACACATGAACGACTGTTCATGTATTTGAGTATAACACGTGAACAAGTGTTCATGTGTTCAGAGGAGACATAGTGAACAATCGCCCCGATTTGCAAGCCAACCAGTGCTCGGAAAATCACGATGACTCCCCGGTAACAGCCATTTTGAGCCTTGAAAAAGCCCAGCGGATGGCAGAGTTTTTTGGGGTGCTGGGTGACCCCAACCGCTGGCGGATCTTGTCGGCCCTGGCCATGGGCGAGCATCGGGTGCGGGATCTAGCGGCAGCGGTGGACATGAGCGAATCAGCGGTGTCGCACCAGCTGCGAATTTTGCGCACCATGCGGCTGGTCAGCTACCGCAAGCGTGGCCGCAACGTCTTCTACTGCCTGAAGGACGACCATATTTTTAATCTTTACCGAGAAGCCTCGGAACACCTGGATGAACCCCCTGAGGTGGAGTGATGAGGTGTCGCGGAGCAGTTTCCTGGAGGGTTGGGGTGATGAGGTGGTGGGGTGATGGGGTGATGGGTGGATGGGTGGATGGGTGGATGGGTGGATGGGTGGATGGGTGGATGGGTGGATGGGAAGGTGGAGGAGGTTTTGGATTTTAGATTTTGGATTTTGGGATCCCCTCCTGGGAGGGGTAGGGGTGGGTTGAATTTTGGGTAGTGCATTAATGCACGGGACGGAGGAAAATCAGACTACGCCACCACGATAACCAGGGAGACAAGCGCATGGCTATTGAGATGACCTGTCCGACCTGTGGGTCTCACGATATCTCCAAGAACGGCACCAGCCATCGGGGGAAGCA
>NZ_SMDQ01000117.1 GCF_012911975.1 Nodosilinea sp. P-1105 | reverse complement strand
GGGAGGTGGGGGAGGTGGGGGAGGTGGGGGAAGTGGGGGAAGTGGGGGAGACCTGCTGGAGGTCAGCCAGGAGGGTGGAGGTGTCGGGGGCCAGGAAGGTGAGCCGGTGCTGGAAAGGGGTGCGCCCGGCGTTGAGGGTGTAGCCAATATCCCCCAGATCCTGGTCTGGGGTGAGAGACTGGGCCAGGGTCTGGGCGTAGGTGGCCAGACCCTGGGGGGAGCGGGCCGATAGGCAGACCAGATGCAGGGGGCGATCGCAGGGGCGCTGGGGGGCGATCGCGGGTACCGCCTGCAGGGCCACATGGGCATTGGTGCCGCCAAAGCCAAAGGAGCTGACCCCAGCGATGGTCATGGGGTCAGCCATGGCCCAGGGTTCCGGCTGCTGCTGCACCTGCAAGGGTAATTGGTCAAAGGGAATGTAGGGGTTAGGGGTATGGAAGTGGAGACTGGGGACCAGGGTGCGGTGGTGTAGGCACAGAGCCACTTTTATTAAGCTGGCGATGCCGGCCGCCGCCTCGGTGTGGCCGATGTTGCTTTTCACCGACCCCAAGCGCACTGGCTGGTCGGGTTGCCGGTAGGGGCGGAACACATTTCCCAGGGCGTTGGCTTCGATCGGGTCCCCCAGTAGGGTACCGGTGCCGTGGGCTTCGATGTAGTCCACCTGGTCTAGGGCAATACCCCCTTGGGCATAGGCGGCTTTGACCACCGCTTGCTGGGCCGCCGGATTGGGGGCCGTGAGGCCGTTAGTACGGCCATCCTGATTGGTGGCACTGCCGCGCAGTAACGCATAAATGCGATCGCCATCGGCCAGGGCCTGCCCCAGGGGCTTCAGCACCACCGTACCCACCCCCTCCGAGCGCACAAAGCCATTGGCCTCGGCATCAAAGGCCTTACAGCGGCCATCGGGGGACAGGGCCGTCAGCTTACTAAAGCCGACGGTAACACTGGGGGTGAGTATCAGGTTAACCCCTCCGGCCAGGGCCAGCTGAGCCTCCCCATTCCACAGGCTCTGGCAGGCCAAATGCACCGCCACCAGAGACGATGAACAGGCAGTATCTACCGTCAGGCTCGGCCCCTGGAGATTAAGCAGATAAGAGACCCGATTCGCCACCATAGTGGAGGCCAGACCAGTGGTGGTGTAGGTACCCACCGCTTCAGTCCCCTGCAACAGCAGCTGACCATAGTCCAGGGTGGAGGCCCCCGCAAACACTCCCACCGGCTGACCATTCAGGGTCTGGGGCACAATGGCGGCGTCTTCCAGAGCGGCCCAGACGGTTTCTAGAAACAGCCGTTGCTGGGGGTCAATGGCTGGAGCCTCCCGGGGGGCAATGCCAAAAAAGGCGGGGTCGAACTGGTCTACCCCATCCAAAAAGCCCCCCCAGGGGCAGTAGGTTTTGCCCCTGGCCCCTGGATCGGCATCGTAAAAGGCATCGGCATCCCAGCGATCGGCAGGCACCCGTCGAATGGCGTCCTGCCCTTCCAGCAGTAAACGCCAATAGGCCTGGAGATTTGGCGCCCCCGGAAAACGACAGGCCATACCAACAATGGCAATGGGTTCCGGTAGCCCTCGTTTTCGCTGTAGCTTTAGCTCTAACAGCAGCCGTTTCGCTGGGGAAAGGCTGCTAATTCGCCTTGCGAGATCCTCCACAGGCTAACTCCCACACTCCATTAATAATAAGCTTGACGGCTGAGCAGATTCCGCACCTCTGCATCAGACAATAGTTCTAATTCCCTAACCAGCTGCTCCAATTCCCCAGGATCCACTTTCCCAGAGCTCACAGCATCTTCCTGGGGCAAGGCTTCTGGATCTTGCCCCAGGGCCGAGGCTAGATAGACCGACAGGGCCTCGATGGTGGGATATTCATAAGCCAGGGTAGGGGATAGGGAAATGCCCAGGGCCGTTTCCAAGGCCTGAGCCAGTTCCACCGCCGCTAGAGAATCCAGGCCATAGTCAGCCAGGGGCTGGCGAATATCCAGGGTTGACTTGGGGACGTTCAGGGTTTGGGCCAGCCAGGTCACCATCCAATCGGCGATCGCCGCTGGTGTATCTAAGCCTACCCCCAGGGACACCGCCCCACCCAACTCCCGGCCCCCTTGCTCTACCGCCGCTACCTCCCCATCTTCCCCATCTCCCCCATCTCCCCCAACCCCCCAATCCGCCGCCGTCATCGCCCACTCATACACCACCTCAAACTCTCCGGCCAAAAACATCGACCGACACAGATGCCGCTGCACCTTGCCGCTAGAGGTTTTGGGCATGGCGTTGGGTTTCAGCAGCACAATCGCCCCCACCGGCAAGTCGTGGGCAGCGGCAATGGCGCGACGCAGAGCCATCACCACCGCCTCAGGATCGGCATTGCGCAGGGCGGTGCGCTCCAACTCATGCACAATCACCAGGTGCTCGGTATCCGCCCCCGCCACCGAGAAAGCCGCCCCACCCCCTGGGCGTAGGGAGGCATGGGCCTGTTCGGCGGTGGCTTCAATGTCCTGGGGATAGTGGTTGCGGCCTCGAATAATAATCAGATCCTTCAGCCGCCCGGTGACGTACAGGTCATCCCCCCTAAAAAAGCCCAGGTCGCCAGTGCGCAGGAACGAGCCAGATTCCCCATCCGCCAGGGTGGCCTGGAAGGTGGCCTGGGTGGCATCATCCCGTCGCCAGTAACCCTGGGCTATGCTGCGGGACTGGCGCACCCAAATTTCACCGATGGTGTTGGGGGGGCAGAGTTGGTGGCTGTCTGGGTTCACAATGCAAACCTGGTCGGGGATGGCCGGTTGGCCACAGCCCACGATGGGACGAGCGGCATCGGCATCGCTGGGGGCCACCGGGGTGACCCGGTTGTTTTGTAGGTCACTGGCCTTGAGGGTAAGGTGTTGGGGCTCTGGGTGGGCCGAGTCGCCTGTGACCAGCAGGGTGGTTTCGGCCATGCCATAGCAGGGGTAAAAGGCACCGGGCTGGAAACCACAAGGGGCAAAGGCCTCGGCAAACTGGGCCAGGGTGGCCTGCTGAATCGGTTCGGCCCCGGTAAAGGCCAGTTGCCAACGGCTGAGGTCGAGGGTTTGGCGCTGCTCTGGGGTGGTTTTTTGCACACAGAGGTCGTAGGCGAAGTTGGGACCACCACTGGTGGTGGCCCGATAGTGGGAAATCGCCTCTAGCCAGCGCAGGGGCCGCTGTAAAAACGCTACGGGGGGCATTAGGGTCATTTCAGCGCCCACATACAGAGGTTGCAAAATGCCGCCCACCAGGCCCATGTCGTGGTAGGGGGGCAGCCAGGACACACCACGACTGTCGGCAGTGTTGCCAAAGCAGCGGCTAATCAATTCAGAATTGTGTAGCAGGTTGTCGTGGCTGATCATTACCCCTTTGGGCAGGGCGGTGGAGCCAGAGGTGTACTGCAACAGGGCCAGGGTGCGGGCCTGGATAGCTGGGGGTTGCCACTGCTGGGCCAACTCAGGCTGCAAGCCGTCGGTACTGAGGCAGTAGAGCGATCGCAGGCCTACCGATTCCCCCAGTCGTCGCTCTAGCTTTTGTAGGGTGGGGCTGTCGGTGAGGGCGACGGTGGCCCCCGCATCCTGCACCATGGCTTCGATCCGATCGAGGGAGCGGTTGGGGCGGGGTGGATAGGCGGGTACGGCGATCGCCCCGGCATACAAACAACCAAAGAAAGCGGCAATATAGTCGAGCCCGGCCGGGTACAGCAATAGCACTGGTTGCTCCTGACAGCCCAGGTCTCGCAGCAGCACCGCGATCGCCCGAGCCCGCTGCTGGAACTGCCCATAGGTAATGACCTCGGCGGTGTTGGGGGTACCGTCGAGCAAGAACCGATAGAGGGTGCGATCAGGGGTCTGCTGAGTACGCCAGTCGAGCAGGTCCACAAAGGTCGACAGCTGAGGTGCCCGCTCTAGCACCGGCTGCGTCAATTCTCGATTTACCATAACCCCAGCCTTACCCGATGCCCCACAGTGCCGTCACCAGCCCTATGGCCTACCGACCGTGGCCCTAAGCGCCATCGCCAAGCATCCAATCTAGCCGGAAGATTATTCAAAGACAGTAAACTCGATCTTGGCTCAATCGGCACCATAGCCAGACTATTGCATCGGCGAAACAGCGGTAAACCCAGGCAGCCATCCCCAGAAAAAGGCAGGACTGCCTAAGCGCATTCTAGAATACCAATAGAGGGAACTCATTACCTAGGATTAACCGGGGGGGAGGTGGTAGGTGATAGGTGGTAGGTGACAGGTGTTAGGTGTCGGGGATGATTGGTTGACTTATGCCGCAGGGTCATGAGGACCAGGGCGGCATTTTAGCAGCTTTCGTAGGGTGGGCAGTGCCCACCACTCGGTAGAAAGTTTCCTGGAAGTCATCTTAGTAGTCTATCGAGTGAACGATAACGGGTGACGAGGTTAACGGTCTACGGCTTGCGGCTCAAGGCCATCTGTGAACCGTGGACCATGAACCGCGAACCGTGAACCCCAGGTTGCAGATTCCGCTGTCACTCAGGTTGGCTAGGTACTAGAACAGCAATTGACCCAACCCTCCAATGGACAAACTCGATAAGGGGGCCGGTACCATCTCACCCCGAAAGTCGAGTAACTGCACCAGCACCAGATAGCCAATGGCTAGCAGCAGGGAAATCACACCGGTAATCACCGCAACAAGTTTGGAACGATCCATAAGATACAGAGTAGGGCTGTGGTCAGGCGCGATCGCGCTTCATCCAGCTTAGAGCCTGTTGTCAATGTTGTGTTTCACCACTGGGGGATCGCTGTCCCGACCAAAGGGCGATCGCCCCATTCCGTATTATCCAGGCGACGGCGATAGGTCCCCTGGGGTAGGGGGCGGGGCGCTGGCGTAAAGCACCTCCAGATCGGGCGCTTCGGTGCAATAAAAGTGCACCCAAATGTAAGCCTGCTGGAACAGGGCCAGGGCCAGGGCGGCGCGGGACTGACTCCACAGCGCAATCGTCCACAACAGCAGCGGTCCGAACGTGTACATGGCGTTGCCGCTGTAGCGAAAGGCCCCCTGGTTGACCAAGGGCATGGTCCAGTAACGGGCACGAAAGTGGTCGCCCCCTACCGCCCGCGCCAGGCCAAAGTAGCGAAACACCGACCAGAGGGTGTAGAGAGCAGGCACCAACAGTAATGTCCCCAGGGCGATCGCCACGCCGGTTGGTAGCTCCAGGGTGCCCGGTGCGCTACGGGCCACAGCAATAGTCATGACCATCCGGGCCACCAGTAAGGGAAAGAAAAGCACCATCCACACCGCTAAATCGGCCCGGCCCAGGAGCCGACTGACGGTGCCAAAGCAGAGCTGCGATCGCCACACTAGCCACACCAGCACCTGGTGGATGACCACAGCGGCGATTAGGCCGTAAGCCCAGGGGCGATCGCCCACCCCCAGCCAGCTTCCGCCGGTCAACCCCGGCTCTGCCAGGGCCATGGCTCCCGGTACCAGCACCAGCACCAGCAGCAGGTGCTGCCACTGCCCATGGAAGAAGTACTGCCAGGACAATCGACGATTGATCTCCTTCAGCTCGTTCATCGCCGGTACCTCCGAGGGAAAGGTTGTCTAGAACGCCGTTACAGATCCCAGCGGTTAACGAACAGCATTGCTCTTCGATAGAGCAAGAAGAAACCTTGTAAGGGCGTTTCCTGGGGCTGGTGGGCAGAGCCCACCCTACAATCGAAGCATTGTTTTCTTAGGAGGGTTCTAACCTGGAATGTCCACAATTAATGGCCAGCCAGCCCAAGAACCCTGGGATCTTGGCATACTATTATGAGGAGCATAGCGTTGATAACGCTTAACTTCTTCAGACAGGTTGGGCACAGATTGCCACTCGCCCAGCTCAACCGACGCTAAAATCGCCGCTTCTTCAGCATCCAAAGATTTCATACTCACTTTTTAGTGCTTTCGCCAGAGCAGTCAGTAATCCTAGCTCTCAAAGAGAGACCGCGCCAACCGAGATTGCCGAATGGCTTTGCCAGAAAACGTTCTGAGTTTAGCCAATACTCACCTCCAGCCGGGTGGTAAATACCTCTGACCTTAGGCGAGAAGCGATTTCTGACGGGTCGGCAGCTTCAAAAAAAAGCTCGATGGCCTCAATTAAATTTGTCCTGGCTTCCTCGACGGTGTCACCTTGGCTGGCAATATCCAATTCTGGACATAGCGCTACATAACCCTCATCTTCTCGCTCAATCAAGGCTGTAAATTGCTGAATTCGCTTCATGAAGTGTCTCCTTCTTTTTCCTGAATAGTGTGTCCCGTAGGGTGCATTAGCGCAGCAATGCACCGCAGAGAATTTATGCCAAGAGCGATTTTATGAGGTGGTGTAAGTAGGTAGGCTCAATTATCTTGTAGACGGGTTTCGACTTCGCTCAACCCTCAAACCCTTGCCGGACAAAGAATCTAGCTGACTGAGCGGAGTCGTTCACGTGAGCGTCTCCTTTCGGGAGAAAATTAGCGGCGGGTGTGATGTTTGATTAGCCCAGGCTACTTATTGCGGCTCTAAGGGCAAGGTCTTGGAGCATGTGGCCTGAGTTGATGAGCCGTGAATGCACCCTACGCACCCCAATTGTATCGCCCCCATCTACCCATCCACCCATCTACCCATCCACTCCCCTAGGCCCCTCCAACGGCATGGCGGCAAACCGCTCCAGCACCAGGCGGTGAATGAACCGATAGCGACCGCCCACCCGCTGTAACAGCAGGCGATCGGTGCAGTGGTTGAGGAATCGGGCATAGTTCCAGGGAATAGCGTGGGTGCGGTAAAGAATGAAGCGGAGGGTGAAGTGCTTAACACAGGCTTCGCTACTGTCATAGATACTGGCCCAAATTAGAATTACAGATGCTGCAGCTATGACATTGAAAATAAGTTCCGCCTCCAAGATATTTCCAAGTAGGTAAGGTAGGCCAATTCGGCTCTTCCGGTCTGGTTATGCTGCTTTAAACGGAAATACCCACGGCAACAAACCTCTTAACTTGAAATTGTCGAAATTAGAAAAGCCATAACCCAATCGCTTAATCAACTTAAGCTTATTATTTATTCCCTCTACAACTCCATTCGTTATTCTCAA
>NZ_SMDQ01000116.1 GCF_012911975.1 Nodosilinea sp. P-1105 | reverse complement strand
CAGCAGGGGAATATCGTCAACCCGTTCTGTGATAACGGTTAGAGGAGTTTCCATAGCCCAAATCTAACCTAATTGGCCGACCTCACTCAAAAATGAGCGAACCGGGAGCTCACACTTGGGTACCGGCAGATTTGGGTAAGATGGAATTTCAGTCGTTAATTCCCTTAGCCTTCTGGTGCCGCGCTACGGCTGCGCCTGAAGCACCCGACAGCATCGTTTACTCACGCCCATCTAGCTTATGCAAACTCAAGATCGTCCTATTTCCGTACCCACCCCCGGACTCACCTACCCCAGCCGCCAGGCTAGGGTGAGCCGCACCACTGGGGAAACCGATGTGCAGGTAAGCCTCAATCTGGATGGCACGGGCCAATGTGCGGCCAAGACAGGCATCCCCTTCCTGGACCACATGCTGCACCAAATTGCCTCCCACGGGTTGATTGACCTGGAGGTGCAGGCCAAGGGCGACATTGAAATTGATGACCACCACACCAACGAAGACGTGGGCATTACCCTGGGAATGGCCCTGCATCAGGCGTTGGGCGATCGCAAAGGGATTACCCGCTTCGGTCACTTTGTTGCCCCCCTGGATGAGTCTCTGGTACAGGTGGCCCTAGACTTTTCGGGACGGCCCCACCTCAGCTATGGGCTAGAGATTCCCACCCAGCGGGTAGGCACCTATGACACCCAGTTAGTCCGGGAATTCTTTGTGGCAGTGGTCAACCACAGCCAGATGACCCTGCACATTCGGCAACTCGATGGCATCAACTCCCACCACATTATCGAGGCCACCTTCAAAGCCTTTGCCCGAGCCATGCGCATGGCCACCGAAGTCGATCCCCGGCGGGCGCATCTGATCCCCAGCTCCAAAGGGGTGATTTAGACATAGATTATGCGTCAGTTGATGCAGCTCATCCGCAAAGCTTGCTTAAATGCCAGGGCTGATCGAGTTTCGTTGATAGATGTGGAACGGGCGGCGGCCAAGGAGAAAAACCATTTCGAGCGCTTTATTTGGCTGATCAATAGCCTCAGCCCTGCGCCCCCCATTCAAGTGATAGGGAGTGAGTCATCGGGTTCAGGGGTTAGGATAGGTCTAGAATAGAAAGCTCTTGAGTTCCACAGTTATCTAGTCTCTTCCTTTAGTCCCATGGCCAAGTCCAAACCGTCCACTGCAACCGTGATCACCGGCGCCCAAATTCGCCAGACCTTTTTGGACTTTTACGCCGCCCGGGGCCATGCCATCAAACCCAGCGCTTCCCTGGTGCCCGAAGATCCGACAGTGCTGCTGACCATTGCCGGGATGCTGCCCTTTAAGCCGATTTTTCTGGGCCAGCGGCCAGCAGATGTGGATCGGGCTACCACCTCCCAAAAGTGCATTCGCACCAACGACATCGAGAATGTGGGCCGTACGGCCCGCCACCACACCTTCTTTGAAATGTTGGGCAACTTCAGCTTTGGCGACTATTTCAAAGAACAAGCGATCGCCTGGGCCTGGGAACTGTCTACCGAAGTGTTCAAGCTACCCCCCGAGCAATTGGTGGTCAGTGTGTTTCGCGAAGATGATGACGCCTTTGCCATCTGGCGAGACCAGGTAGGGGTACCCACCCACCGGATCATTCGCATGGGCGAGGAGGACAACTTCTGGGCCTCTGGCCCCACTGGCCCCTGTGGTCCTTGCTCGGAAATTTACTACGACTTCCACCCTGAACGGGGGGATGACGACATCGACCTAGAGGATGACTCCCGCTTCATCGAGTTCTATAACCTGGTGTTCATGCAGTACAACCGGGATGCAGCGGGCAATCTGACGCCCCTGCAAAACCAGAACATTGACACCGGCCTGGGCCTGGAGCGCATGGCTCAGATTTTGCAGCAGGTGCCCAATAACTATGAGACTGACCTGATTCTGCCGATCATCGAAACAGCGGCGAAGCTGGCCGGGATTGACTACGCCAAGGCCGACGAAAAGACCAAGGTATCGCTAAAGGTAATTGGTGACCACGTGCGGGCCGTGGTGCACATGATTGCCGACGGCATTACCGCCTCTAATGTGGGTCGGGGTTATGTGCTGCGGCGGCTGATTCGCCGGGTGGTGCGCCACGGGCGATTGATTGGGATTGCAGGGGCGTTTATTAGCCAGGTGGCAGAAACAGCGATTCAGTTGGCAGAAGCCCCGTTTCCGAACACTCGCGAGCGAGAGTCCACCATTAAGGCCGAACTGGATCGGGAAGAGGCCCGTTTCTTGGAAACCCTGGAACGGGGTGAAAAGCTGCTGGCCGACATCCTGCAGCGGGAAGCCAAATCCAAAACCCAGCAAATTGCCGGTACCGATGCCTTCGTGCTGTACGACACCTACGGCTTCCCCCTAGAGCTGACCCAGGAAATTGCCGAAGAACAGGGGCTGACCGTGGATGTGGCTGGGTTTGAAGCGGCCATGGCAGAACAGCGGCAGCGCTCGAAAGAGGCCCACGAAACCATTGACCTGACCGTGCAGGGTAGCCTGGATACCCTAGCAGAACACATCCATTCCACCACGTTCCTGGGCTATACCGATGCCAGTAGCACCAGCCAGGTGGCAGCCATCCTGGTACAGGGGGAATCTGTGGACCAGGCAGAGGCCGGCCAGGAGGTGCAGATTGTTTTGGACCAGACCCCTTTCTATGCAGAGTCAGGGGGCCAAATCGGCGATCGCGGCTATTTGTCCGGTGAATCCGTTGTGGTCCGCATCCAGGACGTTAAAAAGGACAGCGACTTCTTTGTCCATGTGGGCCGTATCGAGCGGGGTACCCTGACCGTCGGGGCTGACGTGACTGCCCAGATTGACCGGGCCTGCCGCCGCCGGGCCCAGGCCAACCACACCGCTACCCACCTGCTGCAAGCGGCCCTGAAAAAGCTGGTAGATCCCGACATCTCCCAGGCGGGCTCGCTAGTGGCCTTTGACCGGCTGCGGTTTGACTTCAACTGCCCCCGTGCCCTCAGTGCTGAGGAAATTCAGCAGGTGGAGGAGCAGGTCAACACCTGGATCGCCGAGGGTCATGCCGCCGAGGTGGCCGTCATGCCCCTGGAAGACGCCAAAGCCAAGGGCGCGATCGCCATGTTTGGCGAAAAGTACAGCGCTGAGGTGCGAGTGATCGACTTCCCTGGGGTATCCATGGAGTTGTGTGGCGGCACCCACGTTAGCAATACGGCTGAAATTGGCCTGTTTAAGATCATCTCCGAAACCGGAGTCGCGTCCGGGGTGCGCCGGATTGAAGCGGTGGCTGGCCCCGCCGTGCTGGAGTACCTGAATGTGCGGGATGCCGTAGTGCGGGAGTTATCAGATCGCTTTAAGGCCAAGCCCGAAGAGCTAACCGATCGCATCACCACCCTGCAAACGGACCTAAAGACCACCCAAAAGGAACTGGAGACCCTCAAGTCTGACCTGGCCGTGCTGAAGTCTGACCAGTTGCTGAGTCAAGCAGAGAGCTTAGGCGATCTGAAGGTATTGGTGGCCGAGCTGGAAGCGGTCAGCGCCGATGCCCTGAAGACGGCTGCCGAACGGCTGCTGCAAAAGCTGGGGGCCGGGGCAGTGGTGCTGGGCTCGGTGCCGGAACCAGGGAAAGTTAGCCTGGTGGCGGCCTTTAGCCCTGAAGTGATCGAGCAAAAGCTACAGGCAGGTAAGTTCATTGGCGGCATTGCCAAACTCTGCGGCGGCGGCGGCGGCGGCCGCCCCAACCTGGCCCAGGCGGGTGGACGGGATCCGGGTAAACTGGCCGAGGCTCTGGAAGCGGCTAAGCAGCAGTTGGTGGCCGCTCTGGGCGCGTAGCCAATGCACAGCCCTCATCGGCTGATGGCTATGTAGACTAATCTCTATAATCATGGACATGATCCACATTCGCCATGCTGAATATTTCTTTGCCAGATAATGTAGAGGCGGTAATTACTCAACAAGCGGAGCAGGCTGGCTTTGACACGGCAACCGATTACCTGGTACATCTAGTCTTGAGGGAGCAAGAGCGGCTCTCCCAAAAGGCAAAGATTGAGGCACCTTTGGTAGAAGGCTTGGAAAGCGGTAGGCCCATTGAGGCAACCGACCAGTGGCGGGCGCAAAAGCAATCCATGTTCTTATGGCAACAAGTATCTTCCACAGAGATTGCCCAGAGGTTGCGAGAGCGGGCGGCGACTTACACAGGCTCAGCTAGTGAAGGGTTGCCCGATGCTGCCTTTGACCGTGAAACTATTTGCAAGCCCAGCCAAAACCGGGGAGACATATCAAAGTAGCGGGCCAGGCGCAGGGCGGTGTCGGTGGTAATGCGCCGCTTGTCATACCCATTGGTAGGCAGCATACAATAGAGCCATCCTAGAGAACTGTGCAGCGACTATGACTCCTCAGCTAATGGTACAGCCCTCATCCCTGATGGCGTCTGGGGTGCAGATGCGAGAATTTGGCGGGGTCTATTTGTTTAGATTTTCGGATGAGTTGCAAAGCCGCTTTGAAACGCTGCTTGACCGACAGAAAACGGCTACCCTCACGGCTGACGAAATGGCAGAATATGCTGGCATTACTGAGCTTCAGCGTATTTTTACCTTGATCAATGCCCAGCTAGCTGCCCAAAGCAAATGGTGCCCAGTGCAACCCGACTCCAGGTTAGGCAACGAGCTAAATTCCTCTGTGAATACTGCCACTCCCCCGAATACTTAAGCCCAGATTTGTTTACACTCGATCATTTGCAGCCAAGATCGCTAGGGGGAAGCGACCAACTTAATAATTTGGCGCTTGCTTGCCATCGCTGCAATGAGCGACGCTACAACTTTACCAAAGGTGTAGACCCTGTAACTGAGAACATGGTGCCGCTGTTCAATCCTCGGCGGCAGTCTTGGGCAGATCACTTCATGTGGTCAAGAGATACTTTGAGAATTTTGGGAACTTCATCTACTGGTCGTGCTACTTGCCAGCGGTTAGATCTGAACGATGATTTTCGGGATGAGCCGTCTATACAAGTAGCTCGTTCAATCTGGGTTTCTGCTGGTTGGCACCCTCCGGAAGGGGATCCCATAGAAAGTTGGGGAAACCCCTAAAACGCCGGTACAGATCCCAGGGTTCTGCCCTGGAATGCTCCGAAACTCATGGCCAATCTGCCTAAGAACCCTGGGATCTTGACATACTGTATCGATGCTCTAAGCGTCCTAGTCCAACTGCAAGTCGAGCCAAAACCGAGGAGACATATCAAAGTAGCGGGCCAGGCACAGGGCGATGTCGGCGGTAATACGGCCTTGAAAGCTCATCACCTCTTTAGCTTGAATAATTCATCGGTTCATTAAGGAATAACAGGACTGACAAAGGCGCGAGATCATGGCTGTCTTTGATCCAAAAATTAAAATAATCGATGACTATCGATCTGCCACAACTTCCTTCACCTTCCACTCACGACCATCTGAGAATTTGATCATCACCATCCTATAAGGTCTGAAGTCGTGTCTCCTTCCGACAGAATGATCATCCTTGCAGAAGAAGCGTGCTTGATAGAGAACTATAGCCTCATCTCCATGCTCAACCAAATTTTCGTCTCTATATTCTATATCGCACCTATCCCAATATTTTCTAAAATTTTCTAAGGCTGAATCAAAGGAAAAGCCTTTGCTGAAATACACTTTTGCCAAATAATCTTGAGAGAGCATTTGAAATGCTTCATCGAAAAGCCCATAATTTATTCTATAAAAATATAAATTGAAGAAGTCCAGGGGTTCCATGGTGGATGGCTGAGATGGATTGACGTTTGCCAAAAGGTTATTTGCCTCGGGAACTTCAAGGCCAGTCTGCCTAGCATTAGCCTCTTGAGAAGCATCACCCTTTTCCCCATCCTCTACTATGTTGCTTTCCTGAGCATTTATTTCTGAGTACATTACATACTCAACTGTTGTCTCTATATCAGCATTTAGATTTATCTCCCTTCTGATTGTTTTAAAGCCCTCTTTTTGAATTATCACTCTAACTTCTTCTCTTATTGGAATAGAAATGCTCACATATCCAAGATCGTCGGTATATCTAGGCTCAGGAGCACCATCAAAAATAAATTGAACTCTCGCCCAAGAAATCGGATTCCCTGAACTATCAAGCAATATAAATCGCACTCTTTTTTTGCTGTTGGATGGTTCCTCAGAGCTTCCAGGCTGTCCCGAACTCGAAAATAATCTATCCCAATTATTAAACAGAGCCACGCCCAAGCCGGTAATTGCTGTGATTACCGCAAGAATAATTGATAGTTTCGGACTTTGCTGTTGTAGACCCATGACAAGAATCTTGTTCACTAGAGATCAGGAAAATCGATAAGAAAATCCGAATAAAACTAAAGCCTGTAGATCAGGTACCTGCACTGTATATCTACCTTAATTGCTTTGCACAGCAAAATTAGTTCGAATTGGCTTGTCAATGCTATTGGAACTTATTCGCAAAGTGTTGTTCAATCATCAATTTTAAGATTTTACTAGATTGGCCTAATTTAACGTATTGACCAAACTATTTACTTGTCGCGATCGCCAGCTCATCCAGCGTACAGCCCAAAACCTCTAGCAGCTTTTGCACCTGAGAAACCGTCATTTTGGGCGGGTTTTCGCTGGTTTCCCATACATAGATTGTCTTTTCGGTAATTCCCAGGGCATTTGCCACCTCGCGGCGGGTCAGTCCCGCACGGGTACGCAAATCCATCAGTGTGGCTTGCTGACTTTGCTCAGACATACTATACTGCTCGGTAATTACCGTTCGGTATAGATGGAACGGTATATCTGTCCGGTCGCGATGAAGCTTTTTTGGCTCTTCCGGTCTGGTTATGCTGCTTTAAACGGAAATACCCACGGCAACAAACCTCTTAACTTGAAATTGTCGAAATTAGAAAAGCCATCAGGGTAATCGCATCTTAATCGAGTGCTCGTATGGATAGTTTGAGGGGTAAAATCATCGGATTATAGCGGGTCGACTCAGGCTTCAGGCCCAGCCATGGTCGGATATTCGAGTTAATTGCCTCCTCACGAAACCAGTTGTCGTTTATCCCAGGGTAGCCATCCTGTTGCCCGTCACGCCTCATCCGCCCCGCTGGCGGCGAGGATTTTGAGTAGAAAGCCATTGTCCATCGCGGCGGTGTAGCGCTTCATCTTCAGACTAAGCTTTGACGGTTCGCGCTTCAGTAAACTGACACTGAGCCGACGGATGAGCCCGAGGTTTTGGGCGGCATAGCCTTGGCGAATGCGGCTAGCATCTTCATTGAAGGTGACATCGAGCACCCAGTGGAGACTATTTTCTACACTCCAGTGAGAGCGAATCACCTGGGCATGGCGGAGGGCATTGGACGTCAAACTACTGATGTAGAACCGAACCTCGGTGGTGGTTTTGTTCCAGAGTTGGCGGGTACTGCGCACCATGACGACCG
>NZ_SMDQ01000115.1 GCF_012911975.1 Nodosilinea sp. P-1105 | reverse complement strand
CCAATGCAGAAAAGCTACAGGTGAAAGGCAGTGCTGCGATTGATAGCCTATCAGTAAGCAAGACATTAACGGTAACCAAAACAAGCACTTTAACAGGTAATGTTGGTATTGGCGTTGCTCCAGCCACAGGGGACAATGCAGAAAAGCTACAGGTGAAAGGCAGTGCTGCGATCGCAGGCGATCTCTCTATCACAGGTGCCAGTAATAAACTGACTGTTGCAGGTACCAGCACCCTAACCGGTAAGATTGGCATTGGAGGTGAACCCAGCACGGAGCAACTTAAGGTTAGCGGCGATGCTGCGATCACAGGTAATCTCTCTATCACAGGCCAAGTTTATATCGACAACCATTCCCAAACTGAAGCTAGTGTTGATTCATTCAAGATTTTCGTGTCAGCATCCGGCAATTCAGGCACTCGTACTTCCCCCCCTATTGTTAGAATCAATAACCATCGAATTAATTTTACCCTCCCACGCAGAGGACTAAATACAATTATCCTTAACTCTGACAAGGTAAAGAAAACTGAACATCACCAGGATGTCTATGATAATCCAGCTAATTGGAACACATGGGCTGATTGGATTAATAATCATGTTAATGCAACATATGGAGATCTTGTGATAATTGCGTCTATGGATGCCGTGAGAAATGCTCCCTCCGAGAGTACATCCAGTGCAAACAAGCTGCTTAAAAGTATTAATTCAACCCAAGCATTTAGATTAGAGAGAGGTCCAACATCTGGATCAGAGTTGGGTCGTCCGAGTGATCTTATTTTTAAGTATCGAACTGCATATATCCTGATATTTGTGAAAGGACAAAATAAATGTCACGAGGTAGCAACTCAACACAAGCCATCTTCTTCAAGAGCTGCTGAAGTTTCGGTATCATTAGATTACAACTCAGATATTGTACGAGAATTTATTAGAAAAAATCTTTATGCTCCTATTATTACGCATCCAACAAGCGAAGGAGGTAGCCTAAGGCTGGTGAGAGGAACAGTTAGGGAAAATGGAGAAATCAGATTAGGAAAAGACTTTTCTGTCGTAAAAGAAGGGGAAGGTAAATATATTATTAATTTTACTCCTGCCTTTTTGCATGCACCAACTGTTGTGGTAACTCAGCATTATCGCAAAGATGGCTGGGGAGGCGACACCAAAGATAATTGTGTGGTTACTTTTACTTCTGAAAATGAAGCACATGTAATTTGTGGAAATTCCTCGGGCAATAAAACTGACAGATCTTTTGAATTCATTGCTGTAGGATAGTTAAGTGAGTTTATGCGAAAAATAACTTGTATTTAGCCAGATTTCGAGATAATTAATGGATCTCATTCCTTGTTCGACACTTATATGGTTGGCTATGAATTTTTACTGAAGACTTTAATTATGTACGATAAATTGCGTCAACGACTCCAAGTCCTCAAAGCCGAGTATGAATCGGGTCAAAAAGTAATGGCCGAACTTGAGGTCAAGCAGGCCAGTGTTCGCGATACGCTGCTGCGAATTAGCGGGGCTATTCAGGTTTTGGAAGAAGAATTAGCCGATGTTGAAACAGAGACTAGTTCGCCGACAACTCCTGCAAAAGAAGACCCCATTGAGTTGGTGGCCGAACCTGACATGTCCTGATGTTTTAATTTGTTGAAACTGTGATTAACTCACTGCTTGAGCTGATCAAAAACCGACTGCAAGATGACTTGGCAAAAATAGTGCCCAAGGCGCAATGGCATCGGTTGCCCCTAGAGCGGGTGAGTACGCCTACTTTGCCCTGCGTAGCTATGTATGACGGCGAGATCACCTTTTTGCCCATCCGCCAAGATCACTCTCTGGAACAAAACAGTCGCGAGTTCCAGCAAGCATTTTGGATTGACCTGGTAGGGCAAAATAGTATGAAAGTCGAGCAGCTTACCTCGCTAATCGCGGGGTCAATTACTCTAAATCAGCAAAGGTGGCTGGCAAAATGTAATCCATCATCTCAAAACAATCAACCACCTGAAGACAGACCTCATCATTACCAAAGCGCCACCATCGCCACCCGCCATCGTTTTCGCCAAATTCAACTGATTGGCGCAAGCTCTGACTATGACGGGGGCAAAGTGCGATCGCGGTTAGAGTTTTTAGTCTTTGGCCAGCTTGAAATAGCCCAGCTTAAACCTGATTCACTTACCTGGATTGAAACCATTTCTGCAACTGGGACACTTGGCCAAGCTCAAAACAGTCGCAATAAGTCCGATCAGCCTATCAGTTGGGAAATCCCAATTACACCAGATCAGCCTATCAAGCAAGAAATAGACATTAGTAGTACAGGTAATGGAGATGATAAACGTGATAGAGATGATTAAGGTTAAACCCTCATTGACTGACAAAACTTATGCACAGATCCTTCGGAAGCCCCTCACCCTAGCCCTCTCCCGAGGGGAGAGGGAACAAGAGGGTGGATCGGCTCCCCTCGCCCTCTGGGAGAGGGGTTGGGGGTGAGGGCCAACAACTTTGACAGAATTGCGATCGCCCCTTTTATTTGTTGTTTAAGGGCAATCGCTTTTTCAAAGTTAGCAGCGTTGCAATGAGCATTCCCCAGATTGTCAAGCTATTAGAAAGGTGTACGTGTTGGATTTCGTTGTTTAATGACTACCAGTAAATCGTTCCAACAGGTGCTGGCGCGATACCAACTAAATGCTCGGTCTCAAACTTGAGATCCTCAATAAACCGCTCTAGGAAATGAACCGCAATACTGGTGTAAGAATCTGCTTCAAAGGGCCGCCAGTTGTAGATATATCCTAGATGGGCGTAGGGAAATCCTTCCTCGTCTGTGCCAATGGGTAGGGGAAGACCGCTAACAATATCGCCGATAATGCGGTGGTTGATGATACGGTTGGCAATGGGGGGATTATGCTGGGAATCTTTGTCCATATCTCCATATATTTTTCCGTACACAATATTGCCTTCTGCATCCATTGAGGTGTACTTTGCCCCGGGGGCAGCATTAAATGTATGACAATGAATTTTGTCTGGTGCGTATTTCACATTAGCCCAGTAGGCAACATGGGCCGCAATCATTCCGCCGAGGGAATGGCCGACTACGGTAATCTTTTGATATTGTCCAAAATTTAAGTGGCAGGCCTTCTCCTCGTAATACTTCATGGCATTGACCAATCGCCCTGCAATTTGGCCTACAAAGGTTACCTTGGCTGCAGCAGACACTGCGACGCTTTGCTGCATATCAACGGCCATTTCACTACGAATCACGGCGCGGATAATGTCGTCCCCTGAAAAAGAGGCCAGCATCCCACCGATACCGCCATCCGTGATTAGATCGGCAGGATTGGTTTTTTCGGTGCCTCGATAGGCCACGATTAGTTCGTCGGTACCGCCTTGGGAATACCTTACACACATGGCCTGGAGTCCATCGAGAAACCAGGTGTCTACCCGTTCAGATTCATCAATTAGTTCACAGCTCAGTGACTTGAGCTGTTGGGCGGCTGACTGCGGATCATAATAGACAGCTTGCGCGATGGTTGCGTAGCGGATGAGGGCCTGAGGATCGGCGAGAATCTGCCGATGATGTTCGACGATTGAATCAACCTTGACTGTTTGCTCCTGGTTGGCCTCTTGTAGCTCTTCTTGCTTTAGATCTTCTTGAGCTTGAAGGCGATCGCGTAGCGCCTGAAGCTGGAACTTTCCCGCTTTGTTAGTTTTCTCTGTCATCGCCAGATCAAATTCAGTGATCGCCTCCATCATCTCGGCAAACTTTGGGTTCGGGTATTCCAAAGTACGGGACGCGCCTTTCACTGGAGCGGCTAAAACCAACTCAGCATGTCCGACCGCCGCTTCTCTCTGGATGCGAAAAAACCTGAATTGATCGAGATTAGAAACTAGACTGAGGGCTTCGATACCTTGAATGGCAGCAGCATCATCCCATTCTGAGTGGGCGGCAAAGACTGGTTTTGGAAAAGGACTTTTAGGACTCAGCGTTTTAATGAGTTCGTCAATTTCTTTAATCTGTTCGGACAGCACGCGGGCACCATCGTTGTCCATCCGTCCATAGCGATAAGGGTTTTCACCAATGAGTGGCCCTTTAGAGTCCAGCAGATTTGCCATAAAGCTGCGGAGCAAGGACTCTTTGATATTGCCGCTTCCCATACCGCCTGCAATGCGAAGGGCCGCAGAAAACAGATAAATGGCTCCGGTTATCTTGTGAGCAGTCTTGGGATGATTCGCTGCCATGTAGCAGCTTAAGGCACCCCCCGTAGATAGTCCACCGATAGAAATTTGCTTGGCTTCAGCCGCCGCGGCATCGACAGCAAATTTCACGTTGGCTTGCCACTCACGTAACGAAACTCCTTCCATGCCACTGGGAATCTTCAGGCCATGACCTTGAAGGAGAGGAATATAGACGTTGTAGTTTAGCTTGAAAAAGTGATCGGCGATCGCGGTCATGAAATAGGGTGAGTCGGTTAAGCCATGCACCAACACAATTGCCTTTTCCGTCGGCTTTGCCTGCTGCATAATCCTGGGATAGCAGCCTTCTCGGACGGCCTCGGCTGAGAAGTAAGGAAACTCGTTATAGTAAGCAAACCACTCATCTTCCCCAATCTGCCGCTGGGGCGCTCTTTCCAAAATCCACGAGTCACTGGCTTCTGCTTTGGTGGTGATATAGCCTTGATTGCGATCGTCAACTGCGAGTCGCTGATTGTTCTTAGCAAGGTTGGTAATGTAAACCTCATCGCCATCACAGATAGGCTCCCCATCCTTACCATCCACTTTCGTCAGCAGCCATCCCTGTCTGAGGTCGTCATACCCCTCTTCCCAGTAGTAGCAATTGTCGCTGTCTCTAAAAATGCCTAAAGTATCATGATCACCTACTTTTGGCTCTGACGTTTTGATTTTTAGGATAGAGCCAGAGATGATGTCATTATTGCCAAATTCGATAGTCTCGTAGTATTTCGAACGATCCTGAAATGGGTTTAGCCACCAATTCACACTCTGGATGAATGAAACCCGTTTACCTGATGAGGGTGCCAACTGCAAAGCGACTTTCTTTTTGCTGTTGGTGCTTAAGTATGGCCAGTAATACCGTTTGGTGGTACCTGCATTGGCTGATATTAAATATTGATTGCTATTTTTATTCTTTAAGTAGATGATGCTACCAAACTTGATAGGACTAAATGCAGTACGGTCAGACATTAAAACACCCTTTCAAAGTTGATAAAATTTTGTGGAAGAAATGCGCTTAAAACCTTTTAGGCAGGATCTCTTAAAGGGGTATACGGATGATGATGGCGGAGTATGCAGTTCTGAGGCTGTGATTTTCTGAAAAAAAGAAAAAGTCAGTGCCAGACTCTCAACAGAGGGTTCGTAGCACTGACACGAGGTGTGTTGAAGGAAATTACGATCGCAGCAAGTCGGCAATTTCTTTGTAGGCGTAGGTGAGGCGATCGCCCAAAATTTGAATCACCGCCGCCTGGAACGCGGTCGCGACCTCGGGATGTTCTTGCTCTAGATGCTGGAAGCGCTCTGTTGTTAATCGATAAAGGGTACTGGGCACTTCTATGACCGCAGTTGTTTGGTGAGTCGAGTGACGGAAGAAATCCACGGCTCCGACCACATTACCCACTCCAAGAGCTTGAATCCGATGGGCTTGCTCCTGTTGCCCACCCAGGTACACGGTCACCTCCCCCACTTCGATCAGATCAATGGCATCGGCAGGCTGTCCGTGCTGATAAACGTACTCGCCGGGTTCAGCGTCCCATTCTTCCAGGTAATCGACAAACTCAGCGGCGGCATCACGGTCAGGAAACAGATCGTTGAGCTGAATGAGCATGGGGATGGTGCGGGCACGTCGTAGCGGGATCACACCCAGCAGGTCATTTTCGCACCATTCCAGACCGCGATCGCGATCGGCAAACGCCTGACAAGCCAGGTCATCTGGCAGCAGGCATCCCCCCCGCTTGAGCTGGGTGCGAATCGCTGGGCTCAGGTGGGTCAGCACCAGTTTGACTTCCTGCTGCTGCAAGAGCTGCTTGAGGCGGACAAAGCTCAATACCGCTGAAGAGTCGAGTCCGTTGACCGCCTGAAAGTCAAGGACGACGTACTTTAGAGGGGTGAGCCGGTCATCATTCAGCCGGTCTTGAACGCGCTTGAGTAGGGCATTGGCCGTGCCAAAAAAGAGAAACCCCTGCAAATCGAGGATGTAGATCTGATCGCCTTCCTCCTGAAGAATGCGGGTTTGGGGTAAGCTGCGGGCTCTGTGACTCTGGTGGGTGGCACCGGAGAGAATGTGTTTGGTGACGTTGACTCGGCTAGAACTGATGACAAACAGGGCAATGGCGACGACGATGCCGACGCCGACCCCCTGTAAAAAGCCAACGGTGGCAATTACAAACAGGATTAAGATAACAATGCCGTAGTCTGTTTTCGGCAGCTTAAACCAGGCGTCGTAGACCCACTCCACCAGAAAACTTAAACCCAAAAACAGAGCCACCCCTCCGAGCACCGGCTTCGGAAACAACGTGACCAACGTATCCCCCAGCAGCAGGGTAACAACACAAATACTGGCGGCGAGCACCCCTACCAGGCGACTTTTGGCATTAATTTTGGCGCAGCTTAAAACCGATAGACCCAGGGCATGAAAACCCACGATGCCACCGCCGAGGCCAACAATCACATTGGCAATCCCGGTTGATTGCAGTTCCCGGTTCAGATCAATATCCTGACGGGCAGCCAGCTCAATACCCGACACGTTCAGCAAAAGAGCAATTACTGAAAGCAGTGTCACGGTGGCCATTTTATCGACCTGACCAAAAATGAGTGCCCAGTTGACTTGGGTCAGCATTGACCAATGCAGGGGTTGCCACAGCCCATCTTTAGGGAAATCGCCAAAGAGCAGCCCCAACTCCTGGACGTGGCTGATGGGTGTTCGAGTTAGCCACAGAGTCAAATAAAACACCAGGGTGCTGCCAACGATAATGCCCGGCATGATAAACACATTGTTGTAGCGGCGCAGCAACACGACCAAAGCCAGGCCAACGGCGCAGCCGGGTAGCCAACGTACAGCTATCGTTGGGGTTAGTAAAACCGGTAAATCCGCTAGATTAAAAAACTGATCCGTCATGACGTTGAAGGCACCCTGGGCGAGCAAGTAGCCGGTACCCGCCAGAAAGCCACCCACAACTGGATAGGGAATAAAACGGATTAAATTGCCGAGTTTGAAGGAGCCGAGTAAAAAGCAGACGATACCCACGACTCCGGTGGCGATCGCCAGGCCCATAATCACCGTCGGTAACAGGGCCGGATCGGAGGCTGGCAGCTGAGCGGCGATCGCACTGGCCATCATGGCCAGAATGATCGCTGGAGAATCCTGGGGCATGATGACGATTCCCTTAGCGGGTGACAAGGGGACTCAAAGCTTCAGGGGACAATGCTTTGAGAGAATAGGAAGGACAAAAAATAGGGAGT
>NZ_SMDQ01000114.1 GCF_012911975.1 Nodosilinea sp. P-1105 | reverse complement strand
TGATTGCCTGGCACATCTTTCGGGTGTTTTATATTATTAGCTTTAACTAGATATATCCGAGCATTCTGATTTAAGACATCTTGATATCTATTTTGAGTATCTCCAGGAGAGCAACTGTCAGGATGGCTAGAAATTGAGAGTTGCTTACAAAGTCCCTGACAAACATCTCGGAGATTCTTGAGCATTGTCAACCATTCCTCTAGGCTGTACCCTAGGGAGTCCTGAGAATCAGTAGGCTGCCAGTAGCAACCTCTTAACCGTCCTGAGTTGCAATGTAGTGGGCGTCTGGCTCCACGGCCTATGCCGCCCAGGTATATTGCTAACTTCAAAATGTATTTGATTAAGGTCAGATGCCCTTGATTGGTAGATTCTAAGTGAATCCTACCCTTTGCATAGTAAGGTGTGTTACTACCCTGGTTACTCAGCTTCGAGCCTCCCTCGACATCGACAGAAATTCTGACACTACCATAGGTAGGTTTCTTCTTCTTATTCAGAGTTGTATCAATACTGCCAAATAGCTTGGCCTCGAATATCTGGCAATCCTGCGGAGAGCAAAAACTTAGTGCTACAGCTCTAAACCAGTATCGTAATACTCCTCGAATGGCCGCCGACCTTAACTCGACTTGTTCTGAAACACTATAAATGCCTTGTGACCACAGCTCAAAACCATGACTGCTGCTGCGCCAGCGGGATTCAACTAGTTTAGAAGCTTCGGATACTTGGTCACCTGTCTCTAGAGTTGACTCTTGAGGTTGACTAACTCGTCCATACCCGGCACTGATACGAGAGCCTAGCCCCTCTTGAATAAGCGACTTTTCTAGCCATGTTCTGGCTAGCTTTACATCCGCTTCGGATCCCAAGCTAGTTTTAGCCAAGCCGATTTTCAGAGTTACATTTTGTAGAGACATCATGTAGTGAGGTGATGGATTATATTCCACTCGGCTCGCTTTCCAATTCCACTGAGGCGTGGCTACGTCCATACTTAAGCAAGGGGTCATTGGAAAAGCATCTAGAATTTGTACTGTGCCAAGGGACGCTTTCTGTTCAGCTTCTGAAGCAGTTTGATTAAGAAAACCAAATAGACGCTGGACTGTCTCTAAACCTTCAGGCTGGTGATACTCTGCCCAGGCTTTGACAACACCTTTGATACTACTAGCAGGCACATAGGGGACTCCATACACTGGGTGTAGGGCGGGTAGTAATCGCTCTCGAAATCCCTGAATCCCACCAACTCTTAGTCTTTCAGGAAAATAAACCTCTACAATCTCTCCAGCTAGTGTTACTGTCCGCTGGTTAAGGAGATCATAAAGAGACTGACAGGTCTGAGTATCAGCTTTTATCGTCTCTTCTAGAAGAGATTTTAGTCTTTGCTCTTCTGGTTGAGAATCGCTGAATTTTTTCGCAGATTCCGTTGAAAAGTCTGCACAATTTAGTGTTTGAAGGGGATTTTTGATTTTTGAAAGATGAGGATCTTCATTCCTAGACATACTAGATGACGAGGAAGTAGAAGCCTCTATGCCCATTTCCTGTGCTGCTTGAGCTAATTTTTCCTTCCAAGATTCTTCTTTCCCTCTTGTCATGTTAATTATTCTCCGCTTCGCCAAGTAGTGAGGCAGCCCAAAATGACCATTCCTTTGCAAACCTTAGAGCTAAGTGGTTGAGGGCTAAGTAGTCTCTGAGAGGCATTCTGGAATTAAAAATTAGGCTTTTTTCATCTCTTGGTTGAAAGTCAGCTCCACTAAACTTGTGTAAACTTTCGAGGAAACAATAGTAAACAGTGCCCTTGTACTTTGTATCTTCAGAGGTTTTACCGATAAAGCTCTTGGCATCACCACTCAGTCGATGCAGTCCCCATGTAGAGATATAAGCTGGTAGCCCCTGCACTAGAGCACTCGCTTTCTTATGGTACTTTTTATCTAGTTGTTGGCTTAGACTTTCTAATGCTCCATAAGCTTCTTGGCTAAACTGGCGTGGATCAAGTTTCATCAGCGACTTCCCTCCTCGGCAGTAATCTGCATACTTTTCATTTCGGCCCAGCCTCTTCCCAGTCCTTCTAGGCCTCCGAACTGTAGGCGAGTGCTCATCCGATCAGGAATGATGTTGCGAAGCATATCTTTCGCAGCTTGGGTTTGTTCGGCCTCTGCACGAGCTTTATCTATATCTTTTTCATCCTTATCTATAGCGACAGCTTGAGAACGCTTCATTCCCCAGGGAAAGAACAGTACGGTTTCTGGTGGAATTGCCTCTTCAGACCGAAATGATCCTTTGTCCACAGTTTTAGAGCCAGTTTCTAGCCGTACCCGAACCTCTCGCAGTAGCCCTGTTTCTACCAGAGATAAACACTCTGCCTCGGGTAAGACAATCAATCTTTCTGGTAGAAGATTTACTAATCCAGAAGCTTCTAGTAGGCCAGTTAACTCAGGACTGATAATTTCAAAGTTCTCAGAGGCTAACTCAGCTGGTTGAAGCAAAGCCGTCTGTAAATAGAGTTTCTCTCTTTCGAAGCTCACTACTGCTGACTTGCGGCCATCCTTTGATAGGTGCTGTCGGCATGTATGGATTAAACTGCGTACATTGGCTTGGGAGTTTGGTGCTAGCCAACGGCTCCATCGTTCTAACCATAGTGGACAAGTTATCCATATCATATGGTGACTCAGAGAAGCAATTGGAAAGAATAGCAGTGTGGCATCAGCGAACCAAATTTCTCCTTCTGTAGGTTGATTTCCGTCCTCAATTCGTCGACCAAATACTAAGCTGGTTGCGGCGCTTTCCTGCGGATTGTCTTTGCTGTCTTTTTCTAAGACAGAACGGACTTTTCCTCTTACAGATGAGGCTGGCATGTAGGGAAATTCCGTATGTACTTCACGGGCGATACCCATCAGGTTACCTTCATTGGCGCTGCCCCCCGTATGCAGCGGCGTTAGCAAATATAAATAGGTCAAATAGTTATCCATTACCTAGTGCACTCCCCATAATAATTTTCCGTAGTTCAATTTTTGAAAGGTGGTCAGCCACTGGTGTGACTCATCATTAGGCAGCAGACTCTCTACCTTGGGTGGCGACTTAAACGCATACACCGTCCCCGGTGGCACAAAGGCCCGTTGGGGAATGTAGGCCACCTCATCCGGTTCCTCGTTGCCTGTGCGAGGCTTTCCTTCAACCCGAGCTATCGCACTGATCCCCCCCCACATCAATTGCCGATCTGTGGCGCAGCCTGCCAAATTGTCACGCCACTCCCTGGGATAGCTGGCATAGAGCCGCTTCTCTGTATCAGCCAGGGCTAACCCTGGGGTTAGCACATAGGCGCGTTTGCGATCGCCCTTATTGGTTTTCAACTCAGCCAAGGCTGACCATCCCTGGGGTTCATCTGGATCCTGCAGCCGCTCCACCAGTGCCCGATGGCCTTCCCCCCCCAGGCGAATCACACCGGATTGCAACTCTTCTGATGAGCCGTTAGGTAAATCCAATCGAGCAACAAAATGCCAGCCGGGGCGCAGCCGCACTGCCACTTCGGTGAAGTAGCCATCGGACTCTTCTACCTGGCGTTCCCCGGATTTCATCTTGATGTGGGGCATTACCTGAGCATCCCAGGGATTCGAGTGAAACAGAGGTTTTTCCTCCAGGGTATCTTGCGTCCAGTTCGTCTCTTTGCTGTCGAGATACTCAGCCAGATACTTCGCACGTATCCATGGTTGGGGTTCTCCCAGGCGCTGATTCTGCTGCTTTTCTTGGTCATGCATCGCTTTTGTAATCACCATTGGATCTGGATGATTGGTTGCAAACGCCAGATGCTCCCAAGCTGGATCTTTATCTTCTGACCCTCGAATCTTAGCGGGCTGCAATCGATGCACCGATTCCCAGCGATCGCTGGCTTTTTTTGCACCTACATCTTGGGGATACAGACAGACCAGGTCTTTTGGCGTAGGCAACCAGAGGGTACCGTTTGGATCACACAGAAAGGGGCCAAGAAAAGTCAAATCCCTGAGTCTGTTGGTGTCTCGACGCTGGCGCTTGTCTGCTTGAGTGCGTTGCGGCAGCAACGATCGCAACCCATGGAACACCGTAATCGGCATCGGTGGAAACAGCCCCTTGGCCCAGGAGCCGTCGGCAGGGCTAAAGGGCCGGGAATCCCGAAATAGCAACACATCCAGGGGTGTGATTCGGTACCAGGTCATGACTTCGCCTCCACCGGTTGCTTTTGGGGTTGTACCCAGGCTTGGCGCTGGAGGTTCTTGCTCACCCAGAAGGCGCTGAAGCGCATGAGATAGCCCATATCCTCTGGGCTTGCCCCGGTCAGAGGCGGATCTTGACGAGAGTTGTAACCTGGCTGAATTTGCTTTGGATCAGCTGTCTTGACCCAGGCTTCCCATCGCTTCAACCAGGCCATCAGTAGATCACAGAAGCCCTCAAAGTCTTCAAATCTCTTGCTTTCGTCGCGATTGCTGACGATGACTTTAGCCGCTTCAGCAAAGAGACTATAGTTTTCCGTCACGCTGGCCCTTTTCGGCAGTTCTTCGGCTAAGCGATAGAGGATGGGACTCAGGGTATCTTGGCCATCTTTGCTTTGCATCCCCTTGTTGATCCATGCCCACCAGTCATCCAGCAGGCTTCCCTTCATCAGGGCCTCCAGGGTGTTGCCGCCGCCGTAGATGACGCGGAAGCAGAGGCCGTCTTTACCGGGCATGGCTTTGGCGGTTTGCTCGGCATCCCAGAGGCTTTCGAGCACCGTGGGCAGGGGGACGGCTTTGTTAGCAATCACAATCCCCAGGCTCATGGTGGCGTTTTTGCCCATGGTGAAGTGGGGGCGCTGGGGAATTCCATCGAAGGTCCCTTTAGGGTGCCAGTAGCCACCATCACTCGTAAACTCACCTAGAGGATCGTCCTGACCAGACCAGGCGGCACGGAGCGATCGCAAGTATCCCGGCAAATCTTCCAACGGCAGTACTGCCATCACATCGTCGCCACCGCTGTAGATCACCCGCCCGCAGCAGCGCTTTTCGGTCAGGTAGGGCACCAGCCGGTTAGAGAAGTCCAGCAGGGCGCGGTTGAGGCCAATGTGGGTGGCGGGTCCCATGCGTTTGGTCGTTGCCAAAAGCTGTTGGAAGTGGTGAGTAAATTGCTGCAGGTCAGTGCTTTGAGTTTGATCAAGGTAGTGACTGGCTTCTAAATCAATCAGATAGTCTCGGTAGGGCTTCAGGGTTTCCCCCGAAATGTAGCTGCCCATGCCGTCGCCATCGCCCAGCACGATCACCCACCAGTCGCCGGGGCTGCCATCGCCAAAGCCAGCCTCTTTGTGGGCGGAATCAATGGCCTGACGGAGCAGGGCGACCTCATCGACTTTGTTTTTATCTCCCTTGGCTTTCTCCAGGTTCATCTCGTCTGCCAGCCACTTGGCGGAGAACATGACCCCGTTGTAGTCGCGGCCAGGGGTTTGCTCTGAGTTGATGACCTGATCAGTCTTGGCAACATGAAACGGCCTACCTCGGGTACGAGAAGCAAAGGTACGTCTGGCAGCGGCTAAATGCTGTCTCTTAGTTTCATGCTGAGCAGATTCTTCACCTGATAAATCTTGCTGATTGACTGGCTTGGGCCGGAGAGTTGTTCGCACCTGGTTAGCCAGGGCATTCCAGTAATTATGTACTCTGGCTTGAAAACGAACTGAGTCGTCTTGATGTTCTCGCTGAGCCACCTCGGCTTTCTGGATGGAATCATGGACAAACCGAGCTGCTGCAATCGAACTGAGGTTGGGAAAGCGAACTAACTGGTCGTAGTTAATCTCAGGCTGAGTTTGTTGAATCTCCAGCAATGCCTCGTCTGTAGGGTCGAGGGGTACGGGTTGAAGTTCAGTCACCGGAATACCCATCGACTCAGCCACGCCGCCGACTTGCCACGCCATGCGTTTGGTTAGCTCCAGAGCGTTGAGCATTTCGGAGCCGTTGAACAGGCCCTTGTAGGCATAGGCCATGATCAACCAGAACAGTCGCATGGAGCTTTCTGGCAGGCCACCGCCTTCCCGGAAGTCGCGGGTTGTGCCATCTTGCAACCGCCGTTCTCGATAGTTCAGCCGGGGATGCACGGCACTGAACTGGCCCGACAAACTTGAACGGGGGCCAGGAGCAGCCGGAATTTGCCAGTGGCGGGTATTTTTAACGGCCATGTGGGCGGTGCGCAGGCGCTGTTGCAGACTGCCCCACCAGGTGCCGACATTGAGTTCTTGGGTGTAGATGGCTTTTTCGGCTGCGCTAGGGAGTGGGGTCGGGGGCCATGCGATCGCATCTTGTTTGGACGCCCACGCCTCATACTGGCTAAGATCACGGGTTGAGAGCTCATCTTCGGGATGCCCCAGGGGAACGGCTGCCCAGTAAGGCTCCCAGGTGTTGTCAATCTGCGCCTCCCACAGGTGTCGCCACTCCCAGCAGTTTTGCTGTTGGAGTAGTTTCATTTCCTGGCGATAGAGCTGTGGATTGGCTGACTTGGGCAGGGTGGGCTCAAACTCTTGCCACAACTCATTTCGTGCCGTCTGGTGCTGATCGTCAGTTAAGAAGGCGGTCACCGTCTGGCGAATATCTTCTCGAATCTTTTCGCTGATGGTTCGCCATTCTTCAGCCAGTCGCTTTGATAGATCCTGTCCTAACTTTTCAGCCTTCGACTTCCCCGGTACCAGCACGGTGATCATGTTGGGGAAGCCAGCGGTGCTAAGGCTGTTGGATTCTTTGCGATCAAACCGCTCGACGGGCTCCAAACCATCATTGGTACCATCAAAGCCTTGCCGCCAAAGGTGGGAAAACTCTTCTAGATAATCAGGATTTGCGAGGTCACCGTGCTGTTCTTGGCCATATTTTCTGAGCCAAAAGGCATCAATGATGTCCTGCCCCCACAACGAGGGCACAATCACCGCATCGGGGCCATAGGTTTGGGCAATGTGCCAACAGAGGCGAGCACTGAGGTAGTGGAGCAAATACGACCCGGCCCAAAAGTCCACAAACTTGCGGGAGGCTTTGATGAACTCTTGAACCGGGGAAAAGCTGAAGAGTAGCAGATAGGGGGTTTCTGGGCGATCGCCGCTACGCCCTTCTGGATACATCGCCCCCGCTAGGGCCGACGCGGTGCTCTGGTAGCTGTGCAGGGGGCAGTCGGGCAGCATCCGGTGGGCTGGATACAGCAGCGCCTGGGAATTTGGATTGGCCTTGGCCCAGTACTCGGGATAAAAGCGCCAGAACCACCAGAAGACGTGCTTGGCGTCGGTGGAGTTTTGAATGTCTGTCGGAATCTCAACTGGGTCTAACGGCAGTTCGGTGATGGTTTGCCCCTGGCCACTGATCGGGTGTCGTACTCCAACCTCATCGGGCAGGTCAGGGGTGGTCTGGAGGTTAATGCGATCGCTGGAAGCTGCAACGTCAAGACAAAGGTTGCCCCCCGCTCGCCACCAGTCCCGCAGGTCAGCGAGCTGAGGCGCTAAGCATTGCAGCGTGGCACAGAGATGATGTTCGACATCAGGATCTTTGAAGTGGTGAAAGGCTTGTAAGAAAGCATAGAGTTTTCGCTGGTAGTAGAGTTTTCGCTCTCCCGGTTCGCTCATTTCTAAGGAGGTTCCTCAGATTCTGGCCCCAGCCGAGTGTAAATACTCACCGGGAAGTTGA
>NZ_SMDQ01000113.1:5370-8130 GCF_012911975.1 Nodosilinea sp. P-1105 | reverse complement strand
CACCACGGCCCCCATGCCAGAGCAGGGGGTCTACATTTTGCGGGTGCATCCCAAAACCCCGGAATGGTTGGGGGCCAACCCCCCACGGGTAAAGTTTGTGGTTAGCTCGAACCCCCTATAGCCGAGGCTAGAATGGCAATAAACCGGCAAAGCACCCCATGACCATAACCTTGACCTTGTCCCCTGAGCTGGAACAATACCTGATTAAGGAAGCCAATCAACATGGGCTTTCCGTTGAAACAGTGGCATCAGAGTTACTGACGAACTCCTTGCTAGCACGGCAAAAGCAAGCTGCAGCCTTGGATATGCTGCAATCTTGGATTGATGATGACGATATTAACGAACAGCAAGAAACAGGCCAATACCTCATTCAAGCTCTAGATCAGGATAGGTGGTCTAACCGTAAGTTGTTTCCGCCCGAAGGACTGAAATGACATGATTACCCTAGATTTACGCCCAGCGCTAGCCTTGACGGATGAGCAGTTTGCCCAAATCTGCCAAAATAATCGCGACTTGAGGTTTGAACGTACCGCCCAGGGGGAACTGGTGATTCTGGCCCCAACTGGAGGTGAAACCGGCAGGACGAATGTTGAACTGGCGGCTGATCTGGTTTTATGGAATCGCCGCGATCGCCTAGGGGTAGTGTTCGACTCGTCCACGGGGTTTAAGCTGCCCAACGGCAGCACCCGCTCTCCCGATGTGGCCTGGGTACGTCTAGAGCGCTGGGAGGCGCTGACCCCAGACCAACAACGGCGGTTTGTGCCCCTGTGTCCTGACTTTGCGATCGAACTTAAATCCCCCTCCGATGAGCTGGCCGACCTTCAGGCCAAGATGCAGGAATACCTGGAGAATGGCCTGCAACTGGGCTGGTTGATTGACCCAGAGCAGCAGCGGGTAGACATTTATCGCCCCCATCACGCCCCTGAGAGCCTAAGCAACCCCAAGACGCTATCCGATGAAGCACTGCTGCCTGGCTTTGTTCTAGATTTGTCAGAGATTTTCTGCTAAATCCTGGGAGACTATTAACGATTCAAGTTACGGGCCAAATAGAGGCTATCGTAGCAGGTAGACCCCCTTCGCTTCGCTGCTATGGCCGACGTTTTCATCTCCTATTCGCGCCGTGATAAGGCGTTTGTGCAGGTGCTCTATGATGCCCTGCGGGCCAGTCAGTATGACACCTGGATCGACTGGCAAGACATTGCCCCCACCACGGAATGGTGGCAGGAGATTGAAGCTGGCATTGAAGCAGCCCACACGTTCATTTTTGTGATCAGTCCCGATTCCGTCGGGTCAACCTACTGCCGCCAGGAGGTCGATCACGCCGTCCAGCATGGCAAGCGGTTAATCCCCATACTGCGCCGCCGTGACTTTGAGCAAAGCCAGCTCCCCCCCAAACTGAGCCAGCACCAATGGTTGATGTTTCAGCCTGAGGATGACTTTGACAGTGCCTTTGGCACCCTGGTTGAAACCATCAACACTGACCTGGAGCATAAGAAGACCCATACCCGGCTACAGGTGCGGGCGATCGAGTGGCAGCAGCAGAACCAGGATGCCAGTCTGCTCTTGCGGGGTCGAGAACTGGAAGCGGCAGAACAGTGGCTAATTCGAGCCAGTACCGGCAAAGACCCGGCCCCCACGGACCTGCAGAAGGATTATCTCGCCACCTCAGTGGCGGCCCGGCGATCGGCCAATACCCGCCAGCGAGCCACGATTGGGGTTTTGGCGGTGCTGCTGCTAGGGGCGATCGCTGCCGGGGGTTTAGCCTGGGTACAGTACGGCAGAACCCAAGCCGCTTTAGACCGCGAAGGGGAAGCCCGGGAGCTAGCCGAACAGCGATTGAACGAGGCCGAAGCGGCACGGCAGGCGGCGGAAGCCGCCCAGGCCAACGAAGCTGAGCAACGTCAGATTGCCGAAGATAACGAAAAAGCTGCTGAACAAAGTGCCCAGGACGCCCAGGATGCCCTGACCCAGGCGGAAACAGCCCGTGCCGCCGAAGCAGAGCAACGTCAGGTAGCGGTGGGTGCCTTGCAACGGGCTGAGACCGGTGAGTCGGAGGCAAATCGCCAGGCGGCGGTGGCCCAGCAGCAACGGGACCTTGCCCAACGCAATGAGAGGACTGCCCAGGAGGCGACCGAGCGGGCAAACGCAGAGACCCGCCGCGCTGAAAGACAGGCTTTGAATGCAGAAACACAGGCCGATGCGCTGACGGTAGAGAACTTGATAGCCGCTAACTTGATGACTCCAGCCTGGCGGCGGGCGCTGCAACTGGGGCGAACCATTCAGGCGATCGAGGGAACACCGGCAACCGATGCCCTTACTAAGGCCCAGAGTGTAACTGCTGCCCTCCCCAGCCCCCTAGAGCCCAGTACCCGGCTGCAGGCTGTGTCTGCTTTGCGCAAAATCTATTACTACGATGGCTACCTGCAGCGCAATCAGCTCACCGGCCATACGGATTTGGTCAGAAGTGTGATTTTCAGCCCCGATGGGCAGACCCTGGCCAGCGCCAGCGAAGATGGTACGGTTAAGCTGTGGGATCGCAGCGGCCGCGAACTGCAAACCCTCACCGGCCACACGGATACGGTCAGTAGTGTGAGTTTCAGCTCGGATGGGCAGACTGTGGCCAGCGCTAGCAGAGATGGCACCGTGAAGCTGTGGGACCGCAGCGGCCGGGAACTGCAAACCCTCACCGGCCATACAGATTGGGTCTTGAGTGTGAGTTTCAGCCCCGATGGGCAGACTCTGGCCAGCGCCAGTGCCGAT
>NZ_SMDQ01000113.1:0-5316 GCF_012911975.1 Nodosilinea sp. P-1105 | reverse complement strand
CATACGGATTTGGTCAGAAGTGTGATTTTCAGCCCCGATGGGCAGACCCTGGCCAGCGCCAGCGACGATGGTACCGTCAAGCTGTGGGACCGCAGCGGCCGGGAACTGCAAACCCTCATCGGCCATACGGATTATGTCAATAGTGTGAGTTTCAGCCCCGATGGGCAGACCCTGGCCAGCGCCAACGAAGATGGCACCGTCAAGCTGTGGGATCGCAGCGGCCGGGAACTGCAAACCCTCACCGGCCACACGGCTCCGGTCTGGAGTGTGAGTTTTAGCCCCGATGGGCAGACCCTGGCCAGCGCCGGCGTCGATCGCACCGTGAAGCTGTGGGACCGCAGCGGCCGGGAACTGCAAACCCTCACCGGCCATACGAATTGGGTCAATAGTATGAGTTTCAGCCCCGATGGGCAGACCCTGGCCAGCGCCACCACCGATGGCACCGTCATCCTCTGGAACCTCGATCTCGATGACCTAATGGCCAAAAGCTGCGACTGGCTGCGCGACTACATGGCCAACCCCGCTACCCCCGCCGAAGACAAAGCCCTCTGCGAGGGGTATTTGCCCACCCAACCGCTGCTGGGGCGGCTTCCCTGGGTCAACAACGTCATCGGCTTCTGGCAAGGGGTTCTGCAACGCAGCGACAAATCACCTCAAACTTAGCATCAGCGGTTCTCCTTCGCCTGCTGCGTTGGCGCTGCTGTTTGGGTTTCGGCACCTCCTGGCACAGGCGGATCGATGTCTACAAGCTCACGGTATACTGCCTCTGGAATTAGGACTTGCCCATACAACAGAGGTAGAAGCTTTCTCTGGTGCCCAGGCTCCGCCTGAGTGCCTATCCAGGGTGGCTCTGCCACCTATAGCCAGAGGCAGAGCCTCGGGGGGCATTCCCACGCAGAGCATGGGAACGAGGACGGGAAAAAATATCCGAATTATTTCTGTGCGTCGTTCTCGTGAAGAAGAGGTATTGCTTTATGAACGCTGAAGAGTTGGAGCGCAAATTTGACGAGGGTGAAGACGACATTCTGGAACACTTCGACCTGTCTACCCTCAGGCGGCCTGGGTTAGAGCCTCAGCGCATTGAAATCAGCGTTCCGCAGTGGATGGTGGCCGCCCTCGATCGCGAGGCTGAGCAACTGGGCATCCAGCGAGAAGCCATCATTAAACTTTGGCTAGCCGAACATCTTAAAGCATCGTAGCGGGGTTGCCGTGGACGATCAAACCGAGTACATCGATACGCTGATCGCCTTGCACCGGGGGTTAGACCGTCAGGGGCCAGGGGATATTAACTTTGCCCGTCAACTGCTGCGATCGCTGCCCCCATTCCCCCCCCAGCCTCGGATCGCTGACTTGGGCTGTGGCAGTGGGGCGGGGGCACTGCTGCTGGCAGAGCATTACCAAAGTTCTGTGCTGGCGGTGGATGCGTCGGCTGTGTTTATTGAGGAACTACAAACCCGAGCCCGGGCCGCTGGTCTGGAGCAGTGGATTACCGCCATCGTGGCGGATATGGGGCAACTCGACTGGCCCCAGGGTTCGATTGATTTGCTGTGGTCAGAAGGGGCGGCCTACAACCTGGGGTTTGAGCAGGCCCTCAGCCGGTGGCGACCGTTGCTGGCCGAGGGGGGCGTGGCGGTTGTGTCTGAATTGAGCTGGTTCACCGATGCCATCCCAGCTCAAGCCTGGGACTACTGGCAGGCGGCCTATCCCGGCATCGGCAGTGAGGCGGACAATCGGCAGCGGGCCAAGCGGGCGGGTTATCGGGTGGTGGCGACCTCCAGGTTACCCAGCCAGGCCTGGTGGGCGAATTACTATGGTCCTTTGCGATCGCGCCTTAACCAGCTCAATCCCAACCTCAGCTCCGTAGCCCAAACCGTAGTGCAGGACACTGAGGCGGAAATGGCCCTATTTCAGCAATTCAGCGACGTTTACGGTTACACATTCTATATTTTGAGCCCTGAGGTGGAACACCGCTAAACCCACCCTGGGAATCGGGGCCTGTCCCTGGATGGAACATCCAGGGCCATTTTGGCTTCTAAGACAAGGGGGTTAAGGTCGCCGACCTTGGCCAGCGTGGTGAAGTGGCAGCGATCGCCTACAATCGTTCTGCTGATTGCCCTGTTGATGGGTACGATTTGAGAGTCGCAACGCTTATGTATAGCCGGTACAACTATGATTATTCGTACAAAAAGAAATCATCACGGCGGCGTTGGCGGTGGGTGTTGGTCCTGCTGTTGTTGGTCGGCATTCCGGTCGGTTTAGAATTTTTAACTCGCTTTGTCAGCCATGCCACGGGCACCAGCGATCGCTTCACCGCTGACCCCACCTCGACCTTAATCGATGCCTACCAACTGCGGTTTGTGAGCCGTCAGGGTCAACCCTATGTGGGTCTACCAGACAGCGGCGAATTAAGCGCCGTGCGAGACCCCCTGTTGGGATATCGGCTGGCGGGGGACCAGCAGAGCAATTTTTGGCACATCAACGAAAATGGCTTTCGCGCCACAGAGCCCCTACCCATAGCCAAACCAGAGGCAGAAATTAGAATTTTTGTCCTGGGGGGGTCTACGGCATTTGGCCAGCTCAGCTCGAATAACCAAACCACCTTTGCCAGCAAACTAGAAACTCGCCTGAATGACCAGGTGGCCGAGCAACGGGCTAACCCTGACCAGTTTCAGCCCACTGTCTTGCCCTTCCGGGCCGATCAAGTCCAGGAGGCCCTGGGGTTACCGCCTCGCATTCGCGATGGCCAGTACCGGGTGATCAATGCAGCGGTGCCGGGCTATGCTTCTGGCAACGAGTTAGCCATGCTGATGCAGCGGGTGGCCGCCTACGATCCAGATTTTGTGGTGGTGGTGGGTGGCCATGGGGACCTGATGTTGCCCAGTGCCGATAGGGGTAGCGATGTGCCGGGGCTAGAACAACACCTGACCGGCGAAGGACAGGCCTGGGGGGCTGAGCTCAGGACGCAGGTGCATGACTGGTTCACCCAACTATATTTAGTCCAGGGTATTCAGTCCTACAGTGGGCAACGGCAACAGCCAGAGCAGCTCCTGGCTCAACCCCTGAATCTCTATGCCCCTACCCTGAATGCCACCTGGAACGACCGCCTGCCCCAGGACCAGGCTGAGCTGGAGCAGCGCATCCAGCGCTATGGCAACCATGTCCAGCAAATGGTGACCTGGGCTTCGGTGAATCAAAAGCGCTTAATTATCGGGATTGAACCGGATATTTCAACCCGCCAGCCTGATGCCCTCACCCCCGAGGAGTCAACCATTGTCGCTGAGTTGGATGACAACTATTTAGAGCAAATGCGGATCGGCTTTGATGGCTTAGCCGCTGCGGCCTCCCAGGCGGCCGACCAATCGGCCAACGCTCAGGTGCTAAATTTTTACCCCCTGTACGAGTCCTTCCCTGGGCAGGCCTTCCAAAGTCCGAATGGGTTGACCGATGAAGCGAATACGCTGATGTCGGAACGACTCTATGATGCGATCGCCAGTCAGCTCTTTATCCAGCCCCAGCCATTTGGGTCTTAGGCGTAGCGACCTATCACGTGAACGTTGATCAGCGGGCTATCTGGGCGTTTCCTCGCACCCAGCCTCTGGCTGGGCGCATCTACCGAGGGCTCTGCCGCCCATTCTGGCGCATTTACTCAAGGGGGAAAAGCTGATGGAGGTGGGTTTGGGTAAATACCAGCCCCTCAGTCAGAAGACGACTCCCGCAGGTGGCGGGGACGCCAACCTTCGTAGACCTTTTGGGGCGGGCGGGCCACCACCAGGCAGTCTTCTGGGGTGTCTTTGGTGACCACGGAGCCAGCGGCAACGGTGGTGTCTGCCCCAAGGGTGACCGGCGCCACCAGGACACTGTTGGAGCCAGTTTTAACGCGATCGCCGATCACCGTCGGATGCTTCTTGTAGCCATCGTAATTGGCCGTAATCGTGCCTGCCCCCACATTCACCTGACTGCCCAGGGTGGCATCCCCCAAATAAGACAAGTGAGCCACGTTGGTCTTGGGCCCCAGGGTGGCTTTTTTTAGTTCCACAAAGTTGCCAATGCGGCAGCCCTCACCCACATCGGCCTGGCCTCGCAAGTGGGCGTAAGGACCCACCCGTGCGCCAGCTTGCACCGTGCTGTCGCTAATCACCGAAAAGGTGATGGTGGTGTTGGCCCCAATCTGGCTGTCTTCGATCATTGAACCAGGGCCAATGCGGCTGCCGCTACCAATCACGGTATTACCCCGCAGGTGGGTTTGAGGCTCAATCACCACATCAGGTTCGATGTGCACCGTCGTGTCGATGGTGATGCTGTCGGGGTCGATCAGAGTTACCCCAGCCGCCATCCACTGATCTTTAATCCGGTCCTGCAAGATGCCGTAGGCTTCAGCCAAATGCTTGCGGCTGTTGATGCCAAAAATTTCCTGACAGTCCTTTACATCCATCGCCATCGCAGGCTGCAAGTCTTTGACCACATCGGTCAGGTAATATTCTTGCTGGTCGTTATCGGCCTGCAGGTGGGGCAGCACTGTCATCAGCTTAGGCCAGTTAAAACAGTACACCCCCGCATTGATCCGGCGGTTTTGCCGTTGGGTCGGGCTACAGTCCCGATGTTCCACAATTTCGGTGATCATGTTGTGGTCGTCGCAAAAGACCCGCCCATAACCGGTGGGGTCATCGAACTGGGCGGTAAGTAGGGTGACCGCATTACCGTTTTGCTGATGGGTGTTGACCAATTTTTGTAGGGTCTCTGGGCGCAGCAGCGGCACATCGCCATTCAGCACTAGCAGATCCCCCTCAAAGCCCTCCAGGTGCGGAATCACCTGTTGGACGGCGTGGCCTGTGCCCAATTGTTGGGCTTGCTCTACAAAGGTTAACCCGGGCAGGTGGGCCAGGCTTGTCTGCACCTGCTCTTTGCCAAAACCCACAACCACCAGGGTGTGGCTGAGATCAATGGCACCCAGGCTATCGAGCACGCGCTCGACCATTGACTTGCCCCCCACTGAGTGGAGCACCTTGGGTAGGCTGGATTTCATGCGGGTGCCGCGTCCGGCGGCGAGAATGGCAACAGCGACCATTGGCGTGGAATTTCCTTCTGGCTTGCTGCAAGGGAGTATATCGTGGTTTGTGGAGCAGGGGTAGGGGAGGGGGGAAGTGATGGGGTGTAGACGCGGAGCGGCTTCCCGTTCGGCGGTGCCGTTCTCGAAGAGTAGGGTAAGGGGGATGGAGAAATGGGGAGGGATGGGGAGGGGGGGGTGTGATTTAAGCCGGGAAACCCTCTAAGTGAAAGGGACTGAGGGTTTGTGCTTTTAGTGACTGACGGGCAAGG
>NZ_SMDQ01000112.1 GCF_012911975.1 Nodosilinea sp. P-1105 | reverse complement strand
TTCAGACGTGGGCTCTTCCGATCTCCCCACCTCCTCACCTCCCCACCTCCTCACCTCCCCACCTCCCCATCTCCCCATCTCCCCATCTCCCCACCTCCCCACCTCCTCACCTCCCCACATACTGGTACGTTGCCAAATCCCCATGCCCCTTCACCATCACTGGGGCCGACGGACAAAACTGATAACGATGCTTGACCCGCTGGTAGGTGGCTTCAGTCACCTGAATTTTGCCTGGCATCCCCTGGGACTCCATCCGACTGGCGATGTTGACCGCATCGCCCCAGAGGTCATAGCTAAATTTTTTGATGCCAATCACCCCAGCCACCACCGCTCCAGTATTAATGCCAATGCGCAGCTGAAACGTTTGGCCATCGGTGCGGGCCATTCGGTCGGCGGTTTCCTGCATCGCGATCGCCATTTCCATCATCGCTTCAGCGTGATCGTGGGTAGGCACCGGCAGCCCCCCGACCACCATGTAGGCATCGCCGATGGTCTTAATTTTTTCTAAGTGGTATTGCTCAGCCAGGCGATCGAAGGCCGAGAAGATCTGATTCAACCAGTTCACTAAATCGAGCGGTCCCACCTGGGCGGCCAGGGGGGTAAAGTTGACGATGTCAGCAAATAAAATGGTGACATCATCAAATCGTTCGGCCAGGGAGCCTTCTAGCTGCTTGAGCTTGTCAACAATGGCCTTAGGCAGAATATTCAGCAATAACTGTTCTGACTTTTGCTGCTCAATCCGCAGGGCCTGTTGGGCCTGTTCCCGCTCCTGCATCTCTTGCTGAAGCTTTTGATTCTGAGCTTGCAGCAGTTGTGCCTGTCGCCGCAGGGCTCCCTGTAAATCGGTCAACAGCCGACTTGAGCTGCCCGCCAATACGGCTCGCTGCGCTTGGACTTGCAGGCGCAATTGCCGCCGATAGGTCATTACCTGCACCCGCATGCGAGCCACAATTTCTTCGATCCACAGGTCGGCCCTGATGCAGTCTGCCACACCGACGTCAAAGGCCTGTAGGCGGTCAGGTAAGTGATCGACCGGGCTGATGACGATCACCGGCAGTAGGCGACTGGCGGCTTGCTGCTGGAGTTGACGACATAGGTCCAGTCCTTGAGCCGCAAAGCCGTAGGTATAGATGATGACGAGTTCAGTACGGGAACTGAGAATATTGGCCAGGGTCAGCGATTCGCCCCCTAACTGGGACACCGCAAAGCCAGAGGTCTCCAGAGCGTTGACCCAATCCGCCAATGGCTCTGAACCATAGTTGACGAGTAATACTGTCCCCAAACCCGATACAGAATCGGTCATGAGCCCCTGAAACAAAAATGTGCCTCAGTTATAGCTTGCCCCAAACGTTTTGCTGTGTCGTCTTTTTTCATCTTCTCAGCAGGTCTAGAGGCATCCGGACGGCGCCAGAGGATATCTCTGGCTTTAGGGGCATGTTGGTCTACGGTGTTTAATGCTAGAAAAATGCAGACGACTGCATATAACCCTGTTGCTGAGCAACTCAATAACCTATGGATGGTAACCAAATCTTGATTACAGGCGGTGCGGGCGGCCTCGGTACGGCGGTTACCCAAACAGCCTTGGAGCGAGGCGCAACCGTAGTGGTGCCCTACCGCAAAGACACCGATCGCGATCGCCTGCAATCTACCCTACCCGCTGCTAGTCTGGAACGGCTACGACTGGTACGGGCAGACTTACTGGATGAGGCAACGGTAATTTCCTTGATTCACGATATTCCCCGTCTGGATGGACTGATACACCTGGTGGGCGGGTTTTCCATGGGAGACACCGCCGACTTTGCCTACCGAGACTGGAAACAGGCCTTTGACCTGAACGTCAACACCACGTTTCTGGTGTGCAAGCATGGCCTTAAAAAAATGCAGGCCCAAAACTATGGTCGCATTGTCACCGTTGGCTCCCGAGGGGCTGTAGAACCATCGGCTCAATTGGCTGCCTACTGTGCCGCTAAGGCAGCGGTGGTGGCCCTGACTAAATCGATCGCCGCTGAAACCCAGGGCACAAATATCACGGCTAATGTAGTGCTACCGAGCGTGATCGACACCCCTGCCAATCGTGACGCCATGGGCACTGAGAATGTGGATCAATGGGTAACCCCTGAGTCGTTAGCTGAGGTGATTTGCTTTCTGGCTTCAGCCGCTGCCAGAGATGTTCGAGGAGCGGCAATTCCGGTCTATGGCAACGTTTGAAAACCCGTTTATTGCCCTTAAAGCCCGTTTGGTGGTCGTGGTCTTTTTTGCCATTGCCCTGGGGTTAGCACTTGTGTTCGGCACCCTGGGTGGGTTGGAGTTAATTCCATGGGCCGCCGATGACCCAATTTTTGCCCCAGTCCTGTACAGCTTAGTGTTTAGCAGCCTCTGTCTGTCCATCTGGCTGGTATCCCGCCGTCCCCCCCTGAGGTTGAGCTATCTCCTAGGCCCCTGGCCCCACCAACTGGCCTGGCTGCAATTGCTGTGGTTAGTGGTAGGGGTGTTTTTATTTTCCCTGGGGGCGTTTCAGTTGTCCTACCTGGCCTTATCCCTAGTAGCTCCCACCTGGGTAGAAGCCAGCCTACAACAATCGTTACTGCTCTCGGCAGAACAGGCCGCTTCCCCTCGGTTATACAACGGGCTGATGCTATTTTCAGTGGTGGTGGTAGCTCCCATTACCGAAGAGTTTATCTTTCGGGGGGTGCTGCTGCATCGTTGGGGCACCAAGTGGGGCGTTGGGGCGGCCATTTTTTTGACCTCGGTGCTGTTTGGTCTCCTGCACGCTAACTTAATCGGGCTGTTTGTGTTTGGAGTGGTGATGGCCCTTCTCTACCTGAGTACGCGATCGCTGATCGTCCCGATTGTGGCCCATGCCATTAATAATGCGATCGCCTCTGGGTTTGAATTACTGACCGCCCTGACCGCGCCAGAGGATTTAGCGATTAACACATTGGCGGAATTTCGAGCCAGCTGGTGGTTGGGGGTGCTTTGCTTACTGGTGTCGGCCCCTTGGGTATTGCGCTATGTCTTTTACCATTGGCCCCAACCCAATACGCCGTTGCCCTACTTTGCCAACCAAGCCCCACGCAGCTAGTGCTCCTATTTAATATGCGGATGAAAGGACTTGAACCTTCACGTCACGAGGACACTAGAACCTAAATCTAGCGCGTCTACCAATTCCGCCACATCCGCGTTCGGCTCTTGAGTATAGCAAAGATTCGAAGTATTAGGGGGCGATCAGCGCAACGTGGGACAAATTCTCTTGGGTAAGTCGGCCGACCCTTCCTGATACCTGACACCTCAGACCTGATACCCTCAACCAAGATAGTCAAATTTATAGTCAAATTTCTGCCAGCCAGTACTAATCAACTCAACGTGGGACAAATTTCCTAGCGCCTGTGGCCAATGCCTGCCAGGCCGTGCTGGTGAGGGATTTAGGGGCCAGGGCCAGGGGTTTGTAAAGCTTGAGTCGTTCACCCTAGCCCTTGACCGATTATCATTAAGAAAGATGTAAGCATAGCGGCAAATGTGACGCCCCCCCGGTGGTAGTTTGGAAGCTAGCACCTAGCACCTGGGTTGTGGCCATGGGCGCATCCGCGCCCAGGTGAGCACGCACACAGGTGAGCACGCAGACAAAGGAAGGAGACGCCAAAGGGAATGGGTAAAGTAGTTGGCATCGACCTGGGGACCACCAACTCAGTTGTTTCGGTCATGGAAGGTGGCAAACCGGTGGTGATTGCCAACGTGGAGGGCATGCGCACCACTCCGTCTGTCGTGGCCTTTAGCAAGGAAGGGGAACGCCTGGTGGGGCAACTGGCCCGACGGCAGGCGGTACTGAATCCCCAAAACACCTTCTACGGTGTCAAACGCTATGTGGGCCGTAAGTATGCTGAGCTGGAGCCGTCCTCGAAGCGGGTACCCTACACCATCCGCCGGGACGAAGCTGGCAATGTCAAAGTTCGCTGCCCCCGCCTGGAAAAAGACTTTGCCCCGGAAGAGATTTCGGCCATGGTGTTGCGCAAGCTGGCAGACGAGGCCAGCCGCTATCTAGGGCAGCCCGTGACCGGTGCCGTGATTACGGTGCCAGCTTACTTTAATGACGCCCAACGCCAGGCTACCCGTAATGCTGGTCGCATTGCCGGTTTGGATGTAAAACGCATTTTGAATGAGCCCACGGCCGCCGCCCTGGCCTACGGCCTCGATCAAGCTCGCAACCAAACCATTCTGGTGTTTGACCTGGGGGGTGGCACGTTTGACGTATCCATCCTGGATGTGGGGGATGGGGTATTTGAGGTGCGGTCCACCTCTGGGGATACCCAGTTGGGGGGCACCAACTTTGATACCAAAATTGTCGACTGGCTAGCGGAGCAGTTTCTGGAGCAGGAGGGGATTGATCTACGCAAAGACCGCCAGGCCCTACAGCGGCTAACGGAGGCGGCTGAAAAGGCCAAAATTGAGCTGACTGGGGTAGCTACCACAGACATTAGCCTCCCCTTTATCACCGCCACGGCCGATGGCCCTAAACATATCGAAACTCGCCTCAGCCGTTCCCAGTTTGAAAGCCTCTGTGGCGATTTGGTCAGTGGGTTACGGGCTCCTCTGAAGCAAGCCCTGAGCGACGCCAACCTTACCCCCAATGACATCGATGAGGTGGTGCTGGTGGGCGGGGCCAGCCGGATGCCCATGGTGCAGGATTTGGTGCGATCGCTGATTGGCTTAGAACCGAGTCAGAACGTCAACCCGGATGAAGCGGTGGCGGTCGGGGCTGCTGTGCAAGCGGGCATCATCACCCAGGAAGTGCAGGACATCATGCTGCTGGATGTCACCTCCTTGTCGTTGGGCCTAGAAACCATCGGTGGCGTGATGAAAAAGGTGATTCCCCGCAACACCACCATTCCAGTGCGCCGCTCCGATATTTTCTCCACCTCTGAAAATAACCAGACCTCTGTGGAAATCCATGTGCTCCAGGGGGAGCGGGAAATGGGGATGGACAACAAATCCCTGGGGCGGTTCAAGCTGATGGGAATTCCACCGGCCCCCCGGGGGGTACCCCAGGTGCTGGTGTCCTTTGACATTGACGCCAACGGTATTTTGCAGGTGTCGGCCATGGATAAAACCACGGGTCGCGAGCAGAGCCTGACCGTGCAGGGGGCGGCCAACCTGGATGAAAGCGAAGTACAGCGGATGATCGAGGAGGCGGAAGAGTACGCTGAAACCGACCGTCTACAGCGGGAACGGGTAGAGAAGCGCAACCGAGCTGAGGCCCTTACCTTTCAGGCAGAGCGCCTGCTGCGGGAGGTAGCCCTAGACTTTGGCATGCAGTTTGCCCGCGATCGCCGCCGCCGCATCGAAGGACTGGTGCAAGAGCTGCGCGACTACCTGGAGCAGAGCGACGAGCGGGGCATTGACATTGCCCAGGCGGAATTACAGGACGAACTCTATGACCTGAACCGGGAGGCCTACCTCTACGAAGCCGACGAGGAACGAGAGGGGGGCATCCTGGGCCAAATTGGCGACACCCTAAAGAAAACCTTTGCCTTTGACGATGATCTGGATGCTCGCCCCAATTATGGCTACCAGAGTGGTTCCTGGGGTAGTTGGGACGATGACTGGGACTATGACAGTCGGGGCGGACAAACTTACGGGCAATCGGCCTATGGTCAGCCAGCTTATGGTCAGCCAGCCTATGATCAATCTGGCTATGGCAGCCAGCCAGCCTATGGTAGCGATCCCTACGACAGTGGCGTTTACAGCAACCCAGGCTATGGACGCCGGGGCTACGATAGTCGTGCTGATGCTGGCTATGACCAGCCTGGCTATGGCCCGTCTGGCTATGGCGATCGCCAGCCCCCGACATCCGGTGCAGCTCCCCGCGACGCTGGTCGAGGTGAACCCACCAGCGATCCCTACGATCGCTACGGCAGCCCCAGAGCAGAGCAAAGCAGCTACGGCCAGGGTTACGGGAATCAGGGTTACCCTAACCAGGGCTATGGCCAGCAGGGCTACGATCGCCAGGATTACGATCGCCAGGATTACGACCGCCAGGATTACGACCGCAGCCACACCCCTGACCCCACCTACGGCAGAACCGACTATAGGCAGCCAACTCCTCGCCAGAATCCCAATCAGGGCTACCCATCTGCCCCCCCACCAGCACCACCTCTCGATGATGACTGGAACGACGACCCCTGGGCTCAGCCCGCCAGCCCTCAGGCTCCTGGGGCTGCACCTCGGGACAGTGGACCACCCCGCCGTCGCCCCACCCCGCCAGAGAATCGGACCCCTCCCGAGACTCGCCGCCCCAGTCCCCAAACCAGTTGGGATGATGACGAGTGGTTCTAACCCCCAAAGCAACGCTCCCAGAGCAACACCCCCAGAGCACCGCAACGTAACGGACCGCAATGCAGAACTTTCGGAACTACTACGAGATTCTGGGAGTTTCCAGAGAAGCCACTGCGCCTGAGATTAAGCACGCCTATCGGCGGCTAGCCCGGCAATACCACCCCGACCTCAACCCTGGGGATCGGGCTGCCGAGGAACAGTTCAAGCTGGTGGGGGAAGCCTATGAAGTTCTCTCTGACGGGGAACGGCGATCGCAGTACGAGCAATTCAGCCAGTATTGGAAGCAAAAGGGGTTTCAAGATACACCGTTTACCGTCACGACCCCTACCCCCGAGACCAAAACTGGTACTCGCATTTCCTTAGAAGACTTCGGCTTTGGCGAGTTTCCTGACTTTAATAAGTTCATCGACCAACTGCTGAACCGCAAACCCACGGCCCGCCGCCAGGGGGAGTCTAACGTCAGCACCTACTCCCAGACCACGACCACCCCAAGCACAGCCCCTGGCTACCGCGCCTCCCCCACCTCAAGCAGGCGCGACGCTGAAGCTGACCTCACCATTCCCCTAGAAAAGGCCTTTACCGGCGGGCGCGAACGCATCCGCCTGGAGGATGGCCGTTCCTTAGAGGTAAACATGCCCGCCGGTATGGTGACTGGCCAGCGCATTCGCCTGCGGGGGCAGGGGATTGGCGGCGGCAACCTCTATTTGCGGATTGAGGTAGACCCCCATCCCTTCTTTAGCCTGCGGGGCAATGATGTGTACTGTCAGCTGCCCATTACCCCCAGCGAAGCCGCCCTGGGCAGCACCATCGAGATTCCCACTCTGGATGGCCTGGTGCGGACCCCCTTGCCCCAGGGCGCCCAAACTGGACAGGTAATTCAACTGGCCGGGCGCGGATATCCTATCGGCCAAGATCGGCGGGGCGACCAGATTGTGGAACTGGAGGTGGTGGTGCCGACGATGATCAGCGATCGCGAGAAGGCCCTCTATGAAGAACTGCGCCAGATGGAACGCTTTACCCCTAGGGCCAATTTGCTGGACGACCGATAAGTGAGGCGATAAGTGAGGCAATTATGCTGAATTTCCAACCCGCTGGCTTCACCCAAAAAGCCCTGGCTCTAGATCTGGGGATCATGGCCTACTACACCCAATGTGACGTTAACCGGCCCGGGGGTAACCCGGTCGTGTTTTTGCACAGCCTGGGGGGTGGTTCGTCTGCCTTTGAATGGTCCAAGGTGTATGGGTTGCTCGGGGACACCTACCCGGTGATTGCCCCTGACCTGATTGGTTGGGGCCAGTCCACCCATCCAGTGCGAGCCTACAGCGTCGAGGACTACTTCGAGATGATCAGCCAGCTGCTGGAGGCGCTAACCCAGCCACCGACCACGGTGGTGGCCACCTCCCTGACCGCCGGGGTGGTGATTCGGCTAGCCTGCCAGCGACCTGATTTATTTAAGCGGCTGTTCCTGGTGTCCCCGTCGGGCAATAGTGACTTCGGCCGCGACTTTCGAATCAGTCTACCGGCCTTATTAGCCAGTACCCCCGGCATCGATCGGCTGTTGTATCAGCTGGGAGCCGCCAATGAACTGGCCGTCCGGTTTTTTCTAGCCAATTTCCTGTTTGCCGACCCCAGCCGCATTACCCCAGATATGGTGCAGGCCTATCTGGCGGGCACCCAGCAGCCCAACGCCGAGTACACCGCCCTGGCCTCCCTGAATGGGGCCATCAGCTTTGACCTGGCCCGCTATATCGGACAGTTGACCACCCCCACCACGGTGGTGCTCGGGGAAAAGTCGCGGTTCACCCCGGTGGCCGTGGCCCAGCGGCTGGCTAGTCTCAACCCTGAGGCGGTGAAAACGGTGCATACCGTGCCCGACTCCGGGGTGTTGCCCCATCTGGAATATCCAGCGGTGGTGGCGGATCTGCTGCGCTCTGTGCTGGTGGAGGGCTAGTGCAGCGTCAAGGCCAAAAATGAAGTCCCCGTAGGTTGGGTGGAACGTAGTGGAACCCAACAGCAGTCAGCTTTGTTGGGTTCTGCTGACGCGCCACCCAACCTACAAACTTAGAGTTGACAGTCCACTAGGGTAGAAAGGCAGAAGAAAGAAGAAAGAAGAAAGAAGAAAGAAGAAAGAAGAAAGAAGAAAGAAGAAAGAAAGGGGATTCTGCTACAGGCTAGGGCAGGGGGCCACACCGGTTTGCCCGACAGTCGCCCCAGCGTTGTTGACCTGGGTAAAGGTGTCATTGTTCTGGGCATTGAGTTGGGGCAAATCGACAACCTGTAGGGTGGCCCCTCCAGCGGTGAATAGATTGGCGTCAAAATTGGCTGTGTCAACGCTGCGGTTATCCCTCACCAGGGCGCAGAGGGGGGCCGTTCCCTCGTTCCCCAATTCCACCGCCTGGTTACTGGACCCCACATTCCGCCCTTTGAAGTGTCACATTAGGAATTAAGACGGCATACTTTCAGAGGTGATGAAACGGAGGCCAGT
>NZ_SMDQ01000111.1 GCF_012911975.1 Nodosilinea sp. P-1105 | reverse complement strand
ACCAGTTACATCGAGCGTTTGAACAACACGTTGAGGCAGCGGGTGGCGCGACTGGTGAGAAAGACCCTGTCGTTCTCTAAAAAGCTCGAGAACCACATTGGGGCCATCTGGCTATTCATCCATGACTACAATCGCTGCATCAGAGAGAAGTTGGCCAAGCAAGGTCATCCGGTCTTTTCCTCTGGCCTGCACTAAAATTCACTACCCGATTGGTGAGGGTCGTCAGGCGATCGCGGTAGTTGGCGTTCTCTGCGGCGAGTTGCAGAATTTGCACTTTGGTTGGGTCTTTATACTCGCTATCAGGCGATCGCATCCATCGCAGATATTCCACAAAGCTAGCCGTTGCATCAGGGGCAAAGTCTGGATCGATGAGCCAGGGGGAAGGTTCATCGCCATTACCGCCACGGTTACCGCCATTGCCTCGACCCCCAGTCGTGCGATCGCGCGGCCCGCGGTCACCACCGTCACGACGGGTTGGGCGTTGGAAGGGGGCAGAGGATTGCCCCGGTCTTGGCTTCTTGGGACGCTCAAAAACCATTTATGCTTCTCCTTTAATGTCGTGGTAGACCGCTGTGGCCCAGAAGCTGAACTCTTGTGCGATCGCAAGTGCCAAGCCGGTTAGCCCCAAATAGTCATCAGTGCTCATATCCTTGAGCGTCTTCAAGCCCTCCTGACCAGCCAGATCACTGCGCTCAGCGATGGTTTGCAGACACTTAAAAAATGCCTTCACCACCTGTTTTTTCCCAGCCTGGCTTAAAGCCTCTTCCTCCGCCTTCAGGCGCAACATCCCCCAGGTGGAGAGATAGGTGTATAGCTCTACCGCCTGATTCTTCTGTTCCTTAAGTTGGCTTTCCTCTTGATTGGGCAATGCCCTCAGCCCAGCCAATGCCTCATGGACAGGCATTCCCATCGTTCGCGGATCAAACGTCATTTGGTTACTCCCTTAGAAACAATTAATGTGATGCCAGACAGGTTTCTACAAAGCCACGGCCTAGACTTTCCTGGCCTCCAATTTGCAAAAGAGCATGATCAGCCATCAAGGCTTCAAATTGGCTTTTCGAGGCAGGACCAGTTCCATTGGCTTGAGCAATGACACCCCAAGGGAAATACATCAGCGTGTCTGGGGGAATAGCTTCTTCATAGCGAAAGCCGCCATCAACCGTCTTGTGCTGGTCAAGCTTAATTTTGACCTGCCGCCACAAACTCATTTGAATTAGGGTTGCGCAATGCTTATCGGGCAGTACCAGCACCCGTTCAATGCCTTGGTTTTGCATCCCTTCGGGAATGAAGCTTTTCCAGCTCTCCCAAGCCTTGAGGTCAGAGGGCTTGAGAATGGCGTCCTTTAAGTAGACAGGCTGCTGATTACCGACACTTGTACTATAGTCCGATGACATCTCAAGATCCTTGCGCGCTAACCTGGCCCAGCGGCGTAGCAATAGCGGACTACTGATCCAGACGACGCCATGGCTGAGGGAAGGAACCGGTAGCCAGAGAATCGATCCATCGCCAATCCAAATATCACCTTGCACGAGCTGGTTCAGTTTTTTGCCGGTGACCGCCTCATAACGCTCTGCTAAGAGCTCATTTTTGGCGTCATCAATTTCAGAGCCAAAGAGTTGTATTTTTTGCAGCTTTTGGGCTATCTGGTCCTGACCAGATGTGTCAATACTGGATCGCAACCGTCCTCGAATGGAGCTAGAGGGGATGTAGGGCAAATCCGTATGGGACTCCCGGGCAATGCCCAACAAGTTGCCCTCTTGGGTGGTGCCTCCCGTATGCAAAGGGGAGAGTAAGTATAAATAAACAAGTTGGCCAAGCATGGTTCACCTAATTATCGTGAAAGGTTAATTACATTGCAGAGGTGCTTATACCCAGTTCAGCTCGGGATCTGGAGTTTTCCCACAGGCGGAACTCCAGGTCTGGACTTGGATTTGGTTTAGAAAGGTAGCCACAACAGTTCTGAGTAACCCAACTGACGCCAGCGACGGACGGCATCCGGAGCCTGAGGGCTGTCTTGAAAAAGAGCAGTGCGCTGCCCTGGGGTTTCCCCCTCAAACAGAGCGGGAGGATGATTCAGGAAGTACTGACTCCCTGGCGGGGCTGCAAACACCTGGGGAGACGGCACACTCAGGTTGCGATCGCCTTGATCATCCCCCCCATAGCGATTGCGGCAGCTAATGGGCACCGGCTTCTCCGTGGCCACGCTGACTAGCGCCCCCCGTCGTTGCCGAGGGTTATCTGGTTCAGCCAAATCCCACTCCCAGGGCCAGGCTCGGCAGTAGGCCATGCGCTCAGGAGAAGGGTCGGCTGATTGATCATTGACTGGGCTAGGGTTGGAGTCTTGCCAACGTTCAAACACACCAGGGGTAATCAGGTAGGCGATTGTCCGTTGCGATCGCTCCAGGTTTTGATCCGAGCATTCCTTCAGGGTTTTCCATTGACTGGCCAAATTGGGGGCACTGCTGAGCAAAGCCTGATGCCCTTCTCCGCCTAAGCGAATCGGTGTTGGTAGGGCTTGCTCAATTGAGGTTTCCAGCCCAATGGCCAGAGACCAGCCCGTTTGCATTCGCACCGCATTTTCGACAAAATACCCATCCGCTCCTTTGACCTGGCGTGTGCCTGACTCGATGGCATTGTGAGGTCGTGTTTCAATCAGCCATGGAGCGTCTTCGTGTTTTTCAGGGGTGATTTTGGCCTCTTCTTCCTGAATTATCCACTTTTTGTCGGGAATAAGCTGGTGATGACCTTGCTTCAAATAATCCAAGATGGTGTCGTAGGGCAAATACTGCCGATAGCGCACAAAGGCTAAAGACTCGTCATCGTCATCGTCTGGGTTAGAAGAATCCCAAGAGGGTCGAATCAGCGGGCGGGGCTGGGACTCGTCGCTTTTCAGGGCAGCCAGATGGGAGTCTTGATCCCAGGGAATCGGCACCAGGGGTGTGGTTTTATCAAACCCCAGGGGGCGGGGCAGATACAGGGTGTCGTCGCGACATAGAAAGGGCCCAGTCAAGTTGACCATCGTGTCTCCCAGTAACCCTCGCAGGGCACCGGCTAAGGTATGGCCATTGGGGGGAAAGACACTACCGGCCCAGGCCCGTTCACCTGGGGTAAAGGGTTTGGCATCGCGAAATAACCAAATATCTAGGGGAGTCAGGGTGTACCAATGGGTCATGGGCGCTCTCCGGGGGTTCTAATAGCAATGCTGCGGGTACGTATGGTGAAGGCCGCTAGCTTCAGCCAGTTTTGAATTTCCCTCAGTTGTTCTTTCTCTGGGGTGGTCTCCCACAGGCTCTGCAAAAATTGCTCGAGGCGATAGCGAAATCCCTCGCGGGCCTCGTCGTCATTGCCAAAGAGGTCACGCCGACTGCAAAACACTTGGGTCCAAGCATGAATAGCGGCCTTGGTAGGGGCTGGGTGCTGACTCCAGACCTGGGCGGCTTGCTCAAATAGGGCACTGGTGAGTTTTGGGTTAGGGTCGCCTGCTGGTGGTAGGAGCGCTTGCCAATGGTTAAAGGCTGCAAACTTGCTGGTAGCTTTCAGGGTGTTGCCGTTGGCATAGATGACACGCACCTGGGTGGCGTCTTTAGCTTTCTCAGGCTTTGCCGTTGCACAGTAGTGCTTTTTGGCTTCGGCTTCCGTTTCCCAGAGGTGTTCAAGGGCGATCGCAAGTGGCACTGAGTTGTGGGCAATCACTAGCCCAAAGCTGACGGTCGCTTTTTGACCTAGGGTGAATAGGGGCCGATCGGGAACATGGGGTTTGGGGGTTTCTGAGGTTGGTTTCCGCTGCCAATAGTCTCCTGTGCTCTCGAACTCATGGTTGGGATCGTCGGCTCCGCGAAAACATTGGCGAATATCCCAGAGCCACTGGTCCCACTCCCAGAGGTTGGTGTAAGCCAACACATCGTCACCGCCGCTATAGATCAGACGCCCAGCGTAGCGCCGCTCGGTTAGGTAGGGCACCAGCTGGTTGGAGAAATCTAGTAGAGCGCGGCTTAGGGCCACGTGGGTAGATGGCCCCATGCGCTTTTTGACTTGAGTTTTGATACCTTGAAGGGCTGCTTGAGTCTCCTGAGGGAGGTTTTGGTGGTCTGGCATATAGTCTTGGTAAGGCCCCAAGGGCTTGCCCTTGAGCCAATGGCGCATGCCATCGCCATCGCCAGCGGCCAGCACATACCAATCGGCGGGGTTGTTGTTGGGGTAGTAGTCAGCGATCAGGTCGCGAATCTTTTCGCGATACTGGGCTTTGAGCTCTGTAATCTGACGTCTGAGGCTGTCAATCTGTGCTTTGTCATTAGCATCAGACTGAAGGGCGGTTTTGAGCGCCTGCCTCAGGTTATTGAGTTCAGTCGTCGCGGCATCCTCAACCAGCCAGCCTGGGTTGAGCAGGCGAGAGTGGTACTTTTTGGGATCATTTTTGCTGTCTTCCCAAGGAATGCCCCACTTACCGCGCATTGCCTTGGCCACATCCTCGGCCCAGGGATGTTCTTGAACAATGGCGTTGCACAGTTGAATAAAGTGCTGTTTTCGAGACCCTTGCCCATCAGCTTTATCCTGGCCATGGTCTTGATAGGTTTTGAGGTATCCGGCTACCCCTGCGGTTAGATCTGGGTAGGCGGCTGCGATCGCATCTTCAACATCCCCCTCAGCCACCAAATTTAAGTTATCTAGAATCCGATGCAAACCCCGTTTCAGCGTTTCCGTGGCATTGAGCTGCTCCCGCCCATCAAACAACCCTGCCTGCTTTTGCCTTTGCTCGGAGCTGGCCGCATCTCCTAGATCTGCTTCCCACTGGTTGCCCCAAAATTGACTGGCATCGGTTTCCGTAATCCGCCGTTGTTGATCCTTTGGGTAAACCACTGGGCCAAAGCCCGAGATAGTAGAACGAGGGCCAAAGGCCGTGGGCAGCTTCCAGACCCGGGCACTTTTAACCGCATTGAGGCTAAAGCGAAGCTGATCAAAGGTGTAGGGCCACCAGGAGCCGACATTAACGCGGATCGGATGCTCCTTTTGCGATTGGGCAATCGCCTTCAGTAGCTCAGCCTCTGGAGAGGAGAACAGCCCCTCTGCCTTGCGGTCACGGCCATTGGTCTGAACTTTGAGATTGCAGGCCCAGTTTTGTTGGTTTTTCCACTCTGAGGAAACGACTCCGGCCTGATCCAGACAACTGTGCAGCTCCACCGTGGTAGCCCCCACGGGCAGAGCTGTCCAGTAGGGCTGCCATTGGGCCTTGAGCCACCCTTCCCAGGTGCGATTCTGGGGCTTCAAGTCTCGCATCCAATGACGCTCGTCATGGAGTTCTGTAAACACTTCTGTGCCCAGGTTCAGCCATTCTTCATGCAGGGTCTGACGGGCCATTTGCATCGCCCCGTTGACCTTCTCCTGGGGCAGCAGCAGCACAATCACGTTGGGAAACCCTGCGGTCAATAGCTTTTGCGGTGTTGGCGGTGCAATCGCGCTATAGAACTCTGGCCATTTTTCGAGCAGCCAATGGTCAATGAGTGGTTGTTGAAACAAGCTGGGATAGACCAGGCAGTCTGGGCCATATTTCTGAGCCAGTTTCCAGCACACCTTGGCCGAGAGGTAGTGCAACACCCAAGACCCCGCCCAAAAATCTCGCATTTTGCGACTGGCTTTGATCAATTCCTGCACAGGGGTAAAGCTAAAGACCGTTAGGTAGGGGCGCTGCTCGCCGTTGGCGTTGACTGAGTCGCTATAGCCAGCCAGGGTTCCGGCCATGGCAGCGGTCATGCTGGCCTGGCTCCAAAGGGAAACATCGGGCAAGATGGAATTCGCTGGGGTCAATAGTTGGGCTGTATCAGCTTGGGTAACGATGCCAGGCAGACAGCGCCAAAGCCACCAAAATTGTTGCTGCAGTTCCTCAACGGAGGCCTGCTCAGGTGGTTCCATCACTGCCAAGGGGCTGTGGGTGCAGATTGCTGTTGTAATGTGCGATCGCAGTCCCTGCATGTCTTCCCCTGTGGCATTCAGCGGTAGCTGTGCTCCAGACAAAAGATGCCGTACTTCAGCCGTTTTAGCGGGGTCGTCCGGCTCAGGGATTAAGCCCAATACAGTGCGATCGCTGCCGACTGCAATTTCACCCGCAGATGTGCAGTGCTCTGATAAGGGATTAGAGCCATCTGAAGACGGGAATAACGCTAACCCATGTAGCAAACCCCAAATCTTCGCTTGCCAGAATGCTTTTGACACAATGCTTTCCTTTCTTGGTGTCGTAGCTCGCGAGTGCATCCCACTTTTGCGAGTTGGCCCACCCGGCGGGAAGAGCAAAGCTCTACATCCCCCAGCCCCTTCTCCCAAAATGGGAGAAGGGGGGCCGGATTCAAAATCCCTCTCCCGCTCTGGGAGAGGGATTTAGGGTGAGGGCTACAAAAGTGGAATGTACCCTAGCTCGCGCCCAATCTAACAGAGCTGCCTCGCTAATGCCATCGGTAAGTGATATTCCTTTAGATTTCCCATAACTCTTCAAAACTATTGCTATATTGGCTTTTCCAGGGTTGTGCTTGTCAATCAGGAATATTTTCTTTTTGTTGACATTTAGAAACAATGAGCAATGTCAGTTTAAATTCCTACGCAAACCCCCAGGCCTTTGAACGCTTGATGGTGTTAATTGCAACCTTGGTAAAGCATCCAGGGGTGGGCGGGCGAGAGCCTGCAGAAGACAGGGCGGGTGACCATGACGCGGCCCAGGCCATTCTGAACAAAATGGAGCAGACGGCCCAAACGCTCCAGATTGCATTACCGACTTACTCAGTCCACACCATTCGCAAAGACCTCAGAACCCTGCGTCGCTACGGGATTTTGGATGAGCGCATGTACCGCTGGGGCTATTACCTGGGCACAGGGGCCTTTACCCGCAACGAACTACAAGCCGCCCTCCAGGCCCTCGCCACCCAGGCCCACCACCAGGGCGACCCACAAATTCGCCGCCTCTACGAGAGCCTGGAGCGCCGCCTACGGGGCCTTAACCTAGAACTCGATGGCCAACTCTTTTACCCGGTACGCACCCACCTCACTCGCACCATTGTCTACACTGACCCGGAAGAGATGATGCATCAGGGGCACTATCGCCACACGCTCTTTCATCAGTTGGACGCGGTAGAGCAGGCAATCTCAATGGGCCAACCGCTTGAACTGCTGCGCCATCGTGATCCCCATGGCAGTATGGGGACTGGGTACATTCAGGTTTACCCGTTGCAGCTGATCTACTCCGATGTGGCCTGGTACCTACTGTACGAGCATCTCCACAGCCACCACTTTGAGGTTGCCCGAGTCGATCGTTTGGGTGAACACATTCAAGGTTTAGATCTTAGTGGCCGGGGGACCCCGGCCCAACGGCAAAGTTTGGAAGCTGCCCATCAGCTTCTGAAGCAAGGGTGGGGTCTTTACCTGGGAAAAGAGGAGGAGCAACAGCAGGAACGGCTGGGCAACATCGACCTGGTTCCAGTTGTCGTTCGTTTCTTCTACCCCGTTGCCACTTTCATTCTTGAAGGGGAACGCCGCCACCCTACCCAAGTCGTTAAAAAAGGCCATGGGTCTGATCAGGCGTTTGTGGATTTCACCATCAAACTGCCAGAGCGTTCCCTACAAGAATTTGGTCGCTGGGTAAACCGATTTATGCATCTGGCCAAGATTCTCACCCCAGATGCCTTAGCTAAAAAGCATTATCAAAACGCCCTGACGTTAGCAAGTCGTTACCAGGACTGAAGAAGGCAGAAGGCAGAAGGCAGAAATCGGACAAATTCTGGGGAGAAGAACCGAACACTTTAGTGCGTGGCAATATCCCCTTCATCCTTCTGCCTTTATCCTTCTGCCTTGGTTTACCGTTTCCATTCAATTAATTTCCCAGCGAGTGGGAAGCTTCAACCATCATCTTCTTCGATCCAAAAAATCCAGAAGGGTTTCCATTCAATTAATTTCCCAGCGAGTGGGAAGGGCAGCAGTCCTCCTGCTTTACAAGCACGACCTCACGTTTCCATTCAATTAATTTCCCAGCGAGTGGGAAGCTGTATCTTGGAGCCCCGGGAAGGTGAGTACTACTAGTTTCCATTCAATTAATTTCCCAGCGAGTGGGAAGGATGCCCCTAATAGAAGGCATCCCTCTAAGCCAAAGTTTCCATTCAATTAATTTCCCAGCGAGTGGGAAGTAGGGTACTGTGAAGGAAAAATCCTCCCAAGGAGGGTTTCCATTCAATTAATTTCCCAGCGAGTGGGAAGGAGAAAATTCTTGGGCAACTTGAGTTCGTTGACTTGTTTCCATTCAATTAATTTCCCAGCGAGTGGGAAGCCCGCCCTCGTCAATATCTAGCTACTGGAGGGCCTAGTTTCCATTCAATTAATTTCCCAGCGAGTGGGAAGGGTCGGCCTCTAGGAGGCCCACCACGCCTGCATTCTACACCACCATTTTCGTCGGGGTCCACCCCAACCGCCAACTAATGACATTCGCTCGCAACAACGTCCTGTGGAAAACCCTTGAAACCCTTGTGTATCAATGGCCCCGCTGGGTTCAACGAGAGAATGCGGGTTTTGGCGATCGGCAGACCCCGAGAAGAAACAGAGCCTGAGGGAGAACAGATTATCTAACGGCGAAAAAAGCATTTTAATCATCGCTGATGCCCAAAAATGGGATTTTGTGTCTTCCTTTACCTAAGGCTTCCTCGACAGCAGCCTGCTCAGCAACCGTTTAGGACTTCTGGTTAAAGGATTATAGTCCTCATGGGAGATCACCTTGATGGGCACCACCTGATCGCCATCGTCACGGCACAGTAGCCGATAGCGTCGAGTAACCGGAATTCTAATTACATCGCGCATCATCTCTAGCCGCTTGCCCGACAACTGCCAGTAGTGAGTTCCTTGCTGGAGGGCAGATAGTACAGCTCTGGCCTTTTTCACAATCGCCTTGGGCAGATGGCTCAACTCAATGGCATCTTCGGCAAATAGGGCTTGCCATTGCTCTCGCTTGTGCCGCCGTTGGCGAAACCGTTGCTGCTTGCTGGTATAGCTATAAGCAGATGGGTTGCGACATCTCTGAGGGCTACATTGCTTGCGTGGCAAGTCTCCCATTCCTCCTGCTGCGCACGAGCATAGCTCTACTGCCTTTTGCCTTTCGCCATCGCTCGCTCAGCGCAACGGTGGCAATACCGGCCAGAGCTACGGTGGCCCTGGCGATCATTTCTGTGGGTCTATTTACGCTGGGTGGGCTGTAGGTCTTTCTGGCCCTGCTGGATGGCGGGCACTGGCGGTGTCGCTGGATAGGTGAGCTAGTCCTTGAGCCTGAGGGGTGGCCGTGATCGCGGTGGAGGCGGTTAACCTGATTCGACGCTGGGATGTGGTGGCGGGCGTAGTTAGGGGTTGGGGGAGTACACCTTAGGCATTACCGTGTCTGCTGGGAATAGCTCATCAAAGCGCTGATT